>JACZKP010000108.1 GCA_014860005.1 Verrucomicrobiota bacterium | reverse complement strand
ACAGGCCCACGCAAAGAAAAAGAGGGTTGGTCTGCACTACAGCACATTTGAGAAATCCGCAGCCACATGGGCAACAACTTACGAAACAAAGACCCCGAAAAATCGCTGTTTCCCCAGTCGAATAGCGGAAGTCGGGTTAGGAGACAGGGTTTACGGGGAGAACTTCTGCCGGAAAGAAAAAGCCCGGCCTCGTGCGAAGCCGGGCTGAATGAAGTGGAACTGGCTGATGAAGTCGCGGGCGGTCGTCAACTCTTGCCAAGGGCCTTGGCCACGGCGGTTTCCAGCGCGTCGCCCCGCAGGTTCTTGCCGATGATGGTGCCTTCGCCGTCAATGAGATAGGTGGCCGGGATGCTGTTCACGCCGTAATGGGTGGAGAGCTTGTTCTTCCAGCCTTGGCCGTCGAAGAATTGCTGCCACGGCATTTTGTTTTCCTTAATGAAGGCATCCAGCTTGGCCTTGTCCTGATCGAGACTGATGCCGATGATTTCAAATCCGTTGTCGTGGTGCTTCTCGTAAGCTTTCAGCACATGGGGCAACTCCTTCACGCAAGGACCGCACCAGACGGCCCAGAAATCTATCAAGACCACCTTGCCTTTGTAGTTGGCCAGGGAAAGCGGTTTGCCATCAAGGTCCTTCTCGTTGAAGTCAGGAAACTTCGAGCCGACCGCCAGCGAGTCCTGAATTTTCTTCGCTTCCTCCTGCTTCTTGAGGTTGGCGACCTGCCGGCTGTCGGGGAAATCTGATTTCAATTGCGCCATCAACTCATCGGCCTTGGTCTCGTTGCGCAGAACCTGCGCGTAGAGCGAGGCTTTCATGTAAAGGATTTGCGCCACGTCGTCAGACTTCTCGCCTTGGTACTTGGCCAGCAAGGTATCGAACTCCTTGAGTTCGGTTGCGATGTCGGCCTCAGTAATCGTGACGGGTTTTCGCGGCGTTCCCGGAGGAGTCGGCGGCATGAGTTCCTTCATCTTGGCCTGAACCTTGGTGATTAGCGCCTTGAGTTCAGAGGCGGGGGCGCTTTGCTCGGCAGCGAAGGTCCACTGGCCGGATATCAGCAGGGAAATCACGGACAGGGCAACCAGTAACTTAGTCTTCATAATTTAATGGATTTGATTCGGACACCGGTAACAAATCACCGGGCGCGGCGCGGAGCAAGCGGATTCTGTGGCGGATTCAGAGGCCATGCTTGCGGGAGAGCCTGGTTGGGGGGCATGAACTGCCCGGCAGTCAGCGAAGCGTGTCAATCTGCATCCGGGGCAACTCGCTCACGCCCAGTTCCAGCAGGGCGGCATTGCGGTACAACTCCAGGTTGGGGCGGACATTGGGGGCGCGGGCCAGACGGCGCTGGCGGTCCAATTCCTTGATCGAAAGCATGTCCAGCGCGACGGGGTCGAAACTGAACCGCAATTGATTCAACACGATGGAATAATGCAGCAGCCCGCGCTGACCGCCCTCGTACTGGCAGATCAGTGCATCCACAATGTTCAGCACCACGCGGTCATAGAGTGCGGGGAGGGCATAGATTTCCGGCACGGCCGTAGCAAGCCGGCGGGGGTCGCCTTCGAACCGGAGTGTATTGTCCACGCTGCCGAGGCTCAGGCTGACCAGGCTGCCGCACACCGCGGCTTCGTTGTGATTCAGCAGGGGGTTCAAGTTGATGATCTTTGTCATCTCCTGGGTCACAAGGCGTGAGACAAAAGATTTTCGGCCCAAACCTTCGGCTTTCTGCTCAAACTCAAAATCGCCGAAGACCAGATTCCCCAGCAGCGGGGTGTCATAGTAATTCGTCGCGTCGTAACTTGCCGAGGCGCTTGCGGCCACGCGGATGCCAAGTTCCCTGGCGAGTTCAAAAAAGCCGGCCTGGCGCAAATCGCTCTCAGACTTGTCCCACACGATGATGTTAGGAGCGGGAATTCCCGCCGCGATGAGGCTGGCCGCGACCGCCGCCGCCACGGCGGGCCGGGTGCCGCTGTTTGGACCGGGCTTGGAATAGACCTTGATGCCGACCACATCCTGGGTTGAAACCAGGCTCAACCACGCCTCGCGCAAGCTGGCCCTGCCGGTGAGATTCGTGAGGCCACGTTCCAGCATCGGGGCGATGCGTCCAGGCCGGGGCCGGAACGCTTCCGTAGCCGCGGCATCCTCGACGATGACGACGCGGGCCGGCGTATCGCTCCGTAACGTGCTGAATGCGGTGGCCAGCGCGATCGACGGCGACAAACAAGCACAGCCGAGGCACAGCACCAATGCAGCCAGGCAGGGTGGCAAATTCAGTTTAGTGAGCAGTGCGTTTCTTGACACTTCAGGAGGTGAATGTTACCACCACACCCGATGGTCGCCACCAAAATCCAGACGGGCGTTAGTCCGGTAATGCTGCTGCTGCTCGCGGGGCTTCTTGCGGGCTGCACCCCGCCTGGCCCGCGCGCCCTGCTGGAGGGCCGACGCTTGTTGGAAGCGGGGAAGTACCAGCAGGCCGTGGACAAACTGTTGGTCGCGACCTCGTTGCTTACCAGCAATGGGCCGGCTTGGAATCATCTGGGTCTGGCGTATCACCGCACCGGCCAATTCTCCAATGCCGCGGTGGCGTATCAGCAGGCGGTGGCGCTCGATCGCGATCTGCTGGAGGCGCGTTACAATCTAGGCTCGCTGTGGCTGGAACAAAACCGCCTCGACGCCGCGAAGAATGAACTTACCGCCTACACTTTGCGGCGCGGAAACAATGTCGAAGGCTGGCTCAAGCTGGGCACGGTGCAGCTTCGCTTGCGCGAACTGGCCGCGGCGGAGCGGAGTTTCCGGGAAGCGTTGCGGATTAACGCGCAGCATCCAGAAGCGTTCAATGGACTCGGGCTGGTGCAGGCGCAACGCAATCGCCCGCGCGAAGCGGTGCAGTTCTTTTCCGCGGCGCTCAAGCAACGGCCAGATTACGGCCCGGCGCGGCTGAACCTTGCCACCGTTTTGCATCAACATCTCAACGACGTTTCAGGTGCGCTTCAAGTCTATCGCGAGTATCTTGCGCTCAAGCCGCCTCCTGCCGGTTACACCACGGTCAGTGCCCTTGCGCAATCACTCGAACAGCAGTTGGCTGCGGCGCAACGGCCCCCGCCGCCCACCAACGCGGTTGCCCAACCGCCGGTGAAGGTCGCCGTGGCTCCGGTCACGCCGCCGCTCACGCCAACCAATGTTACCCAACCGGCCCCAACGGTCGTCGAGCGCGTGAAGCCGCCCGCAAAAGTCGAACCCTCACCGCCGGTCACCAAGCCCGCTCCAGACAAGCCAACCCCATCGCCTGCGCCGGTGGAAATTGTCACCTTGCCACCTGAGCCGGTTATCAAGATCACTCCGACGCCGGCGACAAAAGTGGCTGTGGTCACTCCCTCGGAAACGCAACCGGTGGATGTCGCGCCGCCGGTCAAGCCTCCGCTGATTCCTGCGGAGTCTCCGCAACCGGCGGAGTCTGAAAAGCCGGGATTTTTTTCACGCGTTAATCCGCTCAACCTTTTTCGGCGTGAGAGTAAAGCCCCGCCGGAAATAAAAGTATTACCGCCGTCCGAAACTATCCCTTCTGCGGATGCAACTTCGTCAGTGACCGAGCGCGCTCAGGCGGGCGTTCCCCCGAGCATTACCACGACCTCTGTGCCGTCGAAGCCGGATTCACCCAAGCCGCCGGAAGCGACTTCACTTCCGCGCTACACCTATCTTTTACCGACCGTTCCGTCGCCGGGAAATCGCCGTGAAGCTGAGCGGGCGTTCGCGCAAGGTGAACAGGCGAAGCGGGCGAATCGTTTGTCCGAAGCGGTGCAAGCGTATCGGCAGGCGACGGTGGTGGACCCCGCCTATTTTGAAGCGTATTACAACCTGGGTTTGACGGCGTATGAAGCGCGGAGTTATCGGGCGGCCTTGGGGGCGTGGGAGATGGCGCTGGCGCTTCAGCCGGATTCAACCAACGCGCGCTACAATTTCGCCTTGGCCCTGAAGGCGGGCAATTATCCCGTTGATGCCGCGCAGGAGTTGGAAAAGATCGTGGCCGGCAATCCCCGCGACGCCCGCGCCCATTTGGTATTGGGCAACTTGTATGCCGAACAATTGGGCAATCCGTCCCGTGCCCGGACACATTACTTGAAGGTCCTGGAGGTTGACCCGCGGAACGCACAGGCCACGGCCATACGTTATTGGCTGGTGGCTCACCCGCCATAGGCTTGGTGGCATGGAACTGGCTAAGTTTTGGGCATCCGGTGATGGTGCAAGCCGTGCCGGCAACGGTTTGAACAAAGCCATAAAATGAACAATTTGCCCTTCAACTGGTTCGACGCGGCGGTCGTCGTGCTGCTCGCAATCGGTTTGCAGCGCGGGCGCAAGCGCGGCATGTCCGAGGAGTTTCTAACGTCGCTGATGTGGCTGACCATCGTGGTGACGTGTGCGCTGGCTTACGAACCGCTGGGGCAGATATTGACCGGCATGTCCCCGTTCAGCCGGCTGTTTTCTTTCATCATTTGTTACCTCGCGGTGGCCTTGGTCGTGTCTGGAATGTTCATGTTTCTCAAGCGAACGCTTGGCGGCAAGCTGATCGGCAGCGATACGTTTGGCAGTGCGGAGTATTATCTGGGAATGCCCGCGGGCATGGTGCGCTTTGCCTGCATCCTCCTCGCCGGACTGGCGCTGTTGAACGCCCGGCAATATCGCTCCGAGGAAGTCAAGGCCATGGCCAAGTTTCAGAACGACAACTACGGCAGTCAGTTCTTTCCCGGGCTGCACACCTTGCAGGCCGAAGTGTTCGAGCACTCCTTCACCGGGCCGCCTATCAAGAAGCATCTCAGCTTTCTACTGATCAAACCTACGTTGCCGGAAAGCCGGCCCATCAAACGGGCGCAGGAAACGAAATTGCCCTAGACGCGCGGCGCAATTTCGGCGTTGATGGTCGGGATGGCCGGGCAATTCCCCCAGAACAACCTCGAACAGATTCGCGCCGCCAGTGACATCGTGGATGTCATTGGGTCGTATCTCCCGCTGAAGCGCGCGGGCGCGAACTTCGTCGCGCTGTGTCCGTTTCACAAGGAAAAGTCCCCGAGCTTCAACGTCAATCCGCAGCGCCAGATTTTCCACTGTTTCGGCTGCCACAAGGGCGGCGACGTGTTCACGTTCGTCAAGGAATACGAGAACATCGGCTTCATGGACGCCGTGCGGCGATTGGCCGAACGCGCGAAGATTCCGGTCGAGTTCGGCCGCGGTGAACCGGATCAACCGACCCGGCATCTCAAAGATCAACTGCTGCAAATCCACGACCAAATTGCCCAGCGCTGGCAGACTGCGCTGGCCAACGAGGCCGCCGGACAGATCGCGCGCGATTATCTCGCCAAGCGCGGGGTGTCCGAAGAAGCGGTGAAGTTGTTTCGCCTGGGTTACGCGCCGGATGTGTGGGACGACACCGTCAACTGGTCAAAGAGCAAGGGCCATGAAACGGTGCTGGTGGAGAAAGCCGGATTGATTGTGCGCAAGGAGGGTGGGGATCATTACTACGACCGGTTTCGCGGACGGCTTATGTTTCCGATCTGCGACGAGCAGGGCCGCGTGATCGCCTTCAGTGGCCGCATCCTCTCCGGCGACGAGAAAACCGCCAAATACGTCAACTCACCCGAAACGCCCATTTTCACGAAGAGCAAGGTCTTCTTTGGCCTGGACAAATCGAAACGTGCGCTGCTGGACACGGGCTTCGCGCTGGTGTGCGAGGGCCAGTTGGATTTGATCGCGTGTTATCTGGCCGGTGTGCAGAACGTCGTTGCGCCGCAGGGCACGGCCTTCACCTCCGATCACGCGCGCATCCTCAAGCGGTACGTGGACGAAGTGGTGTTGTGTTTCGATTCCGACGATGCCGGGCAAAACGCCGCCATCCGCTCACTGGACAACTTGCTGGCGTCCGGCTTGGCGGTGCGCGTGGCCGTCGTGCCGTCACCGCATGACCCGGACAGTTTCATCAAGGAAAACGGAGCGGATGCCTTTCGGCAACTCATCGTGCAGGCTGAAGGATTCTTTGATCATTACTTGAACCGCTTGTGCGCGACGCACGACCTTGCGAGCGACAAGGGACGCCTCGCCGTGTTGCGCGGCATGGCGGAGGCGGTGCGGAAAACCGGCAACGTGGTGTTACTGGACAAACACGCGCAGAAAACGGCGCTTCGCTTGGGGGTCTCGCCGGAAGCGGTGCGCGCGGAGTTCAACAAAATGCCGCCGGCCAAGGCCCCGCCCACCGACACTGACGAATCAGAGGAGGAAACGCCCTCTGAACCAACCCGCCCCTCGGCTCAGGAATTCTGGCTGCTCAAATTGGTTCTGTTGCATGAGGTCGGTGTGGAATGGGTCGCCGCTCACTTGGACCCGGCGTGGGTCCAGCATGCGCTGGTTCAAAGCATCCTCAAACAACGACTCGCCGCGTACGCGAACCAGACCTGGCGCGGGCTGGCTGCGTTTCTCGACGAGTTTGAGTCTGCGGAGGCCCAGAGTCTGATCACCGAAGCCTCCAGCGAGGAACGCGAAATCCCGGAACCAGCGCGGCAACTCAACGATCTTGTCACGCGGCTGCGGAATCAATTCATTGACCGTCAACTCGCTGCGTTGACCCATCGCAGCGGCCTGCCAGAAACCGGCGACGCAGAGCGGCTTGAATTGTTGCATCAGCAGCAGCATTTGCGGCAACTCAAACGCCAACCGCTCGATCCGCTGGGGGAGAATGGCTAGCCAGTTTGAGGCATCAAGAAGTCATCGGTAGGGGTGGTCAGGGTAATACATTACCACCGCGCATCTCAGTTTCTTGCCGGAACTTGTAAGCTTTGGGCATGAGAACAACCGCTGACGCTTACCATTCCACTCACCGACTTCAATGGCCAGGAACTGAGTTGCCCGGCTTGATTTTGGTCCTCTTTGCGCTTGAAGGCCAGGTCAGGCTTGTGTAGTTTTCATGTGTGCCCCACCAAATGCTTGCTTGCCAAGTTTCCGTTCCGGGTACCCGCCGGCCTGCGGGCGCAGGCGTGGCTGACCGGCGACGGCAAAGTTGGTTGCAACCGAAGGGAGAATAACCATGAACCTGCCCAACCGTCATCCCACGCGCTCCTTGCCCCATGTCGGTTTCACCTTGATTGAATTGCTGGTGGTGATTGCCATCATTGCCATTCTAGCCGGCATGTTGCTGCCGGCATTGAGCAAGGCGAAGGAAAAGGCCAACCGCGCCAAGTGCATCAACAACGTCAAACAAATCCTCCTGAGCACGCACCTGTACACGGTGGATTTCAACGACTACCTTCCCTACACCGGCTGGAGTTCCGGCACTTATGACAAGGCCAACTGGTGCTACACCCGCACGCTCAACCGGACCAACAAGGACGACGTTGCCCTCGGGCAACTCTGGCCTTATCACAAGCAGCGGGAGCTTTACTGGTGCCCCATTGAGAAGACGAACACCCCTTCCTTCCGGCTCCGGGAGATGCAGGTTACCAGTTATACGATGAATGGCTCGGTTTCCAGCTTTGGCACTACTCCCGGCGCGGTGCCGTTCGTCAGCCACAAGCTGGCGCAATTTCGCCCGCATTACATGATCTATTGGGAGTCGGATGAAAACCAACCTTCCTACTATGACAATGCCACGAGCCGGCCGGATGAGGGTGGCAGCGTGCGTCACAGCCAGGGCATTGTGATGGGCATGTTTGGCGGCCAGACGGAATTCATCAAGTTCCGGGCCTATGCGATGGAAGCTGGCCTGGGTGGGTTCCGGGGTAACCGCCCGGGCCGGATGTGGTGCAATCCAAACAGCCGCACCGGTGAATAAACACCCAGCCTCGCGATAAACCAATGCCGCCCTCTCCCCCTCCTCTCCCGGTTTTAGCCCTTTGGGAGAGGGGGTGCAGTGGGAAGAGGGCCAAACTCGAATGGATCACGCCATGCAACGAATCATTTACCCAGCCACCAGCCATGCCGGCGGATTGCTCCTGCTTCTGCTGATACTCTCAGGCTGCAGCAAGCCGGACGATGGCGTTAACCTGACCGCCACGCCGCCTCAGCCCGCCGAAGCGGCATCCCAACTGGAAAAAGCCTTTGTCAGCGCCAATCCCGAGGTTAAGCAGACGGCCGATAAGGCGTCTGCAGCCTTGGAGGCTGCGAACTACGAGCAAGCCATCCAGTCGCTACAGGTTATCAAAGCACGTCAGAATCTGACGATAGAGCAGGGGATGGCTGTGTATAATTCCGAGCGTTCGCTGGAAGCCAGATTGATTGCCGCCATGGAAGCCGGCGATCCCAACGCCAAGCGGGCCTACGAGATGCTGAAGAAGAGCCGGCGAAATTAGCGATGTGGGCAAGGTTGTCCCTCCTGCGGTTGAGGCGATCTATTTCACGACGAACTGAATCGGCAAAACCGCCACGACTCCGCTCCTCAGTGGCCTTCTCCCCCACCGTCCTCCCCCCTCTCGTTGTGTTCCCTGCGGGAGCGGAGGGGTGTGGGGGGAGAGGGCGAATCAGTACCCGACACCGCCGATTCAGGTAGCTTGGAAAAGCAGAAAACGGCTGCCCGCTCGCGCGACACAGCCGTTTCCCAATCAAATGCAGCTATTGCTATTGTCACCGCAGCATCGCTGCAATGCTGCCGTTCATCTTCACATCAGTTACCTTTGACGCGATAGAACATCTGCTGCGCACTCAGGCTGTCCGTGGCCTGATTGGATTCTGTGGGGACGCCTACGTCTTCCCACGTGCCTTGCGCCACGTTGGAGCGGCGCTGCAATTGGAACAGTCCCGCGCCGCCTTCCCACGTGATGGTTACTGTCGAGCCGGCAATGTCGATATCGGTGATTTGGATGTCACCCACCGGCGCTTGAGACAGCACGGCGATGCCGAAGGGCGTGCTGCCAATGCCAACAACGGAGAGATCCACTCCGGACGATCCGTCCACCCTGGCCGTGCCCAGTCGCTGCCCCGCTCCCACCCAGAACAGCGTTCCGTCGGGACGGAGCGTGATGCCAAGCGGCGCGAGTCCAGAATCTTGAAGCAGCGGCGTTTGATTCGCGCCACTCAGGTCCATCCGTTTGATCTCGTGGGTGCCGGTGTCGGTGTAGTAGATGAAACCGTTGGCGGCATCCACGGCGATGGAGTTGAAGCGGAAGTCAGCCTGGGCAATGTCACGCGCCAGTTCCAACTGGTTTGCGCCGCTCAGGTCGCAGCGGAAAAGTACTCCATTCTGCATTGGATCGGCGTAGTAAATCTGCTGATTCACCAGATCCAAGGCGAGCGCGGTATATCGGCTGCCCATCCCGCTGAGGACGGTGAGACCGGTGCCATCCAGGTTGCCCCGCAGTACTCCGAGCATGAAGTCAGTCCAATAAACATGGCCATTGGCCAGATCGAGCGCGAGCATCTGGGCGTTGGTGAAGCCGTCCGTCAACTCGTCGAACAGGATTTCCTGCCCCGTGCCGTCCAACCGGGCGCGGACGATGCGGCTGGGCCGCTCCAGGCCAACCCCGTCCTCCGCCCAGTAGAGCTGGCCGTTGACGTCGTCCACCGCGATCCCGATGGGCCGGTTAAGGCCGACGGCGATGGGCGTCCTGCCGCTGCCGTCAAAAGCGGCGCTCCAAACGGATCCGGCATCCACATTGAAGCCGCCGGTTTCGGTCCAGAATATCTGCGGCTCGACCACCACTTCCTTGAGATTGAACGCGACGATGCCGTTGTTGGCGGCCAGGGCGAACAATTTCCCGCCGCCGAACGCGACGGCGCCCACGCCATTGCCGTTGTTGTAATTGCCGGGAAACAGCCGGGAGGTTTGGGGATGATCCTGCTGCACCATGCCGGCGGCCGTCAGCTTGAACAATCTTAGTTCATGAATGCCGCTGGTGGCCGCACTGGCCGTCACCGTCTTCACAATTGCCAGCAGTTCCCTTTCCGGATCGTAACCGATGAGTCCGCCCAGCGCGGTGAGGTTGGCATTCGTTTGCAACAGGGTTGCCACCCCCCACTCAACTGTCAGTTCAAATTGCTGCAGGGCGAATTGCTGGGCGACGGTCGAATGATCGTTCTTGGTGTAAAACGTGTTGCCCGGTCCCCACGCGATGCTGTTCATGAACGTGCCGGTGCTGCTGGTGATCTCGGAAACCAGAATCTTGGTATGGGTGAAGTTGACGCCGTCCAAAGTTCTGAAGACCGCAACCACATTTCCTTGCCGGGTGCCGCACAGGATTTCGGTGTTCACCCCCGCGGCGCGGATGTCAAGGGTATCGCCAAAGCGGCGATTGACGGCAATGGCGTCGTTGTCGCTGGGATCGCCCTCATAAGCCAGCACTGGATCGGCATTTTCGTCCGCCCAGCGGTAGATGCGAAAGGGTCCGTTGTTACCAATGGGATCCGTGGGTTCCGTGATGCTGTTGACCGCCAGACTGCAAGCGTAAACCGCCCCATCGTCGGCCACGCCGATCAAATTGATGGGAAAATTCTTGTCATACTTGATGCCGGTGGTGCTCAGATTCTTGATGAGCGTCCCGTTGGTCGAATTGATGACGTAAACCTCCCCGCTGCCGTTGGTGGGATGGCGGCTGACTGTCAGCACGTTGCCTGAGACCGGATTGTAGGCCAGTCCGCGTTGCAGGTGATTGGTGGACATCCACGCGTAGGGTTCCAGTGGCGGAATGTTCCACGCGGGTTCCAAGACATAGGATTTGGGGCGCAGCGGACCACCCAGTTCAAACAGCACGCCGGTTCCACCAAGTAGAATCTCGCCTTCCACCGTCACATCAAAGCCCCAGAACTGGCCAGTGTAGCCGGTGAGATCCGTCAGCAGTTCCTTCGTGTACGTCGTGTGCAAAGATCCCAGGCTCGTGGCGCTGGTCATGGTGTAAACCTGAATGCCATTATCGGTGGTCTGGACGTATAAGTAACCGCCACGCTCCACCACCGTCCACACACCGAAGCTGCCCCCGCCGGTCAGTGTTCCGGCGTTGCCCAGCAAAGTCTCCGCGCCCGTCACCAGGTTGATCGCGTAAAAGTTGGGGTTCGTGTTCTGGCCCGCATCTCCGTAGTAGGCGTAGCCGCTGTGGATATCCCCGACCCGAACATTCCGAATCCGCGTGCTGGCGCTGGTGGTGATGAAACCCTCCGGATTCCAAGCCGTGTTCTTGGTCACGGCAAAGGGATCGGCGGAGACATCGGCCAGGTACAGTTTGTTGCGATGGCCAGAGGTGTAGATGGTGTAGATAATCGTGTTGTCATCCACCCAGTCGAACCCCGCCACCGTCAGAGCATCCGGTGCGTCAACTGTTGAAGGATTATTTCCATCGAAATCATAGCGCGTAAAAGTCGTGCTGGAAGTGGCCGCGCTGCTGGAGGCGAGCAGATAAGACGAGCGGTGAACGCCGCGGAACGGCGCCACCATCCGATGTTCCAGGGCCGGATTGAGGGAATTATCCACGACCATGTTGGGCGTGCTAGAGCCTTGCGGATAACGTCCAAACGCAGCGGTGTTGATCTGGTTGGCGTAAATATCCCCGTCAAAAAAGCGGGGATTGAACAGACTGCTTGGCCCAATGCCGAGGTCAGCGTGAAGTTGAATCGTGGTTCTTAAGTTGAGTTCCTGTGGGGGAACCGGTTCCGACTGGCACCACGGGGACACCAGTAACACAGTAGCAAGGAGGATTCTTTTCATGGTGATATATAAGTTGCAGACCCGATTGCAGTTAACGGCAACTCACCAGTGAGAGCAAGGGATTTTCAATCCTCTTTTCTGATCCCTCCCGGTGGTTTCACTCCCTGGAGCGCCGGTCTCCAGACCCGGCGTGTAGGTTGGCAACCGCAGATTCGCGCCGCGTCGGAGACCGGCGCTCCGCTGCCTCGGCGGTTCATGGTCACAATGTGCGGTTTCAGATCGTCGAAACTTTCACGACGAGACGCGTGAGCACTCTTCCCAAGCCGCGTCCCCAAAAGCACGCCGCCTGACCTTGGCAGGTCAGGCGGCGCAGTTCTATGTTCGATTTGCGGTTGGCTTAGGGATAGACCAGCCGGAAATACTGCGAACCACCCGTGGCGGGCGCGGAGTAAACATTCTCATCGCCAACCTGGCTGATACCGCTCGTCACTGCACTCCAGGGGCCACCAAGTAGCGTGGCGTTTTGGAGACGGAAGGGAATCAGCGGCCAGGCGAGATTCACGTTGCCGCCCGACAAAGCCACCGACAGACGCGGTTCCGCCGTGGTGGCGAGGAAGTTGTCGTACGTGGCATCACCTGCAATCGTGGTGCTGCCCTGGCTGGAGACAATCAGGCCGACCTGGCCGGTGGGATACAGTTCCAGCGGATCAACCGCCGGCAGACGTTTGATGGGATTGCTGGTATCCGGCAGTTCATAGACCAGCCCTTCAAGCTCAAAGCCCTTGCCCGTGAAGACAAACCGGTAGCTCTTGCCGCGCTCCAGATGCAGACCACTAGGCTCGGTTTCAATTTGGCCGGTCGGCAACTCATTCTCGAGGCGGCTGATATCCAAATCTCCGTTTTCAGTGCCGGGCAGCGTGCCGCCACCGGGTTCCCAGCTAAAGAGATATCCACCCGTTGTGCCCAACCCGGGAGTGTTGATTCGTGCCGCGAGGCCAAAGGCCTGCCGCACCGTGTCGTCAAAGTCAATGAGGTCGGCGGAGATGTAGAAATCACCCAGTTCAAGGCCGTCCAAGAAACTGCCCGCCCGCGCCTGACCGGCATCCGGCACCTGTGGTGCAGGCGCTTGAATGCGATAGCCACCGTTGGGGAAGGAGAACGTGGCGGGGGCAGCGGTGACGCCGCCAATCGGATCATACCGGTTCCACTTCGGGGTGGTGTCGTTGCCGTCATTGAAATTATCGAAGATGGTCGTCATCGTCACTGCCGGTGCGGGAACAAACAACAGGTAGTTGATGTTGAGTTTGCGGTTGTCCTGCCCGGCGGTGCCCAGCATGGTGAGTCGCACGGTGTTGGTGCCGGCCAAACTGACCACGGCAGGCGTCCCTCCGCTCATCAAGGGCACGTAGGTGTGGTTGTTGTGCGCGATGTTGTTTGGCACGGAGAATATTCCCAAGGGCGTCGTGGTCTGGCCGGCCACAGTTGGGTCGCTGGTAACTTGATCCAACTGCACCTCGGTCGCACCGAAGGAGCCCACGCGGAGGTAAACATGGTAATTCCCCTCCGCAAACGCCCTCGTGTAATTGAGCCATTCCCCTGGTTCAGTCCGGGCCACCACGTACTCCAGCACACCGACTTCCGCGTATTTCTGCCGCTGCTTGAAGAAGGCGATCTGGGCGTTTTCTGAACGGCTCATATCCTCAACATACTTATTGTCGTTCACCGTGCCGACGGCGTCTAGGAAGCGAAACCCGTTCCAAAGCGACTCGGGTGCAGTCCCTCGGTTGTCCCTGTAGTCCACAAAATTCTCAGGAAGCTCAACTGAGGCCGTCAGGCCTGGCATATCCAAATATCCCACATAGTTTCCATTGATTGGGCTGCCATTTGTGTCAATCCCGGACACCGGAATGGGGTCCAGTTGATACTTGCCACCTTCGTAGTTATAATCTTCCGCCTCAATGGTCTTGACGGGTGCGACCGCAAGGTAGGCCTCCGTGAAGGTGTCGAACCAGAAGGTGTTCACCGAGGACTTGGTCCCGGCGACATCCGTGACTTCAATCCGCGCGGCATAGACCGTATTGGATTTCAACGCACTGCCCGGCAGGCTGCCCGTAATTGAGCTGCCGTTGGCGGAAAGCACCAACTGACTGGAGACATCCACGCCATTGAGAAAAAGTTTCGTGGCTCCGGCATTGATCACATCCGAAGTGTAGGTCTTGGCGGTGAAGCTGATTCCAGAGGCGGGGTTATGGAAATTCTCCCAACGGGCGGCAGGAATGCGGGTGTCCACCACCGGGGTGCCGGGAATGGAATGCGCCAGCGCCGGCGGGGTGGCGGGATTCGGGTCTGTGGGGCCGGAATAGTAGTTGTCATAAGTCGCATCCACCGTTCCGGTTACCCCTTGGCGGCTGAATCCGAGAATGCCGCAGGCGCCGTTGAAGGTGGGTGAGTCATCAGGTACATCGGCCTGTAGCGTGACCAGCGGAGTCGTAAGGTCGTGCATGTCGTAAGCCTGAGCCGTGTAGAGTGTGCCTACTCCCTTGAAGACCAACCGATAAGACCTGCCTGGAACGAAGGTGATTTCCGCCACGGCTTTCGTGCCTCCGCTCGTATTGAAACCTGCGCCGACCCGGTTGATCTGCAATTGTCCTTGGCGCCGATCAGTTGGGTTTTCGCCATACTGAGATGCATCGTAGTTACAGATCATTCCTTGCGCGGCTGCCGGGTTCAGGTTTCCAGTCACGATGCCACCTGCACCTGCATCAGTCATCCGCGCGAACAACACCATTGCTTGATTCTTGTCGGTGCCGGGCCAGTCAACAATGTCCACGGCCACATAGAAGTCCGTGTAATCATTCGTTCGATACCACATTTGCACCGCCGGGGCACTGGCAGGCGCGTTGGGAATGGCTTCGAGACGCAGGCCCTTGCCAGTTCCCACCGCAGGAAACGTTGTGGTAACCAAGCCGGGATTAAGCGAGGATAGAATCCATCCCGCAGCGGTCATGTCTGCGGCGCTGGAATAGGAATCGAAGTTGTCATTGACGATTCCTTGTGCGGTGGCAATGGGTTGCCACGCCAGCATGGAAAGCAGCACCGCTGAACCGGTGAGTTTGCAGGCTATCGAGCGTTTTGGGGTTTGTCGGAGTGTAACTTGACAGTAGTTGGGGTTGCTTGGGTTATTCATAAGAAGCCTCGAGGTTGTTGTTGCTTCTGGTACTTGTTGGGACACAGAGCGACGCTAACGGAACTTACCGGAATCCGTCAAGAGTGATTTTTCCTGACGCGTAATGCCTCAGTCTTGCCCGGCGGTAGCGCAGATTTCCAATCAGTTGTGTTTGGCATGTGAGGTTGGAATGCGCGACGGGGCGCGGGGC
>JACZKP010000107.1 GCA_014860005.1 Verrucomicrobiota bacterium | reverse complement strand
GGACACGAACATGCCGCCTGAACCGCAGCACGGATCGAACACGCGGCCTTTGTAGGGTTCAAGCATGGCGACGAGCACCTGCACGACGCATTGCGGGGTGTAGAACTCGCCGCCGCCCTTGCCTTCCGCGCTGGCGAATTTTCCGAGAAAGTATTCATAGACGCGCCCGAGCACGTCCTTGGATTTCGCCGCCGATTCGTTGAAGCCGATGTTGCTGATGATGTCCACGAGTCCGCCGAGCCGGACTTTGTCGAGGCTGGGCCGGGCGTAATCGCGCGGAAGAACACCCTTAAGAGTTGGGTTTTCCCTTTCGATGGCAATCATTGCCTCGTCAATGACCTTGCCGATCTCCGGCGACTTGGCTTTGGCGTTGATGGTGTGCCAGCGGGCTTCGGGCGGCAGCCAGAAGACATTCGCGGCGAGATATTCATCGCGATTTTCGGCGGCATCGGCGCGGCCCGGTTCGTCCTTGATGAACCATTCGCTCTTGGGATCGGAGAAACCGAACAGCAGTTGCTCGCGCTTTTCCTCGAAGGCGTCGGAGATGTATTTGAGGAAGATGAGGCCGAGGCAGACGTGCTTGTATTCCGAAGCGTCCATGTGCCCGCGCATCTTGTCGGCGGCGGCCCAGAGTTGTTGCTCGAAATTAAGGCCGGAGTCTTTGGCGTATAATTTCTTCTGTGAATTGCCCTTTGCCATGCAGATTGGCGGGAATCGTAAGGCGCTGAAGATATTAGGCAAGCGCGGACTGGCAGCGTCCGCGAACTTTACTCCTCAAACTTTAACTTGCGGGTGTCGCATTCCAAACCGGTCGCGACCGTGAGCGGCGAATAAAGGTCGGGGCGACGGGCGCGCATCCACAGGCGGCCGGTGGCGTTGGCCAGCAGGCTGGAGTCAAAATCGGCCACCACCATCGCGTCATCAGCCTTCCAGGTTTCGGCGAGAATGCGACCGTAGGGATCGAGGATCATCGCGTTGCCCGTGCGGATTTCATCGTCATCCACACCGACGCCGTTGCTGAAAACGAGAAACAGTCCGTTGTCATGGGCGCGGCTGGGCAGCCAGCGCATCAGCCAGCCACGGCCTTTCTCGCCACGAAGTTCTGCTTCAATCGCAGCCGGATTGGCGTGGCGATTGTCCCACAGCCGGCGGTCAATCAAGCCCATCAGATGCGGATTCTTGCTGCGTACGGCGCCGGTCTGATGCGGCGCAATCAGAATCTCAGCCCCTTGCAGTGCCGTGATGCGGACATTCTCAACCAGATTGCAGTCATAGCAGATCAACACGCCCGCGCGAAAACCGTCGGGCAAATCGAAAACGGTGAAGTCCGTTCCGCTGGCAATGGCTGTGTGCTCGAAGGCGTGCAGCTTGCGGTGCCGATGAACGGTGCCGTCCGGCAGCGCGACCACGTAACTATTGTGGAACACACCGCCGCCGCCATCCTCAACGAATCCTGCTCCGATTGAAATGTCATGCCTCCGCGCCAGCGCCATCAATCGCCGCGTGCTCCGTCCATCTGGAATCGGTTCCGCGAGGGCAGCCAGTTCCGAGACCGGAAGATTTCGGATGAACCAATAGCCGGTGACGCAACACTCGGGAAAGACAATCAGCCGCACACCTTGCGCCGCGGCCAGCTCGACGAAGTGCTCGATCTTTTCAAAGTTGGCGTCCTTGTCCGCCGGTTTGCTTTCAAACTGGACGGCGGCGACCCGGAGGCTGCGTTTGGTATGGGTGGACATGTTCAAGTGCGAGGGCATTCTAAGATGAACCGTAAACTCAAGGCAACGACGCGGAACGGAAAGGCGGTGCTGCTGCGCCGCCTTGAGATTCAGGGCGACGCCAACGCCGTGCCCTTCTCGCAGCAAGCCAAGGAGTAAGTGATTTGTGCCAACATATCTGAGCACGTTCTCGCGTTATCGCGCTGGATGGGGACGCCGTAACTTGTGGTGGTGCTTTTCCCGCCGCGCAGGGCCGTGGTAGGCAGGCTAAAGAATAGGCATTTCTTCCGTCGGATCGCCGTCCCTTCCAGCTTGGGATAACGTTGCGGAGAATGATCCGCAGAGTTGACGTTGGCGGGCGATTTGCTATATGCGCAAGGTATGTGTGGAACAATCAGTTAGGCGGACCATGAGCGTGATCGTTAAAACCGAGAAGCTGCGGGTCGAATACCCGAATCGGGAATCGCGTAACGGCACAAAGGTGGCGTTGGCGGGACTTGACCTGGAGGTCAGCGCGGGCGAGGTGTTTGGCTTTCTGGGACCAAACGGCGCGGGCAAGACCACCACGATGAACGTGTTGCTCGGGTTCGTGCCGCCCAGCAGTGGGTCGGCGAGTTTGTTTGGCATTGACGTGCGCCAGCCCATTGCCCGACAGCGAATCGGCTATCTGCCGGAGAACACCTACTACTACAAGTTTCTGACGGCTGAGGAATTGTTGCGTTTCTACGCGCGCATCTTTGGGCTGAACAGGGCGGAGGCGGATAAACGAATCGCCGGCCTGCTTAAACTGGTGGAACTCGAACACGCGGGCAAACGCCAGATCAAAACCTATTCCAAGGGTATGCAGCAACGCGTGGGGCTGGCCCAGGCGCTGATTAATAATCCTGACCTGTTGATTCTGGATGAACCCACGAGCGGATTGGATCCGCTGGGCCGCATGAAAGTGCGGGAGATCATCCAGCGCCTGAAGCACGAGGGTAAGACGGTGTTCTTCTCCTCGCACGAATTGGGCGAGGTGGAAACGGTCTGCGATCGCGTGGCCATCGTGCGGGAGGGTGAGCTAATGGTGCAAGGTCGCGTGAGTGATCTCGTTCAACAACACAACTGCGATCTTGAGAAGATTTTTCTGAAGATTGTGGGTTACGAAGTCAACGCACTGCCATGAACACGATTTTTGCCCTCGCGGGCGTGGTTATTAAAGACCTGTATCGCCGGAAGGATTTCTACGTGCTCTTTGTGCTGACGGCATTGCTGACGTTGCTGGCCGGCAGCACGACGTTTTTTGAGGACAAGCGCATCAGTGGTTATCTGAAGGAACTGTGCCTGGCGTTAATCTGGCTGGCGACGCTGGTGATTGCACTGACGACCGCCGCCCGCCAGATTCCAGCCGAGCGGGAAAGCCGGACCATCTTCCCGTTGCTGGCGAAACCCGTCACGCGCTGGCAGGTGGTGGTGGGCAAGTTCCTGGGGAGTTGGCTGGCGGTGGGCGTGGCCGTGATAACTTTTTATCTGTTCTTCGGCGCGGTGACGGCCTCGCGGGATCACTCGTGGCCGCTGGCGCAGTACTTTCAAGCGGCCTGGCTGCATTGGATGACGCTGGGGGTGGTGGTGGCGATGGCCATGCTGGGATCAGTCGTTTTCAGCGCGCCATCGGTGAACATCACCATTTCGTTCATCGCGGTAGGCGGAATACTGATGGTGGGACAACACCTGCATAAAGTGGCGCTGCGTTTGACTGAACCGGCGCAAACTCTGCTCACGCTGCTTTATTTCTGCATTCCCCACCTGGAATGGGCCTTCAACTACCGCGACCTCCTGCTCTTTGAACAGCCGCTGATCAGTTGGAGCGTGATGGCCGGAGCGACAGGCTATTGGCTGGCCTACATGTTTGCGTTCCTGATTGCGGCGTGGTTGGCTTTTCAGCGCAAAAGTCTCTCCGTAGGATGAACTCCAACTTCCATCCATACCGTGCCGTGAACTGCAGCAAGCTTTGGGTTTTCGGCGCAAACGCCGAACGGGCCGGTTTTCGTCCTGACTTGGTGACGTTTGGATTGATGCCATTCACACGTTTAACCCGACATTCACGATGACACGATCCGCCTTGCTACTAATCGTCTTGCTGGTGCTGGCGTTCAGCTTGAGCGCCTGGGTGGATCCGCGCGTCACGCGCGAGGGTGAGCGGTATTCTGGCAACGCACTTGAGGTCATGCTGGGCGAAGGCCGGCGCATGTTCGCCAACCATCTCGCCGTCAAGGCCGACGTGTATCTCCACAGCGGTTTCTATCCGTCCATTTTCGACCAGGCGGCTGCCGCCGAGCAAAGAGAAAAAGCCGCTGCAGAAACGGCGGAGGCGCACGTGCATACGGAAGACTGTGAGCATGACCATGATCACGAGCATTCGCATGAACACGGCGAGGAAAGCCTTCCTGAGGGCCACAAATGCGACACGACCTTCATGGGCCAACCGCAGGATTGGATCGAGCGCTTTGGGAGGAACTTCATCGTTACGGAGCACAAGCATCTGGAGGGGGGCAAGGCGCGGGAGATTCTGCCTTGGTTGAAACTCGCAGCCGAATTGGACCCGCAACGCGTGGAAACTTATGCGGTGGGCGCGTACTGGTTGCGGGTGGATCAAAAGCGCTCCGACCAGGCTGAACGATTCCTGCGCGAGGGGCTGAAGGCCAATCCGCAGTCCCACGAACTCTATTTCGAGCTGGGCCGCCTTTATTTCGAATCTCACAAGGACATTCCGCGCGCCCGCAATCTCCTGCAGCACGCCTACCGTTTATGGCAGCAGAATGAAGGCAACAAAGAGGAGCCCGACCGACAAAGCTTCCTGGGTATCACCGTTCGCCTAGGCAAGCTGGAGCAGGAGGCCGGCAATCCGGAGAAGGCAATCCAGTGGCTGACGTTGGCGAAAGCCCATTCGCCGAGTCCGGATTCCCTACAAAAGCAGATTGATGAAATCCGGTCCGAGGCGGCTGGGCGCAATTGACCGCATGGAAATTGATGTTTCTCTCCGGCCCGGAGTCTGGTTTATTGGCGTGAATGAAACTCCGGCAGGCTCAAGTGAAGCGGACGACCAAAGAAACCCGTGTCGCCATCAAGCTTAAACTTGATGGGCAGGGCAGGGGATCGGTCAAGACCGGCGTCCCGTTCTTTGATCACATGCTGGTGTTGTTCGCGAAACACGCCGTTGTGGACCTGACGTTGCGTTGCACCGGTGACTTGGAAGTGGATGCGCATCACACCGTCGAAGATTGCGGTATTGCGCTGGGGCACGCGTTCGCACAGACGTTGGGCGACAAACGCGGCATCCGCCGGTACGGCACGGGCTTTCATCCGCGCAACCCATTTACCGGCGAGGCATACGTCCCCATGGACGAATGTCTGGCACGGTGCGTGATTGATTTCAGCGGGCGACCCTATCTGGTCTGGCGCGGTCTGAGCGACCAGGCTTACCGGAAGCTGAGCCGGACAGAACGGACGCAAGACATGTCGAGCGCCTTCCGGTTTGGACTGGCGCGGGAGTTTTTCCAAGGCTTCGCCAACGAAGCCCGCTGCAATCTTCATCTGGAACTGCTTTACGGCGACGAGCCGCATCACATTGTGGAGGCGCTGTTCAAGGCCTTTGCGAAGGCGGTGGATGTTGCC
The DNA here is from genome assembly GCA_014860005.1 of Verrucomicrobiota bacterium. The sequence continues at coordinate 19,460 of JACZKP010000107.1, read as the reverse complement.
TGCCAGCGGGATCCGCGCATTGCCGGACGCCTGCCTTCCACCAAGGGAAAACTTTAGAGGGCCTTGAATAGCAGATGATTCCACCCCGTCGAACCGATGAGTGAAAAAAGCTTTTCCTCTGCCGACGACAAGTCGTTGGTGACGGCCGCGAAGGCGGGTGACATGGTCGCCTTCGAGGAACTGGTGGCCCGCCATCGGGACAAGATTTACGCACGGGCCTACAGCATGATGCGGAACGAGGAAGAGGCATTGGATCTTTCCCAGGAAGCCTGGGTCAAGGCCTGGCAACGGCTGAAGCAGTTTCAGGGTGAATCGAGCTTCGGCACTTGGATGACGCGGATCGTCATCAACCTGTGCCTGGACCAGTTGCGCCGGCACAAACGACAACGCACCGAATCCATCGAAGCGATGGACGAGGAATCCGGCGGGGTGGAACGGCAAATGCCGGTGGTGACGGTGAACCCGACCGAGGGGTTGGAACGCGCAGAATTGCGGCAACGGATTGATCAGGCTTTGAGCCAGCTTTCTTACGCGCACCGCACGGCGCTCGTGTTGCATGAGTTTGAACACATGGAATACAAAGAAATTGCCAAAGCGATGGAATGTTCGATTGGCACGGTGATGTCACGGTTGTTTTACGCGCGCCGCAAGATGGCGGTGTTGCTGGCAGATTTAAAAAAGTCGGAGTGAATGGAGATGGGTGAAATGAAACAGGAATTGGAATTCAAACTGCAGGCGTATCTGGACGGCGAACTACCGGCCGGCGAAGCGAGTGAGATGGCGGAGTATGTGGCCCGCGACGCGGACGCCCGTGCCCTGCTCACGGAACTGAAGAATACGCAGACCGCACTGGCGGGACATGAGCCGGACCTCAAATTACCGGAAATCCGTGAGTTCTACTGGTCCAAGATCGAACGTGATATCCGGCGCTTGGAGAAAGCGGAACCCACCCAAACGCCCGCCTCCTTTTTCGTGACCCTGCGCCGGCTGCTCATTCCGGCCGGCGCACTGGCGGGATTACTGGTGGCCGTGGTCCTGGTCACCCAGCAACTCAGCCCGGTTGGGACGTATGCGGCGTCGGAAATGGAAATGGCCCTGACCGATTCTGAAGCGTTTACCTACCAGGATTATTCGGCGGGCATGACGCTGGTGTGGGTAACCTTCCCCGCGGAAAACGACTTTGCGGATTTCAATTGAGCCACTACACTCGCGTGCAAATGAAACACTCCTTCACACCCGCGTTCCCGTTTGGCGGGATCGTGCTTGTGCTGACATTGATGCTGGTCACCGGTTGGCGGGTTCAAGCCTCCGAGTTGAAGTTCGAGACCCAGCTTATCTGGGCCACCAACGACGAGAAATCCCCGAATCCCAAGCACAAGAAAGTGGAGGCCGAAATCCGCAAGAAGCTTGATGAACTGCCGCTGAAATGGAAGAGCTACTTCGAAGTGAACCGCAAGCCGCTGACAGTGGCAACACAGGGCGGCAACAAGGTGGCGTTGAGTGACAAGTGTGCGCTGGAGGTCAAGGCGGTAGGCGGCGACAAGGTGGAAGTCTCCCTTTTCGGCAAAGGTGAAGCGGTATTGAAACGCACCCAATCCCTGCCCAAAGGCGAAATGTTGGTGCTCGGCGGCAATGCCCCGCACAAAACCGCCTGGCTCGTGACGCTCAAGCGGGTGAATTGAGACGGATTTGTCTGAATCAAGCGCCCCGTGCTGCAAGCATGGGGCGCTTTTTGTTTTTGGATCAGCAGGCCAACACTACCGGAGGGGTTCGCAGCGTCTGTGCCCCTCTTGGTCTTGCAGCCTTACTGCTCAATGGCGCGCAAGAACAGCGTGGGAGTATTCGAGAAGAACGTGGGCTAACTGCCCGGGGTTCTCCCCAGGCTCTGAATGCGGAAATACCGCTCGCTGTTCGTAGCGGTCACGTTTCGGGAATTCCTTTTCTCGAGCGGAATCAGGTCCACCAGATTCTTCCATTGAGTGTCCATGGCGTTGGTGAGGTACTCAATCCGGTACGACGAACGGGGAATGGCGTCCCAATTCAGGTAGGCGGTGTTGTTGGTGACGCTCATCCATGGGGTGGTGGAAGCGAGCGGAACGACCTCCAACCAATTGCATGCATCCGGACCGCCATAAGCGCCCAAATCGGGAAAAGCGGTTCCCTGCCCGGGCGGGAAACACATATCTGTGAATTCCCAACCCGAAGTACCCGCATCTATACAGGGAGAGCCGGTTGCGAGACGCAGATCATTCGCACCAACAAATTGGGGATTCTCAAAGATGTTGAAGAACAGGTCGGCCATCGTGCCGTTACGGTTCGGAATGATCGGCGCACCGTAGTTCGGCGGGTAACCGCCAAAATTGGCGGCGTTTTCGTGAAATGCGTTGTAACTCGTCGTCAGTGAAAGCGAGCCGGTTTTCTTCACCGCATTGGTGCAACCCACGAAGATGTTATTCTGAATAATGGCGTTCCACGGATCCAAGCCTTCAACGCCCGTGTGGCAGTTGATCAACGTATTGTTAGCAAAGACAGGTTGCCCACCGCCCGCAAAATTAGCTACTGACAGTGACAATGCCGACCCGGTCAAGTTACTGAACACGTTTGCAGCGATTACCGGATGCGCAAAGCCGCTGCGATAGTTGGATACTATGGACTGGCTTTGCCCCCATATCAGAAATACGCAGCCATCCCTTGAATCCTGAAAGAGGCAATTCTTGATGAATGGCTTCAGGTAGGAATTCCCTACAGGTTCAACCGCACGTAGGCCACGTGATTCACCGTAAATCCCCGCCGACGTACAGTTGATGAACGTGCTGTTGTAGATCTTTGCAATCATTGTGAATTCACCTCCATAGACTCGCATGCTGATCGCGATGTCAGCGTTTTGAAAGTCGCAGTATTTGAAACGGTTGGTGGCGCCACTGTAATTAAGATGAATCCGGTTCCATTGATAAGTGGCTCCGGTGGGTTGCTGGAAGCTGATTCTCGCTCCCGGAGTTCCGACGGACTGAATTGCTCCATTAACCGTCAGCGCAACATTCGATCCCATCCAGACTGTGACACCTGGCTGAATTGTCAACGTCTGGCCGGATGGAACTGTGGAGTCGCAACCAATGATGTACGGATTTCGCGCAGGCGTCCAAGTGGCTGTGGTGATGGTACCGCAGACCGGTGTCTGGGCGGTCGAATTCAAGCCAACACCGGCTACAAGGCAGAACCATAATATTTGCTTAAACCGATTGATGGAGGTGTGCTGACCGGATATTGCGGCTGTCTGGGAGTGGAGGGACTGGCATGTTTTCATAACAACGAGTTACGGGTAAGATTCTGCAGTCCTCCAGTCTGCATAGATACCCGTCAACATGCGCAATTCCCGTTGTACTCCTGCTTGGATTTCATCGTGTGTGCGTCGTTTGACGCATGTTGCAGGTTCGGAATTTGGGACGACCTCGGTGCAGCACCCGCCGCCTTCAGCGAGCAGAAGATTCAGGAAATCCAGGAATCACTGTGCCAATGATCTCAGCTACGGCCCGGCCTGAAGAAACCTTGCCACAGCGGCAGCACGGGAATGGACGTGGAGTTTGTCGTAGATGTTTCGCAGGTGGCTGCCGATGGTCCGACCGCTGATGCCAAGCAGACTGGCGATTTCCTTGGTGTCCAGTCCCCGCGCAATGTGATCCAGAATTTCTGTTTCGCGAAGGGTAAGGGCTTCGAGCTTGGTTCGTAAACGGCCCTGCTCCTGGAAACGCCGGACCACCAGCCGGGCAATCTGGCTGGACATCGGCGAACCTCCAGTCCGCGCCTCGGTGATCGCCTCCAGGAGTCGGATTGGAGCAACCGGTTTGACCAGATAACCAATGGCCCCTGCCTCCAACGCTTCAAACAGCCGGGCGCAATCGTCGTGGACTGTGAGGACCAATACGGCCATTTTTGGCCAGCGGGTCACAATTTCGGAAATCACCTCCAACCCTTGCCTGCCTGGCAACTCCAAGTCCAGCAGCAGGACCTCCGGTTGTTCCACTGGGAGGTGCTTTAGGGCCGTCTCGACACTGCGATAGGCACCGACGCAGTGGAATCCATCCGCCCCACTGATCAGTGCGGCCAGATACCCTCGAAACTCGTCATCGTCCTCAATGGTGACGACCTTGATGTCAGTGGAGCGGCGGATCATTTTACAGTGGATTGTTCAGTTGGTGACCAGGGATGACACGAACCGCAATTGATACGCAGAGACGGACGGCGGCAATACCACAATCCAGGGAGCGCGAACCGCCTAGTCCGTGCGTTTCTCACGTGTGCCTTCGAACACGCAGACAAGGCTGGCCGTGCTCCTCCGCTCGGGCGCTCCGTTGTAATGCTTCGCGATTTCATGTGAGCCGTGTCATGGTTAGTCCGATCGAAATCTTCGTACCCGCGCCTACCCGGCTTTCGAGGGTGAACAAACCGCCCAGGTTTTCAATCCGCTTTCTCATGCTCTCCAGGCCGAGGCCGTGCCGGTTCTTCCCCACATTAAAGCCATGTCCGTTATCCTCAATCACCAGCGACAGCGTCCCATCGTTGACCGTGGCGCGAATGCACACCTCGGTGGCCCCGGCATGTTTGACCACATTGTTTAGCGCTTCGCGTGCGACAAGCAAGAGATTGCGCCGTTGCTCCAGGGAAACCGGCTGTTCTGGGAGGCACGGTGCAATGTCGAGCCTGCACTGAATCCGGGCATCGTGCAGGAAATCCTGCGCGCTTTGGCAGATGCGCGAAACGAGTCCGTCGAGGGAAACATTGGCGGGGCTGGCGATCCAGATCAATTCCTTCAACTCGCGGGCCGCTTCGCGTGAGGATTGCGAGAGTTTGCGCAAGTGTTCGCCCCCTCCGCTGCCGGACTCGCCGCTGGCTAAATCCGCCAGCATCGTCAGCCGCGTCAGGTCGGCGCCCAACCCGTCGTGAAGATCCTTCGCGATGCGCGACCGTTCGGCGGTAATCGCCGAATGCTGTTCCAACCGGTGAATCCTCCGCAGTTCGCGGGTGCGCCAGACGATAAAGCCACAGACCAAGGCTGCGGATACACCCCCGCAGAGTCCGTAAAACCACCACGTCTGATGCATGAACGGCGCAATGTGAAAGGGGAACGCGGCACCGGGGTTGTCCCATAGGTCATGGTGGTTGCCAGCCGTAACCTCAAAGCGATACTTCCCCGGTTTCAAATTGGTGAAGATTGCCTCCCGCCTTTCGCCGGCCTCAATCCATTTTTCGTCCAAGCCCAGCATCCGGTACCGGAAGCGCGTCTTCTCGGCACTGACGAAAGTGTTCGCGGTGTAGTTGAATTCCAGCACGCGCCCGCTGCCGGCGGGTAATTGGAAGATACCGGTGCGCTTCGCCGCTGCCTTTTCTCGTTCGGTGGAGAATGGGTCGTGCGGGTTGATGTTGTACACCAAGTTACCCGTGGCGCGGACCTGTTCGATCACCGGCTTTGGCGGCGACAACTCTTCCTTGTGGAGCTTGGGATCGAAAACCACCACGCCGCGCGTGGTGGGAAACCAGAGCCGGCCATCGCGCGTCTTGCAGCCGGCGGGGTAACTCTTCTGGCCGTTGGTTTCCTGGCTGGGCAAACCGTCTGATTCGTGGTAGCTGACGCATTGGACGCGGTTGGCTCGCCCGTCAGCTAGTTCGTTCAACGCCGAACGGCGCACACGATAGATGCCACGGTCGTGGCTGATCCAGAGTTGGCCAAAATCATCCTCAAGGATGAAGTTGACGAGGTTGTCGGGCAAACCGTGAGCGGTCCCGAAAACCGTGAACTTGCCATCCCGCAACCGGTTCAAGCCGGACGCCGTTCCAATCCACAACGCGCCTTCGGCGTCTTCGTGGAGCGCCCAGACCAAGCCACTCGAAAGACCGTGGTTCGTATGATACGACGTGAACCGGCCTTCGTGGTAGGATTGCAGGCCGCCACCATGGCTGCCGATCCAGAGCCGGCCAGTCGAATCCTGTAACAACGCGCGGACGTCGTGGTTGGCCAGACCATCGGCGGTGGTGAGCTTGGTTCGCGCGCCATTTTCCAGACGGTTCAGCCCGGTGGCGGCGGCGACCCAGAGCGCACCGTCGCGCGTCGGCAGCATGGCGCGGATTTTTCCCTCGAACCATTCGCCGGGAAACTCGTATTGAGAGAACTTTCCATTGCGGAAGAAATACAATCCGCTCATGGTGCCGGCCCAAATGATACCCGCGCCATCCTCAACAACCGATCGCACCTCCTTTCTCAACAGCCCTTCCGGTTCACTAAAGTTAACGAATTCTCCATTCCGAAGTCGGCTGACACCGCCATCTGTTCCGATCCACAGGCTGCCATCGCGTCCTTCACAAATCGTCCATGAGTTCTCGTTCGGCAAACCATCGCGCGCCGCGTAAGTTTCCAGTTTGCGAGGCGACCATCTCTGCAAGCCGGCGGATTCAGTGCCGATCCAAAGCTGGCCCTCGCGGTCTCGCATCGCGCATTGTGCCCATGAATGCTCCCCTTCGCCGGCGAGGGTGAAGCTTTCGAGGTTGCCTTCATTAATCCGGAGTATCTTGCCCCGGCCTCCGGGCATCCACACGCTCCCGTCAGGGTCCGCCAGAATAAAGAAAGGCCGACCATCGTTGCGGTGCGGGTTTCCGGGGCAACTTTGCCATTCGCCCTCGGCAAACCAATGTACCCAGTGGCGGCTGACCGGTGCGTCAGCTCCGGGACGAATTTCCGTTTCCTCGAAAGCTGCCCACATCCGGCCCTCGGCATCACGCTGCAACACGTTAACCACGGTGCGTTCCAACAACGACGGTATGAAGTTCGTGGAGAAAGCCGCTGTGTCAGGATCGAACCACTGGAGCGCTTTTCCTTGCCCGACCCATAGCACTCCATGGTGGTCCTGCGCCAGTGAAAAGATGTCGCCCATCAGTCCGTCGGACTCACCGTAGCAAGTCATGCGGTCCTTGGTGAAAGCAGTGAGCCAACGGTGGGAAGCGAACCACAACTCCCCGCGCTGGCCGGAGTAAGGACGGTATCCATCACCACCGCATAATCCATTGAGCCGGCCCATCTCTCGCAAACCCCGGCTGTCGAGGCGGAATAGTTTCCAGCGGGTCGCAAGCCACAGATTACCCTGGTCATCCTCCACCAACGAGCGGCAGTCCTCTTCATCCATCAACGGCGTGTTGGCGCAGTTGAACACCATGAACCTCAGGCCGTCGAAGCGTGCAAGTCCGCTCCGCGTGCCTACCCAAAGATAACCGTCGCTCGTTTGAAGCAGACACTGAATCTCATTTCCCGGCAATCCGTGCTCCTTGAGGTATAGACGAGGAACATTCGCCGGCTGCATATGAGGACGGTTCGTTGCCACGGCAGTGAAGGAAGGGAGTGGAAGCCAGCAGACCCATAGAAAGAGGAACCAAAGAATTCCCGGTGGTCGTCCTGCAGCCATGACCAGATTGTCTACCAAATAGGAGCTTTGGCGCAACCCGGTTTACGCAGAGGTTTAGGCAGACACTCAATCTAGCTGCAACTGCAGTCCGAAAAACAGGGCAGGGGATAAGGGCCGGATCAGGACTCGGCCCATTGGTCATTTCCTTGAACCAAAACCAGAACGCCCCGGCTGTGGGCCGAGGCGTTGGTGGTTGGAAACGGTGATCAGGAACCCACGCTGGCGAGTTCCTCGTTGGTGGACACATTCTGAATTTTGAACTGTTCGGCATGCATGCCGGGGTCGGCCCGAAAGGAGAGCTTGCCGAAGTAGCGCTTCTCCATTTCGATCAGGTGCTTCTCGTCCTCGGTGCGCAGGCGTTCGAGCACGGTGGGGTGAACCACGATGCGCAACTGGAAATCCGACTCGTCGCGTGAGCGTTTCTTGAGGATTTCCTGCAGCTTGCGTTGGATTTCCACGCTCATGGTGAGGACACTCTTGACCTTGCCGCGCCCTTTGCAATACGGGCAATCATCATAAACGGCGGAGCGCACGCTCTCGGTATGGCGCTGGCGCGTCATCTCCATGAGCCCAAGCGGCGAGATAGGCAGGATGTGCGTCTTGGCTTTGTCGCGCCGCAAGCCCTCCTTCATGCGCTGATAAACACTTTGCTGATCGCGCCGGCCTTTCATGTCAATGAAGTCGAGCACGATCAAGCCACCCATGTTGCGCAGGCGGAGTTGCCGGCAGATTTCGTCTGCCGCCTCTTGGTTGACCTTGAGGATGGTGGATTCCTGATCGCGGCTGCCTTTGTGACGTCCGGTGTTGACATCAATGGCCACCAGCGCCTCGGTTTCGTCCACCACGATGTAGCCGCCGCTCTTCAAATGGACCTGGCGGGAGAAGGCGTTCTCCAGTTGTTTGCTGATGCCAAACCGGTCGAAGATCGGTTGCGCCTCGGCGTAACTTTTGACCTTGGAGGCCGAACGTCGCGAAATCTTCGTGATCATGTCGCGCATCCGTTCGTAAGCCTTGGGGCTGTCCACGACGATGCGCTCCACGTCTTCCGTCAGAAAATCCCGCACGGTGCGTTCGATCAAATCGGGCTCCTGGAACACACAGGTGGCCGGGGGCTGGGACTTGATCCGTTCCTGAATACCACGCCATTCCTCGAGCAGCAATGCAAGGTCGCGAACGAAGTAACGTTTTTGCTGACCTTCGCCGGCGGTGCGCATGATGACGCCCATGCCGTCCGGGATGGTGAGTTCGCGCAGGACTTTTTTGAGGCGCTGGCGTTCCTGCTGGTTCTCAATTTTGCGCGAGATGCCACTCTGATCCGAATTGGGCAGCAGCACGAGGTAACGGCCGGGCAGCACCAGATTGGTGGTGATGCGCGGTCCCTTGGTGCCGATGGGGCCTTTGGTGACCTGAACGATGATATCCGTGCCGGGTGGGTAGAGCCGGGGGATGTCCTTTTGGGTGATGCGGGGTTTATCGCGTTTGCGATTTGGTCGTTCCACGATTTCCACGCCGCTGTCGAACTGGTTGGGAACGATGTCCCAGTAATGCAGGAAGGCGTTTTTCTCGAAACCGATGTCCACAAACGCGGCCTTGAGGCCGTCCTCGAGATTGCGGACCCGACCTTTGAAAATACTGCCAACGAGGCGTTCCTCGGTGGTGCGTTCGATGTTGAATTCCTCGAGCTTGCCGTCTTCGAGCACCGCCACGCGCGTTTCCAGCGTCTCGGTGTTGATGATGACTTCCTTGTGAATCTTCTTCACCGGGCGGATCAACCGCTGCACCCGCTTGACCAGATTGGTCGCGGCCACCTTGAGGGTTTCGACGATGCCCCGGGGTTGTTCCTTTACCGTGACTGGTTGGTAGGGTTTCTCCTCCTCCGGCGGCGCGGGTTTTTGCAGGTCCGGCTCGCGGAACTGCTTCTTCTCCACTTTTGGCGACGGAGCTGTCTCGGCGGGCGGGCCGGCAGGCGGCAGTCCGGCGGCGATGTTCTCGGCGCGTTCGATTTCATTCAGGTGCCGGGGCTCGAAGAGCCGCTCCGGGCCGCCGGAGGTTTCCCCGAGCACTTCCGCCCGGGCCTGGGTGGCCTCGCGGTCGGGCTTTTGCTGACTCCGACCCAAGCCGCCGCTGGGGCGGAACCGCATGCCGCGGCGTCGGCGCGAAAAATTTCTCTCGCTCATATCCTAGTATCCTTTTCGATAGATGTACACGTTCTGAAGCATGCCCATGGCGATCAACGAGCCGAGCACTGAAGACCCGCCGTACGAAAGCAGCGGCAGTGGCACGCCCGTCACGGGCATGAGACGAATGTTCATGCCAATGTTAATGAAGACGTGGCTGAACAGGAGCGTGACGACTCCCACAGCCAGCAGTTTGCCCAGGCGGTCGCGCGCCTGGCCGGCGATCCTCAATCCCGTGAAGAGAATCACCGCATACAGTGTGAGCACCGTCACACTGCCCACGAATCCCTTCTCCTCGGCAATCACGGAGAAGATGAAATCGTTGTGTGCCGCTCCCCGCGGCAGAAATCCCAGGGAATTCTGGGTGCCCTGGCACCAACCTTTGCCCCACAATCCCCCGGACCCCACGGAAATCAGCGCCTGCCGGATCTGATAGGACTTGGCGTCCTCCAGCTCCTTGGCGCGGCGGCGTTGTTCCGGCGTGGCGTCGGGCGGACTAAAATCGCGTCCAAAATAGGTCATCAGCCGGTGGCGCTGATAGTCCTCCAACTTGATCTGCCACCAACCGGGTGGCGCGAATAGAATGTCCACCAAAAACAACGCCGCCAAAATTCCCACGCCCCCCACCAACCGCAGCAGGTATCGGCGGGGAGTGCCAGCCACAAACATCATCACCAAGCCGGTGGGCAGCAGCACGATGGCCGAGCCCAGGTCGGGTTCCTTCATGATGAGTACGAACGGCAGCATGATCAGGCCAATGCCCTTCCAGAAGTTGGCGGGGAATCGCAGTTCATCCACCGGTCGGCTGAGAAAGTGCGCCAACGCCAGAATGACGCCGAGCTTGGCGAATTCCGACGGTTGAAACTGACCCAGCGGCCCCAAATCAATCCACCGCATGGCCCCCCAACCCCGGGTGGTGCCAATTCCGGGAATGAGCACCGCCACGAGCGCCACGAGCGTGAGCCAATAGGCCACAAACGACCACCGGGCGAGCGTGTGATACTCAACCAGGCAGACGCCTACCACTGCCGCCATGCCCACGGCGAACCAGACGGCCTGGCGTACCCAGGTTTGGTTGTACCACGCCAGTTCACGGGCGGAATCATTCGCCATGGTGGCGCTGTACACAAACGCCACGCTCACCAACATCAGTCCAACCAAGGCTGCGATTTGCAGCCGGTCGAGCCGTCCCTGACGATCGCTGAGGGTGGCGTCAAACATGGGCGAACGAAGTGGAGTGAGGGGCAAATGGAGCGATGGCGTGACGGAGCTCCGCCGTGCCGAAGCACCTCCGGCCGCGCGAGCAGGGCATCTCTTCAATACTCCAATGCTCCAACAGGCCGTCTAGTTGATGGTTATTCATGGGGTTCGTGCCACCGTTCTTTCCGCCGCCGCCAACTCGATCTTCTGGATGGCGGCATAGAGGTCGCGCGCCACGGGAGCGCACGTGCCGCCACCGGAGTTGCCGCTCTCGACCATTACCACCACGGCATAACGCGGCTGCTCATAAGGCGCGAAGGAGGCAAACCAGGTGATGTAATCCAGCAGGCGGCCATTGGCGTCCTTCTTTTGCGCGGTTCCTGTCTTGCCGCATACCCGCAGCGGCGCGGGCTGTCCCGGACGTCGGCGGAAATCACGAAACGCGGCGTAAGCCGTGCCTTCGGGATCTTCAGTATCCGCCAGCATCGCATCGCGCAAGGTGTCCAAGTGACGCTGGTCCACGCCCAGTTGATTGCGCACCCGGCCGGCAGGAAACTGTTGGGGCGGGGTTAACGACATCGGGTCGTGTGACTCGACGCGCTGGACCAGCCGGGGCCACAGTACTTTTCCACCGTTGGCAAAAGCCGCAGTCATCACCGCCATCTGGAGCGGCGTGACATCTATTGGCCCCTGGCCGAGGCAAAGATTTGCCGTGTCCCCGTGATGCCATTTGGTGCGCAAGCGCCTTGAGCTGGGGAAAGAACCGGCGGATTCCTGCATCGTGGGGAGTCCGAAGCGCTCGCCCAGATGCAACCGCCGGGCCAGTTCTGCGATTGGCTCCGTTCCAAAACGCAATCCATTCGAAATGAAATAGCTGTTGCTGGATTTCACAATAGCACGCCGAAAATCATAGTCACCCGGGGGTGCGGTATCCCTGACTTTGTCCCGCCCAATAAAAATGGCGCCGCGGTTTGGATTCTGTGGATCCGGTTCAACACGGTATTTTTCGTGCGGACTCAGTCCTGCTTCGAGTGCGGCGAGGCCAATGATGGGTTTGAAGATGGAGCCGGGCTGGTAAATCTCCTGCGTTGCGCGATTCCTCTGCATCCCGAACCTTTCGTCCTGCCAGCGCGAAAACTCTTCGGCCGGAAAGCCGGTAATAAAGAAATTCGGGTCCGAGGCGGGTGCCGATACCAGCGCGAGAATATCGCCGCTGTGAACCTCCAGGACCACAACCGCGCCACGGACGTGGGAACCCAGTCGGTCGCGCAAGGCGCGTTCCGCCGCGCGCTGTATCTCCAAATCCAGCGTGAGCACCACGTTGCGGCCCGGCTCCGGAGTGGCCCAGACGGTTTCGGACTGGCGATAGCCGAGATTGTTTACGAGCACGGATTTTCCTCCGGCCAAGCCGCGTAGTTGTTCGTCAAAATGGCCCTCGATGCCCACCACACCGCGATAATCGGGCAGCCGATACGAGAAGAAAGCCTGCTCGCCTTCCGTCGAATCATCATCCCGGCGCACATAGCCAAGGACATGGGAAGCGGTGGTTCCGTGCGGGTAAATGCGCGTGGATTGAACCTCCAGGTCCGTGCCGAGCGTGCCACTGAGTTGTTCCTCGAATCGGGCAATCTGGGTTACCGTGAGATTGGTCACGACGGGAAAGGGCAGGGCCAGACGGGTGCGGTGATGGCGATGAAAGCTTTCGCGATCAAGCGTCAACGGCTGCTGCAGTCCCGCGCCAACCCGGGCAACGATATTACTGGCCACGGCGTAAAACGCGTTCGTGCGTAACATGGTTCTTTCGCCAAAACTCAGCGTGTAAGGGCGACGTTCCTGTTTGGTGAGTTTGCGGCCGAGGGATTCTTCCTTTCCGGCCATCAGTGCGGCGCGTCCGGCTCGCACGCGACGGATTTCCGCGCTGGCGGCGGCGTCAAACGCCGGGCGCAAATCCTCGAAGTAAAGACTGATGCTGCAGTTCGGCCGGTTTTCCGCCAGCACGCGGCCCTGCCGGTCCAGGATTTTTCCCCGCATGGCGGGCAGGCGCACGCTGCGGAACGACTGGGTTTCGAGCGATGCCTGGTAATGTCGCGCACTGACGATTTGCACCCACCAAACCCCGAGGAAAAGCACGACCAGTGCGAGCAGAATGACCAGCGCCAACAACCGGAGCTGCGAGTCGTTCTTTCTCAGTTGGTCGTAAACAAGCATTAGCAAATGGCGGAGCAAATTAATGAAGGTGCAATGGCGCGAATCCAGGCCGCGCCCGCGCCCTGGTTCAAACCTTCTTCATTCCAATTCTTTACGGCGTCGGTTTTCATTTTCCTCGCCGGATTTCCCGATCCGGACGGAAACTGTTTTCGATCACGCGGCGGTAGCCCAGGACGCGGTTCGCCCAGCCAAACAGCGCAAACAGGATGGGGGTGGCAGTCGCGCCGCCCACACTCATGACCAGCCATTGCCACAGCGAGCCCCAGCCCAGCAGCGGGGTCTGGCCCGCAGTCAACAGCAACACCACGATCAGACCCGGCGTGGCCGCACTGGCGACCAGACCAAGCACAAACTGCGCGAAGGGTTGGTCGCGAAGGATCAGGTCCCGGCGCGCGTAGATCAGCAGGCCAATCGCGAACAAGGGCAGGATGCTGATGCCCAGCGGATTTGCCGACAGTGAATCAAACAGTACCCCGCTCACCACCGCCAGCACCGCCACGGTGCTCAGCCCCATGCTCAACGCGGCATAAACCATCAACGGCGGCAGCAGGCTGATTTGCGCGCCAAACAGAACGCGAATGAACGGAAAAGCCGCCTCCCAGAACACCGCCAGAAAGGCGGCCCCAAATAGCAGGGTGTGAGGCAGCGCACTCATGGGAACTGCACCCAGACTTCCTCCAGGCTGGCGAGATTGGCCGCCAGCTTGACTTGCGCCACGGTGTACAGCCCGGATTCGACCAGCCGGGCATCGGTAATGGTGCCGATGGGGATTCCCTTGGGGAATAATCCGCCATCGCCACTGGTCAGGACGCGCTGTCCTGGTTTCAAATTGGAGGTGCGCGAGAGGTAACACTTCATTTCGACCAGCGAACTGTCGAACGGACCACCCGCTCCGACCACGCCGGCCTCGCGCGATTCGTTGTCCACCAGCGAGGCCACTTTGCAGTTGGGGTCGCCCAGCAACAAGACCTGTGCCCGGGTGAGGCTGGTACTGGAGACGCGACCAACCAGAAAGCCTTCGGCGCTCAAGACCGGCAGATTGTTGCTCAAGCCGTTGCGGCTGCCGAGGTCAATCTGCACCGTGCGCCACCAGTTGGCGGGATCCCGCAACACGACGTTGGCGAGCTTGACCTTCCGTTTGGATTGCACCCGCCATTCAAGCAGCTCGCGCAGCCGGCTGTTTTCCCTTTGCATCTCTTCCGCCTGCGCCACCTGGAGTCGCAGCGCCAGATTCTCACGATGCAGGGATTCGTTGAGGCGCAGCAATTCGCCCCGGGGCAGAATGGCGTTTCCGGCCTGTCCGGCCACTTGCTGGGTGCCGCTGGCCAGCCCGAACAACGGCAGGAAAAGACTGCCAATGGCGAGTTTGAGGCGGGCGGTTGTCTGGCCTGGCAGGTTCAAAACCAGCAAGGTCAACAGGGCCACGAGGCCCACGGCAATGTAATGCGGCCGTCTTAACATCTATTCGCGCGTCGCTGAACCGGAGTCATGTCCGGTTCTGTCGCAGGGCGAACACAGGCAGGAATTACTTCGAGTTGGTGGAGACGCGCTTGAGGAACTGAAGCTCTTGCAGCACCCGACCGGTGCCTTCCGCCACGGCGCTCAACGGGTCGTCCGCGATATGGACCGGGAGGCCGGTTTCTTCGGCCACCATGCGGTCTATGCCGCGCAACAACGCGCCGCCGCCCGCCATCACAATGCCGCGATCTACCAGATCGGCGGACAATTCCGGCGGGGTGCGTTCGAGGGTCAGACGGACGGATTCCAAGATGCTGGAAAGCGGTTCCTGCAAGGCCTCGCGAATTTCCTCCGAGCGAATGGTCAGCGTTTTCGGCAGACCGGAGCTTAAATCGCGTCCCTTGACTTCCATCGTTAATTCCTGCTCCAGCGGAAAGGCAGAGCCAATACGTATTTTGATCTCTTCCGCGGTGCGTTCGCCGATCATCAAGTTGTAGGCCCGTTTCATGTGCGCCACGATCGTCTCGTCGAATTCGTCCCCGCCCACCCGCAGGCTGCGGCTGAAGACGATACCGGCGAGCGAGATGATTGCGATTTCGCAAGTCCCGCCGCCGATGTCCACGATCATGTTGCCCGCCGGCTCATGCACCGGCAATCCCACCCCGATGGCCGAGGCCATCGGCTGTTCAATCAGGTAAACCTCCCGTGCCCCGGCGTGCGTGGCGGAGTCTTTCACCGCCCGCTTTTCCACCTCCGTAATGCCCGATGGCACCGCGACGACGACGCGCGGTGCAATCAGTTTGCGATGGTGTACCTTTTGGATGAAGTGGCGGAGCATCGCCTCGGTGATCTCGAAGTCGGCAATGACGCCGTCCTTCATGGGGCGAATGGCCACGATATTGCCGGGCGTGCGGCCCAGCATTCGTTTGGCTTCATCACCGACCGCCAGGACGTTGGTGGTTCCCGCCTGAATGGCCACGACCGATGGTTCCCGAAGAACGATGCCCCGATCCCGCACATAAACGAGGGAGTTGGCCGTCCCGAGATCTATCCCAATGTCGTTGGAAAACAGGCTTTTAATCTGCGCAAACATGAATTGTGCCTAACGCCCGCAAGTAAAGTGGGCAGTTGCCGGGAGGTCAAGATTATTAACCCTGGTATCAGAACCACGTCACTAAACAAAGCCGATCCAACCCCGGCTCCGAACACTTGCCAAATGCGTCTCCAACAAAAGACGGATCCAATGTGTACACGGTCGCCGATTTTCTCCGGATTGGTTGCGTGGGTAGGGCGAGCCGTATGGGGGCATGGATCATACGCGGTTCATTTCAGAACCCGCACCCAGCTTGCGTTTCGGCAGCCTCGCTGCTGGCGCGTTGCGGCCCCACTGCGGGACGGTTGCGTGCGCGGCGTGAATTAATCCGTGCAGTGCGGCGGTGTATTCTGCATTCTGCCCGGACTGTTCATGCGCAACCACTTGCCATCTGACGCCACCGCTCGCCTGCAAGTCGTTGCCGGAACACTTTCCGTCGCCCACGCCATTCATCATGCCTGACCCGAATCTCTCCAGTTTTATTTGGTCCGTCGCCGATTTGCTGCGCGGCGATTACAAGCAATCGGAGTACGGCAAAGTCATCCTGCCGTTCACCGTGCTGCGCCGGCTGGATTGCGTGCTGGAAAAAACGAAAGCCGCCGTGCTTGCGGAAAAAACCAAACGCGAGCAGGCCAGGCTGAATCTCGAGCCGTTCCTGCTCAAAAAATCCGGCCAGCTTTTCTACAACACCTCGCCCCTCGACCTAAAAAAGCTCATGGGCGACCAGGATCACATCGGCGAAAACCTGCGCGCCTATATGCAGGCGTTCTCGCCCGCCGTGCGCGACATCTTCTAGCGGTTCGAGTTTCACCTCCAGATTGACCGGCTGCAAAAGGCTGGCCTGCTTTATCTCGTCACCGAGAAGTTCGCCAACATTGATCTGCATCCCGACGCGGTGAGTAACTCGCAAATGGGCGCCGTGTTCGAGGAACTCATCCGCAAATTCGCCGAACTCTCCAACGAAACCGCTGGGGAACACTTCACCCCGCGAGACGCCATCCGGCTCATGGTGAATCTCCTGTTCATCGAGGACGACGACGCGCTGACCAAGCCCGGCGTGGTGCGTTCCATCTACGATCCCACCGCCGGCACCGGCGGCATGTTGAGCGTCGCGGGCGAACACCTCGGCAGCCTGAATCCCGATGCCCGCCTCGTCATGTATGGGCAGGAACTAAATCCCGAGTCCTACGCCATCTGCAAGGCAGACATGCTCATCAAGGGCCAGGACATCGCCAACATCATCTTCGGTAACACCCTTTCCGCCGACGGCCTGCTTGGGAAACATTTCGACTACGGCCTGTCCAATCCGCCGTTCGGCGTGGAGTGGAAAAAGATCGAGCGCGAAATCCGCAAGGAATTCGAGTAACAAGGTTTCAATGGCCGGTTTGGGCCGGGCCTGCCGCGTGTGAGCGATGGCTCGTTGTTGTTCCTGCTCCATCTCATTTCCAAGATGCGCCCCGCCAAGGATGGCGGCAGCCGATTCGGCATCGTGCTCAATGGCTCGCCGCTGTTCACCGGCGACGCGGGTTCGGGCGAGAGCGAGATTCGCCGTTACGTGCTGGAGAACGACCTCGTCGAGGCCATCATCGGCCTGCCCACAGACATGTTCTACAACACCGGCATCAGCACCTACGTCTGGATCGTCAGCAACCGCAAGCCCGACCAAAGAAAGGGCAAGGTTCAACTCATTGACGCCTCCAGCTTCTGGCAGAAGATGCGGAAAAGTCTCGGCAGCATACGCAAGGAACTCAGCCCGGAACACATCGAGGACATCACCAAGCTGTTTGGCGATGGCAAAGATGTGCCGGAGCGCCGGCTTCCAAGCCGGCTTAACCGAAATTTCATGGATGGGAGCCTGTTTTGGCCTATTTTCGCTTCTGCTGTGACGTAACTCGCTGAACAGCAAGTCGCGTTTTTTTAGATCTCGCAAGTGGAGACCTACCCCCTTCCACATCCCGTTGCCGCAGTGATAAACTGCCGGCCAACGACATGTTTTTGCGCTACAACACTCGCAAAAAAGACGGCAAGGTGCATCGCTATTGGAGCGTCGTCGAGAATCGCCGCCTGCGCGCCGGTCACACCACGCAACGCACCGTCCTTTACCTGGGCGAGATCAATGACCCGCAGCAAGCGGCTTGGCGCAACAGTCTCGACGCCCTCGACGAAGCCACGCAACTCACCGAACAAATCTGTCTCTTTCCCCAAGACCGCGACCTCCCGCCCGAGGTCCTCAACGGCCTCCAAGTCAAGTTGTCCGAACTGACGTTGCAACATCCACGCGTCTTCGGCGATTGCTGGCTGGCCTGTCGGCTCTGGGATGAACTGCATCTGGGCGCCTTCTGGGGTCAACGCCTGCCGGAGGGCAAGGCCGCGGTGCCGTGGTTCAAGGTGCTCGAACTGCTGGCCGTGCGCCAACTGGTTGCTCCGGGCAGCAAGTGGCATTTGCACCGCCGCTGGTTTCTCTCCAGCGCGATGGATCAGTTGCTCGAGGAAGATTTCGCCGTGGCCGCCAAGAACCGCCTCTACGAATGCCTGGATCGCATTGACGCGCACCGCGCCGCACTCTTCACGCATTTGCAGGCGCGCTGGAAAGATCTCTTCGGGGCCACCTACGACCTGCTGCTCTACGACCTGACCAGCACGTATTTCGAGGGCGCCATGGAGCAGGCCCCCAAAGCCAGACACGGCTACAGTCGCGACCAACGCTCCGACTGCCGGCAAGTGGTCATCGCCGTGGTCTTGAGCGCGGAAGGTTTTCCGCTGGCCTATGAAATCATGCCCGGCAACACCAGTGACAAAACCACGCTCAAAGCCTTCCTGGAAAAAATCCAGGCGCAGTACGGCAAAGCCAAGCGCATTTGGATCATGGACCGGGGCATTCCCACCGAAGAAACCCTCCAGGACATGCGCCAAAGCGATCCGCCCGTTTCCTATCTGGTCGGCACCCCGCGCGCCCGCTGGGATCAATTCAAAGACGAGTTTGAAAAAGTCCCCTGGCAAAAACTGCGCGCCACCGTCGAAGTCAAACTGCTCTCCCAAGGCGACGAAGTCTATGTGCTGGCCAAGAGCACGGGCCGGCGCGCCAAAGAAATCGCCATGCGCCGCCGCAAACTGGCCAAGCTCCTGCGCGGCCTGCGCGCGTTGCGCCGCACCCGGCAGCGACCGTGGAAACGCGACACGCTCCTGCACAAACTGGGCGCCGCCCACAAAGAGGCCGGCCGAGCCTGGGGCTTTGTAAAAGTCACCCTTCCCGCCGCGCGCCAGCCCGTCAACCGCGACACCTTCCAGTTCGAGCTGTTGAAAGACAAACTCAAAGAAGCGCAGGAACGCGACGGCCATTACCTGCTGCGCGCCTTTCGGGCCGGCGACCAAGCCGGCACGCTTTGGGAGTTGTATATGCAACTGACCGAAATCGAGGCCGCCTTCAAAACGCTCAAGAGCGACCTGCACCTGCGCCCGATCCGCCACCATGTCGAGCGGCGCATCGAGGCGCACATCCTGGTGTGCTTTCTGGCGTACTGCCTGAGCGTGACGTTGCGCAAACGGCTGGCAGCCCACGCGCCGGGACTGACGCCGCGGGCCGTGTTGGAAACCCTCTCCGGCATCCTGATGCTCGACGTGCATCTGCCGCTGGCCGACGGACGCGAACTGGTGCTGCCACGCTACACGCTGCCCGAACCCGAACAACGGCTGATCTTGGAAAAACTGGGCTGGGAGTTGCCGGCCCAACCGCCCCCGCGCATCCGCCAGCCACAGGTCCCTGAGACCACAAAACAAAAAGAGACGAAGTCAAAAATGTAGTGGAGACCTTTTGGATCGTTGTCCTGCAAACCAACGCTTTATGCTCCAGCCCCCGCCTCAACCGTGAAATTTCGG
>JACZKP010000002.1 GCA_014860005.1 Verrucomicrobiota bacterium | reverse complement strand
GTAAAACAAATGCCGGATGGTTATCTGACCCTCCTCTCCGTCGAGAATTGTCCGTACCGCTTGCAGCACGTCGGCCATTTGCGCCTGTGTCCGGCGCGGGCGTTGTTTTACTGGACTAGTCACGTAAACCCCCGTCCGCTGGCGTTGATTCGATGCGCGGCACCCAGTCCATCGGCACATCAGAGGCGCCGGTGTTTGCGCTCGCTTCATTGAAGCCCTTCAACGCAGCTTTCCATGACTTCACCTTCCAGCCTTTCGAGTTGTTGAACCGAACAAACCTCAGCGCGAGGTTGACCGGTGATGGGTCCTCAAATTCAGCGGCGGCGTCGGCGAGAATCTTTGCCGATGGTTGACTCCAATCCACTGACATGACCCAGCCTTCTACGTCAGCGGCTTTGTAACCACCTTGCCGAAGTGCGGCATCAACCACGAACATCACACTGTCAGGGCGAGACGATTGAGAGGGTGCGCCCGCACCAGTCTTAGTCAAAGTCTCTGCACCTGACTCTGACTCTGACTTCTGCATCTGACTCTGACTCTGACTCTGACTGGCGTTACCAGCGTTACCCAGCGTTACCGGTGCGTTACCTTTGCGCTTTGCCTTGAACCGGCGCACGCGCTCTGCGGTCTTGGCTCGCCTTTGGTCTTCCGATGCGACCGCGCGGTAATGCGCGTGGTTGACAATGAGCCAGCCCCAATCGCGATGCTTGTCGAGGCGCACAATGCGCCGGCCTTGGTGTGCGGCGTTTCGGCTTTTGGTGTCTGGCTTCGCCAGTTCGGCAATGCCGCGTTCGACAATCTCCAAAGGTGTGTTCGTTCGTCGCGCAATCGCTTCGCGCGTCATGTCCACAACACCGTTCACGTCAGCAAGCGTCAGGAGGTCGGTGAAGACGTGGCGAACCTGCCAGTCTTCAGCGATTGACGAGTCGAAAATCTGAGCGAAAACTTTGGCGTACATCGGATTGATCGTTTCGCCGTCGCGAGTTCCGTCGGGAGCGCGGCGGCTTCGTTTTGGCTTGGAGCCTACCCAGAATCGTTGGCTGGCGCGGGAATCCGCCGGCCCCATGGAACCCGCACAACGTCCGCACAAGTTTTTTCAGTTTCCGCCGCGCTGGTGACGTAGGAGAGCCGCTTGAACCGACTTCCAGTGAAAAAGCAATTTGCCGCCAAGCTGAATAGTTGGAATCAATCCCCGGTCGCGCCAATTGTTCATCGTGCGCCGGCTCACTGGCAGGCGCCGGAGCAGTTCGCGCTGGGTGAGGATTTCGCTCGCTTGCTCTGGCTCAACTTCGGGCGCGGGAGTGATTGGGGCCGCCTCTTGCGATGGAACCGGGGCGGAATCGGTTTTGCGTTTCTTTGACTTCATGCGCGCGAATCTTCGCACGCAAACGCAGCCATGCAGAGTGACGGCAGGGGCCTATTGTCCGAAATGTTCAGCCCGCCAGCGGTGGATTCCGCGCAGAAGATTGGCGCGGTCTCTCTTGGGGAACTTGCGTTCCGCCAAGGTCAGCAATTGCTGGACGGGCTTGTTGCCTATCCCGTCGAGAAAATGAGGAAGTGAACCGGCTTGCCGTCCGCGTGGCTTGCAGGCAGCGGCTCGCTCCTTCAGCGAATTCAACATAGCAACATGCAATCGGTCCAAAGCAGCCCGTAGCTCTTTCGAGGCTTCCCCGTCTCTCAACGATTGAATCACGAGAAGGAAGGCGTCGAAATCATCGCTGGACGTTCCAAAAAGTCCCTTGGCCAGCTTCGCGTTATCCTCATAACTGAACCGGATGAAATTCAGTGGCAGCGGTCTGTCGAGCCAACGCTGGAAAGCATCGGCGATTTCATCCGGGGACTTGTCCTTGAGCGCGTCCGCCAATTCGATTGTGTTCATGGGCTTGATGCGCTGGCGCTTCATCGTTCGTTCGCGGTCGCAAAGTTCGGCATCGGCAACACGTTCGCCGGAGTCGCTGGGCGAACGTTGAACCAACGCTCCGCTTCCGGTTTCGTCATCAACCCCCGGTAGTGCTTGAACAGCATCGTTGGCGAGGTGCCACCTTGCGCGGCGGTCGCGCCTTCGTTTTGATGAAGGGCGAAGTGGGCGGAAAGGAAGCCATGACGTAGCCCGTTTTTCTTGGATGGGATGCCAAGGTCACTGCGCAGTTGCATGAACGCCTGAACCGCTCCGTTTGTCGTCTGCCACTGACTCACCTTGCCTTCGTTGTCGCGAAACTCATTCAGCCATCCGTCCAACGCGGGAACGATTTCCACCAAGCGCCGGCTGCGGGTTTTCGACTTCGCGGAACTGACTTCGACATTGCCCGGGATGGTGAACACGTCGCGCCAGTCAAGCCGGAGGCATTCCTCCAAACGCAGACCGGCCAGAGCTTGCAAGGCAATCACTGCCCGGAGTGCGCCCGTTGAATTTTCCAACAGCGTGCGCAGTTCCTTCGGGGAGTAGAACCGGATTGGCGCATCGTCCAGCGTCTCTTTCTTGAGCGCGTCGCACTGAAGCAAGCGGCCATCGGCGGGCAGGTAGTCTTGCCGCTGACACCATCTGAAAAACATCAGGACGGCACCGCGCCGGTCGTTGCGCGACTTGGGGCCAAGGTCATCGAAGTTCGCCATGAACTTGGCCAGATGTTCGCGCGTCAGGTCCCCAAGATTGTGCCCGGAGAGTTTCGCGGCGAAGTCATTCAGCCACGTTTCGACGTTGGCCTGATACTTGGGACACATCTGCGGGCGCTTGCCTTCCTTCGCGACCGTCTTCTTCAGGCGGGGCGCGTTGAATTCCGTCACGGCATCGGCCAATGACTTCGCCTTGATTGTCGCCAGCGTGCGGGCATAAACGCGGCAAGCCTCAGCCGGTTCGACATTCTCAGGCAGTGCCCGGAGCGTGGCCAGATAGCCAGTGACGCATTCCAGAGCCGATGCCTTGCGCCCGGTGTCACGGTAGAAGTCTTGCAGGACTTGCCGAATCGTCAGGGCGTCCGTGGCTTCCGTGCTACTCAGGGCGGCAGATTTATTGCCCTTGGCGATTTCCCGGAGCTTCTTCTCTGCCGCGGCCTTCGCCTGCCCGAAGCTCTGAAAGGATTGCAGGACGCGCTTTTCTCCCGCGACTTTGACGGCCATCCGATAGAACAAATACTTGGGCGACTTGGCGTAAACCTTCGCGGTGTGGCTTCGGAAGCGGACTGTGTGCGGGAACTTCACTTTGCGGGGGGCATCCCCTGAAAGTTGTGCGGAATCTGTGCGGCCATCCGAAAACCTCTCATTTTCGCCTATAAACATGGCTCCAGAGGTAGGACTCGAACCTACAACCACACGGTTAACAGCCGCGTGCTCTACCATTGAGCTACTCTGGAACCCAAACGGACGCGAAATCTACAAACCGCCGCCGCCAGCGTCAATCGCTTTTACCCTGCTTTTGGCCTGCCAGCAAACGACCGGGTGCGATGACGACCCGGGTGAGGCTCGGAACGCCGCCTTCAGGCGGCAGGAATCTCTCTGCACCCTGCTGCCGGCTGAGGCGGTGTTCCGAGTTCATCGGCTGTAAACACCATCACCCGGATCGCGTCACACCCGTCAGACGCTGAAGCTCCTTTCTCCGTTGCCAACTTCCGTCGGCGGCGACAGGATCAGACGCGATGGCCATGAAGACTACCACCACGCAACTAACCCGCCGTGATTTCACCAAGACGACTCTTTTTGCCGGCGCCGCGGTCATCACTGCGGGTGCGGCGGCGTTCGCCCAAAGTGCCCGCCGCATCCGCACCGGTGTGATTGGGTGCGGGAGCGTTTCGCATTCTTATCTGCCGGTGTTGACCGAATGTCCCTATGTCGAGTTGGTCAGTTTGTGCGACATTCGGCCCGAGCGGGCGCGGCAGCAGGCGAAGCGTTTCAAGGTGGCGCATCATTATCCGCACATTGACGCCATGCTGGCGGGCGAGCCGTTTGAGTTCCTCGTTAATCTGACGGACATGCAGGAACACGAACGTTTGAACCGGCAGGCACTCGCCGCGGGCAAGCATGTCTGGAGCGAGAAACCCATCGCCAATTCGCTGCGCGCCGGGCAGGAGTTGCTGCGCGTGGCCCGGCAGAAACAACTGCGCCTGTGGGGCGCGCCGATCACGGTGCAAAGTCCGCAATTCGCGTTTATGGCGCGCATGCTCGCGCAGGGCGCACTGGGTCGAGTCGCCGCCGCACACGCCGATTACGGTCACGAAGGGCCGAACTGGTCGTCCTTCTTTTATGAGAAGGGCGGGGGCAGCATGCCGGACCTGATGGTCTATAACCTGACTTCGTTGACAGGTTTGCTCGGACCGGCGAAACACGTCACCGCGATGTTGAGCATCGTCACGCCGGAGCGGGACATCACGGAGAAGGGCAGAATCAAAGTGACCGAGGAAGACAACGCGATGGTGTTGCTCGACCATGGCAACGGGGTGATCTCGCACGCGCAATCCGGTTTCAACTACTTCAATCCCCACGGTCACGATGGCAGCGGGGAACAGCGGCACACGATCACGATGGTCGGTTCGCGCGGCTTCATGGGTTTGGTGGGCTACGACTGGGCACCCTTGGGCGTGGACCTTGCCACGCATGAGCAGCCGCGACTCAAGCGTCACGCCACGGACGCCAAAGGTTACGTATGGCAGCAAGGCGCGGCGCTGGCAGCGGAGTGCCTGGTCACAGGGCGGGAATTGTTGACTACGCCGGAACACGCATTGCACGTCCTGGAAATCATGACCGCCGCCCGGAAATCTCAGGCTACCGGCAAACGCATCAAACTGGCGTCCGCGTTCCGCTGGCCGGTGGTGAGTTAGCAGCGCTCTGCTCGTTAGGCATCGTCATTTGTCCAACCAAACCTTCTTCCGTGAAAGCTGCGGGACAATCTCCTCGACCAGCGGGGCGATGACTCGCCGGACGCGTGCTGCTTCTCGCTGTGGCAGGTGATGCCAGCGTTGGAACTTGAGTCCGAGTCCGTGTGCCGCCAACTCCGTGAGAGTCGCTTGAATCGTCTGCTGCTTGGTGAGACCACGAGAGCAAATGGTCAGCGTATGATCGAAGCGGCTGTAAAATGCGCGGTGCAGCGGCCACTGCTGGGAAGAGCATAGCCTGACCGTCTCGATGCCCTCGGTCCACGCCGGAGGTAACGACGACAAAATGACCGGAACGTCCACCTTGCAGATGGCGTGAGGCGGGTACAGCGTGACTTTGTCTTCGATGACTTTCATGGAGTGTCAACGCTCGCATGGCGTGCGATGCCGACCAAGCGATTGGAGAGGACGCTCCGCGCGAGCAACTCACACGACATACTGGAGGACTCACACGCTTGCCAATCCTCACCTCAGAGGTGAACTGACCGATGACGAGGAGCGCGCCAAGGATGATCGTATTGGAACTTGCGATTGAACGCGCTCCTCGTCATTCGGTCCAGCGTCTTGTTGGCTGTCGATTTCATCCCTTCACAATCATCAGTCTCTTGATGCGCTGCTTCTCAATCCAGAGGCAGTATCCGAACGCCTCGGCGCGGTCGTCAAACCAGTAACAGCGAACCTCCGGCTCGCGCTCTCTGAGCAGCTCTTGGTAGCGCCCGCGGTATGATGTTGCCGGGAACATCGTCCCCTCGTGAACCTGGATCCGGTAGCGGACGACAACGTCCTCAAGCCTCTCGCCGACCAAGCTCTGGCTGAATGCTGTATCGCGAATGATCAGTCCGGCGTAGGCAGGTGAATACCGATGAAGTCCGGCCTTCCAAGCCAAATAGCCAATGTTGGAACGTGGGTCGTGGTCCAGTGTCGGTTTGAGGAACGCATACACCACCGCGACTGCGAGCCCTGCAGCCGCTACGGAAACGAGAATGCGCCGGGACGTTCGCATGTTCACAGCCAACAGTTAAGTGAGCGACAGTTTTGATTGAAGTTTGTCGTCATATTTCTGTGGCCAGAAAATGCCAGTTCGGTAACACTTTGCTTCGCCATGATTTCTGAAAAGTCACCGCGGTTTTTGTCGCTTTTCACGGAGCCAAGACGACAGCGGCTCAAGGGTCACTTGCAGTCGTGGCGACAGTAAATCTGGGGTTTCGGATTGTCCAGCGGGGAATCGCGCGCACAACCAATATGAACTGTTTGAAATCTCCACGCGTGTTGGTTGCACTGACGGCATTTCTGTTGGTGGGCGCAGCCTGGCCTTCCGCGGTCGGGTCGCAAACCAACCCGCCTGCCTTGGCCTGGCCGGCCATCACGCGGGAGCAACGCCCTTGGGCCTACTGGTGGTGGATGGGCAGCGCCGTGGACAAACCGAACCTCACGCGGGAACTCGAGCGCTATCGCGACGCCGGCTACGGGGGCGTTCATATCATTCCGATTTACGGCGCGAAAGGCTGGGAAGATCGCTATCTCAACTTTCTCAGTCCGGACTGGATGGAGATGCTGCGGCACACGGTGAGCGAGGCGCAGCGGTTGGACCTGGGCGTGGACATGACCACGGGCACGGGCTGGTGTTTCGGCGGGCCGGCCATTAGTGATGCGGAAGCGAATGCAGCGGTCGTCGTAAAGCCCCATACCGTTTCCGCCGGCGGCAAATTGGAAGCAACCTTCGACCGCGCCGCGACACAGGCGCTCGTCGCATTTGCTTCTGACGGAAAGAGTCTTGAACTCACGGCCAAGATTCTAGCCGACGGCTCGGTAAAGTGGACCGCGCCGGAAGGTGATTGGACGGTTTACGCAATCACGCAACGTCCCTCCGGCCAGAAGGTGAAACGTGCCGCGCCCGGCGGACAGGGACACATGCTGAACCTGGTTTATCCGCCGGCGGTGAGCAGTTGGTTGGTGCCGTTCTCCGACGCCTTCGCCCGCTATCGCGGCCCAAAGCCGCGTGCGCAATATCACGACTCCTACGAGTACCGATCCGATTGGTCGCCGGATTTCTTCAAACAATTCGATCAGCGGCGGGGCTACCGGTTGCAGGCGGAACTGCCGGCGTTGTTTGGCAAAGATACGAGCGAGCGGGCTGCCCGCGTGCGGACGGATTATCGCGAAACCGTTTCCGACATCATGATTGAGGACTCGCTGCCGCTGTGGGTGAACTGGTCGCATAGTCGGGGTTTTCTCACGCGCAACGAGGCGCACGGTTCCCCGGGCAATCTGCTGGACCTTTACGCGCTGGCGGACATTCCAGAGACGGAGATGTTCCGGCTGGACCGCAGCAAACTGATCTCGAAGTTCGCCTCGTCCGCCGCGCATGTCGCCGGTCGGCGATTGGTGGGATGTGAAACCGGCACGTGGCTCAAGGAGCATTTCACCGAGACGCTCGCCGACATGAAGTATCTGCTGGACGACTTGTTTGTGTCCGGCGTGAATCACGTGTTCTATCACGGAACGTGCTATTCGCCGCAGGAAGCCGGTTGGCCGGGCTGGGTGTTTTATGCGAGTTACCAGATGAATCCGCGCAACTCCATCTGGCACGATGCGCCCGCGCTCAACGCCTACGTCGCGCGCTGTCAATCCATTCTCCAGTCGGGCGAACCGGACAATGACATCCTGCTCTACTGGCCCATTCATGACTTCTGGCATAACGCCGGGCCGAGTCCGCTGCTGCCGCATTTGACGGTTCACGCGCGGACATGGTTCGAGGCGCAACCCCTGGGCCGTGCCGCGGAGCAATTATGGAATCGCGGCTTTTCCTTCGACTATGTTTCCGACCGGCAAGTGGCCGCGACCCGGACGGTCAACAACCGCCTGAAGACGCGCGGCGGCAATTACCGGGTGGTGGTGGTGCCGGTTTGCGAGCGGCTGCCATTGGAGACGCTTGGAAAGCTTCTTGCCCTCGCGCGCTCCGGCGCCACGGTGATTTTCGAGAAGCAACTGCCCAAGGATGTTCCGGGTCTGCGCGATCTGGAGAAAAGGCGGGCGAAATTCGAGGATTTGCTGGATCGGGTGAATACACCGCGTGCTGGTGCGACACGGCCGGCGGAAACCAGAATTGGCAAAGGACGCGTGTTGGTGGGGGAATTGGAAGCCGCGCTCGAACAGGCCGGGATTGCACGCGAGACGATGGTGGACCACGCGGGCTTGAATTACTTGCGCCGCTCGTTTCCGGAAGGCCGCCACTATTTCATCGCCAACCGCGGTGAAGAACCGCTGGCCGAGTGGGTGAGGATTGCGACACCGGCTCGCGCCATCGTGTTGATGGATCCGCGGACGGGTCGCAGCGGGGTTGCGGCCACGCGTTGGAGCATTGGCGGCAAGCCGGAGGTTTTCCTTCAATTACAGCCGGGCGAATCGCTGATCTTGCGGACGTTCACGCAAGCGCAGCCTGAAGCCTCGCGTTGGCCTTACCAAAAAGCCACAGGCGAATCGCTGACGATCAACGGCCCGTGGCAGGTGAAGTTTATCCAAGGCGGACCTGACCTCGCTCAGGATCGGCAGGTCACCAACCTCGTTTCCTGGACCGAGTTTGGAGGCGGCGAGGTGCAAAGTTTTGCGGGCACGGCGCGCTACACCGTTACCTTTGATGCGCCGGCGATCAAAGCGGACCGTTGGCTGCTCGATCTGGGCCGGGTCTGCCAGAGCGCGCGGGTGCGATTGAATCGGCGGGACCTCGGCACATTGATCATCCCTCCGTTTCAGGTCGTGGCGGATGAGTTGAAACCGAAGGACAACGTGCTCGAAGTGGAAGTTACCAATGTGTCGGCTAACCGCATCCGTGACCTCGACCGGCGCGGTGTAGCGTGGAAAAACTTCCACGACATCAATTTCGTGAATCAGGACTACCGACCCTTCGATGCCTCGAACTGGCCGCTTTACGATTCCGGATTGCTGGGGCCGGTGACGCTGACGCCGATGGAAAGGCTCAAGACTGGAATGGCTCCGGCAAGATAAAGCAAGGGACGAATCCCCTACAACTGCCAACCTTGGCGAGGTTTGCTCTGCCGGCGAATACGCGTGGCAGCAAGTTGGGAGAAGGAAGTGTGCTCTGCCGGCCAGAGGCGCGGCAGCACGTTGGGTGGCGAAAGAAGCCACAAAATTGGCATCTGCGCGCGGTTATTTCTTCAGGTATTACTTCACGGTGTATTCGCGGACCATGCGCTCGGTGTGGTGCGGTGCGGCTCAAGAAAGTTCGCCTCCTCACCTCGGCGGCTACCGACGTCAGTTAATGGAGATTTAGAGATGGGAACGGCTGAGGGGCGCGAATTTGCGTGGCGTTGGCAGTGGCTTCTGATAGGAGTTTCTTCGGCGTGAACGAGGCACACACAGGTTTCGTAGCACATGCTTTTAACTCCAGCCTTGGTTCGGAGATGATTGTCGGTCGCATCTTTCTAGATCGCTGGCGCTTTCACTTTCGTGCCGCCGACGTCACGCTCGACATCCCGTTGCCGCGCCTGCACGTGGAACTGCCGGAGGGCGAAGATGAGCGGGTTTATTTCCACGACCCGGCGCAGCCCGAATGGAAGATCATCACACCCGATCGCGGGATTCTTGGCAGCCCGGCGCTGGCGAGCGCGGAGAATGTGCGCAGCCAACTCAGCCGGATCGTCACCCGCCGGGAACTTTCCAGCCGGCTTAAAATCACGCTGGCCTGTCTCGCGGTTTGCGTCGTGGCGGCCGGTCTCGGGTGGCTCGCTGCCGGCTTCATGGTGCGCTCGATGGTGCGCAACATTCCGGCGGAGTGGGAACAGAAGCTGGGTGATTCGCTGATGAAGTCGTTACAGGAGGAAGTCACGTTGGTGGATGATTCCAACCAGGTGGCGCGCGTGACGGCGGCGGCCGCGCCGTTGTTGCGGGTGCTGCCGGGCGGCCGGGCCAGATTCACCTTCCACCTCGTCCAGCATCCCGAACCCAACGCCATGGCGCTGCCCGGCGGTCACATCATCGTACATACCGGCCTGCTGGAAATCGTGGACCGGCCCGAGGAGTTGCTTGGCGTGATCGCGCATGAAACGGCGCATGTCACCGAGCAACACGGCTTTCGCAAGATCATCTCAGCCGCTGGCCCGTTGCTTCTTTTTGGCGTTTTTCTGGGGGGCGACAACAGTGTGCTGGGCGTGCTCGCCGACAACTCCGCCGTGCTCGTGCAACAAAGCTTCTCGCAGGAATATGAAACCGAGGCGGACGACGTGGCTTGGAAATCTCTGCTCGCGGCCAATGTGGACCCGCGCGGCCTGAGCGAACTGCTGTTCAAGCTTAAAGCCTACGAAGCCAGCCAACCGTTTGCCCGCGCTGTGCCGAATGCATTCAGCAGTCACCCCGCGCTGGACAAACGCATCGCCCGGCTCGAAGCGAAATGGCAGAATCTTCCGCGCAAAACGAACTTCGTGGCGTTGCCGCCGCTCGCGTGGCCGTAGCTCTACCGGCACTGCGCCTTGTGCCGCAGCGCGTGATCCACCAACACCAGCGCCGTCATTGCCTCCACCATCGGCACCGCGCGCGGCAGCACGCAGGGGTCATGACGGCCCCGGCCGGTGATGGTGGTATTGTGAAACTTCTCATCCACCGTGTCCTGAGGATGCATGACGGTAGCGACCGGCTTGAACGCGACGCGGAAGAAGATCGTCTGGCCATTGGAGATGCCGCCTTGAATTCCGCCAGAGTAATTGGTGGTGGTGACAACCTTGCCACGGCGGGCGCGGAAGGGATCGTTATGTTCGCGGCCCGTCAACTGAATGCCGCCGAAACCGGAGCCGACTTCAAAGGCTTTGGATGCCGGCAGACTGAGCATTGCCTTCCCGAGGTCCGCCTCCAAACGATCAAACACCGGTTCGCCCCAACCCGGCGGCACGCCCCGCGCCACGCCTTCGACGATTCCGCCCACGGTGTCGCCCGCGCGCCGCATCTTCTCGATGAGCCGGATCATTTTCTGCGCCGCCACCGTGTCGGGACAGCGCGCGATGCTGGCTTCAATGTCGTTGAACCGGACTTGTTCGGGGTTCACGTCCGCCACGATCCGCTGGACCTGTTTCACGTAAGCCAGCGTCTCCACGCCGAATTGCTCGCGCAGAATCTTTTTGGCAATCGCCCCCGCCGCAACGCGTCCGATGGTTTCCCGGGCGCTGGTGCGTCCGCCGCCCGGCCAGGCACGAATGCCGAACTTGGCAAAGTAGGTGTAGTCCGCGTGCGAGGGCCGGAATTTCTTTTCCATTTCGGAGTAAGCCTCCGGGCGCGCGTCCTGATTCTTGACCCACAGGCAAATGGGGGTGCCCAGCGTCCTGCCGTTGAACGTGCCCGAAAGAATCTGGACCGTGTCGCTTTCCTTGCGGGGCGAAACAATGCGCGACTGCCCGGGTCGGCGCCGGTCGAGATCCGGCTGAATATCCGCTTCTGCAAGCGCCAGGCGCGGCGGGCAGCCGTCCACAACGACGCCCACGCCGCCGCCGTGGGATTCCCCCCAAGTGGTGATGCGGAACAAATGACCGAAGGAATTCGCCATGCGGGAATTGTGCGGGAAAGCCGGGGCGCGGTCAAACGCGGGGTGCTTGTCAGGCTCACGACTAAAGCTTCGTTGCAGTCCGCCCATAGCGCGTGGAGGACGATTCGGCTTGCGACTGCCGTTCGAGCGGTAAAGCTTGGGGGCGCGGCGTAGTTCGGACAACGATCAGTATGAGTCATTTTTCCCTTTGAAGACAGAATCACAAAAAGCCAAAGCCCCTCAAGCGACACCGGCAGAAGGAGCCTCGGGCGACGCCCACGAAGCTTCCGCCAAGCGCAGGCTGCCTGACCGGGCGATCTTTAAGTGGGCCGTGGTCCTGATGTTTGTGGCGATTCTGGCGGCGCTCTGGCCGCAGGGAGCTACGTTCACTGATGTTTTGAAACGAATCAAAGAGGCCGGCCCGTTGCCTTACTTTGCGGCGTTGGCGTTTGTACCTTGCGTGGGGTTTCCCACCACGCCGTTCTTCCTGCTGGCGGCACCGGCGTTTGGTGTGCCGGTGAGTATCATTGGAACGGCACTGGCGCTGGCAGTGCAATTCACCTTTTCCTACTGGCTGGCAAAAAACCATCTGCGCGGCTGGCTGGAAAAGCTGCTCGCCCGCACCCGGTACGACTTGCCCGAGGTGAAGGCGCGGAGTTTCTGGCGGGTGGCGTTGCTGATCAAACTGCCGCCGGGCGTGCCTCCGGCGCTCAAGCATTACTTGATGGTGCTGTCCGGAATTCCCTTCGGGATTTATTTCACCGTGAGTTGGTCGTTGAGCATGATCTACGCGGTCGGCGCCATCATTGTGGGCGATTCAGTGTGGGACCGAAACTATGCGGGTTTTGTGGCCGGGTTGGTTGTGATTGTCCTGCTCATCCTGGCCGTTCGCTGGCTGCGACATCGGTACGGGCGTTGAATGGCAGCCTGCGCACGCCCGGTGAATGAGCGATAGATTACCGGACGACTGCAGCATCGGAGATGTGGCGATGCTCCCAACCACGACTGATGCGCGCGTCCTCAACTGCTCGTCAATTTCAGGGCGATGTCCTCGCGGTAGGGTGGAGATTTGAGGAGGAGCCGGCCTCCGGCGTGGCGGTGGGTTTCCCGTTGGTCAATGTTGCCGGTTAACGTGTTGATCCATTCGCTGCGATATGTTCCGGTCGGGAGCTCGAGCGCAACGGTGGCATTGCGTTCCCGGACTTTCTCCTTCACCGCCTCGCGCGGATTCTTTGGGCCAAGGTAGATGGCGTAGGCTTTGCCAGACTCAGCCAGCACGCGGGTTGACGTGCCCGCATCCAACGTGACGATTTCGAGCGCGGAGTTCGACGGCTTCATCCGCAGGAAATCAAAATCGTGGATAAAGTCCTTGAGAATTTTCATCTGCCGGCGAAATCCCGGATTGCCGCCGCCCGGTTGCGTATCGGGATAAACAAACGTGCCGTCTTCCTGCCCGGCAACGAACGAGTAATCCAGGTTGTTGTACAACGCGCCGCCCGCGAGAATGAATTCCCAAGCTTCGACGCGATAAGGCAAATCGTTCGTGCCGCGAAAGCCAGTTTCATTGTCGCCGATAGCCTTGTTCAATTGATAATTCATCGCGACCGCGTCCGGCGGGTGCGCGTAATGGAAGTTGAATACCGAGACCGCTGGGTGCGGGTTCTCGATCTTCGCCTTGCCGTTGGCGATGTTTTGCGTGATGAGATGCTTGTTCGGAAAATCCTTCTCCGTCTCCACGATGACATCCGCGATGCGGTGCTGCCATGCCAGGGTGACGCCGCCGAAGTAAGGCTCGTTACAAATCTCATACATGAGGTTGTCGAAGTCCTTGAGTTCGGCCACCACTTTGCGGACCAGGGCCTCATGGATGGCGAGCAAACCGCCGTGCTTGTCGAGCGTGTACACGTTGGTGCGCGAAACTGCGCCGAGGTCGTTGATGTTGTTGGCCGCGTTCTGCGGACTGAGCTGCCACTGGCTTTCCTCGTAAAACGGACAGAAGAACACATACTCAACCACAACGCCGCATCTGCCCGCATGCGCCACAAAATCCTTGAGGCGTTTGAAGTAATCATCGTTCCATTGGACAAGGTCAAACTTGTTTCCGCCGTTCGGATAGCCAGGAACTTTCGCGCGCGCCCAGGGACTGATAAACCGGTCCTTCGCCGGGGCAAGCGTGTTGCGGGTGATCTTGAACGCGCCTTGCGGTTCGACATAGGCGCCGGAAAAGGTGCGGGTGTTGTTCAAGCCATCCCTGGCCAGAGTATCGAGATACTTGCGGTAATCGAAGTCGAGATTGAGCACGGCACCGTAATGCTCGGCGGAGGTGATCAAGACGGTTGGCTTGCCGCGGTAGAGAAAGTAATGCGGGTTCTCGGGGTGAAGTGCAATGGGCTGGGGATTGCCGGCACCGAGCGCGGTCGGCACAAGCCCCAGCATTAGCGCGAACGTTGCGGCCTTACGCCAAAGACCAGCCGAGGATGCGGGTTGTTGAATCCAGTTGAAGGCGGAATGATTTTTCACAGCGAACCCAGCATGTGGCTTCCCTGGCCGGTGGGGCAAGGCAAAGTCTCAGGCTTCAGCCGATAGGGCACGGAATGTGTGGGTAGCAAAGGGCGGTGGGAGTTGGCCAGCGGGGATGGTGGCGACCAAGAAATAACTTCATTCTTCGGCCGGAGGAGTTTCGTCCACACCTGGCGGAAGCTGGGAGTTAGCCGGGTCGGACAACCCGCGCAGCAGCATGATCCAATACACCGGCGCAAAGAGTGCGTACTGCGCGATTCCCAAGAGGAAGAAGAAGGCGATGGTCAGCGGTGAACGCCGATACTCGCCGCTCGTGCCAATCCGTAATGTGTGCCCGATGGAAAACAAGTAAGGGAACGGCATCCAGTTGGTGCAGTCGCCCACCGGGGCGCCGCATTCAGGACAGAAATGCAACATGGGATGATGCGGGGTGAGGCAGCGGTGGCAGAGCGGCACGGCGTCGTCCTTGGCGAGTTGTTTGGCAACCTCCGCGTCCCACGGTTCAGGAGGGACGATGGCTTCGCGCACCCAGCGAATCGAGATCACGCCACCCGCGACGGCCAGTATCGCAAGGGTCAGAAATGCGATCTGCGCCTCCGGATCGTTTCCGGAGAGATGAGTTTGTGCGATCAAAATCACAAGCCCCTCAGAATTCCGTGGGCACTTCCACGGTCGGCAGTATCACACTACGCTCGAATTTCTGTTAAACAAGGAGTTTGCCGGAAGTTTGAAATTTGCGCGCGCCGATGTGTGCGAACTTAGCAAGTGAGCCGGGTGAGTTCGGATCGAGGGACTGAAAGCGAAACCGGGAAAATGTTTGACAGCGCCTGAACACAGGGGCAGAAAGGACGTGTAAGTTTCTGAACAATCAACACCGCCCGGTATGAAACTGATTAAATTGAACCTCTCAAACAACCTCCCCGTCGCCTCAACCGTCAGGCAACTGGCATTGACGCTGTTGGTGGGCGTTCTCTCCATGGCGTCCGCCGTGGCCGACACGGTCATCGTCACCTGCAATCAAGCTGCGGGTGTACTCAACAACTGGCCCCCTTATCTGGAAGATGCCACCTTTGGGTCATTTTTTGCCTCCACCGGTAATAGTACTGTGGGCATTGACCCGGTCCCGGCTTGGGGCACGCGCTTTGGATCGTCGGGTTATCCCGCCATCACGGTGAAGCCTACTTTGGGTAATCCGGGCGGAGTGTACGAAGTGTCAGTGACCATCCCCACAACAACCGCGCCCGCCGACGTGACGGCCGACATCAGCGTCGTCGGCGGAACGCTGTCCACCAACAAGGCGGTCTTTACCGCACCGTTCAACGCGTGGAACGTGCTTTGTTACGTTACCAACGATGTTGGGGTCGTTGATCCAGAGATCACTTTCACGTACGCGGAGACGACGATTTTTGGTACCAATCAGCCCGGGAGTGGCTTCAGCCGCCGTTGGTATCCGGCACCACTTCGGTTCAAAGCAGTGGATGATCCTTGCGCCAGCACGCCGGCCCTGCCTCCGGTGAATGGGCCGCTGGCCGCCGGTCAAACTGTTGTGAATGTGGCAGGTGTGGGTGCCGCTGCCACCGCCGTGACGGTATATGCAAACGGCGTTCAAATTGGCCAGTTGAGCACCGGTATCACTGAGGGAGTGAATCAGGTAACGACGACGGCGTTGGTCAAAGGCGACAAGATCGTCGCTACGCAGACGGTCGCTGGCCAAGAGGGATGCACCCCCAATGCGGCGAGCTTCGGGCCAATCGTGGGGGGCGGCGCCAATCCCATGCTTCGCGTCTCCCTGATTTTGGATCAGGATCCGACGCTCACGGGCCCAATCGGCGCAAGCTCTGCCGGGACGGCTAACGAGTATTGGGTTCCTGCGTCCGGCCTCACCGGAGGCTTTGCCACCGCGCCTGCGGGAGGGATTGTGATCTCCCCTGGTGAGTGCTGGCAGACGGTGACGGTGAATCCGGGTTTCCTTGGTGATCCTCAACTCACGTTCCGCGGCGCCCCCGCGCTACCAGATGCCAATCCTTATGCGGCGTTCGCTGGCATTGCCTTCTGTGTGGAAGACACCACCGACACCGGTCCGTTTGAGATTTACATAGACAATCTGGTGAACGGCAACACCCTGATTGAAGGTTTTGAGTCCTACACCAACGGCCAACCCACAGTCATTTTCGGGAACCCCAGTGCCGCCGGCATTCTGGGTGGACCGCCGCTCGCCGAACCCAATGTTTCCGTCGTCACAACCGCCAATGCGGACACCGGCACCAAGAGCCTCCGCTATTACTTCCAGTTGTCCGATTCTTTGCCGACGATCTGGCAACGCGCCGTGGCCAGCGGCAGTGTGCGACCATTCCCCGTGGTGGACCTGAGCCAGCCGATTTCGATCCGCTTGCTCGTGCTGCCCGTCGGTTCAACGACCAGCAAGCTGACCTTGAGCAGCGCGCCAGTGAGTCAGATTGCCTATCTGGGAAATCCGCGCACGCTTAGCGTGACCGCCAACGGCACTCCGCCGTACAGTTATCAGTGGAAACTGGATGGGAACGACATTCCTGGTGCCATGGCCAGCACCTACAACATCCCCAGCGTGGCTCAGGTAAACGCCGGTGTGTATAGCGTGCAAGTGTCGGACGCCACCTGCACCATCCTCAGCCCGCCCGCCGTGCTGACCGTGAGCGACACGCCGCCGCCGCCGGGACGCATCGAAATCGAATGGGCCAGCCCGAACGTGATCCTCAGTTGGGAGGGAACTTATGTTCTCCAGGAATCCCCAGCCGTAAACGGCACCTACACCGATGTTAATGGCGCTTCGAGTCCCTATTCTACTGCGGTTTCTCCTGGAAATGCCCGATACTTCCGGCTGCGGACACCTTGATAAGTCTCCCAGATTAAAACGCAAGACCGGGCTTCGGCCCGGTCTTTTGCATTTGTTGGCAGGACTATTGGGAGGACTGAGTCGAAACCCAAGGCATTGATTCGTTCACATGCTTTTCAAGCTTTGGATTGACAGCGCGCCGACTTGGCTCAACAGTGTATTGCCAGTTACGTCATCAGACAAACCCATTCTGGAATGAACATGAAAACCAAAAAAGCAATTCCTCACCTTCGACGATTACCCTCCATAAGGAAGCTTGTGATGCTGCTTCTGTCGCTTTCATTCGCAGCAGGACCACTGCTCGCGGAAGTTGTTTACGTGACCGCCCGTACATCGCCATCCGGCGCGGGCCCGAATTTTGACGGCACTTATTTCGACTTCGGCGTTGATCCATTCGACATCACTTTGCTCAGTCTCGGTGACACCAGCGCCATCGCATCGGCCCCCGGACGTCCGCCCACTGGTGGAGCACGTTACTATTCGTCTTCGGTTGATCTGACGGACACCAATCTTGGTGTGGCGGTGGTGCCAAACTTGGGTACGCCTGGCGGGGTGTACCAGATCCATCACAATTACAGTTCCACAGCGGCCAACGTGACCACCAACGTGGTGATGTCGGTCAGCTGCACAAACGGTACGCTTTCCGTGTCGGAGACCACCGCCTTCCAGCGGTCATTCGGCAACCCCGCCAACCAGTGGACTTTCATTGGCTACATTACCAACGCGGTGGACAGCTCCCGGCCTTACATCCGGTTTAACTACCAGAGCGGACTCGTCAATGCCGGGCTGCAACTCCGGTTATTGGTGGACTGCTGGCGTTTCACACTCGTTGAACCTTGCATCTTTACCCCGGTGGTGGGTGTTACCGGCCCGTTGTCCACCAATTCAAACAACGTCGTTGTAACTGGCGTCAGCAGCAATGCCACCGCCATCACTGTTTACCAGGACTCGGGCTCCGGGATGGTGCAGATTGGCCAGAAGACCATTGATATTACGGCGGGCAACAACACGGTGACGGTTTCAGGCTTGGTCAAGGATGGACAAGTGGCGGCCACTCAGACGGTGGACGGGCAGCCTGGCTGCGTTCCCGCGGCCGGCACCATCGTTGGTGGTGGGGCCAACGTGAAGGTGCGCGTCGCCTTGAGCATGCGTGAGAACCAAGCCCTAACCGGACCAGTCGGGGCCGCCGGCAGTGGCTCTATCATCCACCACATGGGGAGCTTTACGTTGCTGCCCGGTTCCTGTCCCGAGCAAGGTGTGATGCTGGAGCCCAGCACCGAGTGGCAGACCGTAACCTTTACCCGCGACATTGATGGCGTTGCCACTTGGAATGGTACCGCTGCCAATCCAGGAACAGTGACGGGAGATTTTGGAGGCATTGACGGCATCGCGTTTGCCTGCGAAGGCGACAATGGGCCGTTCGATATCTACATTGACGATCTCGCGAATGGGACCAACGGAGTCTTTCAAGATTTTGAAGCGGCAGCGACGGGCGCTGTTGATTTCGGATTCCGGGCACCCAGCTTCTCGGGGACCACTTCCGGCAATTTGCTGAGCGCACCCAACATCGCTCAAGTGACGACGGCAGCGGCATTCAGCGGCACCAAGTCCTTGCGCGTCCGGTGGCAGTTCAGCACCCCGGCGCTCAACCGCTGGCTGCGGCTGGTAACCGCCGGCGCAACCCCGGTGGGGAATCCCCAGGTGGATTTGAACGAACCGATTTCGTTCAAGATTCTGATTGGGCCGCCCGGCTTCACGCCCGTGTCTCCGGTGCCCAACAATATCTCCATCGCTCGCGAGGGTAACAATGTGATCCTCAACTGGGACGGTAGTTATCAACTCCAGAGCGCGACGAGCGTGGCTGGCCCGTACAGCGATGTGACCGGCATCACCAGCGGCCCTTACACCAATTCGATTGGTGCCGGGCCGCAGTTCTTCCGCCTCGTCAATCAGTTGGAATAGGCCGCAGCCAGAACTATGACAGTACGCAAGACCGGGCTTCGGCCCGGTCTTGTGTTTGGAGACGCAATGCTAGGGAAACGTTGCTAACGTTTCGGATTCGTGAGGTGTGTCTGTTGCAGGCTTGCGCGATACTCCCATTATTGCTTGGAAGCACCAAGACCACTTCATCCGCGTTGTCGGCGAATCAGCCTGAGTAGCCCCAAATGCAACGGCGCGCGAGTTCAGGAATTGACGCGCCGCAGGAGTGCTTGAATGGGTCCTGATTTTGTGGACTGCGTTTGATCAATTCGTGAGTTGATCTTCAGGCCGCGGCGCGCCGGGCGTGGCCTGGATGCCCAGTTTGAGCACGACGTTGTCGCGAATAAGATCGTTCGGGCGGCCGGGGTAGTTGATGTCAAAATCCTTCCGATTGATCGCGAACTCGGCATTCAGGGAAACCTTTTCATCGGTGATCTGGATTTCCGCCGGGAACGAAATGCTCTTGCTGACCCCATGCAGATTCAGATTGCCCGTGACCTGATGTTTGCCGTCGGTTGGCGCAATGCTTGTCACGCTGAAGGTTGTTATCGGGAACTTCGCCGCGTCGAAGAAGTCCGGACTGTTCAGGTGGGCGGTCAGTTTCTCGTTGTCCGACCAGGTGGAATTCATGGCGATCTTGACTTCCGGCGTGCCGACGATTTTTCCGTCCGCCACATTGAGCGTGCCGGCAAATTTCTTGAAGCCGCCGTCGTGACTGCCGGTCACTTTCGAGCCGACAAACCCGATCGTGGACTCGGCGCGAATGACGTATTCCCGGCTTGCGACCGTGGAGGCGGAACCGGCATCCGCGGATTTCGGATCTGCCGTGGAGGATTTGTGGACTTTGTCCGCCGGATCAGAGCATCCGGTCAGGATGAAAACCGCACATAATGCGGTCGCAGAAGTAAGATTGAATGATTTCATTGGCCGTTCTTCTCGCAGCTTGCCGGGCGGCTGTCAAACTCTAACCGACTGCTCACAACCGGCCGCGGTGGAGTTGGCGGACTCAGTAACGATGAAAATTGCGGGCAGTTCCAACCTGCCTTGTTCGATCAAGTGCCGGCAGGTTCGATTGATACGTCGTTGCGGGACGCAATCTTCCAGGTCGGCGCTGGGTACTTTGCCGCAAACCGGCGCTTAAATGGGCCGTAGCCAAACCATTGTGTGCTTAGCCGCCCGTCAAAGAACTCCTTCCTTTGTAGGACGAGGTAACGAGTCTGCTTTTTCGCGATTTCGAGGCGGCCTGCGAGAGACTCCTGACGTCGTCTCCTACATTTTTGACGGGCTGTTAGCCCTTACGGGACTCTTTCGCCCAAGTGTCCTTCAACGTGATGGTGCGGTTGAAAACCAGTTTGGCGGGCGTGCTGTCCCGGTCGAGCGTGAAATAGGCAAGCCGCTCGAACTGGTAGCGCAGTTCCGGTTTGGCGTCGCGGAGGCTTGGCTCGCATTTGGCCGTGACGACTTCAAGACTTTTGGGATTGAGCACGGATTTGAAGTCGCGCCCGTCCTTGTCCGGTTCGGCTTCCGTAAAGAGCCGGTCGTAAAGCCGCGCCTCCGCGTCAATCCCATGCCGGGCGCTGACCCAGTGGATCGTGCCTTTGACCTTGCGGTTGGCGGTTGGGCCGCCAGCCTTGCTGTCGAGGTCGGCGGTGCAGCGCAGTTCAATCAGTCTGCCAGAGGCGTCCTTGACCACCTCGTCGCATTTGATGATATAGGCGTATTTGAGGCGCACCTCGCCGCCGGGTTTGAGCCGGAAGAATTTTGGCGGCGGTTCTGCCATGAAGTCATCCTGCTCGATGTAGAGCTCACGACTGAAGGACATTTTACGTTTGCCGGCAACGGGGACTTCGGGATTGTTGACCGCGTCGAGTTCCTCCGTCTGCCCTTCAGGGTAGTTGGTGATGACGACTTTAAGGGGCCGCAACACCGCGAGCCGGCGCAGGGCGCGCCGGTTCAGGTCTTCGCGAATGGCGTGTTCATAAACCGCGATGTCCGTGACGCTGATGTACTTGGTCACGCCGACGCCGATGGCAAAGTTGCGCAAAGCTTCCGCGGTCACGCCGCGGCGGCGAATCCCCGAGATGGTTGGCAGGCGCGGATCATCCCAGCCGGTGACGATCCGGTCGTTCACCAGGGAGATGAGCTTGCGCTTGGAAACAATCATGTAACTGGGAATCAATTTGGCGAACTCATACTGGCGGGGCCGGGGACGCGGCAGCGCGAGATTCTCAAGAATCCAATCGTAAAGCGGGCGGTGGACCTCGAATTCCAGCGTGCAGATGCTGTGCGTGATGCCTTCAATATAATCGCTCAGGCAATGCGCAAAATCGTACATCGGGTAGATGCACCATTTGTCGCCGGTGTGATGATGTTCGGCGTGGCGGATGCGGTAGAGCACTGGGTCGCGCAGCCAAATGTTGGGCGAAGCCATGTCAATCTTCGCGCGGAGCGTGCGGGTGCCGTCGGGAAATTCGCCTGCCTTCATGCGCTGGAACAAGGCGAGGCTTTCCTCAACCGGGCGATTGCGGAACGGTGAATCTTTGCCGGGCCGGTCTGGTGCACCGCGATAGGTTTCCGTGTCGGCGGGCGACAAATCGCAGACGTAGGCCTTGCCCTGCTCGATCAATTGCTCCGCGTAATCGTAAAGCTGGTCGAAATAGTCGGAGGCATAAAAGGGTTCATGCTTGATGGCGTTGGATTCGGGATTCGTAACTGCTGGCAGATAAAAGTCCCGGTTGCCGTTGTCGGTAATGACTTCAGGGGACTTGCCGACGGGCTTCAATCCCAGGCAGTGGTCCGCCCAACCGGCGATGAGCCAGTTGACGTCTTCGCGGATTGCAGCCACGTATTCAACCTCCTCCTTCGTCGGGTTCGTGTCGTCCAGCCGCAAATTACAGACCCCACCGAACTCGCGTGCAATGCCGAAATTGAGGCAGATGCTTTTCGCATGACCGATGTGCAGATAGCCGTTGGGTTCGGGCGGGAAGCGGGTGTGAATGCGCGGATACTTGTGCGCCGCGACGTGTTCGGTGACGATGTCGCGGATAAAGTCAGAGGGTGCGGACGGATCAGCTACTTTGTTTTCCAAACTCATAAAATCCTTTGCACGCTATCAAACGCCTGAATGGTTGTCCAACGAACCCGCTGTGAAGGCAGCAATTCTCATTGTGATGCTGTGGCAGGACTGAGGGGAGTGTTGAGCGGTGGACGCGCGTGTGTTGAGGGAGCGTCAGCGATTCGTCAACGTTTTGTCACACAATTGTCACTGGACCCTCGGGCGCTTTTCGGGCATT
>JACZKP010000009.1 GCA_014860005.1 Verrucomicrobiota bacterium | reverse complement strand
CTGTCTGAAAAAGGAGCGCGGCTGTGTCGAAGACCAGCCGCAGCACATGACAAGGTCCTCAACCCGCCGAAAAATCGAGGCCTGCTGCGGCTGGTCGAGGACGACACAGCCGCGCTCCGGGGTTTTCAGACAGGCTCTAAGGACGACAGCCGAACCATGCGCCAGTTCTGATATTCCTGTTACCGTTAAATCGGACTAGCATCCTGCCGCTTCGACTCGTTGCCACTTCAGCAGTAAAAACTGCATAGATTGTTCATTTGACGAATTCGTGGTTTACGCTTCAGTATCAACACCGGTGATGAATTCTGGACTCATTGACGGGAACTCGCATGGAACAATCGCTGAATCCATGCCTTGCCATTTGCAGAGCCTGAAGGCCTGCTCGTGTCCGGCAACGGCGCTCGCGCCGTTGACCGCCCGTTGCGCACAAGGTCGGGTTTCATCGCGACTGTGAGAGACCCAAACTCAGAGCAGTCGCTGCCGGCTGGACTTCGAAGCTTCTCGCCCACGCCTCACGGTTTGCCGGTTGCCTGGCTGCGCACGGCGGGCGGGCTGGTGTTCTTCTCGCTGATCCTCCATCACGGTTTTCCCTTCGGAGACATCGCGGACAAGTGGCTGAATGGATTGAATTTCCTCCTGGCGGCGGTCTTTTGCGCCGATCTTGTGCTGGCCTGGCGAACAGCGCGGAAGCGATCCCAGGTGTTCGGTGCGCGGCGCGTCGAGTATTGGTTGATGGGCGGATTCATTGTGCTGGGGATGTTGACCTGGGTGTTGCCGTCCGCTGCCGTGGGAAGACTGGCCGGTTTTCTCCATCTGGAATCGCGCGGTGAGTTGACGTGCAATCTGGTGAAGTTGTTTCTGCTCCTCAGTCTTTGTGTTCAATGGTTGCGGGCGACGACCCGGCTTTTTGGCAAAGGCACGCGGCCGGAGCTGATCCTCGCAGGCTCGTTCGCAACGGTAATCGTCATTGGCACCTTCTTGTTGCTGCTGCCGAACGCAACCGCGCCGGATCGTGAACCCACAGGAATGGTGGACGCCTTGTTCACCGCCACCAGTGCTGCCTGTGTGACGGGATTGGTGGTGCGCGACACGGGCACGGATTTCTCCGGCTTTGGGCAAACCATCATCTTTGCCTTATTCCAAGTCGGCGGATTGGGCATCGTGACTTTCGTCGCGCTGCTGTCGTTTTTTTCGGCGCGAGCTTTGCCGGTGCCACAGATGGTCGTCTTCCGGCAGATTGTCAACGCCCCGACGCGTTCCGACTTGAAGCGGCAGATCGTCGGCATCGTGCTGGCGGCAGTGGTGATCGAACTGACCGGAGCCATGTTGCTTTATCAGTTCCTGCCGGCGGAAGGGGATGCGCTCACCCGGATTCAGTGGTCTCTGTTCCACGCGGTGTCAGCCTTCTGCAACGCCGGGTTTGCGTTGCAGGCGGACAGCTTGGAAGGCTTTCAGACGAGTCCAGGTTTGAACCTCACGATCATGAGCCTGATCATTCTGGGGGGGCTGGGATTTTTGACCATTTCGGAACTGGTCGGCTTTCGGCTGACCCGGTTGCCGATTTTTCGACGGCTGAGCCTCTTCCGACGCTTGCACGCCGGACAGGTGCCGGCGCGGTTGAGTGTGCAAACCAAACTCGGCCTCACAGTGATGGTCGCCTTGCTGGTGGCAGGGCTGTTGGGCTTTTGGATTTTGGAAGCAAATCACCTGCTGCGCGACAACTCGTTTGGCGAGAGCTTCCTGATCTCCGCGTTTCAATCCGTGACTCCGCGCACGGCGGGCTTTAACACGGTGAACATCGGCCAGTTGCAGGATGCCACGTTGTTGCTGTTGATAATGCTGATGGTGATTGGCGCGAATCCGGTTTCCGCCGGTGGCGGCATCAAGACGGTGAGTTTCGGCATTCTGCTGCTGGCGTTGCGCGCCATGGTGGCGCGGCGCGAACGGATCGAGGCGTTCGGGCGCACCATCCCTGCCAGGACACTGGTTGCGGCCTTGAGCGTGTTTGTGATTTACATGATTTCCGCAGGCGTTGGCGTGTTCTTGCTGTCGGTGTTTGATCCGCAACTGGCGTTCAAGAGCCGGGTGTTTGAAGTCATTTCGGCGCTCAGCACGGTGGGGCTTTCGACCGGAATCACCGCGGAGTTGAGTCCGGCAAGCAAACTGGTGTTGTGCGTGACCATGTTCGTGGGCCGTGTGGGGCCGCTGGCCCTGGTGCTTTCTGTCTTTCAAAGCGGTCGTGCGTTGGCGTATGAATTCCCGGAGGAAGAGGTTGTGGTGGGTTGAACGAGCGACCGGCGGGCATTCATCAAATGAAGGCCTGGGACCCGTGTGGCTATCGTAGATAGTTTAATTTATGAAATGTGCTGTCATTGGATTGGGTGAATTTGGGCACGCGGCCGCCGTGGGCCTCACGCAGAACGGCGTGGAGGTAATTGCCGTGGACATCAATCTGGACCGGGTGAACAACATCAAAGACCAGGTGGCACTGGCGGTGCGGTTGGATGCCAGCCAGGAGCACGCCTTGCAGGCGCACGGCATTGGTGAAGTGGACGTACTGATCGCCGCCATCGGCGCGAACTTTGAGGCGCAGGTATTGACGGTGGTTCATGGCAAGCGGGCCGGCATCAAGAAGATTGTGGCGCGCGCGACCACGCCGGACCATCACCGTGTCCTGGTGGCGGTCGGGGCCGATGAAGTCTTCAATCCCGAGGAAGAGGCGGCGCGCTGGATGGTGCAGCGGCTGTTGATCACCAACATCACGAGTTACTTTGAACTGGCGGAAGGGTTCAGCATTGTGGAGGTCAAGGCGCCCGCGGGAATCGTCGGAAAGAATCTCGGGCAACTGGACTTGCGCCGGCGCTTCCGTGTCAATCTGGTGGCGATCAAACGCACGGTGGCCAACGACCGTGGGGAAAAGGTGCTGG
Organism: Verrucomicrobiota bacterium; assembly: GCA_014860005.1. The sequence goes on along the minus strand of JACZKP010000009.1, from coordinate 32,585 downwards.
AACGCTTCAATCCCGTGCCGCTTCCGGATGAAATCATCCAGCCCGACGACGTGCTGGCGCTGGTCGGCAGCGTGATTGATCTTGCCAACTTCATGGGCGAATACGTGCCGTAACGGCTGCTCAATTCAGCCGCTGTCAGGGAGTGATAACTCGCGTCAGTTCCGCGCATTCACTTCCTCGCGCCTCGGATCCTCCTTGGTTGACGTTCTGGCCTGCCTCTGGCGAAAGATTTCTAGGCTGAACAAATCACGACAGGGCATCGGCAAATGCGATTTCAGCCGCGCGGCGCTGTTCCCTTGAGATTTGCCCACGAACTAAAGGGTTATTCCCGTCGCTGCTTGTTGCGACCGTGTGCTGGCATCGCCGGTGCTAAGTGCGGCAGAACGCAAATCCGCGCTGGCCAAATAGTGTTGGCGGGAACTGCAGGCCCAACAACCGTATGAAGAAAATCGAAGCGATCATCAAACCGTTCAAATTGGAGGAAGTCAAAGACGCCTTGGGCGAAATCGGCATCGAAGGCATGACCGTCAGTGAAGTGAAAGGGTTTGGCCGGCAAAAAGGCCACACCGAAATCTACCGGGGCAGCGAATACACGGTGGATTTCCTGCCCAAGATCAAGCTGGAACTCGTCGTGCCCGATGGCGCGGCCGAGGGCGCCGTGGCAGCCATTTCCAAATCGGCGAAAACCGGCAAGATCGGCGACGGCAAGGTTTTCGTTTCCGCGATTGAACAAGCCATTCGCATCCGCACCGATGAGAAAGGCGATTCCGCAATTTAACCCGGCAAAACAACTCAACATGAAAATCAATCCAACCTTCAGACTAAATTCAGTTTTCAGAAGCATCCTGGTATCAGGCCTGTTGACGGGCCTGCTGCTCTCGTCCGCCCTGGCCCAACCCGAACCGGCCGCCATGGCCGAGGCGGTCACCGAAGCCGTCAAAGAAGCGGCGGAGGCTCCGCCTTACGCGGATTTGTACGCGTTCGCTGCGTCACCGGGCTACGCGATCTTCACGACGCATAACCTTTGGATGATGATCGCCGCCGCGCTGGTGTTCATCATGCATCTGGGGTTCGCCACGCTGGAATCGGGCCTGACGCGGTCGAAGAATACAACCAACATTCTGTTCAAGAACACGATGATCGTGTGCATCGGGCTGCTGACGTACGCGTTAATGGGCTTCAATTTGATGTATCCCGGTACGGACTTTGCCGGAAAAATCTTCGGCTTCAGCGGCTTTGGTGTCGGCGTCGGAGGCGGGACGGAGGTCGCCAATCTGACCGATACCTATAACGCGGGCTACACCTACTGGACGGACTTCCTGTTCCAGGCCATGTTCGCCGCCACGGCTGCCACAATTGTTTCCGGTGCCGTCGCCGAACGGATCAAGTTAAGCACGTTCCTGATCTTCTCCACGATCTTTGTGGCGGTGGCCTACCCCATCACCGGCTTCTGGAAATGGGGCAATGGCTGGCTGAATACGATGGGGACACCGTTCTATGATTTTGCCGGTTCAACCGTGGTGCATTCCGTCGGCGGTTGGGGCGCGCTGGCGGGCGCGATCATTATCGGACCGCGCTTGGGCAAATATGTGGGCGGCCGAATCCGACCGATTCTCGGTCATAGCATGCCGCTGGCGACCATTGGCGTGTTCCTGCTCTGGCTGGGCTGGTTCGGATTCAATGGCGGCTCGGTGCTATCCGCCAATCCGGCGCTGGTTTCGTTGACGTTGGTCACCACCTGCCTGGCTGCGGCGGCGGGCGGAGTGGCTGCGGCGATGACAGCGTGGACCGTCCTCAAGAAACCGGATCTTTCCATGGCGCTGAACGGGGTGCTGGCCGGTTTGGTTGGCATTACTGCGGGGGCCGATCAGATGGCCGCCGGTTCGGCCATTATCATTGGTCTGGTTGCGGGTGTTCTGGTGGTCTTCTCAGTATTGGTTTTCGACAAGCTCAAGATTGACGATCCGGTTGGCGCCATTTCAGTTCACCTGGTGTGCGGCATCTGGGGCACGCTGGCGGTCGGTTTGTTTGGCGCACTGAAAGGGGGAGCGCAGATTGTTGCACAGCTTAAGGGTATTCTGAGTATTGGGGCGTTCACCTTCATCTTCGCGCTGCTCCTGTTTCTGCTTCTCAAAGTGACGATGGGATTGCGCGTGGATGCGGAAGAGGAAACCGAGGGTCTGGATATTGGCGAACACGGAAACCACGCCTATCCGGATTTCCAACCCATGGCTGAGAAATAGTCAGGGTTGGGTGCTGGGTGCAGCGGCGGGCGCCGTGAGGCGTCCGCCGCCATCCAACGTTAATTTCCAGCCGCGGCGGAGTAGTCACGGTTGGGTGCTGGGTGCGCCGGCGGGCAGCGAGTGCTGCCCGCCGTTTGCATGTTGGAAGTAACGGCGCCAAACCCCGAAAGGAAGAAGTCATTCCTCAATCCGCGCGCAATCCAACTCACGACTGTCATTCACTGCCCTCGCTGTGCGAAATGCAACAGCGCCGGAATCCAGCCAGACTCGTGCGTTGAAGTTTGTTGACGCGCGAAATCAACGGCTTGCGGGCAGAGTCGAGCCGAAATCTCATCGTGGCATCCCCGCTGCTAAAGGCCGGTTGCCAAACTCAGAGTCTGTCGCACGAGTGCGTTTGGATCGCGCTTGGAAACAGACGGAATGGCAAATGCAAACCCAGCACGACCGATGAAAAAAATCGAAGCAATCATCAAACCGTTCAAATTGGAAGAAGTGAAAGACGCCTTGGGCCAGATCGGCATCGAAGGCATGACCGTCAGCGAAGTCAAGGGGTTCGGCCGTCAAAAGGGCCACACCGAGATTTACCGGGGCAGCGAATACACCGTGGATTTCCTGCCGAAGATCAAAGTCGAACTGGTGGTGGCCGATCGGACTACCGAAGGCGTCGTAGCTGCCATTGTGAAAGCCGCCAAGACCGGCAAGATCGGCGACGGCAAGGTGTTCGTCTCCAATGTCGAACAAGCCGTCCGCATCCGCACTGACGAGAAAGGAGAATCCGCAGTCTGACGCACCCCACCCAGTCTTCGCTAAAATTCTGCCCATGAAAAAACTAATTCTACTGCTCGGCGTCGCTGCTTTCCTGGCGACGGACACTTGCGTTCCGGCGCATGCACAAGAGGCAACCACTGCCGCTGCGGAAACGGTTGCGGCGGCCGAGGAGGCCGCACCTACGCTCAATTCAGGTGACACCGCCTGGATGATAACGGCCACCGCGCTCGTGCTCTTTATGACGCTGCCGGGTCTCGCGCTGTTTTACGGCGGATTGGTCCGCGCGAAGAACGTCCTGACCGTGCTGGTCCAATGTTTCGCGCTTGCCGGCATCATCACCGTGTTGTGGGTGATCTTCGGCTACAGTGTGGCGTTCGACACGGGCGGCATGGAAAAAGGAGTGACCAATTTCAAATCGTTTTTTGGCGGATTCGACAAGCTGTTTCTCAAGGGTCTGAACCCCGACTCACTGACCGGTTCAGTTCCGGAAGCGATATTTGTCACCTTCCAACTCACGTTTGCGATTATCACGCCCGCGCTGATTGTTGGCGCGTTTGCCGAGCGCATGAAGTTCAGCGCCATGTTGATCTTCACGTTGTTCTGGTTTGGGTTCTCCTATCTGCCGATCTGTCACATGTCCTGGTCGGGCGACGGCGCGATATTCTGGGATATGGGGGTGCTGGATTTCGCGGGCGGCAACGTGGTTCACATCAACGCCGGCATCGCCGGATTGGTGGCGTGCATCATGTGCGGCAAGCGTCGGGGCTTTGGCCGGGAGCCGCTCCCACCGCACAACGTGCCCATGACGATCATTGGCGCGTCCATGCTGTGGGTGGGCTGGTTCGGCTTCAATGCCGGCAGCGCGCTGGCGGCGAACGGCACCGCCGGGATGGCGATGCTGGTGACGCAAATTGCGACCGGCACGGCTGCCACCGTCTGGATGCTCCTGGAATGGCTGCGCAGCGGCAAACCGACCGCCGTTGGTCTGGCCACCGGCGCCGTGGCGGGATTGGTGGCCATTACCCCTGCCTCCGGCACCGCTGGCCCGATGGGAGCGTTGATTATTGGCGCGGTGGCATCGGCGCTCTGCTATGTGGCCGCCACTTCCATCAAGCGCGGCCTGGGTTACGACGACAGTCTCGATGTGTTCGGCGTGCATGGCGTGGGCGGTATTGTCGGCGCCTTGCTTACCGGCGTTTGCGCCAGTGCTGCGCTGGGTGGAACGCCGCCGGACGGCTACGCGATGGGCAGCCAGGTGCTGATTCAATTGATGAGCGTGCTGGTGACCATTGTCTGGAGCGCCGTGGTGGCGTTCATCGGCCTGACACTTGCAAAGGTCATCGTGGGGCTGCGGGTGCCGGAGGAAGTCGAGGCCGCCGGATTGGACTTATCCGAACATGGCGAGGAAGGGTACCACACTGGCCGTTGAGGAATTGCTGAAAGTCTGATCCAGACTCAACTTACGAACGTCGCGCCGTTGATGGAAGTCCGTCAGCGGCGCGATGCTCTTCGGCCAACATGCTAATTCGCCTGGACTACCAACGCCGTCGTATTGTCTCGACCGCTCTTTTCCACAGCTTCAGTCACCAGCCGTTGTGCAAGGTGCGGGGTTGCTTCCAATGACGCTGACGAGCGCAATAGTTCGACGAGACAACTATCGTAATGGCCTTCGATCAGCCCGTCCGTGCAGAGCAGGAAAATATCACCCGGCTCGTAACCGACCGCGCCGAGTTGCGGTTCCACGAATTGATTCGTCCCGCCCAAGGCCTTTTGCAGTACGTTGCGCCGGGGATGAGTGCGTGCCTCGCGTTCATTGATCTTTCCGTTACGGAACAACCAGCCCACGTGCGTGTCATCGTGGCTTAGTTGTTTGATCGTGTTTTGCCGGGCAGGCAGGTAATACAGGCGGCTGTCGCCAATGTGCGCGAAATACATCCAGCCGGGCGTAAACCAACTAAGCGTCAAGGTCGTTTCCATGCCGGAGCATTCCTCATAGCAACTGCCCACGTAAGCGAGCGCGGAATGGATTTCGCCAAACAACTCCGTCAACACATCAGCAAAACCGGCCTCCAATCCGGCGGCCGCCTGTTGAAACGAGCGCGGCAGGAGGGTGGCGATTTTGTCCACCGCAATCCGGCTGGCGAATTCGCCCGCCATCGCACCACCCATTCCGTCACTCACCGCAAAAGCGAAATCCATATTGGCGATGGACGCCTCCCCATGTTTGCCCAGGCGATGAATTTCCTTGGCGTCAAACTGGAGACCAAGAAATGAATCTTCGTTGTTGGGTCGGATCTTACCGCGATCCGTCCACGCGGACCATTTCAAGGAGGTCGAGGTGGCGACGGGTTGGGGATGGTTCATGCTGGCGAAGTTTGACCGGCGGCGGGCAGGAGCGTGGCAAATTCAAAATCAATTATGCAAAAGCGCCCGTCGCTCTGGCGGTAAGTTACATTGCGCATGTCGGGATCGTCGTGTCGGACGCCGAAGGGCTCGAGCTCGGCGAACAGTTCGCGCGCCCGATCCGCATCGAGATGTTCAACGCGGCTGCCACAGTTCGTCGCTACGATCCGGAGTCTTGCCGCATCGGCTTCGAGCAGTTTTGGCACAAAGTTGCAACCGCGCGCTTCCAGATGGCGTAAGATTGCCACCTCGTTAGCAAAACGCTGCTGCGCGTCGGGACCGTGGTAAACTTTCACCACCCGGCCATCGAACGTGAGATTCACCGTCGCCCGGAGCGTGTCTTTCACCTTCAGCATGGTAACAAAACTGGCCAGCGTTTATCGCCGGAACTTCATACGGAAGTATTGAGCATTCGATTCCGTTTGGAAAGTCGCGTGGCGCCCGAAAGTTCAGCATTGGGGATATGACGTGCAACTCGGCGACGGGCGCTTGGCGAATCAATTTGTCCAGCCTGAGCAACAATCGCCAGCCGATCACCCGATTCGTCCTCAAGTCCAGCAAACTTGCAGCCGTGAAAAATCATTGCTGGCAGCGGGTGAAATGCGCTTTTGCCAACCCGTGGATGGAAGACTCAATGGCGTGGCATCAGCGTTGCTAAGCTGGAGCGCCACCGCTCCAGGTAGAGGGCGTTGGCGCACTTGATCAACAACTGAACCACAGCACACCCAAGCACATGGCGAAATATAAGTTAGAATACATCTGGCTCGACGGATACGAACCCGTTCCCAACCTTCGTGGCAAAACGCAGGTGAAGGAATTCAAATCCTTCCCGAAACTTCAGGAACTTCCGATGTGGGGCTTCGACGGCAGTTCTACACGGCAGGCTGAAGGCAAAAGCTCGGACTGCATGCTCCAACCCGTGGCCGTCTTTCCGGATCCCACCAAGAAGGACGCAGCCCTCGTCATGTGCGAGGTCATGATGCCGGACGGAAAGACGCCGCATCCAAGCAACTCCCGCGCAACCATTCTGGATGATCCGGATGCCTGGTTTGGATTTGAGCAGGAGTATTTCCTGTATAAAAATGGCGCCCCCCTTGGCTTTCCCGAAGGCGGCGGCTTCCCGCCTCCGCAGGGCGAATACTACACCGGCGTCGGCTACAAGAACGTCGGCAATATCGCCCGTGAGATTGTGGATGCGCACCTTGATCTTTGTCTCGAAGCGGGTGTCAACCACGAGGGTATCAATGCGGAAGTGGCGAAGGGTCAGTGGGAGTTTCAAATCTTTGGCAAAGGCTCAAAGAGCGCCGCGGACCAGGTCTGGATCGCGCGTTATCTCCTCCTGCGCCTGTGCGAGAAATACGGCGTGGACGTGAACTGGCACTGCAAACCGCTGGGCAAGGACGTGGATTGGAACGGGTCGGGCATGCATTCCAATTTCTCGACGAAACACATGCGCGAAATTGGCGGCAAGGAATACTTCGAGGCGCTCATGGCAGCGTTCGATAAGTACAAAAACGAACACATCGCTGTGTACGGCCCGGACAATCATCTGCGTCTCACCGGCCTCCACGAAACGCAGTCCATTGACAAATTCAATTACGGGCTGGCGAATCGCGGCGCGTCCATCCGGGTCCCGCACAGCTTCGTGAATAACGGCTATCGCGGTTACTTGGAAGACCGCCGGCCAAACTCCCAGGGCGATCCCTACAAGATTGCGAGCCGGATTCTCCAGACCATCGCCACGGTGCCGACCAACGGCGCGCCTGCGAAAAAGGCCAAAAAGTAGATTGAACAATCGCCAGGAAGGCATTGGGCGTGGCCTCAAAGGTCACGCCTTTTTGTCAATAACTCGCGACGATTAAGACTTGGCGTTTACGGTAAAGGTGTTTATCACCAATGCCCAGCAAGACTGATTTTGGGGTGCCGCGTTCTGGGTTGAACGTAACACCAGTTGGTGTGCATCCCGAGCCAGCGACAGAACGCCCATAACCAAAACGACAAATGAGCACACCCAAGAGCGCAATTGATATGGCAAAAAAAGCCGGGGCCAAGATGGTGGACGTAAAATTCGTGGACACCTTCGGCACCTGGCAGCACTTCAGCGTCCCCTTCGGCGAATTGACCGAGGACGTTTTTGACGAAGGTTTCGGTTTCGACGGTTCTTCCATCCGCGGCTGGAAATCCATCGAGGCCTCGGACATGCTGGCCATGCCCGATCCCAACACCGCATTTATTGATCCGTTCATGGCCGTGCCGACCCTTTCGATCACCTGCACCATTGCGGAAACCGGGACCAAGGAAGCGTACAACCGCGACCCACGCGGCATCTCACAGCGGGCTGAAGCGTATTTGAAAAGCACCGGCCTGGCCGACACCGCCGTGTTCGGACCGGAAGCCGAGTTTTTCATCTTTGACAACGTGCAATACGACCACAAATCCAACGGCACCTTCTATTCCGTGGATTCAGATGAAGCCGTATGGAACACCGGTCGCGACGAAATGCCCAACCTGGGCTACAAGATTCGCCACAAGGAAGGTTATTTCCCGGTCGCACCCGTTGATACCCAACAGGACATCCGCACCGAGATGTGTCTTATGATGGAGTCCTTGGGCATCAAGGTCGAACGTCAGCATCATGAGGTTGCCACCGCCGGCCAGGCGGAAATTGACTTCCGTTTCGATACACTGGTGAAGACCGCCGACACGATGATGCTCTACAAGTACATCATCAAAAACGTCGCCAAGAAGCACGGCAAGACGGTGACCTTCATGCCCAAGCCGCTCTTCGGCGACAACGGCAGCGGCATGCACACGCACCAGTCGCTCTGGAACAAGGGCAAGCCGCTGTTCGCGGGTAAGGAATACGCGGGACTGAGCCAGATGGCGCTGTATTACATCGGCGGCATTCTCAAACATGCCAAGGCCCTGTGCGCAATTTGTAATCCCACCACGAACAGTTACAAGCGGCTCGTGCCCGGTTATGAAGCGCCGGTCAATCTGGCTTACAGCGCGCGCAACCGTTCCGCCGCGATCCGGATCCCCACCTTCAGCGAAAGCCCCAAAGCGAAGCGCATCGAATATCGTCCGCCAGACCCGGCGGCCAATCCTTATCTGTGCTACTCGGCGCTGCTGATGGCCGGCTTGGACGGTGTGCTCAACAAGATTGATCCGGGCGAACCGATGGATAAGAACCTCTACGAACTGCCGCCCGAGGAACATGCCAAGATTCCGCAGGTGCCGGGCAGCCTCGACGAGGCGCTCACGCATCTGGAGAAGGATCACGCATTCCTCCTCAAGGGCGACGTGTTCACGACCGACTTCCTTGACATGTGGATCACGCACAAGCGCAAGGAACACGACGCTCTCCGCCTCCGTCCGCATCCGTATGAGTTTTTCCTCTACTACGACGTGTAATTTCCCGCACGCTCCATAGGGTGATAACGACACAAAACGGCGCGGCTGCTTGAGCCCGCGCCGTTTTTTGCTTTTGCTGATAAAAATCCATCTACCGATTGCCGGGTGACATTGCTGTTGCCGGGTGTTGCCGGCTTGACGCCGGCGCAACCTTGTCAGACGATGACAACGTTTCAATTCCAAAACTTTATGCGAACTCTGACTGCTCTTATGCTGGCTTTGACTACCGGGTTACTTGCCGGTTGTGCCACGGATTCCGCGCGCGCCTATAAGATGCATCAGACTTCCGGCAAGATGACGCGCGGATCAGACGTGGGTTACCGCGCCATCTGCAATACCCTGGTCACCGGTAGTCACGCGGATATCTGGACCGGCACGATGTGGTCGGAAAAGGAACGTGCCATGCGCGACGCCCTGCAACACAACAAGGAATTTCCCGGTCACAACGCCAAGGTGGATCGCTGACCTTGCCTTCTGGGCGATGGCGCCAAGGCACAATACATTGCAGTTTAGCGCCTTACGTCTTTGCATCACGAAAGCAGTATCATGAAAACAAGGCTGTCGCCCGGCTTTTTGGGCACAATACACATTTATTCATTGAGTTCCAAAACGAATGAGCTACGATGCAGAGGCGTCAGACCTCCGGCAATTGTCGTTCCCGAAGAAAAGAGCGAGATGGCAAGCGTTTGGATGCAGTTCGTCGGCCGGTAGCCACCGGGCCGAACCGACGAAGACGATTTCTGAACCAGAATGGACGGACGCGGGTCTTAATGAAATATGCTCAATCGAAAATCCACTCGACCGAACGCAATTGGCAGCAGTGCTGCCCGCAGCAGTAAACGCGGAGAACCAGCCAAGCCGATCGTTGCCCGACGGCGTTTTGTCCTGCCTAGTGCAAAGCGGAAGCAACGTCCGGAGTCCACTCCGGATCAAAAAGCGAACGGTCATCCCAAGGCTGAGGCCAAACCCGATCCCAAGAATCTTGCCACTCCCATCCCCACCAGTGGCGGGCCAGCGGTGCCACCGGGAACGCTGGACCTGACGGAAACGATCAAGACGCTGCTGCATCTGGCTCAGGAACACGGCTACATCACTTACGACGACATCAATGATGTCTTGCCGGACGGCCTGAATCCGGATGATCTCGATGATCTCTTTACCAAGTTGCGCGGCTTGGATGTGGAGATCATTGACCAGGCGGAAGTCGAGCGGACCAAGCAACCCGAGCCTGAGGAGGAAGACGACTCGCGGTTGGAAGTGCTGGACGATCCTGTGCGGATGTACATGAACCAGATGGGCAAGGTCCCGTTGCTCACCCGGGAGCAGGAAGTCGAAATCTGCAAGCGCATCGAAGACGCAGAGTTGGAGATGAAGCACATTATTTATGGGTTGGGCTTCACCGCCAAAGAGCACATTGCCATTGCGGAAAAGCTGCTCTCCGAACCGCCTAAAGAGCGTTTTGATCGTGTCGTGGTGGACAAGAAGATCGCCAATCGCGAAGGCCATTTGCGCGACTTGCGCACCCTCATCAAGAAGGTCCGCACGCTGGACCAGAAGGTGGATGAAAAGTATGCGGCCTGGCAAAAAGCTCAGCAAAAGGGACGCAAGGAAAAGCTGGGGCGCGAGTTCAAGAAACTCAGCACGAAACTCCAGGAAATTTTCCCGAAGTTCGCCTACAAACAGCGGGTTGTTGAGGAAATGATCGTTGTGGCCGGCAACGTTCACGACAAATTTCAGTCAAGCTGGCGGCACCTTCAGGAACTGGAGCGGTTGCGCTCATCCGCCGAGCGGCGCACTGCTACCGAAGCTGAACAGGTCAAAATCCGCACGTTGGAGCAATTCGTGCGGCTGACGCGCGAAGAGTTCCTCAAGGCTTTCACCCTGCTTAAGGGGGCTGCGGATCGCGCCCACCGCGCCAAGACTCACATGGCTGAGGCCAATCTGCGGCTCGTGGTATCCGTCGCCAAAAAGTACACCAATCGCGGCCAGTCTTTCCTCGATTTGATTCAGGAAGGGAACATCGGCCTGATGAAGGGCGTCGAGAAGTTCGAGTATCGCCGCGGCTACAAATTCTCCACTTACGCCATCTGGTGGATTCGCCAGGCCATCACACGTTCGATCGCCGACCAGGCCCGCACCATTCGCATCCCGGTCCACATGATCGAGATCATGAACAAGCTTTGGCGCGCGCAGAAGCAACTCACCCAGGAACTGGGGCGTGAACCCACGCCCGAGGAGTTGGCTGACGAGATGCACATGCCGGTCAGCCGCATCAATTCGTTGCTCAAGATGGCCCAGCAACCCGTCTCGCTGCACGCTCCCGTGGGCGATGATGGCGACGTCAGCGTCGGCGATTTCATTGAGGACAAGAGCGCCGAAAACCCCTCCGACGTGACCAGCTACAGTCTGCTCAAGGAAAAACTTGGGGATGTGCTCACGACCCTGACCGAGCGGGAACGCAAGATCCTCGAAATGCGTTTCGGCCTGGTGGATGGTTACGAACGCACGTTGGAGGAAATTGGCAAGATGTACAATGTCACCCGCGAGCGCATTCGCCAGATCGAAGCCAAGGCTTTGCGGAAACTGCGCCACCCTACGCGCGTCCGTCACCTGCAAGGATTTCTCGACACCGAGGAAGCTGCTGCCTGAAGAACGTAGGTTGCGATTCTCAACTGGCCGAACTGGAACTCCGGTTCGGCCTTTCTTCGTACTTCTGCCGACCTCCAAACGCCCTTTTCGCATCGCTTTGACGGTGGACCGTCTCTCAGAAATTGCTTGTTCCCCGGAGGCCTTTGGTTCGCTACATTGCGGCCATGAAGCACCTCCGTTTCTGCAACCTTTCAATCCACCGTCTCATCCTGTTCGCCGCCGTGCTGTTTCTCGCTGGATGCGCCACCACCCGGCAAGTGGATTGGAACAGCCGCGTTGGTTTCTACACTTACGATCAAGCCATCGTAGAATTTGGACCACCCGACAAACAGGCCAGGCTTAGCGATGGTCGCACCGTGGCGGAATGGATTTCCCGCCGTTTGGGGAGCAGCGGAAGTCGCTCAGACACGGTCACCGCGGCTCACCCGTTGCGTTTGACTTTCGGCACGGATGGCCGCCTGGCTGACTGGGCCAGGAACTAAAACTCCAGCCGCGAAGGCGCGACTGCACCACTGATCATCGAGATTCTTGACTTGGACAGGCCGCCGATGACAATACGCCCACATGCCGAGCGCAACCTGATGTTCCACTCACACTCATGAGCCTGCTAACCTTTTCCTTTCCCACCCCCACCCTGTTTGGTAGCGGGGCCGTGTCCGAACTGCTGAAGCGCTGTCAGCTTCTGGCCATTCGCCGTCCACTCGTGGTCACGGACTCCGGCCTGGCCAAAACGGACACCTTCCGCGCCTTCTCGGAGGTACTTGGCATACCCGCCCTGGGGCGGGACTGGTTTGTTTATTCCGGAGTCCACCCCAATCCCGTTGAGCAGGACGTGCGGGAGGCCGCGCAAGCCTTTCACCAGCATGGTTGCGACGGAGTGATCGCGCTGGGCGGCGGCAGTCCGCTCGACGTTGGCAAAGCCGCCCGCCTGTTGGTTAAACGTCCGGAATTCGATCTGACAAAGTTCTACGAGGAACGAGATTGGTCCGGGCTGGCGCCGTGTATTGCGGTTCCCACGACGGCGGGTACGGGCAGCGAAGTTGGGCGCAGTTCAGTCATCACGCTGGAGTCAACCCGCCGCAAAGCCGTTCTCTTTCATCCCGAGTTGCTGGCCAAACTGGTAATCCTCGATCCGCAACTCACGGTCGGCCTGCCGCCCAAACTCACCGCCGCGACCGGCGCCGACGCACTCACGCATTGCATTGAGAGTTTTACGTGCCCTCAGTTTCATCCGATGTGCGATGGGATCGCGCTGGAAGGAATCCGCCTGATCATCGAGGCCCTTCCGCGTGCGTACACGAATGGCGACGATCTTGATGCTCGCGGGAAAATGCTGGTCGCCGCGGCGATGGGGGCAGTGGCATTTCAGAAGGACCTCGGCGTGGTCCACTCGCTGGCGCACCCGCTTTCGACAATCTGCGGGATGCACCACGGCCTGGCCAATGCGCTTTGCCTCGTGGCCGGCATGAAGTTTTGCGCCGAGAGCCAGCCGGGGATTTACCGCCGCGTCGGCATCGCCTGTGGTCTGGACGTGATGAAGTGTGCCGCCCCGGAAGCCGATCAACGAACGATTGCCTTCATCGCCGAGTTCCTCGCGCAGTTCGGCCTGAATACCCGGCTGCGTGAGCACGGCGTCAAACCGGACCAACTGGACGCTTTGGTGGCACAAGCCGTGGACGATCCGTGTCACAAGACGAATGTCGTGCCGGTCACCCCTGCCGATTTCCAGAATCTCTACCTTGCAGTACTGTGAAAATACCCAACCAACCGTTCATTGATGGCGCCTTCCGCGATTCCGCGAAAGGCCGCCCCACAACTCTCATCAATCCTGCCACGGAGGATGTTATTGGCGAAGTAGCGGCGGCCGATGCAGTCCTTCTAAACGCTGCGGTAGAGTCCGCGCAAGTCGCCTGGGAATCTGGTTGGCGCGATCTCGCCCCGGGCAAGCGCAGCGACATTCTGTTCAATGTGGCGCGGGTCCTGCGCGAGAATTTGGAGGAACTTGCCCAACTGGAAATGTTGAACATCGGCAAACCCATCAGCGAAGCGCGCGACGAAATCGGGCTCGGCGCGCGTGTTTTCGAGTATTACGCCGGGGGCGTCACCAAGTTCTACGGACAGACCATTCCTGTGGCGCGCGGTGGTTTCGATTTTACGCTGCGGCAGCCGATGGGCATCGTGGCGTGTATCGTCCCGTGGAATTTTCCCTTTCCCATTGCGAGCTGGAAAGCGGCACCGGCGCTGGCCGCCGGCAACTGTGTGATCCTCAAGCCCGCCTCGCTCTCGCCGCTCACGGCCCTCAAACTCGGTGAACTGGCGCACTCTGCCGGTCTGCCGCCGGGCGTGTTGCAGGTCGTACCGGGACCGGGCGGAGCGATTGGCGAGGCCCTAATCACGCACCCGCTGATTCGCAAGGTTTCGCTGACAGGCTCCACGGAAGTGGGCCGCCGCGCGATGGAACTGGCCGCGCGCGATTTCAAGCGCATTTCGCTGGAGCTGGGCGGCAAGTCGCCAAACATTGTGTTCGCCGACGCGGATTGGCAGATCGCCGCGGAAACCTCGCCGATGAGTGTCTTCGCCAACACCGGCCAGGATTGTTGCGCGCGCAGCCGGATGTTTATCGAACGTGGTATTTACGAACCCTTCGTGGAGAAGTTTGTCGCCGCCACGAAGAAGCTGATGGTCGGCGACCCCTCAAAGCCGGAAACCCAACTTGGCCCCCTCGTCTCCGCCGGACAGCGCGCCACGGTGGAGGAGTTTCTGGCTGACGCCAAAACGCAGGGCAGTCGTTTCGCCTGCGGTGGGGCCCGGCCGCATCCCAAAGGCTTTTACCTTGAACCTACTGTGCTGCTTAACGTGGCAAAAGCGCACCGCTGCTGGCGCGAGGAAATATTTGGCCCGGTGGTTTGTCTCACGCCGTTCGACAACGAGGAACAGATGCTCCGCGAGGTGAATGACTCGCCGTATGGCTTGAGCGGTTCGCTGTGGACGAACGATCTGCGGCGCGCGTTACGCGTGGCCCGGCGCATCGAGAGCGGGGTAATCAGCGTCAATTCGCACAGCAGCGTCCACGTGGAAGCACCCTTCGGCGGCTTCAAACAAAGTGGAATTGGCCGCGATCTCGGCATGGCTGCGATGGAGGGTTATACCGAACTCAAGAATATCTACGTTGCACCCTGACCCGCATGACTCTCAAGCAACTCACCCAACAAGTCCGCGCCGGCCAGATTGACACCGTCATTGTCGCCCTGCCGGATCCCTTTGGCCGCTTGGTAGGCAAACGATTTCGCGCTGACTTGTTTCTGAAATCGGTCGCCAAACACGGCACGCACTGCTGCAATTATCTGCTGACTGTCAACCTCGACATGGACCCGCTGGACGGTTTTGAGGTGGCGAATTGGGCGGCGGGCTTTGGTGATTTCGCCCTGCATCCTGATCTCGACACGTTGCGAGTGATTCCCTGGCAGCCGGGCGCCGCACTGGTCATGTGCGATCACCTGAAACATGACGGCTCGTTTGTGGATGAGTCGCCACGCTCAGTGCTACGCCGGCAACTGGCACGGCTCAAACCCCAGGGGTTGACATGCTATTGCGCCAGCGAACTGGAATTCTACCTGTTCAATCAAACGTACCATTCGGCCTTCAATAGCGGTTATCGCGATTTGCATCCGTCCAGCGATTACCGGATTGATTATCACATCATGCAGCCCACGCGGGACGAACCGTTGATGCGCGCCATCCGCAACGGCATGACTGCCGCGCGCGTGCCGGTGGAAAGCAGCAAGGGTGAGTGGAGCCGTGGCCAGCATGAGATCAATTTTGTTTACGATGAACCGCTGGCCATGGCCGACATGCATGTGCTCTTCAAACAGGGTCTGAAGGAAATCGCCGATCAGCAGGGCAAGGCCGTTTCGTTCATGGCCAAGTATGCGCCGAGTGAAGCCGGCAATTCGTGTCACATCCACATGAGCGTGTGGCGCGGCCGGCAAAGCCTCTTCCCGGCGGCGCGCGGACATGGTGGTTCGAAATACTTCCGTCAGTTTCTCGGTGGCTTGCTTAAGTATTCCCCCGAGTTGTGCCTGTTCTTTGCGCCGACGATCAACAGCTACAAACGTTACCAGCCCGGCAGTTGGGCGCCCACACGCATGGCTTGGGCGGTGGATAATCGCACGGTCGGCTACCGCGTCGTGGGACATGGGCCAGGCTTCCGCATCGAAAACCGCATGCCCGGCGCGGATGCCAATCCGTATCTTGCCTTTGCCGCCATGCTCGCCGCCGGATTGGCTGGCGTGGAGGAAAAGTTGGATTGCGGCGATGAATATCTCGGCAATGCGTACATTGATCCCAAACTTGCCCGTCTGCCTACCGGCCTCGGTGAAGCCGCCGACTTGTTCGAGCAATCCAAACTTGCGCGCACAGCGCTGGGCGATGCAGTCGTGAACTTCTACGTCCGCCATGCGCGCCTTGAAGTGGAAGCCTTCAACAATGCGGTTACGGATTGGGAGAAAGCGCGCTACTTCGAGCGCATTTGAGTTGAGCGGCGATCAATCGCGAACTTTTCATGGCTTCAACCACGAGTCTGAGCGCGTCACGGGAGGGGGCCACGTCGCGCAAGCTTCGTTCAAAGCCCAGCGGCTGCCAATTGTTGTCTCCGGGCTGGACGAACCATACTCGCCGGACTTTGGAGCGGTGGATTGACCACGGCGCTCATCAGAACCTGCCAGTCATCTTCGATTTCGATAACACGCTTGTGGCTGGGGACCTGCAAGAAGCTACCTTGGCGGTGTTGGCGCGCGACGGAATTTTGACGGCTTCACGTATTGCAGAGACGCTCAGTCCTCCGTTCCGTCTCCCCGGCCGGGGTCGCATCACGCTCCAGGCCAGTGCGGATATCACCGAGTACTACGAAGCCTTCCTGACTCCAACCGCTCACGGCGAACGCGATCCGACGCCGCTTGCCAACAGTTACGCCTGGGCCATTGAGGTGCTTGCGGGTTTACGCGTTTCGGACGTGGTGGAAGCGACCAGGGAAGTCTGCCGACTGTCACGTTTGCCCGCGCCTAGCCACATCGAAGTTACCCCGGGCAAAACGCGCTATCCCGTGCCGACCTTCTATCCGGAGATGATCGAACTCGTGGCCGAGTTGCTCCGCCGCCAGTTCGATGTCTGGATCGTTTCGGGGACCAACGTCTGGAGCGTGCGTTGGATGGTGAAGCACGAATTGAATCCGCGACTGCGTCAATATGGTTTACGAACGGGATTGCGCGCCGATCACATCATCGGCGTATCAACCCTTCTGGCGGATCGGCGTGACCGGCTCTACAAGGATATTCTCCTGGTGCGGGAAAATGTCCGCTACGCCGCCCTCAACGAAAAAGTACTGTCACAGTATCGGCTCACCAGTCGGCTGCAGTTCCCCGTACCCACTTACTCGGGAAAAGTTGCCTGCATTCTGGACGCGCTCGGTCGCCGACCCTATTTGTGTCTCGGCGACAGTCCCGGCGACCACTCCATGCTGGCCTTCGGCGAGCACCGCCTCTGGATGGCGCGAGTGGAAAAGCCGGGCCACTTCCAACAAACTGCCCGGCTCATCCGCGCGACCGGAACGAAAGGTTGGGTGCTGCAACCTACCCTCGCCAGTGGCAATCCAGGCTTTGTATCCGACCTGGGCGCGCTGGCGAAAAGAAATGCCGGTCCGCCCCACGAAGTGCGCACCGCCGCGCGAAGTTTGTCCGCTTTGAGCAAGCGACTGGGTTTGTCCTGAAAAACCAATGGATCGCAACGGTGGCAGCCGCCGGAGATTACGCCAGAATTCTTTTTCGCTCAGGATCAAGCGGAGTGCGCAAATGCGCCGTGGCTGGGTATCGCTTTCCAGATACGTTGATTTCATAACGGCCTGTCTGGATGAACTGTGTTGTCGCCCCAGCCAGATGGTTCACGTAGCCCATCGCAATCGCGCCGCCGACGGAGTGCCCGTAAGCGCCGGAAGTCGTGTAACCCACCGGCTTGCCGTCGCGATAAATCGGCTCGCTTCCCCAAAGCACCGGTTCGGGATCTTGCAGGACAAAGATGACCAATCGTCGCTTCACGCCGGCTTGCTTTTGCTGCAACAGTGCGTCACGTCCGAGAAACGGCTTGTTCCAATCAATGGCGAATCCAAGACCGGCTTCCAGCGGTGTGTCGTCGGGCGAAAGTTCGGCGCCCCATGCGCGATAGCCTTTTTCCAGCCGCAGCGAATTGATGGCGTAATGGCCGGCATTCGTGACGCCCAAATCTTTTCCGGCGACCATGAGCGTGTCATAGACAAGCGCCGCTTGGTCCATCGGCACATGCAATTCCCAGCCCAGTTCCCCGACATAAGTGATGCGCACCGCCCGGACGGTCGCATTGCCGATGCTGATGACCCGTGAACTCAGGAAGGGAAACGTTGTGTTTGAAAGATCGGCCTCGGTGATACGGCTCAGTAATGCTCGCGAATTCGGCCCCATTACACCGATGATGCTGTAGGCACACGTCACGTCCACCAGTTCCGCGCGTTCGCCGGGACGAAGGTTGCGCGTGATCCAATCGAAATCGCGCACCGTCTGGGAACTGCCGGTGATAATGAAGTATCCACGTTCGCCGGTGCGAACAACTGTGAGGTCGCTCTCGAATCCGCCACGGTCGTTGAACAGCCCCGTGTAAACCGCCTGACCGATGGGCACGTCCACATTGTTGCCGCACAACCGTTGGAGAACGTTGACCACATCGTCACCCTTAAAGATAAACTTGGAGAAACCGGTCTGGTCAAACACCGCTACGTGCTCGCGCGTGGCGCGGTGCTCCGTGGCGTGATTGGCGAACCAGTTTTGGCGACCGAAGCTGTATTCAACAACGGGTTGCTCGGCGTAGCCGCCCACGTGAGGAGTCGGGGGGACAGTGGCTTGGGTGGCATCCGCTTCATTATCTCGGCGGCTGCGCGCGAACCAATTTGCACGTTCCCAACCGTTCTTTACCCCAAAGCATGCGCCCTGCGCGGCAAGACGGTCATGCAGCGGACTTTGGCGGAGATTCCGGCCGGTTTCGAGTTCGCGATTCGGCCACGCCATCTGATAATGCAACCCGAGCGTTTCCGTGACGCGTTCGCGCAAAAACGAGCGGTTGTTCGCCCAAGGGCCGAAACGGCGAATGTCCACGGACCACAAATCCATCGTCGGCCGGCCTTCAATGATCCATTCGGCCAGATACTTTCCTGCGCCACCCGAACTGGCAATGCCGATGGAGTTGAAGCCAGTCATCACAAAGAGATTCCGGAGTTCCGGCGTTTCGCCCATTAGCCAGTTGTTATCGGGCGTGAAACTCTCGGGGCCGTTGACAAACTTCTCGAAGCCACACTTCTCCAGTGCGGGAATACGCCAGCGACCGGCCGCCAACGGCTCCTCGTATTTCTCCCAGTCTGGCTCCAGCAACTTGAAGGAGAAGTCGTCGGGAATCTTGTCCACCAGCCAGGGCTTGGTGAATTTCTGAAACGCACCCAGCATGATGCCGTTGCCTTCGCCGCGAAAGTAGATGCACAAATCCGGATCGCGGCCCAGCGGCAGCTCGTCGAACGCGCCCTCAATCGGAACCGTGACGATGTAATGATGCTCGACCGGGTAAAGCGGCAGATTGACGCCGCAGTGCAGGCCAAGTTCGCGTGACCACATGCCGCCTGTCAACACTACCAACCGGGCCTTGATTCGGCCCTGGTTGGTGAGGACGCCAGTCACCCGACCTTGGCTGTGCTCGAGCTTCAGCACGCGCACACCTTCGAACACTTTTGCGCCGCGCGTTTCGGCAGCTTTCGCGAGCGCGACCGGCACCTCCTTCGGTATCACCTTGCCGTCATGTGGCAGCCACGCGGCGCCAAGCAGATCATCCTTGCGCATCAGCGGCCAGCGTTGCTGCGCTTCATCGGCGCTGACAATGTGCGCCTCCACGCCCATCAACTCGGCCATCGCGCAGGTGCGTTCAAGCTGGATCATCCGGTCCTTGGACTTGCCCACAATCACGCTGCCCACTTGTTTCCAGCCGACGGAGTGGCCGGTTTCTTTTTCCAGGCCGGCGTAAAGCTCCGCGCTGGCCATGTTGATCCGCGTCATCGTGTTGGTGGTGCGCAAGCGCCCGACCATTCCGGCGGCGTGCCACGTCGTGCCACCGCCAAGCTTGTTCTGCTCCAACAACACCACGTCCTTCCGTCCGAGCTTGGCAAGATGATACGCGATACTGGCGCCGGCGATGCCGCCACCAATGATCACAATGTCCGCTTCCGAGGGTAGAATCATAATCAATCGGGTTGTGGTGCGAGTTCCAACTCAATGCCGACGACCGTTGCCGAGCAGCAACTCATGCAACTGCGCCACGGATGCGCTGCCAGTTGTGCCGAGTTGATGCACCACGATGGAAGCGGCGGCGTTGGCCAGTTGCATCGCCTCGCGCATGGTGGCACCCGCGGCGAGAGCTGCGGTGAGGTTCGCCGAAACGGAGTCGCCCGCACCCACGATGTCCAACTCGCCATGCACCGGCAAGGCCGGCAGGTGCTCCGTGTGACCATCAGGTGAGGCGCCTACCAAGCCGCGTTCGGCCAGAGTCACAAACACAGAACGGTCATTGCGCCTGGCAAGGTCCGTGGCCACGGCCTCAATGTCGGCCACGGCGGAGGAAGGTTTCGTTCCCGTGAGGGCCGCAAGTTCGGCCGCGTTCATTTTGAAGACGACCGGGGGGAATCCCCGCAGGCTGTGACGATTGTCCGCCAGGATCAGCCGCTCCGGTTTTGCCCGGGCAATCTCGCCGACCGACTGGAGTACGCGTTCCGTCAACACGCCGGTTCGCGGAATGTCCACTTGACCCAGCAGCATCAGGGCGTCGGACTGAAAGGCCACCGCCGCCACGGCTTTGCGCAATTGTTCCTCCAAAGTCGGCGGCGTGGGCGTCCAATTCTTCTGGTCAAGCCGGTTCAACTCTCGCGGAGCTTTCCCGGGTTCAATCATCAACGGTTTGCAGTAGGTGAACGTGTGTCGTTCGCGGGTCTGGAGAAAGTGATCCATGCATACGCCCGGTTTGGCTGCCAGCGCACGACAGAGTTCGTATCCTTCGCCATCTTCACCGGCAAAGCCCACCGGGTAGATCGTCCCAACGCCGAGGGCGACCAAATTGTTGAGCACCGTGCCGGCACCGCCGGGTTGGGCACGCACGTGGGTCACGTTGTGAACTGGCAATCCGGTTTCAATCGAAGTCTCTGCCCTCGCCGGATCAATCTCCAAATATCGGTCCAGGCAAAAATCCCCGACCACCGCGACGCGCAGTCGCTGGTATTGACCGGTGATAGCCGCGAAACGCTCAGGTTTCATGTCGCTGATTCTTGAAGATGCACTCGAGCAGCGCGGTGGCGTCTCGAAAATCGGGAATCACCACGTCGGCGCCCACGCCCAGGAGGCGTTGTCGTTTCCACTCATCAAACCGGCCGCTGCCATTGTTGGCTTCGTCACTGGCCACGGCGATCGCCAGGCCGCCGGCTTCCTTGGTATTCTGAATTTCCACGTAGCCGTCCCCGAAGGCCAGCAGTTGTTCGCCGGAGATCTGATTTTCCCGCAGGATGCGTTCGATGACCATTCTCTTGGAGAACTGTTTGTAATCATCCTGCGCCCCGTAAATGTGACGTCCGAAATAGCGGGTCAAATCCAGCAAATCGGACTCGGACTTCACGAATTGTTCATCCGTACCGCTCGCGAGGTAAAGCGTCAGACGGCGTTGTTGCAGTGCATCCAGGAGCGTGCGCGCCCCAAATACCAGAAAGTCGTTCGTACCAGCAGTGCCATTGCGCAAGCGATCACATCGGTGGCGGATACGCTCATCGAGCCGGCGCAGGTATTCATGCTTGTACCAGAGCGGATCGCGCGGGGTGCCGCCGCGTTCCCGAATGCGTTCAGTCAGTTGAATCATCTGGTAGATCGTCTGCTTGCCGTTGAGTCGCATGATATCCTCAAAACAAAGCTGCCGCCGAGCCTCGGCAGGTTCATCGGGCAACGCGGGCAGCATTTCAACAAACATAGGTACCATGACCTCGGGCCAGCCTTCGCGAATGAGCGAGAGGGTGCCGTCAAAGTCAAACAGCACATGGCTGATTCCCAAGCGTGGCGCAAAGGCGGGCGTGAACTCAACGAGTCCTTGAAAGGCGGCGGTGGATTCCATCTGGCGGAAACGTAGAAATTCCAACGCGCGAAAGTCAATCGCGGACTGGTCACGGTTGAACCAGGATTCCCAGCATTTCCAAGCTGACATTGGCTACGAATTCAGGTGTCATCGCGCGACAACAATTTGACACAATGAATCCAGCGACATCCAAACTGCCTGGCAGCCAGTTTGAAACCGAAATGCAGGTACGCCCCGATGACATTGACATGAACCAGCACGTTCATGGCAGCCGCTACATGGATTATGTGCTGGCCGCGCGCTACGATCAAATGGCGCGATGCTATCAGATGCCGATGGAAGAATTCCTGCAGCTTGGCTATGGCTGGTTCGTACGCACCGCCCATGTCGAATACAAACGGCCATTGGGCCTGGGCGAGCATTTCATTGTGCGGACGCGAGTCGCAGAAATGCTCAAACACAGCATCAAAGTGGAGTTCGAAATCCTCAAACGAAAGACGGGCAAACTCGCCTGCGACGGCTATTTCGACTACACGATGGTGAATCTCAAGTCTGGTCGCGCCGAGATCATTCCTGACTGGATTGTGGCGAAGTATTCCATTTGATTCTTGCACACGTGATTTTCCTGGTGCGCGGGTGGGTGTCACCCGGTAATGTGCTGGCATGAAGATTCGGATGATCCTCATCGGCTCGCTGTGCCTCTCGCAAAGCCTCTCCGCGTTGGAACTTCATGTTGCCACCGATGGCAACGACAACGATCCCGGCACACAGGCAAGACCTTTCGCCAGCTTGGAACGTGCGCGGGACGAAGTCCGCAAGCTCAAGACTCCAACTCAACCTCTCACGGACGGCATCACGATCTGGCTGCGCGGCGGGGATTACCTTCGCGCCAATGCGCTCGAACTCACCAGCGCCGATTCGGGCACGGCTGAGTCGCCCATTGTCTGGCAGGCGACCAAAGGCGAAACCGTGCGTCTGCTTGGCGGTCGCAAACTGACAGGATTCAAACCCGTCACCGACCCCGGCGTCATGTCCCGCTTCAACGAAACCGTCCGCGGCCAGATCATGCAGATTGATTTGCGCGCACTGGGCATCACGGATTTTGGTGAGATGAAATCGCGCGGGTTCGGCCGGCCGCAATCGCCGGCCCACTGTGAGTTGTTCTTTGGCGGCAAGCCCATGACGTTGGCGCGCTGGCCGAATGAAGGGTCGTGGGAGCACATCGCCGGATTTCCGGAAGCCACCGGTCAGAGCGACAGCCACGGCGGCAAGATTGGCAAACTGGAGGATGGTTTTTTCTACGGTGGTGATCGTCCGCGGCGCTGGCGGGACACTGGCGACTTGTGGGTTCACGGCTATTGGGCCTGGGACTGGGCCAATTCTTACGAGCGCGTGGTGTCACTGGATGTCGAAAGCCGCTTGATTCGCACCGCGCCGCCGCATGGCAATTATGGTTTCCGCAAGAATCAACGGTTCTATTTTCTCAACGTGCTGGAGGAATTGGATCAGCCGGGCGAGTGGTTTCTCGACCGTAGCGCAGGCGTGCTTTATTTCTGGCCACCGGGCGGCAAGGAGGCGCTGGAGCATAACGAAATCCTCTTATCCCTGCTCGGCCAACCGCTGCTACAACTTAACGACGTTTCGCATGTGACAATTCGTGGACTGACGTTCGAGGCGACGCGCGGTAATGCGGTCGAACTCCGTGGTGGCGCCAGCAGCCGGATCGTTGATTGCAACTTGCGCAACCTGGGCAACGGCGGCGTGGTCATCAGCGGCGGCACAACTCATGGCGTGGTGAATTGCGAAGTGTTCGATACCGGTGACGGCGGCGTGTCGCTTCAAGGCGGCGACCGCCGGACGCTCACTTCGGGCGGACACTTTGTCGAGAACTGCCACTTCGCACGCCAGGGCCGCTGGTCGAAATGTTACGTGCCAGCCGTGTTGATGAACGGTGTGGGCATGCGGGCCACGCACAATCTCATTCACGATCACCCGCACTGTGCCATTCTGTTCAATGGCAACGATCATCTCATCGAGTTCAACGAGATTCACCATATCGCGCTCGAAACCGGCGACGTGGGTGCGATCTATACCGGGCGCGATTACACGTATCGCGGCAATCGCATCCGGCACAATTTCATTCATCACACCGGCGGCGTGGGGATGGGTTCGATGGGCATTTACATGGACGACTGTGTCAGCGGCACGGAGATTTACGGCAACATCTTCTACAAGGTGCAACGCGCGGCGTTTCTCGGCGGCGGTCGCGATCATCAGGTCATCAACAACATCTTCGTGGACTGCGACCACGCGGTGGAACTGGACGGCCGCGGCCTCGACAAATCGCCCGTCTGGCATGGCATGGTCAACCAGACCATGCGCCAGCGTCTCAACGATATGCCGCTCCCAATTTATCGCGAGCGCTATCCCGCCATGAAATCACTGGACGCGCATTACGGTGTCCCCGGTGGGCCGATTATCGAAGGCGACGCGTTCAAGGGCGTTCCGCCGGAGAACAACGTCGTGGCTCGCAACATCGCCGTTGGGAAATGGTTGAACGTTTACTGGCACGCCAAACCGGAGATGCTCCGGCTGGAAAGCAATCTGACCAACGCCGATCCGCGCTTTGTCGGGCAGCCCGGGGACAAGGCTCGCGCCAGCGATTTCGCGCTACAACCGGATTCGCCCGCCTGGAAACTCGGCTTCGAGCGTATTCCGGTGGAGAAGATTGGACGGCGTTGAGGTTGAACTGCATTCCAACTCAGTCGTGGCTGGCAATCCCACAAGTTTGCATCGAGTTCAAAAGCCCGACGACGAATTGATCAAAGCCAGCGCCATCGCGCGAATCATCTCGTCAAAGTAATCCGGCACGTTAGGGCCGAAGAAGGACATCACGCGCGGCTCGTAACCATCGAGATGGTAGTAACGGGCGCAAATCACGTAGCCAATGTAATCACCATTGAAGCTCGTGATAACGGCACTCATGCCTTAGACCCGCAACGAGTCCTTGATGCCCAAAGCCAGTTCGCCACTGAAATCGCACGGCGTGGAAATCCAAACAGTGTTGTTCATCCGGAACGCCTGCAGGAAGGTGGTGCGGTCGGCGGGCACAAGTTTCGCAGCGAGCCAGGGTCGCAGTCGAATACCGTCACTCACGCGTACATTCAATGACGGCAGCGAAACATCCACCCCCAACAGACCGAACGTGACGGCATTCGTCAGGCCTGTTCCCGCCAATTGGTCTATCACCGGTTTTGCCAGCGCGCGGCCCATGCGTTCCGCGCCCGCAAACCCCTTGTCACCGGGCACGGGTGAATGGCTGCCCACGCCGCCGGCCAAAAACACAGCCATCCCGCCGGTCGCAGCCTCGACCGCCCGTTGCCAGTCGCCCGGATAATCGCCGCTGAACTCCATGACGCTGCTGGATAGGACTGTGGCGTGTGCGGAATAGCTGCCCAAAACGCCAACCCGTCCGCTTTGCTGCTTCACGACCAGGAAACTGAACTCCGAGTCCACCTTTCCCAACTCGCCGACCAGCCGGTTTCGCACGAATTCGGGCGCGTCGAAACTTCCGTGCCCGAACGAAGCGGGCTGCAAGTCCGCAATCGCATCGCGCACCGCCGACACAATGCGATCCGCAAACCAGATGCGCGTGCCGGGTTGAAATTCCCCCGCGAACGCTTCGGCCACCAAACCTTTACCCCAACCACCCAGGCTGCAATGTGTATGCGTGGCACTGAGATAAACCTGCTCGCGCGACAGCTTATGTTCCGTGCGCAATCGTTGCATCGCCAACTCGGTAACTTCAGCTGGAATGATCAAGGCGTCCGCGCCGACCATCACTCCCAAGCGGTCGTCCACCCGCAACGCCACCGCCTTGACGTAGAGATCGTCGCGCGTGCCGGTGGCTGGTTTCCCCTTACGGTTACCGTAACCGGCCAGCGGCACTGAGCGGAATTGCCCTTGAGCCGGATCATCCGCTGGCGCGTTCACGGTGGGCGTCAACCGGGCCTGGCCAAAGCCAGCGGACAGTTCACCGCGCACCACAAGATTGCTGCTCGCTTGGGTTCGCAGCCGGGCAACAGTATCGGTGTAATAAGCTTCGCGGAAGTAGGGCCGATGATCCACGCCATCGAGACACAACAGCAGTCCCGCCGCCACCAATGCCGCCAAGCCCGCTGAAACACGAACAAGGATTCGCCCTGGCTTCCTCATGGTTTATTTCATGAACTTCAACGCGGCGGCGACCGTGAGGTCTTCCTGGCTGAAAACTTTCAACATCTCAGAAATGTGGTTTTCGCCCGGCACATAGACCAGTTCAGTGGCAACGCCCGCCTGCTGCAACGCGCGATGAAACGCCCGTGCCTGACCCGGCAGACTGAAATAATCCCACTGGCAATAGGTCACCAGAAACGGCGGGGCATTCCGTCGGATGTGAGTTTGCGGCGAGGCCACTCGCCGCACCTCCGCGTCCCGCCCAAACACCGACTCCAATCCTTCCCCGCCCGTGAGATCGTAAACCCCACTCAACGCTAGCACGCCGCGGATGTGTTTGGGTAAAAGCTGATGCGCAGCGAGATGGCGCTCATCCAGACTCAACAACGCCGCCAAATGGCCGCCCGCTGAATGACCGCCAACATAAATCCGATTTGTATCCCCGCCCTGCCCGGCAATGTGCCGCACAGTCCAAGCGAAGGCAGCCGCCACGTCCTCAATCTGCGCCGGATGAGGATGATTGGGTGCGAGCCGATAGCTCGGCACGACTGTCACAAATCCTTCGTGCGCGTAACGGTTGCCCAACGGTGGATACTGCGAGCGGTCGCCCATCCGCCACGCGCCGCCGTGAATGAAGAAGAACACCGGCGCGTTGGATTTGCCCTTCGGCACATAAACATCAAGCTTGTGCTTCGTCGCATCCGCCTCCGCACCTTCCCGGTAGGTGAAATCCTTGCGCCACTCCACTTCAACTGAAATTTCCATTGACGGGAGAATCAAGTCCGACAACGCCGGGCCACGCAGATAAACCGGGTTGGAATAAATCCACGGACGCTCCTCGCCATTGACGGTCAACCACGCCTCAACCCGATACGGTCCGGTGTCTTTGGCTTCAAACGTCAGGTTTGTGCCGGTGGTTTCATGGATCACGCTACCTTTGTGAATCAGTTTCAACTTTGCCGCGAGCGGGGTCACGGCCATCAGCCGGGTGCGGCCCAACACCAGAGCGGAATCGCCCATGCTGAACACGCCGAGATTATTCACTGCGCCGAACATGAACCCCGTTGGATCGCACAGCCAGTCGTGCGCCACATAAACCTGGCCGTTCGTCAATGCTTCGCGAATGAGCGGCTCGGTCAGACCCCGCGCAAGAATGTGTGTAGTGAGATTGCGGAAGCTGACCTCGTACGGATCGAAGGTCACGCCCTGAATGATGACGTTCTGATGCGCATCGTTGGCGGCCATGCCGGTGAACCGTTTCGTTTGAGTCTCGCGATCCCACTTGGCGAGCATCTCCGGGCGGTAATCTGTGCCGGCACCGAAGAACTCGTCTGGAAACGATTGAAAATCCGCCACCACCTTGCGCCAGCGATCCGGGTCGGCAACGGCTTCCTTCAAATACTGTTCCAACCGCCGGTCGAGAATGGCGTCGGTGTGGCGGTTTACAATCTCCATTCCCACCATGCCCTCCGTGTCGGCATCGTAACGTTCCTCCACGTGACTCAGAAACCGGTATCCACTGTCTGGAATCGGCTGCCCGTCCGCTCCGAAATCCGGAAACCACAATGTGCCCCTTCCAGTCTCCGATCCAGCAATGAACAGCACGCCCTCGCGCAATCCGCGCCAGGCCTCGGGCTTCGGGCCGCGATGGTCCGTCGTGAACACGACCTGCACGCCGGTCTTGCGGGCGGCGGCAAGCATTTCCGGTCGTGTTCCCTTGGTATGATCCGCGTCCTCGGCATGGACATGCATTACCGCCCGATAATCATCATATAACCCGTGGCTGGGTGGCAGGCGGCGTTCCTGGGCAAAACGCTGCCGGGCTTCGTGAACAGCCTGTAAGTTCCCGCGTTCCAATCGTTCGAGTGGCGAACGGGTGGCATTGGCCTGCCCGACGACCTGCGTTTGTCCCAGTGCCACGACCAGCACACAGGTCAAAACTCCTGACCGCCACAAAAGTCCGGCGAGCCATAGCGGGCCGTGTTTGACTGAAGACTCGTTAAACCGGGAAGCTGAATCACTTGGGGTGGCCGGTAAGATTAAATTCGATTTCATCGCGCTGAGTTGTGCGCGGTGACTTTACCAACCGTTCTAAACGTGTCGAACTAATCCCGTATCCACCGGCGCGGTTGAGCCGCCATGTAACGTGGATGCCATGTCCGTGGAAATGCAGCGCGAAGGAAAAAATGGTCGGAGCGACAGGATTTGAACCTGCGACGTCTTGCTCCCAAAGCAAGTGCTCTACCAAGCTGAGCTACGCTCCGATGACCGTATTATCATTGCAGGAATCCGGCCAGGCGCAACGCCTTTCTTGGCGCACTTGGCGCAATGGGCAAAACAGGCGCATATCAACGCCCGAGAGGTCACCCTACTGATGACAGCCGTTTACCGCGATGCCAGTGATATTCAGGGCCGGTTCTAGTCGTCCCTGAACTGCAAATACTCCTCAAGGTGTTCAGCAACGCTGCAATACGAAAGGGCGGTGAACCGATTTGGAACTACAAGTCTGCCGGATGCACTGTTGCCGCCGGCGGCTTACAGCATCCGCGATCAAAGTCTGCCAATCAGCGAACCGCCCCGCTTCTCCGCTCGCTACGTTGCAGCTCGCGAATCGGCCGGAAACTGATCAGGATGATCTTCTCCTCCTCGATCAGCCGTTTCATGTCCTCGTCCTTGGCAAACAGCTCATACTCCTGCGCGCGCGTTGCCCAAGAACCCGTAATCGCCTTCGACTCGTCGGTGGGCAGCGCGGCATGGATGTAAAGCTCCGTCACTCCCGGCTTCAAGTTCTTCACAATGTTCATCCAAAATGGTTTCACGCCTTTCTTCAGATCCTTCAATTCGTCGTACACAAAGTAATCCGGGAACATGATCCCCTGGGCGGTGAACTGCTGGCGCAGTTCTGTCTGGCCGAATCGGGCCAAAGTTTCCTGCGACGCCATGCGCACGGGCAGATTGAACTCGACCGCCAGTTGCAAATACACCTTCACATAATCCGGGTGAAGCTGCAGCGTGCCCATGTGCGAATCCAGATGCGTCACGTCAATGCCGGCGGACAGTGCGCGTTTGATTTGTGCCCGGCCTTCGATCAATGCCTCCTCGGGTTTGGCGTTTTTGTAAACGTCTTCGACGCCACGCCATAAGTAACCGTCTGGATCAATCAACCCAGGCACTTGGTCGCGCTCAGCCACCGGCCCCCAGCGATACTTCACCCATTCGGAGGTGTGACAAAGATGAATGCCAAAAGCCTTGTCTGGATTTTGTTTCGCGTAGGCGGCAATCTCGGGAAACCATGGACACGGCACCATAATCGTGGCCGAGCGCATGACTCCCTTTTCCAGACACTCAATCGTCGCGAGGTTGGCCGCGTGGCACATACCCGTATCGTCGCCATTGATGATGAGAATCTTGTCGGTGGCCTTGTAGCCGAGCCGCTCGGCCAGCGAACGCTGTTCGGCACTGAATCCTACCATGGCGCACAGTGACAACGATAAAGCGAGGAGAGCGTGAATTTTCATGGAAAGCAATTCAGGATGCACGCGGGAGATTACTCATGACGAGGATGCCAGGCAACGCGGATTCTACTCTTCCCATCCGCCCTTCGGCCGCGCCGGACCGTTGTACGGTGATGCACCCCGTTTGGACGCAGCCCGTGACGGTAGGAAGTTCAGGTCTATATCCTCTGACTTCGGCGCCTTGATGAATCCGTAATACCGGCCCATCCAGTAATCCTCCAGCCAGCCGATGGGCGGCGTCATCACTCGACCGCCACTGCCGCCGTCATACTCCAGTGCGGAGCGGCTGCCCCAATCGGCGGCGGATTCGCGCGGCGAAATCGCACGGGTGCCACCCCCGTAAGGCACGTAGCCGGCACGCTGCGCAAGGTCGTGCCGATGCGAATTGCGGTAGGTGTGACTCACCAAGTCCAGCGACCACTCGCGAAGATGTTGCACTGCCTGTGGCACTTCGCAGTCGTTCCCCGTGAGTGCACCGTAGATAAAGTTGAAGAATGGTACCCGCTGCATCCGCATCACTTCCCAATGCCGCTCCAGGCTGCGCAAATAAATGGACCGCAGTTCCGGATCGCGCGCGTATCGGAGCAACGGATGATAACAGCGAAACGCCAGTTCATCGTCCCACGGCACAACCGAATCCGGCGGGAAGGTCATCTTCTGGCGGACCGTGTAGGTGTGGTAACGCCATTGCAAAAGCTGTTCGAGACCCGCCTGAAATCGCTGTTCACCCGTCAACGCATGCGCGGTCTGCACGTAAGTTTGCGCCTCCATTCCGTTCAAACCGCGCGACTCGATTCCGTAGGGGCGCAGAAGGTATTCAGGATCCCATCGTCCCCAACGCGTCGGCTTGCCATCCATGTCGCGCAACACCCAGCCGTTCTCGATGATGTGCGTGGTGATGTTGGCAAGGTGCTTGGCCGCGCGTTCCTTCTCCGGCCCTTTGGCCGCGAGATCATGGAAGAGCGCGATGGCATAAAAGTGAGCGTTCACTTCATCGCTCGAAGTGTCGCCTTTCCAAATCCAAAGCCCGTCCTCCGTGGGATACCACTTGGCCGGCAAGCCGCCTGATCCTTGCGTGGCGCGCTGCCCCTTGTCCGCCTTGACGGACCACACCGAGCGCGCAATGAAACCCGGCTTCGGCGTGATGTCATCCAGCCAGACCATCGCCTTGAACGCCTCCAACGCCTCCTGCCGCGCCTGCTCCTCTCCCGTGGCCGCGTATTTGAAAACCATGGCCGCCAGATAATGCGCTGTGTGCCCGCCATCATTGTCACTGATTTCCCGCAACCAACCATTCGCATCACCTGACCAATAGAGTTTGTGAACGAAGCCCAGCCGCTTGAACCCGGATTGCTCCAACTCCCGCTCGAAATACGCCGCCTTCTGCTCCAGCGTGAAAGGCTCATAGCGGATGATGCCTAATCCACCATCCGTCGCGATGTACACGTCGCGCTCACCCACCGCTATGTCGCGCACATAATCACCGGGCAACCAGTGTTGCGCGCCGAAATAATGAAACTCGTCGCCCGTTTGACGAATCGCGCCACGGCTCGTGCCGATCCACAGATCGCCGCCGAAACCTTCGGCCAGGCACGTGGTATCCTCGAAGGGCAGCCCGTCCGCACCGCGCAACGTCGTCAGCGCCATGCCACGCAACATCGCCACGCCGCGATCCGTGGCCACATAAAGCCGGCTGCCCCGCGCCAGCATATCGCGCGTGACCGGCGACGGCATCATGCCCCAGTCCACCGGATTTTCCACGAAGGTCTTGCCGTCGAGCAAGGCCAGTTCACCGGGACGCAACAGGTAAAGCGTGCCGCTGTAGGATGCGATGCGTTCCACCGGACCAATCCGCACGGGATTGGCCAGCACCTGTGTGAAATCCTCCATCACCACCGTGCTGTCGCTCGACAAGTAGCCACCGGCGGGGCGGATATTGACGAACCGGCCTGATTCAAACCGGAAAACAGCATCGCGTGTCGCTCCGTAAACCTGGCCAAGATGAACACAAAAATCAGTGAATGGCTTTTCGTCCACCCGCGACCAGTTGCCATCGGAGAAATGATACGTCCCATGCTCCGCCGCCGCCCACAGCGCACCGCCAAGCGACCGCATTCGTTTCACACCGGCTGGAGCACCATTTGCATCCACCAGATTCCCCTCCCGCAAGGATTTCATCGTTCCACCGACGACGGCATACACTGCGCCGGCGTGAACGGCCACCGCCGTAACCGGCTTGTCCGTGGCGACCTTCTCGCCGACCTCCTGCAAATACACTTCGTCAGCAACCGGTTTCCACAACCGGCGCGATTCCGGGTTGGCCACCTCGCCCGGCGCCGCACTGACGGAAGGAGGCATGGCAATTGCCGAGAAGCAAACCAGTGCGAGACCCGCGCCCGGCAGAAACGCGGCCAGCCTTGTCCGTGGGTCTCTTGCGACGAATCCGCGTGAACCTGCCTGACCGCGCGCCGGTTGACTGTTGGCTAAACCTATTTTGGCGGCAATGGAAACGGGCTGCATAAGGGGGGCGAGGAAGTCGTTGCCGGTTTCATGCGTAAAGGCGAATTCCATCGGCAATCCCGCCCACTTGCTGATGTTGGGTAATTCCCCACGAACCCTTAGCGTCATTCTCGCCTTCACGGTCGTCTTTGAAAATGGGTTCCCGTCGGTCACCCCGGTTCATCAGGTGGTACATTGCGCCAGGGTATTGGACGCGGAGTTTTCGCGCCATGTCCGCCGTAGTTAGCCGCCTGCCTCGCTCTGTCAATGTCACATTCCACAATGGCCGGGTGCTGTCACCTTTTCGCGCCATAGGCCGTCAACAGCCCTCAATTCCGCATATCCCCCTCTTCACGCAAACTTGATTGGGATTGGGTTAACCAGAATCGGCCTCCAAGGTAAATCCAGCATTCAGGGATCGCCTGATGAAGACGCTGCAACTCTTCAGGATGAGGCATGTCCTCCGGCAGTAACAAATACCTCAACGTAGAAGACCCGTTTAGGTGGCGCAATCCACCCCCAGTGATCCGGGTCCCCTGCAAACTGAGATACCGAAGTCGCGGTAACCTGGACAGATGTTGTAGTCCGGCGTCGTTTACCTGGGTGTGGTCGAGGCGCAGAGCGTCGAGTTGAGCTAGCGCCGCGAGATTTGCCAGACCTGCTTCGGAAATCTGGGTATGGTCGAGGTAAAGTGATTCAAGCTGACTTA
>JACZKP010000106.1 GCA_014860005.1 Verrucomicrobiota bacterium | reverse complement strand
TTCCTGATGCCACCATTGATACGTGAGCGGTTCGCTGCCGCTGGCCTCCACTTCCAGGCGCGCCACCTCGCCGTTGGTCACCACCAAATCCACCGGCTCGACCGCAATCCCCGGGCCCACCAGCACCGTCAACATCGCCGGCGCACTGCTCGCCCGGCCAATATCATTGTCCACCCTTACCGTGTAAGTGCCGCTGCTGGCCAGGTTGACATTGGTCAGCACCAAGGTTGGATTCGTGCCCTCCGACAAAGCGTTTGTTCCATCGAAGAACCACTGGTAGGTGAGCGGCTCCGTGCCGCCCGCCGCAACCGTGAACACGACAGTATCTCCGTTTGTGGCCACCAAGTCCGATGGTTGTGTTGCGATAAACGGCCGGACGAAAACTGTGAGTTCCGTCGGAGAACTCGTGGCGGTGCCATAGAAGTTGCTCACAACCACAGTATAGGTGCCGGCTTGCTCTGGAAGCAGGTTGGTCAGGCTCAACGTCGCGCCGGTGGCGGGCAGCGTGTTGGTTTCATTGAACAACCAGATGTAGTGCAGCGGCTCCGTACCGGTGGCAATGGCTGTAAAAAGGACGGTGTCACCGTTAGTCGCCACCTGAGAGCCAGGCGACTGAACAAGCTCCGGGGGAACGAGGCAAGGGTTGCCAACTTCGTAGCAGACGGTCGGGGCCAAGCTGAGTGTCCAGCACAACAGAGTCCCGGTGTCCGCTTCCACTCCATCCGCCACTTTGAGCGTCCACACTCCGTTCACGTCCGGGCCGGTGCGGCCCCACAGCGCGGACAGCGGCGTTTCGGGTCTAAACGTTCCCACAAATGGCGCGGTGCCGGAGGCGATGGCATTGGTAGCATGATCGGAGAATACGGTTCGCGTTGCGCAACTGGTGCCGAAATTCATACCACTGCCGCCGCGATTGGCGCTGAGCACGACTTCAGTGCCGTCCGGGGCCACCAGCGAAATATGCAGATCCGAATCGTAGGTATGCTGCACATGCACTGACACGCTCACCTCAGCGATTCCAGCGGTGAAATCCTGCACGGAAAGAGGCGCTGCCAAGGTGCCAAAATCAGGAATTGGCAGCGGAACGTCGGTCGCCTGGTATTCAATTACTGCTGCGACACCGTTGGTCGTAGCTCCGATGGGAATCGAGAAGAGGTAGTCGCCGGCATTGTCCGAGGTAACTTGAAGCTGAAGCTCGGCCCCCCGCCAGCAGATGTAAGTTGAATCCGAACTGATGCGAAACGGAAGCACATGAGTCGCCACGCCCCCGGGAGAGACCTCTGGAAAATCCTGGGGGATAGGCTCTGCCAGCAGACCCGCGGTGGCACTCGTCAGCACGGCGGTGACACCCGTTGCTGCCCCCGCGTTGGTGCTGGCCAGGTTGCGCAACACGACGCGGATTTCCGCACATTCGCCGGCATTGAGCGCGCCGCTGCCATCCGCGTCAGTGAATTGAATCTCCTCCAGGACGAGCCTGGGTGCCGGTGCTGGAATGAGGTTTATCATCAGCGGCAACATCGGGATGCCGGCGCCAGAATCCCGATCCCAGCCGGGAGCTTCGATATCCAGCACACCCGTGGTCAAGGCGTCGCGGATCTGTTCCGGAGTGAGGGCCGGATTGTAGGACCAAAGCAGGGCCGCGATGGCAGCCGCGTGAGGCGCGGCCGCCGAAGTGCCCAAGAACAGCCCGAAGCCGGGCACCGAGGTGGCCACGCCGTCGGCTGCGGTCAGGTCGGGCTTTTGCAGCACCATACCGCCGGTCGAAGAGAAATCGCCCGGGGTGATCGGTTGTCCGTCTGGATGAAAGAACTTCCTTCGCGGGCCGTTCGAACTAAAACTCTCCACCGGATTCGTCGTGCCCCCCACGAACGCAGTTGGCGGATTGGGCGTTCTCGTGGCAGCGACGCAAAAGGCATTGGGAGCGCCCGAGGCATTGTGACCACGCGTGCTGCCGGTCGTACCGAACGCCAGGCGTTCGCGAAATGCACCCAGGTGCAGGAAGCGGGAGTCACCGGAGTACTTCACGATTACCACGCGTTCGCCAACGGTCGAGGTGCCGATCCACTCATAAGGATCCTGTTGGCCGTCCTGAATGTTCGTCGAACTGCGGACCACGTTGCCATTCGCGTCCACCACGTAAAGGTCGTAGTCGTTGGTGGACTGTCCCAGCGGATCGGCCCAGAACAAATCAAGCCTACGGAATCCGCCCCCGGAAAGGACGGTGTT
Organism: Verrucomicrobiota bacterium; assembly: GCA_014860005.1. The sequence goes on along the minus strand of JACZKP010000106.1, from coordinate 59,542 downwards.
GTAATCCGCGCTGCCAAAACTGTGAATCCTGCCGCCGCGTCCGAAACTGACTGGCCCGGCATCGTTGAAGTCTCCTTCCCACGTCCCGGATGTGCTGTGGGTCAAGTTGCCCTCGTTGCCGGCGGAGGAGAAGTAGAGGGCGCCACCAGCCGATACATCGTTAACCGCCTGGGCGATGGGACCATCCTGAAACGGCGATTCGTTGAAGTAGATCACGTCATCCACGATGATGCGACAGCCCGCTTCGTAAAGGCGGCGGATATTATCGGCAAACGACGCCACGCCCCCGAACGCCGTGGCGAAGTACAATTCGGATTCCGGCGCCAGGTCATGGATGATTTCCATCATCGCCGTCCCTTCTCCCGTGCCGAGCCCAAACGCGCCCGGGAGGATGGTGATTTCGGGTAATTCACCGCGACTCCGGGAGTCTTCGTAATAGTTGGCGCTATCCGAGAGCACGCCAATCTTTACTCCGGCGCCAGTGGCCAGGAAGCCCGCCCGAAACGAGTCAGCCTGATGAGCGGCGTCCCCTTCGGAAACCACAGCACCGGCATGGGTATGCGCGGCCACCGCAGGCCGAATGAATCGAACCTCCGGACGCACCGCGAGCGTCTCCACCAATTCCAACGGCACCAACGCGCGAAGGCTCCGGTGGCGCGGGTGTTGGTTGAGCACTTCGCCGCCCCGTTGGTTGATGAACAGCAGCAATGCCGGACGGACCTCGCCATCAATGTCCACGGTGAATCTGCCGTCCGCTTCGGCTTGAACGGTGGGCGTCAACGCACTGGCAGTCGCTACAGCTCGACCGAAGCGTTGCTGGCGCAGCGCATAAATCAACTGCGAATCCAGTTTGCGAATGGCGGGGCTGCGGGCGGCCTTCTCCTCCTGAATCCCCTCAATTTGTGCGCGCGTCTGCAAACCCAAGCTGACGGGGCCCGTGGGTTGAGCCAACGCCGACACGGCGAAGTCCAGCACCACTACCGCCCAGATAAGCAGCAGCAGCGCGGGACCCAGGCGACCCAAGCCGCCGGGGGCAAAAGATTTATCTAACATTCGACTCGATTGTGCGGTTGTCCGGGGTCGCAAGCATCATCTGAATTCGATGAAACCTGCGGCCCACGACCCATTACCCAGCCTCTCCACCTGCCGCAGGCTCCTTGATGGATTGAGTGTAATTGCAGGCGCACATTGCTGCAACCTGAATTCCGATTCAATTCGTCATGCCTTTTAGTCTGGCCCGGCGAAAAAGCGCGTAGCGTTCGCTCGTACTGCCAAATGGAATTCGGCGCTACCACCGCTGCCTCACTTGCCATTGCCCGCCAGTTCCACCCAGCGACGGCCGATGTCCGTGAGGTCGGGCGAGGGGTCGCCGTTGCGTTCCCGGGCAAAGAAATGTGCTTCCAGTTTGCGGATGGTCTGCGCCAGTTCCGTCCGGTGCGCTTCTGGCCAGGGAAGCGAGGCGTCCGCTTGCATGCGACGCAAGAGGCCAATGACGGTAAACGGGGTCGCGGCTTCGGGTAAAAGGTAGGGTGAGGCCGCTTGGGCAGCCTCCGGTCGGCGCTGCCGCAACCACCAAGTGAGTCCAGCCGCCGCGCCGAGAATCACGAGCGTCAATAGCAGCCAATGCCACAGCGGACGAGCACGCAAGGTCAGCCCCGCCAGTGCAAGCGTTGGTGTCACTTCAACCAAATCTGCATCCTCGTAACGTTTGAACACCAGCTTCGCGCCGGGTAGCGCGGCTTCTCCGAAATGAAACGCCAGCGAGCGTGGAGCGTTTTCGTCCACACGCAGCTTGATGAGCCAGTTTCTTTCGCTCAAGGGCGCGAGGTCGTCGCCCTCCGTGTCAATCTGCAACACCGCGAGCCCGTGATCACTGAACTCTTCAATTTGGAAGTTTGGGAAGTTGGTGCGCAAGATCGTGGATAACTCCGGCACCAATCCCCTGGCGGTGGCTTTGATCTCCAGCGTGACCAAGCCTTGCGGAAGATCACGTTCATCGAGAATCTGCGTGACCTCGAGTTCCGTAACCGGGCGTGCCGCGACGCGTTCGGGCCGGGCATCCAAGAGTGTGATGGGTGATTCGACCGGTAAAACCACCTGACCGCGCTGGTCCGCAAAATCCAGGTCCATGTGCAGCACGGGAATCTGGTCCGCCGAAGCGTCCTTGGCCTGGAGTAGCACGTAAGCCAGCGGCGTCTCACGCCAGCCGACGCGCCCCGAGCCGCGTGATTGCACCTTCTCGTCCAGGAACGTGACGGATTTGACTTCGAACTTGTCCGCCAGTTTCTCGCGCACCTGCCGGTCGAAGTCTTCGACGAAATTGCGTTGCTGCTGGGCGTAAGGTGAATAATACATGGTGGAAGATCGCTTCAGATTGCGGAGGTAACGCCCGAAACCGCCGGCTTCGCGCTCCACGTCCGCCGTGTGGTGCAGCGAAACAAACAGCCCGAACGGCCTACCGTGTCCGACGGTCGCATCACCGTCCAGCCGCACAATGAATTCGAGTTCCTGGAGCAGGTCGTCGTAATACGTGGCCAGCTTGCGCGCCTCTTCCGCTTCCGGATGATCCCCCGTGATGTGCAATCCGGCGCGCAGATATCGCGGTTTGAGTTCGGACTTGAGCATGTTGGCGCTCTGACCGAGCGACTTCGCGAACGCTGCAAGATGCTTCTCCGCCGCCGCGCCGGGCAGCGCATGAATGGCCGACTGAATGCGCTGGAGTTGGTTGGTGTCGGGTTCCTGCTGGCGCGTCACGTAAGCAAGGTCGCTCGCACCGAGACTGGCGTTGAACCATTGCTGGAATACTTTTGGCGACTGCTCCGCTTCTTCAATGGCCGGCACGGCCGCCGCGTACAGCGCCGCCGCGCGCGCGAAACCTTCAAATGCTTCATCGCGCTTCTGCACGTAAATGGAGAGGTCCACTTGTTTGCCGTACTGATACTCGGCGAGGTCGAAATTTGCGGCGGCTTGCGCAAGATGCAATTGCCAGTGATCCGGCTGGCGTTTCAGCCCGGACGCGATGAGTTCCATGACCACTTCGTAACCGCGCAGCATTTCGGCTTCGATTTGTCTGTCCGTGCGCTGGGTCTTGAGTTCGGTCTGCACGCGCGGCTGCCGCCATTGCGAAGCGAGGCGTTCGCGCATCGTTTGCGCCAGACCGGCCAGGGTTTCGAGTTTGACGGCCTCATGCGGGCCGAATACCGCTGCGATGTCCTCGGTGCGAAACACCTCGGCGGGACTGTGCGCAGCGGAGAAAGCGCCGACCACAGCATCGTCATCTAGGTTTGGAAGCTTCAGAGCCTGCAATCTTTGCAGCAATCCGCCCAGTTCGCGGATGTTTCGTGCCTGCATCGCACGCGTGAGCGGGATGCCCCCCGAACTGCGCATGGCGTAAGACATTGACATGTAGGGACTGTAAATGGGGCCACGGCTCTGGACCGGGTTGCGCACCCTTGCCCAGGCCCGCAGAAATTCGTTCGCCAGATCGGTCGCTGCGCGAGGTTGTTGCGTCGCGAATGCTTCGAGGTACGGCAGCGCTTTGTCCGGTGCATCCGCCTTCAAATGCAGATCGGTAATCAAAGCAAACAGGGCCAGGCGCAGGCTTTCATCGAGTTGCGCGAACCACTGTTCGTCGGGTGCGCTGGTGATTACCTGTTCAACCGGCAAGGCAGGAAACTGCCCGCCATCCTGCATCGGCGGCTGGTAGGGTGCGAAGGAAATGATGTTGCCGAAGGGATCGTATTGGGGGCCGGAAGTGCGCCGTGGTTGGAACCTCTGCTGAGAGTACGTGGCTTCCTGCATCCAGCCTTGTGCCAGAAGATTCAAGGCCGCGCGCCAGTGCGGTTGCGCCGGGTCGGTCACGGTCAGAAATGTCTCCACAACCTGTTTCTGCAATTCGAGATTCGACTGCCGCTGGCTGGTCGCGCGATTGTTGAAACCCTGCTGCACCATCTGGCTCACGGCAGAAAGAATCACCAAACCCTGGCCCGGTGATTCCGCAAAACTGCGGCGCAACCAGTTCGTTCCAACCTCACGCGAGATCTGCGGTATCAACTCGAATGAACGGCGCAACGCCGCCTCGCGGTTTGTGGCGGGCGAGTTGGTGGCAGCGAGGATGAATTGATTCAGCTCCCAGGCTTGCGCAAGGGCCTTGGTGTCCTTTTCCTTCGTGCCGACTGCGATCAATTGTCGCGCACGCAAATCCAACGCCGTCCAATCCTGAGAATCCTGGGCTGGCTGCACCGGCAAAAGAAATGGCCCTGCCTCGATGAGCCGGTTGGCAGCCACCAAGATTTCCGCGGCACGCCGCCGGTCGGATGGGTCCTTTCCGCCCAAGCCCTTCACACCGGTTTCAAGCCGAGCCAATAAAGGTTCCAGTGCGTCACCACGTGTTAACAATCTTCCCACCAGCAGTCCCAGCAGGCGGGTATCCTCCGTCTCCAGTTCGTGCGGGGCTTGTTCCGCGAGCGCCAGCACATCCTCAAAAACCAACGTTGGTCCGCCAGTGCGACCCGGCCCCGGTTGGTTTGGCGGCGGTGGTCCTGGTTGGGCACCACCGGCTGACGGCCCGGAAGGCCGCGTGGTGTTTGGCAACTCTTTCAGTAAATGACGGTAAACCTGCTTGCCGTGATCAGCGGGCAGGTCCCGCAAGAATGTTCCGACTTCCGCCCAGTCTCCCACGACCACGCGCTGGCTGAATCGTTCAACTTCGTTGGTCGCGCTCTTGCCATCAAACTGCCCGGCCAAGGCCTCAAGGATCGCCGGCGTTGAACGATCGAATTTGAGTTTCAACAGGTCTTGCAACCGTTGGTCCTCCGGCGAGCTTGGTTTCGCCACCGCATTTGTCCCGACGAGTTCGCCAATTGTTGAAGGCACGAGTACGGTCGTGGATACCGCGACGCCGGAAGATTCCACAGGAGACTCAGGGGCCACTTCCGATCCCGGCGCTGCCACCGGCACCGTGGCTGGCCTGATGATGGGCGCAAGCCGAATGACCTGCGCGCTCGCCGGCAACGCCACCATGAGAATACAGACTCCGGCAATAAGCTGAATCACCGGCCCAATCCGACTGCCGCGCCGCCTGTGGTTCATGGTTGTTCCTTCAATCTGACCGTGAGTTATGAACCACCCTTCGGGATGTCATTGAAGCCGGCGCCGCGCGCGTCTTTCTTCTCCTCGGGCTGGCTCTCGGCCTTGCTCTCGCTTTGGGAACGGCACTTCTGACTGACGTTCTTGCAGCCCGAGCAATTCTTCGGCAACGGCAGGAGTTGCAGTTCGGCGAGATCCATCCGCGCCAACCGCACGGCGGCCTCCAGATTCTTTTCGTAATTCTGGGCGACCTTGGTGCCTCTGGTTTCCTCGGCGAGCAGGCGGAAATTCTGCCGCGCGCTGTCGGCTTGCGGCAGCCATTCCTCGGCGGTGGCACCTTCCAAACGCATCAACCACGAAACGTAATACTGGGTGGTGGCGAGCGAACCACGAATCTCGCGCTGCAACGCGGCGTCCGCCTTATGGTACCGCGCCTCGGCGAGCAAACCGTCAAGGTCGTGCATCGCTTCGGGCAGTTCGCCCGTGTACATCCGGGTGCGGCTCTGCGACAGGCGAATCTGCATCCGGGCAGCGGATTGATCTGGCGGGGTCAACGCGAGCGCCTCACCCCAGGCGCGATACGCCGCCTCCCAATCCTCCTCCACCTCCAGCGCGCGCGCTTCGGCGATTTTGCCGGCGGCGCGATCCGCCGCCAGCCGGGCTTGACCGGGTCCGTAATGATAGGCGAGCAACACCACCGGCACCATCAACCAGAGGGCAAACAACAAGGTTTTACGCATAGTTCATTTTCTCCTGTTCTTTTTGTTTTGCGGCCAGGGCGGCCCCCAACAACGGCTTGCTTCTGGTCGGTGAGGCTTTGGATTCGGCCATAGTCTGCCACGCGCACCCGGCCAACGCAAGCGCCACGGGGAGCGCCGCGAGCAGCAATCCTCCCAGACCCACCGCGGCCAGCGCCAGTTCGCGCCGTCCCCGACTGCGGGCATCGCGCAAGGGCAGGGTTCGCGATAGCGACGTCAGCAAATCGGAGGACAGATGCTTCTCGTTCGCGTCGAAGTATTCGCCCCGCAAACGCCGCGCAAGCTGCCGCAGCGTGGCGATGTCCTGCCGCGATTGATGGCCATCAATAAAACTTCCCGAACGCGGATCGCCCACGCCGACAATCAAGGTGCGATTGATCGAGCGGGGCATTTCCGGCAGCCCGCTATCAGGGATGGTGTCGCCGTCACTGACCACCACCAACGAGGTGCTTTCGGGTTGCCAGCCCTTGGCCAGTTCGGCGGATTGGCGGATGCCTTCCAGCAAGGTCGTTTTGCCCACGTCAAACGCGATGTCCAATGGCAGATCGTTGAGGGCGTTTTTCACCACTTCCATGTCGTAGGTGTCCACCACCACCGGTTTGGCGTCTGTGTAAAAGGCCACGATGCTGATGCGCACCTGGTCGGTCGAGATGCGCTGCAACAATGAGAGGATAACTTCGCTGGCGCGTTGGGCGCGGGTCTGTTTTCTGCCCGATCCGGCGTCGGTCAGCTTCATCGAGGGCGACACGTCCAGCGCGAGCACCAAATGCCGATAACCGCCTTCAGGCACTTTTTCCGCCCGTGCCGCGCGCGGCCCGACCTGCAACAAGGTCAACAGTCCCCATGCCAGCAAACCCACTGCTGCGACACGCAGCCACGGGACGGCGCGCGTCCACTCGCGGGCCTGGCCACCCGGTCCGAACGCCAATCGTGCGACGCGTTGGCAACGACGCAGGTGCAGCCATTCGGCCAGCGCCGTCAGCAGCATTACACCCAAGGCTATGAGTAGTGTGTTCACGTTCGGATTTGTCATCTCACCACGGCGTGAATCTCAGGCCGAACAGGCTCACTACTTTCAAACCCAGCAGGCTCAAGCCCGCAGTCACAAACGGCCAGAACCAATCCGCCGGTTGCGGCATCGAGGGCTTGAGCTTGGCGGGTGACATGGAGTCAATGCGCTCAAACACATCGCGCAGCGACTGCGGATCGCCCGCAGAAAACGCCCGGCCACCAGTCAGATTTGCCAAAGTGTAGGTTTCTTCCTGCGGACTGCCATCCGCCGCGTGAATGTAGAACACGGTGATATTGTCGCGGCTCAACTCTTCGCCCAGTTTCTGTGCCACGCCGCTGTTAAGATCGAAACTCTGGCCGTCTGAAATCAGCACCACCATGCGATCACCTTCCTCTCGTGAACGCAGAATTTTTTGCACCGCTTGCAAGGCGTGTGCAATGCGCGTGCCGCCCATGTGCGGCGGCATTTTTTCCGGTCGCAAAAACGGCGCCGCCAGCCGCAGCGCGGTAAGGTCCTGGGTCAACGGCACCCAATGCACGACGTCCGTGCCGAAGATGGTAAGACCAAAGGCGTCGCCCTTGCGGAACGACGTAAAATCCACGATGGCTTCGAACGCCTTGTCCGCGCGTGTGCCGCCGCCGAACGGCGCGATCATGCTGCCCGAAACATCGAGCACGAATTCGATGTTGGTCAGAACACGCTCGTTCTTGGGCTGGGTAAGCCGCTGCGGGCCGGCGAGAATCAGGATGCAGACGGCCAGCAACAACGGTGTGAGCACGTTGGCGCATTTGATGAACCGCTCCAGCCAGGGTCGGGCGCGGCCCGCTGAATGATCGAGGGGCAACACCACGGGCCGGCCGCGCCGCCGCCATTCCCACCAGACGAGCAGCACTGGCGCGATTAGCAACAGCAGCATCCAGGGATGCGCAAACATCATGGCACAGCCTCCACGGGTTCTTCCGCCGGCAGATTGCGATACGGCGCCAGGAAGGATTCCACATCCACTTTCACACTTCCGGGCGGACGATGCAGCCAATCTTCCAGCGCCTGCAGCAACGGTCCTGCCTCCGGGTGTTGCCGCAAAGTCGCGATGACTTCATCGCCATCTTTTCCAGCGAGGCCCAAACGCCGCTGCCAATGCGTGATCAACATTCGCTCCAGCAGCGCCTTATCGTCGGCGGACAACTTGCCCGCTGCTGCGCGGTCGATCAAAGGCCGCAGTCGCTCGGCAAACGTCGGCGTCCGTTGAGTGACGACCTCCGGCGCGACGGATTTGGGTTTGCGATCCAACCGGAGTATGACGAAGAACGCGATGATCCACAGCACGACGGCCACGATGGAAATGCCACGATAGCCGCCCCACAACGAGGGTTCGCTGACAGTCTGTTCCTCCAGCCAACCGTTGTGATCCTCCGGCAGAACGCCGCTCACAGAGACAAGCAACGGCGGAAGATTCGTCGCCGGCAATCCGTTGGTGCCGACGAGATGCTCGCGCAAATCAAACTCGCCCGGGACACGGCCAATGTAGCGCAGATCGTAATGCGTGAGCGTTCCGTGAGGTCGGGTCAGGGCGATCCGCAGATGCACCGGCGAGAGTCGCTCTGCCTTGGCGGCGGTCAATCCCGCTTCCGGCAGAATCACCACCAATTGGCCTTCGATCCCGACGGTGGGTGGTTGGGCGTTCGAGGAAATGATGATGGGAGAATTAACTTCCTGCGCGGGCAGGAATGGAGCGCAGGTGAACGCAAAGATCACAAGGGTAAGTCGCAAAACCAACCGAATGTAGCCGCCGAGGTAAGGAGGCGGAAGCGTGCCAGATTTGAGCCGAACCGCCTCCTGACGTCGGCGCCTACGACAGGCATGAACAATTCTGTCTGCGCTCATCGCGTGCCTTTCCCCAGACTTTTCCGCCGGCGCAAATAACCTCGCAGGCGCGGCAGGAACGGTTCGTTGATTGGCAGCACCAGATGATCAATGCCGCCTTCCTTCAGTTCCGTTGTCACCGCGTCTTCATTCAACCAGCGACTGCGTCCCGTGGCGATGAAGCCGCGTCCGGTTTCCGCCTCCTGTGCGCGGAACACCCCGCCGCCGATGCGGCCCCGCTCGGCCGGGTCCTGCAATTGCAGCGCCACGCAGTCGTGCGCCTGGGCAAGAAGCCGCAACGCCGGCACCACCTGCGGATCGTGCAAATCACTCAACACGATGACCAGCGCGCGGGCTTCGAGCACACCGGCCAATTGGCTTAACTTCCGACCTACGTGGGTTTGTTCGTTGAACCGATAACGCCGCAGCCGGTGCAGCCAGAGGAACACCCGTCCGCGTGACAGCGTCGGATGCGCGTCCATTTCGCGTTCGCCGCCGCCAATCAAACCGACGGGGCTGATGCGCGCCAGCGCGGTGAGCGCCAGAGCGCCCGCGAGTTTTACTGCCCACGCGTACTTACTCATGGCTTGCGAACTCACACACATGGATGCCGAGGTGTCCACGATCAGATAAACCGGCACGCGCTTGGGCGCTTCGTACTCCTTGAGATGAACCTTGCCGGTGCGCGCCGTCACGCGCCAGTCAATCGCCTTCACCGGATCGCCCGGCTGATAAATGCGCGACTGCACGTATTCTATACCCGAGCCAAGAAACGGCGAAGAGTCCGTGCCGAAGCTCAAGCTGTCGGCCAGACGCTTGATCTCCAGCGCGAACTGGCGCTCGTCCAAGTGGTCGCTGACTTCAAGTTGGGCTTCCATGGGCACGTAATACGTGATGCGTAATCCGTTGGCGGGTCTGTCAATCAACGCCCATGTTAATCACAGTATTGCCCGATGACGTCTTCATGGTGGTTGCGCTCCTGGCTTGTCAATAAGGTTTGTGAAGCCACCCGCAAGGTAAAGTCCTCGAAGGTTACGATCGGACGAGGAAGCCCTGATGGGTCGCTCCACACCAGGCTCAAACGTGTGATGATTCGGACAAGTTGGTCCTTGGAATACCGAGAAAGCCGGGTACGGAGCATGACCGCTGGGGCAAGTGGTGTCGGACGGCTTCAAGTAAACAGCGAGTGATTCAATGCTCAATAGTTCATCTGGCCGGAGTCTCTCCGCAAGACAATGGGAAACTGCCGCGCCATAGAACTGTCTCATGTTTGCTTCGCAACGCAGTTGGTGATTCCTGCGGGTTTGTACCGCCCACAATCCGCAGCCGACAAGGATTGCCACGACCGTGATTGTGACCATGCGCTTCATGAAGTGGTTAACACGTATAAAGCATCACGCATCACGTTTCACGTCTCACCCCACTTCCGCCAAAATCTCCCGCAACACCGCCGTTCCACTCACGCCGCTGGCCAGTGCTTCGTAGGTGAGCCGCATCCGGTGCAGCAACACGTCCTCGGCCAGCGCGTACAAGTCTTCGGGCACGGCATAATTGCGTCCGTGAATGAACGCCCGTGCCCGTGCCGCCAGCGTCAGCGCAATCCCCGCACGCGGACTGCCGCCCACGTCCACCGCCTTATGCCGGCGTGTGCGGCGCACCAGTTCCACGCAATGTTTGGTGAACACGTCGCTCACAAAAACCTGTTGCACCGCATCCATCCCGGCCACCAGTTCGTCAATCGCCGCCACGGGCGCTTCATTGAGCAAATCGAAGGAACTTTGCGGCACGGCGCCTTTGTCCTGATGTCGCAAACCCAGTTGGAGTTGCCGCCGCAGGATTTCCTCCTCTTCCTTCGAGTCGGGATAATGCAGCCGGTGACACAGCATGAACCGATCAAGCTGCGCTTCGGGCAGTTCAAACGTGCCGCTTTGTTCGATGGGATTTTGCGTGGCGATGACCACAAACGGCGCGGGCAACTGGAAGGTGGTGTTGCCGATGGTCACGCGCCGTTCCTGCATCGCTTCGAGCAACGCGCTTTGCACCTTGGGCGCCGCGCGGTTGATTTCGTCCGCGAGCAACAGGTTGGTGAAAATGGGCCCGCGATGAATGCGGAACTCGCTGGTGCGTTGATCGAGAATTTCCGAGCCAAGAATGTCCGACGGCAGCAGGTCAATGGTGAACTGCACGCGGGCGAACTTGAGATCAATCGCCTTGGCAATCGCATTAACGAGCAGGGTCTTAGCCAGTCCGGGCATGCCTTGCAACAGCAGATGGCCGCCCGTGAACAGCGAAATCAGCAACCGCTCGACCACGGCATCCTGTCCCACCACCACTTTCGCCACGCGTTCGCGCACTGCGTCCGCGAAGGCGTGCGACACTGCGGGAGCCTCGGAAGTTGTCATCATAATCAATGGGCTACGCCGGGTTTAACACTGCTGCGACCTCGGAGTTGCACTGTTATTGAGAGAACCGGCTCAAAAATCAATCCCTTTGTTTCCGTTGGCTGCGGTTAGGCGAATTCTTGTCGAAAGGAGCGCCGACATGTTCTCGGCTTGGCAGAGATGCCGCGTCCAAAGCCGCTGCAAGCCGGCGCGAACATGTGTTTGCCCACCAACGCGCCGGGTCGGGAGACGAGCGCTCCCCTCGCGGTTCAGGGGTTCAAAGCGCGAACTATGGTTGGGCTAATTCTCACCCTGACCCTCCCCCAGGAGTGGGAACCGCAATCGTATGTTTTGCTTTTCGGAAACATCGTTGAGCGGATCCAGTTGCGGGGTTCGACTGAATCGGCGAATGATTCTCCCATTCCCTGAACTTGGTAGTGGCATGGGCGTCCCGCCCGTGCGTTTCGAGTCGAACGGGCGGGACGCCCGTGCCACTGCCGTCACACCGGTTCCGGGGTTCAAGGCGCAATCCCTTCGTTGGGAGAAATCTCTCCTCGCCCAAAGCCGACAACATATCGGCGCTCCGGCCATTCGCTCAAACTTGTAGGAGACGACGTAAAGAGTCACCTCAATGCCCTCCGCCATTCGCCAGTGCTCTTCCCTTCCCCGATCTGCGTCTGGCTTTGTCCCATTTCGCTGCGGGTTTGAAATATCACGCTTCCGCCGCGTGAGGGCACGCGGCCTACAGGAACTGCGCGCCAATCCGCGGCTTGCAGGCCGGCTGCCCTCAGCCGGCGGCACTGTGGCCAGAGCCTCACCAAACGTCTCATGCGCTCACTCTTGCTTGGGCGCGGGTTTATCATGCAGGGCGGCGGCGGTTTCATTCTCGCGCGGCGCGGGAGAGACAACGTTCCAGCCCTCGGCCTTGAGGCGTTCGAGTTCCGCGTCCATGCGGGCAAACATGACGTTCACGTCGTAACCGCACTCGGCGGCGTTTTCGGCGCGGATGCGATGAATCTCTTCCAGGATTTCGTTTTCTTTCATGGCTTACGGTTTCATCAATTCGGCGGGGGTGCAAATGTCAGGACACGCCAGGTCGAAGGCAGCGCAGGCCCGCTCGATGCGGCTGCGGATATGGTGATTGTTGATGTGTCGGCAATTCCAGGTCAGCAGAAAATCCATCCGGTGCGCCGCCGCCAAGCCGATATGCGCGGCGTCGTCCTCCGCCACCGCCGGGATGATGGCACTGGCCAGCAGGTGGGTGATGAGTGCGGAGGCTTCGGGGGTGCGCGGCAACAGCGGGAACTGGCGCAGGCAGTCCAGCCGTGCGGCGGCGAAGTTTGCGTCGCCTTTGCTGACTTCGCTCACGACGGCTTGCGATATGAACAACTCGTAGTCGTGCCGTTCTGTTTCCCACCATTCCTGCGTGGTTTCCTGATCCGCCGCCAGCCGCAAGTCCCGGCTGCGCCGCGCCACCAGATAGCTGGGAATGGTGGTTTCGAGATAGAGCGTGGGTTTCATGCGGCGTTCTTTCCGAACGCTGCTCATTTAACCACCTGACCTCCCTGTGGCAACCTTGGATTTCGGTCAATCCCCGGAGCGCCGGCATGTGGCTGGCTTGACCTGTCCGAATCACAGCACCGCTTGCCTCGCCTTGTCTGTTCAAACCTGCCGCTCCTCCACGCGCCCCCAAATCTACTTCACCGCATCCTTGATCTTTTCGCCGACCTTCTGGGCGCCTTCCTTGACTTCCCCGGCGACGTTGGTGGCCACTTTGCTGACTTTATGTGCGCCGTCCTTGGTGGCGTCCCAGACTTTCTCCGCGGTTTCACCAACGAGCTTGCCGGTCTTGTTGGCGGCGTCCTTGATGGCTTCGCCGGCTTCCTGGGCGGAGGTCTTGGTCTTCTCCTCAATCTTCTCCGCCGTCGTCTTTTCCTTGCAGCCCACGACAACTGTGCCGGCAAGCGCCAGGGCCATGGCGGCGATAATCAGATGTTTGCTGTTCAATTTCATGGTCTTTGATTCGTGCTGCATGAGGACACTCTTGCCTGACTTGGCCCAAAGCGCAACCACGGCGCACAACTCACGCCAGGGGGTTGTCCGGCCAAGTCGGGTAATTCACCGGCCAACGAGGTCCGCAGGCGTAGCAGGGGACAGCAATCCAACCGCAGAGACCCAGCGCGGCTGACGCCGCAACCAATCCCCCGCCGCCCGACTTAACGCAGAGGGCGCAGAGGTTTTCGCAAAGGTCGCAAAGCGATTCACCTCTGCGTGCCTCCGCGCCAACCTCCGCGTCCTCTGCGTTAAAAAATCTTCTCAGAATTGCGCGATGCTGGAGAGAGCACGGCGATGGACACAGAGAATGAACCGCATCGAAAAAGCTCCGCGTGGTTCGCGTCTCTGCGGTTTCCTCCGGCCCGCGCTTTGGTTGCGGCTTCGCCGCGTTGTGAAATAGGGCTAGCGGTCCAATCTCCCAACCCTCAGCTCCCGCATGAGTTCCTTGGTACGGTAAACTTTCTGCAAAGCCTCCAGAATTGCCGCCGAATGGACGGAGGTGGCGCGGCCTTGTTTGTCGCTGAAGGCGTAATCCCAGGACAGGCTCGACAACGTGCCGTCGAAGATGATGCCCACGAATTCGCCCGCGCGATTCACCACCGGACTGCCGGAGTTGCCGCCAATGATGTCCACCGTGCTCACAAAGTTGTAAGGCGTCTGGAGATCGAGCCGCGATTTGCGTTTCACCCAGGACTGCGGAAGATCGAACGGCGGTTTGTAGTTCATTTCTTTCGCGCGCTCGTAGAGGCCGGCAATCGTGGTGAGCGGCGGCACGGATTGGCTGTCTTCCTCGTAGCCTTTCACCGTGCCAAACGCCAGCCGCAGCGTGAAGGTGGCGTCCGGATAACCCGTCGTGCCGAGCAGCGCGTTGCGGGCGCGCGAGATGGCGGCGTGCGCCTGCTGCCTGGTCTCGCCCTGGGCTTCCGATACTTTGCGCAACGCCCGGGATTCCGCGTCCACCAAGCGCGCCAGTTCAATCATCGGATCCTTCGCCGCTGCCACCGCGCTGGCGCCGCCTTGATAAAGCTGTTTGCGGAAAGCAACGTCGCGCACCTTCGTGCCTTGAATCAATTCCGCCGCGCGCTCGCGGGGCGATTTGCCCGCAAGGATTTGCTTAACGAGCGCGTCGTCGCTGCCGAGTTGACCGGCGGTAAAGGTCAACGCATCGGCCAGTAAAAGGATTTCCAGATCTGCGTAGATGGGTTTTTGGGAAAACAGACTCAACTCCAAAGATTCCTTGCCGGAATCGGTGAACTCACGCAATCGCTCGCCGTTGGGTTTGGGCAATTCATCACCGGCGCGCAACAGCGTGCGGGCGATGCCGAAGCTGTCGCTGCGAAACGCCTGACCGCCTTCCAGCAGGCCGCTGCGGATGCTCTGCGCCGCAAGAATTTGCGTGGCTTCAGCAATCTTGTCATAGGCCGCGAGCGCCTCGGCGAATTCCGGCTTGCCGGCCAGTTTGGCTTTGAAATCCGATTCGGCGGCGACTTTTCCGGCGAACAACTCCGGATCGAGCAGGCCGGCCAGTTTTCCATTGAGCGCCTTGCGCGCGTTTTGCACGCCGAGGAAATCATCGTGCGCGCGACGCGAATTCTCCTCACTGCGCGCCGCCCAATTGCCAAGCAGCACTTCCAGCCGATTAAGCGTATTGAGCCGCAGCGGCAGTGCCTGGTCGCGCTGGTGTTCCAGTTCCGCGACCGTCAGCAGCCGGCTGGTTCGCCCGGGATGACCGGAAACAAAAACCAGTTCGCCGTCCTGCGCGCCCTTGGGCGAGAAGCGGAGAAAATGTTCCACCTTCGCGGGCCTGCCGTTTTCGTAAGCCCGGAAGAACGCGACGTCCAGATCAAAGCGCGGAAACTCAAAGTTGTCCACGTCGCCACCGAAAAACGCAGCTTGCTGTTCGGGCGCGAACACGAGCCGCACGTCGGTGTAGCGCTTGAAACGGTAAAGATGATACGCGCCACCCTGCCAGAGCGTGACGACATCCGACCGCATCCCGGTGCGATCCTGCGATTCCTTTTCAATCTCAGCGATGATCTTGCGCCGCGCGGCGAAGGCAGCGGCGGGGTCGGCATCCTTGGGCACGGCGGCGTTGATGCGCGCGGTGACGTCCTCGATTTCCTGGAGCACGTTGAGTTCGAGGTCGAGGCATTTCAGTTCCTGTTCCGGCTTGCGCGCGTGGAAGCCGTCGCGGAGCAGATTCTTTTCCTGGGTGCTGAGTTTCTGAATCGCGTCCGCGCCGACGTGATGATTGGAAATCAGTAATCCGTCTTCGCTCACGAAACTGCCCGAGCCGCCGGAGTTGAAGCGCACGGAAGATTTCTGCAAGTGCTCGAGCCATGCGTCTGTGGCGTCGAATTGGTAGCGCTCGCGCAACAAATCGCGCGGTGGCTGATTGAAGAGCCACATGCCTTCGTCGGCATGCGCCGTGAGAACCAGCGTTAATGCGGCAAAAGTGATACAGGGAATTTTCATACGCGGGCGGCAGCCTAATGACGATGCACCGCCAAGGCGACAGAAAACTCGGCAGCAGCAGTGCGAACCTGCCGGGCAGGGGAATTGATTTTTATCGCCTCCACCCAGCGATTGGTGTTCGCTCTGCGCCGATGAAACCGCCAGTCATCTTTGTTACGGGAACAGATACCGGCGCGGGCAAAACGGTGTTCGCCGCGCATCTGGTGCAACATTTGCGCCGCCAGGGGTGTCGCGTGGTTGGACTCAAACCGCTTTGTTCCGGCGGACGTGATGATGCGCGTGCCCTGCGCACCGACGCCGGCAATGTGCTCTCGCTCGATGAAGTCAATCCCTGGCATTTTCGCGCACCGCTGGCGCCGCTGCTGGCCGCCAGAAAGGAATCCCGGCGCGTGCAATTGCCGCAAGTGGTAAAGCATGTTCGCGCCGTAAGTCAGCGATTTGAATGGGTGGTGGTGGAAGGCGCTGGCGGATTGCTCAGTCCGCTGGGTGAGGATTTTGACTCGCGAGATTTAATCATGGAATTGCGAGCGTTGCCCTTGATCGTCTGCCCGAACCGGCTGGGTGCGGTAAATCAAGCCCGGTTGGTGCTCGACGCGTTGCCGGTTCGCACACGACATCGAGCGCGCGTGGTGTTGATGTCGCCGCCCAAAAGCGACGCCGCGACTCGTGGCAATGCCCGGCTGCTGGCCGAGTTTTTTGCGGCTGACCGGATTTGCGAGTTTCCCTGGCTGGGTAAGGAACTTCAGCCGTCAACTCGCCTGCGTCCGCGCACGGCCAATAAGGTTGCGCAGGTGTTGTGGGGTTTGTTCAGCTTGTAAGACCACCCGCTGCCATTGGCCGGGGAAATTGACCCGACTTCCGCAACTCGATCCCTGTTCCGACTTGTTTTGCGGGGCGGACGGCTACAGCAGAATTCTATGGGCCTGCCCCGTGAGCCGCAGGCTTTTACGGGGCGGGTTCAATTCACCCCGTGGGAAAATCCACCGAGCCTGCGCAGGGCAAGCGAAACACAACTACTCGTATGGCTCGTCCGGGACTTCACCCCTCGCTTTCCCACGGGGCAAGCCGGATGGAAAGGACGCTCGGCGCGATCACATTTTCAGACAAGGCAACCACCACTCCGTGCCTCAATCCTTTCCAATCCTTTGGCGATTAGGCCACGTCGTCATGCAATCTCCTCTGCTGCCTCACTAATACAACAACGGTGCTCGCCGAAATCAATGCCAGAGCAAAGCAGTAGAACAACCATGTCTCCCAACTCCCTACATTTGGAATCCACGCCTTGACCACTCCAATACCCAGAACGAGCCAGACGATAACCAAAATATCCAACGGCTGTGATGGCCGGTACAGGCGGTAAACATGTGTGACAAGAGCCAGCGCAGCGGGAATGAGCGACGCAAGGATGAACGCGGTTGAAGGGCGTGCGTAGAACAAACAAAAGACGAACCCTGCGAGCGTCAACAAGAGCAACACGCACGAAAACAGAAATCGCGGGTCTCGACCTCGTTCTGGGTGTTCAGAGTTCATGGCGCGTGTTAGTGGCCTAACTTGAACAGTTTGATTGAACGACAGGATTGGGTGTTATCGCCTTCATACGCTAGGAGCTTAAGATCGAGGTTTAGGCTTGTCCAGTGGGGTCTTTCTGAAATCTTCGGGGCAATATCAATCCGGGAAAAGCGACAATGACGCCCTGGCCTTCCAAGCCTTCGCGCGGCCTGCTGCCAGCCGAAGTTCGGCCTTCCGTTTCTCCCGCTCCCGCGGGCGAGAGGTCGTTGGGGAAATTCCTGCTCAATCCGAAGTTGAAGTTGCGGGAGCAACTGGCGGAGGTGTGTCGGTTCCGGCATCTGTCGAATCGGACGGAGAGGGCGTGCTGGCATTGGATGAAGGGAGGTTCGTCTTGTTTAACTGCAAACGGCATCCGAGTCACGACACAAGGAACGCTGGGAGATTGCGTTACAGGCAGAGTTCAGTTCAGTCACGGGCTTATGAACGGGCGACTTGGGTGGCCCTGGGTCTGAGCAGAAGCGGCCCACTGCGACAAGATGTCGAGCTTACACGGAGAACTGGTGCAAGGTGTGGCTGAGGTCCCGGCGACAATTGCTGCGCCGCTGTCGGTCAACGCAGGAGTGAGTGTACCAACGCGGCCAGCAGCGCACCGATGACCGGACCCACCACCGGTACCCAGGCGTAAGGCCAATCGCTGGTCCTTTTTCCCGGCACTGGCAGGAGCGCGTGGGCAATTCGTGGACCAAGATCCCGGGCGGGATTGATCGCGTAGCCGGTCGTGCCGCCCAGGGATAGGCCGATGCCAAACACCAGCAGCGCCACAGGGATCAGGCCAATTGTGCCCAGGCCGATGGGCGTTTCGACCGCGTCCGCACCCACCGCCAGTCTTACCGTCGGTTCCGTCATGAGAAAGATGGGCAGGATGAGCACGAAGGTGCCAAAGACTTCACAGAACAATGCCTGCGGTATTTTGCGGATGTTGGGTGCGGTGCAGAAACAGGCCAGCTTCGCGTCCGCGTTATCTGAGACCTTGAAATGTTCGCGATAAAAAAAGAACACCAGCGCACCGCCGACGATTCCGCCCAGCATTTGCGCCAGGAGGTAACCGGCCACCTTGCTGGCGGCCAGCTTCCCGGCGACGGCCAAAGCAATCGTGACCGCCGGATTGATGTGCGCCCCGCTAAACGGCGCTGCGCAGAACGCGCCAATGAACACGGCAAAAGCCCAGCCCGCCGTAATCACAATCCACCCGGAATTGTTACCCTTGGTGCGCGCCAGCACCACGTTCGCCACGACACCGTTGCCAAAGACGACGAGCAACGCGGTGCCGATGAATTCAGCAAGGTAAGGATTCATAGCGGGTTCAGTTGAATCAAAGGTTTGCGGTTGCTTTCACGGTGGAGCGTTCCTCCCAATCGCGGGCGCGGTTCAGCGCCTCGGCCCAACGACTGCGGCGATGAGCCGCTTCATCGGCGCTCATGCGCGGCGCAAAGGTGCGATCCGCCTGCCAGGACCGCGTGACTTCGTCGCGATCCTTCCAAAAACCGGCCGCCAGTCCGCCGAGATAGGCGGCGCCGAGGGCCGTGGTTTCAACCACCTTGGGGCGCACCACCGGCACTTGCAGCATGTCCGCCTGAAACTGCATCAGGAGATTATTAACCGAGGCGCCGCCATCCACGCGCAGTTCGTTCATCACCACGCCGGAATCGCGGTTCATCACTTCGAGCACGTCGGCCACCTGAAACGCAATTCCCTCCAGGGCCGCGCGGGCGATATGTCCGGTCGTGGTGCCGCGCGTCAGCCCGGTGATTGTGCCGCGGGCATACTGATCCCAATGCGGCGCGCCCAAACCGGCGAAGGCGGGGACCAGATATACCCCGCCGCAATCCGGCACCGAGCCGGCGAGGGCTTCAATCTCAGCCGAGGATTTGATGAGGCCCAAGCCGTCCCGCAACCATTGCACCACGGCGCCGCCGATGAAGATGCTGCCTTCCAGCGCAAAATCCGTTTGTCCGCCCACCTGCCATGCCACCGTGGTGAGCAACTGGTGTTTCGACAAAGTGGGTTCCGGGCCGATGTTCATCAGCATGAAACAACCCGTGCCGTAAGTGTTCTTGGCCAGACCGCGGGAAAAACAATTCTGCCCGAACAACGCGGCTTGCTGGTCGCCGGCAATGCCGCCAATCGGAATGGGCGCATCAAACACGCCGGCCGCGGTTTCGCCATAAACTTCGCTCGACGAACAAACCTTGGGCAGCACTTCCTGCGGTACGTCCAACAACCGCAATAACTCCTCGTCCCATTTGCCGTCCAGGTTGAACAACATGGTCCGCGACGCGTTGCTCGGGTCGGTGACGTGAAGCGCGCCGCCGCTCAAATTCCAGAGCAGCCAGGTGTCCACGGTGCCAAACGCCAGTTCGCCCCGTTGTGCGCGTTCGCGTGCGCCCGGCACATGATCCAACAGCCAGCGCAGTTTGCTGCCCGAGAAATAGGCGTCAATCACCAGCCCCGTCTTCCGCTGAACCAATTCCGCATGACCGGCGCGTTTCAAGTCGTCGCAAAACTTTGCGGTGCGCCGGTCCTGCCAGACGATGGCGTTATGCACCGGCTCGCCCGTGCGCCGATCCCAGAGCAGCGTGGTTTCGCGCTGATTGGTGATGCCGATGGCGGCAATGTTCGCGGCTGTCAAACCGGCCGTGGCCAGCGCCTCTTTGGCAGTGTCCATTTGCGTTTGCCAGATTTCACGGGGGTCATGCTCGACCCAACCGGCTTGCGGGTAGATTTGTTGAAACTCTCTTTGAGCTGCGGCGCGGATGGCGCCCGCGTGATCAAAAACAATGGCGCGTGAACTGGTGGTTCCCTGATCCAAGGCAAGCATGGCTGATTTCATAGGCGGTCTTCCGGCTGCTGGTCGGGACATGGCGTAACGACATTGCCTTGGGTCGTCAAGCACTTGCTCAGGAGCGGATCAATGTGCGCGCGGCGATGAATTCCAGACGAGTCTCTGGACGAACTCCCGGCTCGCGAGTAATCTAGCGGGCGATCGTTGCACCGTGATCCGCCTGGGAAGCACAATTGCTTCCAACCAGGTAAAACCCAATGGTTCCACCAAATCAACTCGCAAGATGAATTGGAAATCGCGAATGCTCCTGCCGCTGTTGTTCATTCTCGCAGTGATGCTTCAGACGGGCATTGCCGCCGGGAACCGGCCCCCAAACATTCTGCTGATCGTCAGCGACGACCAAGGCTATCGGGACCTGGGCTGTTTCGGCGGTGAAGAAGTCAAAACGCCAAATCTGGACCGCCTGGCGCGGGAAGGCATTCGTGCCACCAGTTTTTATGTCACCTGGCCGGCTTGCACGCCGTCACGCGCCAGCCTGCTGACGGGACGTTATCCACAACGCCACGGCCTCTACGACATGATTCGCAACGACATGGTCAATTACGGCCATCAATACACCACCAACGATTATCCGTTTTCGCCGGAGATGACGCTCGGCATGGATTTGCGCGAAGTCACCCTTGCTCAGGTGCTCGGCCAGGCCGGCTACCGCACCGGGGCGATTGGCAAATGGGATGGCGGACGCGCCAGGCGCTTCCTGCCGTTGCAGCGCGGCTTCGACTTTTATTACGGCTTCGCCAACACGGGCATTGATTACTGGACGCACGAGCGTTACGGGATTCCTGCTTTGATGCGCGGCAACGAGGACATTACGGAAAGCGGTTATGCCACGGACCTGTTCCGCCGGGAGGCCGGGTCATTTGTGCGGCAAAACCAAGACCGTCCGTTCTTCCTCTATCTGGCCTTCAACGCGCCGCACACCGCCGCCAATTTGCAGAAGGACAGCTATCAAGCCCCCGAAGAAGTCGTGGCGCTTTATCCGCCAGCCAGGACCGCACGGGCTACCAACCGCGCCAAATACATGGCCGCCATCACAAGCATGGACGCGGCGATTGGAGAGTTGCTGGACATGCTCCAAGCCCTCGAACTGGAGCGCGACACGCTGGTCCTCTTCCTGTCCGACAACGGCGCGGGCAGAATTGGCGACAACGCACCGTTGCGCGGGTACAAGGCGGATTTGTGGGAAGGCGGCGTTCGGGTTCCGTTCATTGCGCGCTGGCCCGGCCAGCTCCCGGCCGGCGGCGTCACCGATGAATTTCTGACCGCCTTGGAAATCTTCCCCACCCTGATTGCGGCAGCCGGCGCCAAACCACCCGAAGGCGTCATCCTGGACGGCTTCAACATGCTGCCCGTGCTGCAAGGCCGGGTGAAATCACCCCGCACTGAAATGTTCTGGGAACGCCGGCAGTTCAAAGCGGCCCGCCTCGGAAATTACAAATGGGTGGACATGGGGCAAACCGGCGGGCTGTTTGATCTCTCACAGGATAATTCGGAACAGCACGATCTGTCTTCCGAAAAACCCGGGGTCCTCCATCGCCTGAAGTCCCAATTCGCCGCCTGGAAAAAGGAAATGGATGCCGCCGAGCCGAGGGGACCTTTCAAGAATTATTGACCCGAGACGCCCCGCACTTTTTTTCAGTACCGGGACCATATTCCCCGGCGCAACGGTTGCCGTTCCACGCCTTCAAATGTGATTTTCACCGGTTTGATGAAACCTTGTTCGTCGAATTCCATCCGGTCTATGCACGTCACGCGATGATTTCCATCTTTCTCGCCCAGCGGTCGGCGGTGATAGACGATGTAGTAAACATCCTTGCCGGGCAGTTGAATCACGGAGTGATGTCCCGCACCCGTCGCCACTGTCGGGTCCTGTTGAAGAATCTTGCCGATGCGTTTGAACGGCCCGAGGGGCGAATCCGCGATGGCGTACGCGACGGAATAATTTGGCCCGGTCCAACCGCCCTCCGACCACATGAAGTAATACTTGCCGTTGCGGATGAACATGAACGGCCCTTCCACATAACCTTGCGGGGTGACTTCCTTGAAGACCGTGCCGTCCGCAAACGGCTCGAAGCCGGTAAAATCCTTCTTCAACTTCGCCACGTTGCAATGCCGCCAGCCGCCGTAATACATGTAGAACTGTCCGTCCTTGTCCTTGAAAACGAACTGGTCAATCGGCTGCGCGCCGTTGTGAAATTTATCAATCAGCGGTTTGCCCAGGTAATCCTTGAACGGTCCTTCGGGTTTGTCCGCCACCGCCACGCCGATGCCGCCGACTTGTTCATTGTTCTGAATGTCGTTGCCGGCAAAGAACAGAAAGTACTTCCCCTTGTTCTTCACAATTGCCGGTGCCCACATCGCCCGCCACACCCAAGGTACGGCGTTGGTGTCGAGGATGCGGCTGTGCTTCGTCCACTTGACGAGGTCGGGCGAGGAAAACGCGTCGAGAAAAACCTGCTGGTTGTAGGGCGCGGAGTAAGTTGGATAAATCCAGTAGCGGTCACCAAATACAATGCCCTCCGGGTCGGCATACCAGCCGGGGAAAACGGGATTGCCGGAAGTTGCTGTCCCCTGCGCCTGATTTGCGGAACGACAGCCCGTTCCCACGATTACTCCGAGAACGAAAGCAACAACCGTCAGACTTCGCCATGTCCGGAAGACAAAATTCATGTGCTAATCCTAACGGCGCACACGAAGATTGTCACCTGTTGGTTCCTGATGGATGGCTCGATAATCAGGATTGCCCTGCGGGCTGGTTGATTGAACAATCGGGGCAAGCAACCGTTGATCACCAGAACCAAGAACCATTATGAACACGAAGCAAGCCGGCACTCCCGAAACCATCCCTCATCCTCCCATCCCGCAGGAGGCGTTCGATTGGTATGACGAATATGCGCATGGGCTGATTGACCGGCGCACCTTTATGAGCCGGCTCGCCACTCTCGCGGCGGCTGGGTTTTCCATGAACGTCCTCCTGGCCACCCTGATGCCGAACTACGCCAACGCGGAACAAGTCTCGTTCAACGACCCGGACATCAAGGCCCGTTACGCGGTCTTTCCGTCACCCAACGGACACGGAGAAGGGCGCGGTTATCTCGTCACTCCCGCCGCGCTGAAAGGAAAAGCTCCGGCGGTCTTGGTCATCCATGAGAATCGGGGTTTGAATCCCTACATTGCGGATGTTGCTCGCCGCGTGGCCAAGGCGGGCTTCGTCGCGTTCGCGCCGGACGCGCTCCATCCCAAGGGCGGTTATCCCGGCAACGACGATGAGGGCCGCGCGCTGCAAGGCTCGATGGACCGCGCCAAAATTGAACAGGATTTCGTCGCGGCGGCAAAGTTCCTCAAGACTCACGAATTGAGCAACGGCAAGCTGGGCGCGGTCGGTTTCTGCTTCGGCGGCTACATCGTCAACATGCTGGCCGCCGTGATTCCCGACACGCTCAACGCGGGTGTGCCCTTCTACGGCACGCCCGCCGCGAAGGAGGTCCGCAAGAACATCAAGGCGCCGTTGCTGGTGCAACTCGCCGAGCTGGACAAGCGGGTCAACGATACCTGGCCGGAATACGAAGCCGACTTGAAGGCCGCCAGGGTGAATTACACCATGCACATGTACGCCGGGTGCAACCACGGCTTCCACAACGACTCGACCGGCCGGTACGACGAAAAAAACGCGCAGCTCGCCTGGGAGCGCACGGTGGCCTTTTTCAAGCAACACCTCGGGCAGGCGTAGCGCAGATTGTCCATCTGTTGTATCTCAGACGGCTTGTCTGCGAACATGCATTGGCATCCGCCGCTTCCTGATGCCCGCCGGAATATCCTCCACGATTTCCGCCCCGGCTTTGTGCTTTGCGGGCCGTCCACCGACGCGCGAGAAGTTCACGGTCCGCGCCACCGCCACCACGTATCGCAACCGGTGCATTTCCATAGGCAAATCCTGTGCAGCGTCAGACATCCCCGCCCCGTGCGCGGATGCCTGACCATACCGTCATAGGCAATTCCTATCGTAACTACAGGAAAAAAGTATTTCAAAAATAGCTCCCCAACTGATTCACTGAGGCGGTACGAAGCACACAGTTGCCAAACAAACTGGATTTTAATTCAACCGAACTAAGAAAGAACCTATGTCAACCGAATCCAAATGCCCATTCAACCACGGCGCCACCGCCCCCGTCACCACCAACCGCGACTGGTGGCCGAACCAGTTGAAGGTCGAACTGCTTAACCAACACTCCGCCAAGTCCGATCCGATGGGCGCGGACTTCGACTATGCGAAGGAGTTCAAGAGTCTCGACTATGCGGGTTTGAAGAAGGATCTCGCCGCCTTGATGACCGACTCGCAAGACTGGTGGCCGGCGGATTTCGGCCACTACGGCCCGTTGTTCATTCGCATGGCGTGGCACAGCGCCGGGACCTATCGCACTGGTGACGGGCGCGGCGGCGGCGGGCGCGGTCAGCAACGTTTCGCCCCACTCAACAGTTGGCCGGACAACGTCAGCCTCGACAAAGCGCGGCGACTCCTTTGGCCAATCAAACAAAAGTATGGCCGGAAGATTTCCTGGGCCGACCTGATGATTCTCGCCGGAAACGTCGCCCTCGAAACGATGGGCTTCAAAACGTTCGGGTTCGCCGGCGGGCGCGAAGATACATGGGAACCGGACCACGATGTGTATTGGGGCAGGGAGATGAAGTGGCTGGATGACAAACGTTATTCCGGCGACCGGGATCTCGAGAACCCGCTGGCCGCCGTGCAGATGGGGCTGATTTACGTCAACCCGGAAGGCCCGAACGGCAATCCTGATCCGGTCGCTGCTGCGCGGGACATTCGCGAGACCTTCGCGCGCATGGCAATGAACGACGAAGAAACGGTGGCGCTCATCGCGGGCGGCCACACCTTCGGCAAGACGCACGGGGCCGGACCGGCGACGCATGTTGGCCCCGAGCCAGAAGCGGCCGGCTTGGAGGCGCAGGGCCTTGGCTGGAAGAGCAGCTATGGCACGGGCAAGGGCGGTGATACCATCACCAGCGGCCTGGAAGTCACCTGGACCTCCACGCCAACGAAGTGGAGCAACAACTTCTTCTGGAATCTGTTCAGCTTCGAATGGGAACTCACCAAGAGCCCGGCCGGCGCGCATCAATGGACGCCGAAGAATGGCGCCGGCGCCGGCACCGTGCCGCATGCGCACGACAAGACCAAACGCATTGCACCTTCGATGCTGACCACCGACCTCGCCCTGCGTTTCGACCCGGCGTACGAAAAAATATCGCGGCGCTTCCTGGAAAACCCGGACCAGTTCGCCGACGCGTTCGCTCGCGCTTGGTTCAAGCTCACGCACCGCGACATGGGGCCGCGCGCGCGTTATCTCGGACCGGAAGTGCCCGCCGAAGAACTCATCTGGCAGGACCCGATTCCCGCAGTGAATCACCCGTTGATTGATGCGCAGGACATCGCTTCGCTCAAGACCAAGGTGCTGGCTTCTGGCCTGACAGTCTCGGAGCTGGTTTCGACCGCCTGGGCGTCGGCGTCCACGTTCCGCGGTTCTGACAAACGCGGCGGTGCAAATGGTGCGCGCCTTCGCCTCGCTCCGCAGAAGTTCTGGGAAGTCAACCAGCCATCACAACTGGCCAAAGTGTTGAGCACGCTGGAAGGCATCCAAAACGACTTCAACAAAGCGCAGTCCGGCGGCAAGAAGGTTACGCTGGCGGACCTGATCGTGCTGGCCGGATGCGCCGGTGTCGAACAGGCCGCGAAAAACGCCGGTCACACCGTGACCGTTCCCTTCACGCCGGGACGCATGGACGCCTCGCAAGATCAGACTGATGTCGAGTCCTTCGCCGTGCTCGAACCCATCGCGGACGGCTTCCGCAATTATCTCAAGGGCAAATACACCTTGGCGGCGGAATCACTGCTGATTGACAAGGCGCAATTGCTCACGCTCACCGCGCCCGAAATGACGGTGCTCATCGGCGGCCTGCGCGTCCTCAAGACCAACTCCGGAGGGACACAACATGGCGTCTTCACCAAACGCCCCGAGACGCTGACCAATGACTTCTTCGTGAACCTCCTCGACATGGGCACGGAGTGGAAGCCGGTCTCCGAGGCAGCGGACGTGTTTGAAGGCTGCGATCGCAAGACCGGCGCGGTCAAGTGGACCGGCACGCGCGTTGACCTGGTCTTCGGCTCCAACTCGCTGCTTCGCGCCCAGGCGGAGGTTTACGGAAGTTCTGATGCGCAAGAGAAGTTTGTTCACGACTTCGTGGCGGCGTGGAACAAAGTGATGAACCTGGATCGCTTTGACGTTGCGTAAGTCCTGAGCTTGCTTGGGCGCTCACGCTCGCCGCTCGCGGATGCTCGCCAGAATATCCGCGACGACTTTCCTTTTCGGCTTCGTGCCTTGCGGGCCACCGTGGTGGAGGCGGACGCTCAACGCGCCGGCTTCCAGGTCGCGACCGCCGATGACAGCCGTAGCCGACGACGTGAGGAGGCGGGAAACTTCCTCAACGTTCCGCGTTTGAAATCTTCGCCTTGAACGGCGTCGCGCTGAAATCCGAATCCACACGCGCCATGTTCGCGCGGAGTTCGGCCACGATGGGCTTGGCGTAGTTGATCAACGCTTAGTCGTCGTTGAGCGTAATACCGCGCACCTGGTCCGGCGCGAGCCAGAGCGGGAAGTTGCCCGCGTAATACTCGATGAGGAAGCCGATGAGCCACTCGTTTGTAATTGGTCGTCGTTCAATTTAGTCCTCACGAACTTTGCGTTCCAATTTATGCGCGTTCTCACGCACCGTCGGATCAAAATCCTGCTTGGCTGCTTCGATGGCTTGGAGAAGCGATTCGAGGTCCAGGTCATCTTGGACGAGCGTGGCGAACCACAATCCCTTTTGTCCCTCGAGGCGACGAAATTCCTCGACGAATCTGGGAATGTTCGCATCAACCGCTTCCCCGATGACGAGACCGCAAAACGCAGGCAGCGCGAGCACCTGATAGGACGGCATCGTTCTCACCAGTACCGGCCCTGCGAAGCGCGTTGATATTTTGTCAATCGCGGTCTGGTATTGCCGCAACTCGGTAGCACACGCCTCACATAAGTCAGGTTTCTGTTTCCTACGTGTTAACCAGTTGAGAATGTCGCTCTTGATATTCTCGGATGTATGAGCGTTCATCAGACACCACTTCGTCGCGCAGTGACGTCTTTCCACTTGGGATTCGCGGCCCACCAAACCCAGGATGTGTCCCGCTTCGTGAAGCAAAGTGCGTTGCCAATACTTCTTGGGCAGCAACCCACCCAGCCAGCTTCGGTCCACGTAGATCATCGCCGGATATGGAAAAGCCACCACTCGCGGATCTTCGGGTGCAGCCAGCCTCGCAGGAACGCTGTCCCTGGCGGGCCAAAGGCTCGCTGCCCGAGGGGATTGCATCGGGTTTCGGTTGACCCGATTGTCATAAACCAAAATGTAAAGGTATGCGGATGGAAATTCGTTGGTTGTCGCAGGAGGACCATCCAAATAGCGGCGCGCCAGCGAATCGGCCGAATGACCACGGGCGGCATGGCGAGGGATCAAGCTGCTTTGCACGACCGCAACCCCATCCGGTTTCTGGGTCCATTCACGCAACACCGCTTCGAGTTCTGCCAACTCGGTCGCGGAAAATTCTGTGCCTTCCACGGCATCCACTTCGACGTAAAGCCGCCGGTGCGGTTCTGGTTGGAAGTACACCAAGTGCGAGTCTCCAAGCTTTAGAGCCGACGCGGTTTGTTTTCCCCTTGAATGCATGCATCCCGAAACCAGCGTCGAAAAAATGAATGCGAGGCCGACGCGCTTCAAGCACTTTATCAAATGGCTGGTTCGGTTCATTTCATGGCGATAACAGCTACGGATTCAGACTATGCCCGTCGCTCTTTAATCGCCGCCAAACTTTCCGCCATGACCTCCCCCTTCGGCTTCGCGCCTTGCGGGCCGCCGTGGTGAAGGCGCACGCTCACCACGCCTGCTTCCCTGTCGCGACCGCCCGAACTCACAACTCATCACCCGGAAGTGGTGGGACATCCGGCGAAGCCGCCAGATATTTCTCCAAATCCTCGCGCTTCGCGTTGCGGGCGCGCTCGCGCAGGTGTTCCACTGTCAGCATTGCACTCAGTTTCTCCGCAGCGGCGGACGACATCAATTGATCCACCGTCACGCCCTCTTTGGCCGCGCACTCGCGCAGTTGATTGGCTACACCTTCCGGCAATTGAATCGTCAGCGTGCTCATGTTGATTTCTTTATCAGTTTCAGGAAATCGCCCGGCCTCACCGCCGTGATTCCCCATTGTTCCGTTCCCCGGAAATCCCGGAGGTTGTGCGAGACAATGTAGCGGCAACCCGCCGCCACCGCCAGTTCAAGCATCAGGTCATCATCCGCGTCTGGCAACGCAGGCCGCCACTGGAAGAATACCTCCTGCAAGTGACTCACCGAAATCAGGAAGTCCAGAAAGCGCTCGGCTTCGGGCGCGGTGCGTTGCAGCAGATTCTCCGGGCGGAGCCGCACGGCGCGATATTCGGCAAATAACGCGACGGAAATGACCGTTTGAAAGCCGGCAGCCGGCAGCCGCGCCAGCAATGCGTGGGACGCTCCCCGGTTCGACCGGGCGGCGGCCACGAGCACGCTGGTATCGAGCACGATCTTCATCACGCCCTTCGCGCTTTGATGCTCGCCAGAATGTCCGCCACGACCTCCCCCTTCGGCTTCGCGCCTTGCGGGCCGCCGTGGTGGAGACGCACGCTCACCGCGCCGGCTTCCAGGTCGCGACCACCGATGACCAGCATCGTGTGGACGCGCAATTGTTCCGCGTTGGAAATCTTCGCCTTGAACGGTGTGGCGCTGAAATCCGTGTCCACACGCACCATGTTCGCACGCAGTTCGGCCACGATGGGCTTGGCGTAGGCGATCAACGCTTCGTCGTCGTTGAGCGTGATGACGCGCACCAGGTCCGGCGCGAGCCAGAGCGGGAAGTTGCCCGCGTAATGCTCGATGAGGAAGCCGATGAACCGCTCGTGCGTGCCCAGCGGCGCGCGATGGATGCACAACGGCGTCTTGTTCGAGTTGTCCTTGTCGCGGTAGGTCAGGCCGAACTTGGCGGGCACGGCGAAGTGTACCTGGTTGGTCGCGATGGTGAATTCGCGGCCGATGGCGCTCCACACCTGCACGTCAATCTTCGGCCCGTAGAACGCCGCCTCGTTGGCGACCTCCGCTTAATACTCATGCTTAAACTTTTCAAGGGCGTAGCCGAAACCGATGCTCATAACCGGCATACTAAAATAGGCGATTCCAATGTCCTTCAAATACTGATGCAACGGCATCGTCATTGGCCCGAAGGAAAACATCGGCAAGTCGAATGAAATGTTGCAGGCGACGAAGGCCAGACCAAGCAGAATGCCTTCGCGGAAATAGCCGGTTTGAATCTTGCGAAAGTAAAGCAGCGTAAATGCGACGGTGCAGGTGGTCAGCACAAGGCCCATCAATGTTTCAAACAAATGCGCGCTTTCCTTCTTCAGAAAGAACAGGCACACGGACGCACCAAACGTCACCAGCCAGGACAGGAAGCCGAACAAGAGGAGTCGGAAAAATATTTTCATGGAAATCCTCGCTTTTTTAGCTGCCAATCGGCAATTGAATCTCCGTCAGGTAGTTTTTTGGATTCCCTTTGAAAATGATGCCCGGACCTTTGAGGTAAATTTCGCGCGTGGGCAGGGAAATTTTCAGTTTAAAATCGTCAGCCTGTTTCAAAATCTTCGCATAGCTGCGTCCCAACTGGTCATAAAGTCCGCGATGAACAAGCGTCAGGCAACGACTGCCCGGCAGCGTGCGGATCGAAACCCCTTCTGCCGCAATTTCCTTGCGGATGGGAAAGCACGGCTCGAATTCTGCGTCACCGTCGCGATACTCACCGTCGTAGTAGAGGCACAATGCCTTGCCGCAAATGTAACGGCCAATCACCTTACCTAGTTGTCCGAAGCCTTTGCCGCAATCGCTGTATTTTCCTTTCATACGGATGCCCGCAATGAGCATCGGCTCGATGGTTTTTTCTTCCACGGCGAAATTGCCGCCTTCGAGCAGTTGTTTGGCGGTCTTTTCGTTCGCGATGATTTCTGTCAGCGAACGAACAATGTCGCGGTCTTCCTGAATCCGTTGTTGAAGAACATTCTTTTGCCGTTCCAGATAATTCAGAATATCCGCTTCATCGCTACACTCACCCAACACGGTGGCGATGTCCTCAATGGAAAATTCCATCTGCCGCAGCCGCATGATGACCCGCGCCTTCTCGATTTTGCTAGCATCGTAGAAACGGTAGCCGGTCGCTTCGTCCACTGAACTCGGAACAAGAATTTCCTTTTCGTGATAGAACCGCAGGGTTTTGACGGACAAACCGGTGACCTGCGAGAACTCGCCGATGCTGTATGAAATTTTCATATTCCGCATGGTTTACTGTCTCCAGCAAGGGGAGAGTCAAGCGGTGTTTTGAAACTTTTTGAATCAGGCGAGACGCCCGCGCTTGCCGGTCACGCCCGCCGCTCTTTGATGCTCGCCAGAATATCCGCCACGACCTCCGCCTTCGGCTTCGCGCCTTGCGGGCCGCCGTGGTGGAGACGCACGCTCACCGCGCCGGCTTCCATGTCGCGACCGCCGATGACCAGCATCGTGTGGATGCGCAATTGTTCCGCGTTGGAGATCTTCGCCTTGAACGGCGTGGCGCTGAAATCCGCATCCACGCGCACCATGTTCGCGCGCAGTTCGGCCACGATGGGTTTGGCGTAGTTGATCAACGCCTCGTCGTCGTTGAGCGTGATGACGCGCACCTGATCCGGCGCGAGCCAGAGCGGGAAGTTGCCCGCGTAATGCTCGATGAGGAAGCCGATGAACCGCTCATGCGTGCCGAGCGGCGCGCGATGGATGCACAGCGGCGTCTTGTTCGTGTTGTCCTTGTCGCGGTAGGTGAGGCCGAACTTGGCGGGCACGGCGAAGTCCACCTGATTGGTGGCGATGGTGAATTCGCGGCCGATGGCGCTCCAAACCTGCACGTCAATCTTCGGCCCGTAGAACGCCGCCTCGTTGGCGACCCCCACGTAGTTGATGCCCGATTCGATCAACACCTGGCGTGTCGGGTGACAACGTGGTTCAACTTGGGCAAAACTTTTCAAATTCAACGCGCGTAAAAACTTTCCCGAGAACTCGGTCAAAGCTGAAGTTCAAGCGTCGCTTCTTTTGTCTCGGGAACGAATTGAAGGAATCGCTTGATGCGCCCGGGCTGCGCCCAATTGCATGTTCCCTCCACGCTCAACGACTTGAGATAACTCTCGATGTGCGAGTTCTCCAGTCTATCAAGCAAGTCCTTGGCTTCTGCCAATGACGAACATGGAATGAAGGCCTGCATCGCTTGATTTGCCTGCCAAGGCTGTCCGTCCACACAGCCGAAAATCTGAGGGTTAAAGTTACTCTTGCCGTAGGCTTCCCAAACAACCTTGAACGGAGCAAAACAGTATTCTCCAACACCAAGACACGCCCACCACATCCCTCGTTTGATCCAGGTATTCAGCAGCGTTCCCTTGCGGGCGAGCAACTGACTTTTTTGCGATGAAAAGTAAGCCGCCAGATTCGGATGACTTTTCAGCGCCGCTTCGTCCAGTGGCCGCCCTGTCCGCTTGTCGTATGGAAGCAGGATATGTTTGCGCGGCGTTGGGCGAGACTCGTCGAAGCATTCCTTCGTGATGAGCGGGAAGACGAACCCTTGGGGAACATCTTTCGGGGCATGATCGAAAATGAAGACGCTGTTCGCGCCGCAAGTGTTGACGCCTTGTCTTGGCCTTTGCCCCTCGCGCACATCTATCAACACCGGAACGGGCATTTGTTCGAATTCCAGCGCCGAATTCAAGACTGCCAACGGTGCATTGGGGTCGCCAACCGGCGCGGCGAAACGCTTAATCCACCCGCTGCCAGACTCAACCCGGTAAGGAATCGGGTAGCTCGCGATCGCATCGCGCTCAAAACGCACTGCCCCAAATCTCGTCGCCACCTCCGGAAACACCTTGGTCTCGGTAAACGCCCAGATTTCCATCGGCCTGAAAGTGGTGTCGCCAATCGAATACCTGCGAAACCCGGAATGAGCGCCATCGTTTTGAAACAGCGAAAGAGGCAGAAAGAAAATCCCCTCACCGTGAGCCTCCAAGTTGTTCTTCATTGCGACAGCAAGCACGAGCGCAGAGAAGTCAACTCGCGCACAGCCGAGCAATAGCAACTGGTTGTCATCAACCAATCCGTTCGCGATGAATACGCTTTTGAGTTGTTCCTTGTAGGCTTGCGGCAGGTCGTTGAAGTTCACCCACGGTGGATTTCCAACCAACAAGTCAAACTTCCGGCCCGGATTCTCCAGAACAATGTCGGCGCAAAGCGTGTTCTGTTTTG
Organism: Verrucomicrobiota bacterium; assembly: GCA_014860005.1. The sequence goes on along the minus strand of JACZKP010000106.1, from coordinate 27,064 downwards.
GAAAAGCCCGCTTGTATTTGAACTGAAATGATTCATGGAATTCTCGAAGGAAAGCAGTCTCTCGTTCCACCAGGAACAGGCGCGAAAGCATCGTGTCGTCCATCTCCACGCCATCCTCACTCGCGACATCAACCAGCGCCTGAGCGAACACGCCCCGCCCCGCAGTCGGGTCGCAAATCGTCGCGCCCGCCGCCCACTTCGACACGAAGCCGCTCTCGCGCACGAGCCACTTGGCCCAACGCAACGGCGTCATCACCGCCCCGACGGGTTTATCGGATAAACTGGAATTTGGCATAGCCGCACTTCCGAAACGCTTCAATGGATTCAGCCCGCTTCAACGCATCACGCCCCACGCGCTGGTAATGCTTGATGGCCAGGTCCGTGAAATAGTCATAGAACTTCGGCATGTCCCGCTCCCACTCAATCTCGTCCCAAACCTGATTGATGGTGTAGTTGAGGCGAACTTGACCCGTGCCTAGATTTTCAATGCGATAGGCGTTCACCGGCAACGCAGTGAACGGAGCGACGCGGATGTATTCCAAATCCCTCGTGTCCGAAGTCGCCGACGACTGGTTGTGGCCGAACTCGGCGATGATGAACTGTCCCCGGTCGTTCGCGAGAAACTTGAGGAGATTCCCAACCGCACAGATGCCGCCGTCCGAGTATTTCGTGCTGTCGAGGTCTTTGGTCTTTACGTCAATTCCGACAACGCATTCCTCAATCTTGAAACCGAAATCAAAAATCGTGCGACGCCCCGGCAAGTCCACCGGCACGAATCCGCAGCGCGAACAAATATCTCCCCAATTCTGCTTGATGCGATGCTCCACCATTGCGCCGAAGGCGCGGGAGTCTTCGCGCGCCGCAATGCCGGACCGCAATTCCTCAAACAGCTTGGAAAGCTCGGCTTCAAGTTTCTGTGAAATGTCGCGCAGGTTCATGTTCTATTTCCGCACTCCTTTGTTGTTTCTTACGCTCTCCGCTCTTTGATGCTCGCCAAAATATCCGCAACGACTTCCCCCTTCGGCTTTGCGCCTTGCGGGCCACCGTGGTGGAGGCGGACGCTCACCGCGCCCGCTTCCATGTCGCGACCGCCGATGACCAGCATCGTGTGGACGCGCAATTGTTCCGCGTTGGAAATCTTCGCCTTGAACGGCGTCGCGCTGAAATCCGCATCCACGCGCACCATGTTCGCGCGAAGTTCGGCCACGATGGGCTGGGCGTAATTGATCAACGCTTCGTCGTCGTTGAGCGTGATGACGCGCACCTGGTCCGGCGCGAGCCAGAGCGGGAAGTTGCCCGCGTAATGCTCGATGAGAAAGCCGATGAACCGCTCATGCGTGCCCAGCGGCGCGCGATGGATGCACAGCGGCGTCTTGTTCGAGTTGTCCTTGTCGCGGTAGGTGAGGCCGAACTTGGCGGGCACGGCGAAGTCCACCTGGTTGGTGGCGATGGTGAATTCGCGGCCGATGGCGCTCCACACCTGCACGTCAATCTTCGGTCCGTAGAACGCCGCCTCGTTGGCGACCTCCACGTAGTTGATGCCGGATTCGATCAACACCTTGCGCACCATGTCTTCGGTTTTCTTCCACAACTCGGGTTCGTTGACGTATTTCTTGCCAAGCCCTTCCGCCGCGTGCGTGCTGAAGCGCATCTGATATTTTTCGAGGCCGAAGATTTTGAAATACTTCAGATACATGTCGTTCACGGCGCGGAACTCGTCGGCGAACTGCTCCTCGGTGCAATAGATGTGGGCGTCGTTCATGTTGAGCGAACGCACGCGCATGAGGCCGAACAACTCGCCGCTCTGCTCGTAGCGATAGCAAGTGCCGTATTCCGCCAGGCGCAACGGCAAATCGCGGTAACTTTTGGGCTCAGCGGCGAAGATGCGATGATGATGCGGGCAATTCATCGCTTTGAGGTAGTAGCGATTTTTTGAGAAGCGCTCCTCACGCGATCCCTTTTGGATTTGAAGCTTTTCCGCCTTCTCTTCCAATTTTTCTACGACTTTCAAGACTCTTTCGCTTTGTGTCTGCTGTGTTTCTTTAAGTCGCTTTGTAAAACCTAGCAGCCCCATCACGCCCACAATCCCGGAATCCAGCTTTATGCCGGTTTGAATAAGATCTGCCTTTATTTCCTCGATCTCATTTTCAGTTTGAGCAATTTCAAATTCCTGTTGATGAAACTCCTTTTCTTCCGCAGCCTCGAATTTCATTTGCATCGCTGGAAACATCGACTCCGCGTAATAAGGAAGATGCCCTGAAGTCGTATACATTTTCTCCCGCGCCAGATGCGGCGTGCGGACGCGGACGTAGCCGGCGGCGAATTCGGTTTCCTTGGCCAGCTTCTCTAGTTCCTCGACGAGCACTGTGCCCTTGGGCAGCCACAGCGGCATGCCCGGCCCGACAAACTCGGTATCAATCGCGAACAGCCCCATCTCCGCGCCGATCTTGCGATGGTCGCGGCGCTTGGCCTCCTCGAGCATCTTGAAATACTCGTCGAGCGCGGTCTTGTTCTTGAACGCCGTGCCGTAGATGCGCTGGAGCTGCGGGCCTTTTTCGTCGCCCTTGTAGTACGCGGCGGCCACGCTGGTGAGCTTGAACGCGCCGATGTTGCCCGTGCGCATCACATGCGGCCCGGCGCAGAGATCGAGGAAATCGCCGTTCTGGAAATACGAGATGGCTTCGCCCTCGGGAATCTGCGCGATGAGGTCGAGCTTGAATCTGCTCACGTTGCCGGGGCGTTCGGACAATCCGCCGAGGCGACCGCTCTCCGCGTCCTTGATCGCCTGCTCGCGGGTGACTTCACTGCGCTCGAAAACGTTGTTCGCCTTGATTTCCTTCTTCATCTCGGCCTCGATCTTCTCGAAGTCCTCGGGCGAGATGCGGTGGGAACACTCGAGGTCGTAGTAAAAGCCGTTCTCGACGGGCGGGCCGTAGGCGAACTGGGCGTCCGGCCACAGGCGCAGGATGGCGGTGGCCATGACATGGGCGCAGGAGTGCCGGATGCGCTCCAATTCGGTCATCTTCGCGCGGTCGTCTAAAGTTTTGCGTTCGTTTTCCATAAATTCTTGAACCGCTAATCTGCGCTAATCTGCGCTAATCATTCAAGCGATGTATTCCGAGAGAATGAAGCGCTTCCATTCCAAGGTGTCTTTGTGACCAAAATTGATGAGGTAGCCGACCGGTTGTTTGGTGATGCGCAGGTAGTTGATCAATTGCGCCTCGTGTTCGGGCAAAAGCTGGCTTACCGCCTTCAGCTCTGTAACGAGGCAACCGAAGACAAACAAGTCCGGCACGTAGCGTTTTTTGAGTTCACGACCTTTGTAAAAGCACTTCAGTTCCTGCTTGGATTGGAAAGGGATGCCGCGAAGGGTCAGCTCAATCTCCAGGCTTTCCTGATAAATCTCCTCGGTCAGGCCGTGGCCTTGCTCGTTGTAAACCTCAAATGCAGCGCCCATGAGCTGGTAGCCCTCATCCTTGTAGATTTCGGCCTTCATTACTTGATTAGCGTAGATTAGCGCAGATTAGCGGTTTCCAAACAAAAACGCCCCGGACTTGCGGTCTGAGGCGTGGGCGTTCATCTCGTTGGAGACGAACGCTTAAATCGTCGTTGTCGTGGTGCTGTGCAATTGTTCAATCACAGGGCCACGCTAGTTAGCGGCGGGGGCTTTGGCAACTTCATTTCCCCAAACCGGCTTGGAAAGGGCTTTCCAAACAGCGCAACTTTCGTAATTTGACCCTGATTTATGAACGAACTCAACCGGCGTAGTTTTATCAAAGCCTCCGCCCTCAGCACCACCGCCCTGGCTGGCCTTTGCGCTGCCACGGACGCCGTCGCAGCCGTGCGCGGCAGGCCGGTTCGGATTGCAAAGCACGACGTGGTTTTGTTTCAGGGCGATTCCATCACGGACGCCGGGCGGAGTCGCGACAGGGGTAAGACCGACGTGGCGAACAACCAGCCCGGGCTGGGGAACGGTTACGCGTGGCTGGCGGCGGCGCAAATGCTCGTGGACCGACCGGCGGACGAACTGCAGTTTTTCAATCGCGGCATCAGCGGCCACAAGGTGTTCCAGCTTGCCGAGCGCTGGCAGACGGATTGCCTCGACCTCAAGCCGGATGTGCTCAGCATATTGATCGGCGTGAATGACATCTGGCACTCGCTCGACCCGAAGCTGGGTTACAAGGGGACGGTGGACATTTACGAACGCGACTTCCACGCGCTGGCTGAACGAACACGGAAGGCTTTGCCGAAGATAAAGTTTGTGGTTTGCGAGCCGTTTGTGTTGCGCTGCGGTGCGGTGACTGACAAGTGGTTTCCTGAGTTCGACAATTATCGAGCCGCGGCGAAGCGCGTGGCGGACACGCATCACGCTGCGTTCGTCCCATTCCAGGCGATGTTCGATGCTGCGATCAAGTTCGCGCCGCCGGAGCACTGGGCGGGCGACGGTGTGCATCCAAGCGCGGCTGGCGCGTCGCTCATGGCGCACTTCTGGCTGAAAGCGGTCGGCGGTTAGAATAAACTTCGGCGGCGACTTTAATTCTTTTGCAGCCGCACGCTGCCGCCGCTGGTGTGGGCCGTCAGGAGCGGGCCGCCGCCGTTGATCTTGCCTTGAAGTTCGTTCTTCTTCTGCTCGCCTTGAATGACTGAAACCACCGGGAAATCAGTCACAACCCGGCCCCCGCTGGTGCGGGCATCCACGTCCACGTCCACTTTCGCGTCGAGCACGAGGGTGATGCTGCCGCCGGAGGTTTTGAACGAGCACGCCCCAGCCGGCTGTTCCAACAGTGTGGCAGTGATGCTGCCGCCCGACGTGCCGGCTTCGATGGCGCCTTTGATCTCCACGACCTGGATGCTGCCGCCGGAGGTCTTGACTACCGCCTGGCCGGTAAGGCTCTCGGCGCGAATGGAACCGCCCGAAGTGTGGGCGTTCACGTCGCCCTCGATGGCTTTCAGATTCACAGTGCCACCGGAAGTTTTCACGTTCACTTTGCCTTTCGCGGTGTGGACGGTGATGCTGCCGCCACTGGTGTGGCCGGAAATCGGGCCTTCAATGTTTTCGAATCTCAGGCTGCCGCCGGCGGTGCTCGCCTGCACCTTGCCGGTCAATCCCGTCACATTGACACTGCCGCCAGCGGTCTTGAGGTCCACGTCGAACTGACGCGGAACAGTGATGACGCACTGGACCTGGAGTTGCGGTGAACCGCCAAACCAGCGCCGGGTTCTCGGCCCCTGGTATTCCGCCCGGACTTGAACGCCTTTGTCAGTCTGCGTCAAGGTGACGATGTGGTCGGTAAGAATCTTTTCCGCCTGGCTGCGGCTGCCGCCGGCTTTGCGGCTGATTTCAATGTCCACGGAACCGGCCTCGGCAGTCTTGATTTCAATGCTGCCACGGTCCAACTCGACGAAGAGTTGCCCGCCGGGGGCCGCGGTGAATGATTTAGTGACTTTGTCCTCCACGTCGCCACGGACACCAGAGGTGAATGCGAGAAATGCCGCCGCGAATACTGCGGCCGTGAGTGAATTGAGCTGATTCGGTTTCATGTTTCTGGTCCAGGTTGAAAAAGGGCGTTCGGCAGCCAGTTCAAACCGGCTTTACCGACGCCTCGGATGGAAAACCCATCAAGCGACCGCTTTGTTTCAGATTTATTTCCGTCCGGGTCGGCTCAATCCGAGGCCCGTGGCAAAGCCCGAAGTTCGACCTGCAACCGGTAGATATAACGAATGACTTCGGGGGGCAACTGATCCTGTCCGCCCGTCCTCGCCATGTCGGGCTTTTGCTCGTCCCGGATTTTGACCAGTTCGCCGGCATCCAGCCAATAGCCGCCGCAATTGGGGCAGTGATCCACCTCCACGCGGCGTTTGGGACTGAAGAAATGGCGCTTGAGCTTCACGCCGTGACAGCGCGGGCAGCCGCGTTTGCGGGCATGGTCCACCGGCCGTGCCGGGTCATGGCGGACGTGCAGGAGGTGTTCCCCGGCGGCTTCGTGCTCTTCATCCACGCGCTTGAGTTCAAAGGCGTCAAACCAAATACCGCCGCAGCCGCCCTGGCAGATGTCCACAACGACGCTGCCCACCTGGGTTTCGGTTAATCGGTGATCACAGGCCGGACATTTCATGCGCAATGAGTTAGCAGATTCCGCCGCAAAATCAAAACTGAGTTTGGAGAGCGTTTCCTCGCATTGTTCGTGCCGGGCTTCACGGCACTTCGATGAGCCGTACGTAATCCAGGCCAAACATGTAACTCTTCACGGCTTGCGCGTTGGCACCCGCGATTTCAATGGTCAGCTTATGGTCGCCAGCGGTGAGTTCATGCGTGCCCAGTTTCAGTTCCGGAGTTGGCAGGACATGCGGGTCGTAGAGATCAATCGGTTCGCCCAGTGTGTTGCCGTTGAGCGAGAGTTGCACGATGCCGTAATCCCGCGCCTTGGTCAGGCGCACGGCGAGTTCGTATTTGCCGGCTTTCGCCACGGGCAGCGCCAGGTCCAGTTTGTCGCCGGGCTTCGCTTGAATCCACCAGAGATGCGCGTCGTGACTCCATTGATCGCCGAATCCGGAGAGGTCCTGCTCATGCGGATTGCCGGCAGTCTTCGCGAGGATTTTCAACTGTTCGCCTTCGATGGCACCCGCAATCTTTTTGTACGCCGGCTGCACATAATAGCCCGTCCGCTGCGAGAGCGGTTGCGGCGAATAGGGATCATCGCCGCCGGGCGCGAGATACCAATACACCGTGGAGGCGTAAAGTGTGGGGCGGGAATTGGGATAATACTTCTCGATGTCGCCGGCGAAAGATTTGTGGAACGGAATCTGATCGGCGATGTGCCAGCGGTTCACCGAGACGTGGCCCTTGTTGTTGCCGTCGTTGCGCGTCTGGTTGTGATACGCGTTCTGGAACAACAACGGGCTGCACCAGGCGTAACCGAAATAATCCTCCGAGCCGGTGCCGATGGTGGAAGGAAACTTCTCGCCGTCCACGAAGAATTTCTCATCGCCCTCGCCCCACCAACCGCCGCGCGGATTCCAGATGTGCAGCATCACTCCCACAAACCGGCCCCGCCCCGTGGTTTTGAGCATGGGCCAGTCAATCCAGCGTTCCTTCTCCGTGGGAAGAAATTCGTCGCGATGCCATTTGGCGTGAAAGTGGGCGTAGCTCGCGGGATCGCCCTTGAGGGGCTGGGTGTAAACCTCGAAGGTGACTCGGCGGGCGGTCTTGCCCTCGTTCTTGAGCGTGACCTCGGCGCTCTTCGCGAACGGCATAACCCAGTTGGCATACCACCAGCCATCCTCCGTGAGTCCGCACGGCAGCGAACGATAAGGGTTCGCGCCCGGGGCTGTGCCAAAAAAATCACCCAATGGCGCCCAGACGCTCGACGCGAACTCGCCGTCCCATTTGATCGAGAGCACCATTTCCCGGAGAGCATCATGATCCGCCGGCGTGAGCGGCGGATCGAATTTCACGCGAATCGAGTTGATGGCATTTGGGCCTTTGAGTTTGTGAGTATCCGTACCGCCGTTGGCGCTCAACAAACCTTTCCCGCTGGTTTTGGCGTAACCTTTGGACGTGTCGCGCGGACCGCAATTGCGCAACCGCCTGTCCGCTTCATCCAGCGCGGCGTTTTCCTCGGCGCTAAGTTCGCGTTTGAAAGTTGGGACCTGCGTGCCTTTCGCGAACGTGGTGTAAACAAACTGGTAGTATTGTCCCCAACCTTCCTCGGCCACGATCTTGCAGGATTTCTGATACGGAATGGGCGTGTAGTTGTTCCACCCCATTGCCACCGTGTGAACGAGCGCCGGTCGCGTAAACGGTGCCTGGTTGCCGTCGAAGTAACCGGTGAAAGGCAAATCCACCGCCGGCTCGCTCGCGCCGTCGAGATAGATGCGCACGCGGCCCGCTTTGGGCGTGGCGGCCCAGATCCGCCAGAGGCAGCCCGGCCCCTCCATTTCGGCAAAGACAAGCTGGCCGTCCTCCCGGCGAATGATGCCATCGCCGTCGCCGTTGGCGTCCCAGCCGACGTATTTGCCGGTGGCTTCGTCGTACTGGCTGGTGCGGTCGTAACTGGACCATTGCTTCGTCGTCTCGCCCGGTTCCGGCAGGGTGGCCAAATGTTCGAGATCAATGAGCCGCTTGACGAGGTCAACGTAAGTAAGGCTCTGCTGACCCAAGGCCAGCGTGGCAGTGCTGATGCCGAGAACCAATAGCAGCGCGAACTGTTTCATATCCGTAACCCTTTCTTTGAGTTTTGCCCGAGGCCGAAGGGAATCTAACAGCCGCCGGTGACGTGGCAAGTGCGGTTGCACATGGCGAACACGCCCGGCGCAGCAAAGCATCTGCCGTAGGCGCGACCTCCTTATTGGGCGGTCAGGAAACTCTGCAAACCAGAAAGGTTGTCCGTGTTGATCAAATCCACCTTCGCAGAATGGAGCGTGCGCCAGAAGTTGAGGGTGTCCGGTGCGCCCCAGAAGCGGACGCGACGCCCCTGGTCGTGCGCGCGGCTCACGATCTGGCGGAGTTTTGCCATCTCCTCGTCCGGCATCTCACCGGTGCCGCGCCAGGAAAAGCTGCTACTCCAGCGCGCACTGATCCACGGAGCGAAGTGCACGGAGGGATTGGTGTCCAAATCACTCAGTTCGCCATCGAATGCCGCGTAACGGAGTGTTTCGCCGGCGAACATGCTGCGGTCCCGACTGCCGCTGATGACGACTAGCACCGCGTTGGTGTGCTTCGCGTCGTTGGAGAATGTCGTCAGCATGTCCGCGTAATTCGTGAGCACAGCGCGTAACACCGGGTAGGTGGTTTCCCAATTTGACTTAAGGTCAATCAACAGCGTGAACTCCGGGCCGTTCGGGAACACGCGTCCGCCGTTCTTCTTCACGCGCTCGCGCAACGGGTCAAGATACAGCGACTCCAGAGTGCGATCCGGTTTGGTTTTGTCGAGATCGTGCGCGACGAGCAGTTTGCCGTCCACGAGGTAGATGTCCGCCTCGACACTGCAAAAGCCGTGATCCAGCGCGTCGAGCAAAGGACGCGGGTGCTCGTAATCGTTGTGGGCATGGGCGTGGATAAGCGGAGCAGGTTGCGCGAATACCACAGCCGGCGACAGACCCATCATGACGGCGGTCAAAACGAATGGGAGCGCGGCCAGCCATGTCCGCGAGTCGAGAAGTGTGAGTTCGCGCGGACCTGTCTGGCCGCGCTCCGAGTAGCGGTTGCGAGATTCGATATTCATTTTCTGCCTTTCCAACCGGGACCACGCACCACCTGGCCGGGCTTGGCTCCGGTGTGTTCGCCGTCCTTGAGAACTTGCACGCCGTTTACGAACACGTGCATCACACCCGTGGCGTACTGATGCGGTCGCTCATAAGTGGCGTGATCTTGAATGGTCGCCGGATCAAACACAACCAAGTCCGCGAAGTAACCGGGCTTGAGCGCACCCCGCCGGTCCAGCTTCAAGGTTTCCGCCGGAAAAGAAGTCAGGCGGCGCACGGCTTCTTCGAGGGGAATCAGCTTCTCATCCCGCACGTACTTGCCGAGCAGCCGGGCGAAGTTGCCGTACGCACGCGGGTGCGGATTTGATTTTAGAAACACGCCCTCTGCGGCGAGGGACGCGGAATCAGAATTGAAGCTGACCCACGGAAGCTGGATCTGCTTGCGGACGTTGTCCTCGGACATCAGAAAGTAAACGGTGTTCACCCGGCTGCCGTCTTCGATCACCAGATCAATCGCGGCGTCTTCCGCTGACTGGCCGCGCAGCTTCGCGACCTGGGCGAGGCTATTCCCGGTGAAATGCTTCAGTTTTTAGTTTTTGAAGCCGACGAGCAGAACCTTTTCCGCTGAACCGGCCATGAGATAAAGGCTTTCCCATTCGTCGGTGGGCGTGACCATTTCCTTGCGCACACGCCGCCGGATGTCCGGGTCTTGCAGCCGCTCCGCCCATTTCTGATAACCGCCCTCCTGCACCCACGGGGGCATGGCGGCGTCGAGGCCGGTTGCGCCTGCCGTGTAGGTGTACATGTCGGCGGTGATCTTCAATCCGCTGGCGCGAGCGGCTTCAACCTTCATTATGGCGGCGTCCATTTTGTGCCAGTTTGCCTGGCCTGCGGCTTTCAGATGATAAACCTGCGCTGGGATGCGCGCCTCCCGCGAGATTTGCAGCAACTCGTCCAACGCTTCGAGAAAGGTGTTTCCTTCGCTCCGCAGGTGCGAGATGTAGATGCCGTTGTACTCGGAGGCCACTTTGCACAACTCGATCAACTCGTCTGTTTGCGCGTAGAACGCGGGCGCGTAAATCAGTGATGAAGCAATCCCCAACGCACCTTCCTCCATGGCCTCGCGCACCAGTTGTTCCATCCGCCGAAGTTCCGCGCGGGTCGGCGGACGATTCTCGTAGCCGAGCTCGTGAATCCGCACGCTGGTGGCGCCGAGGAAGGAAGCGACGTTGCAGGAGACGCCACGTTGGACGAGGTGGTCGAGGTACTCGCCAAGAGTTGTCCAGGTCACGTCGTACTTGATGTCGCCCTGGGCGTCGCGCATCTCCTGCTTCATGGTGGAATTGAGCGGCCCCATGGATTCGCCTTCACCCAGAATTTCCAGTGTGACGCCCTGGCGGATGTCGCTCTGCGAACGGCCATCTTCAATCAGCGACTCGTTGGCCCAGCTCAACACGTTGATGAAGCCGGGGGCGATGGCCAGACCCCTGACGTTCAATTCCTTTGTGGCAATGGCCTCGCCGAGCTTCCCGACGGCCGCGATTTTATCGCCCTTGACCGCCACATCTCCCAGCACGGGCGGTTGCCCGCTGCCGTTGTAGATGGTGCCGTTGCGAAGGATGAGATCGTAGGTATCGGCGCCGTGAAGACTGGCAGTGGTGGCAAGCATGGCAAACAGGCATCCGGACTTGTGCATTCCGACATTTCTCCAGAAATCCCTGTGGGCGCAAGCCAATTGCTGCATCTGCGCCGCTGCGCCGCCATGGGCAACCGGGGAGACTCATCGCAAAGCAGATTCCCGACGGCGAAACCCGACCCCGAATGGACTTCATCTACCCAACAGGAAGGAGTTGCAGTTCGATGATCCGAGGAGACCCCGGTGAATGGTCTGGCGGCTGACTGGCTGTTCACTGGCTGGGGGCGACCAATTCCGGGCCAATCTTCGGCAAATTCCAGCTTGCTACAGTTGGCGATGAGGTTATATGTTTTTGGAGCATAGACCACGCGTTATGATCGCAACGGCAAAACCAAGCCGGCAGTTGACAGCACGGGAAGAGTTGTCCAACTCGCAACGGGGCAGCAAATCGTTGATCGGGTCCTCAAACGACGGGGAGAGCCGTTCGCCTGGTTGGGAGAATCCACCGCAGTCACGCCAGTTTTGCCCTGGCGCAAGTTCACAAAACACCCAGAGCACCATTCCGTTATGAAGAACCAGATCCTCAGGACGACCCACCCCAGGGCGTTTACCTTGATTGAATTATTGGTGGTCATTGCCATTATTGCCATCCTCGCGGCGATGTTGTTGCCGGCTCTGGCAACGGCCAAGGAGAGGAGCAAGCGGATCACCTGTGTCAGCAACCTGCGTCAACTCGCCGTGGGCGTAAGCATCTACGCTCTGGACTACAACGACCGGGTATTGTCGGCGCGCTGGAGTGCCAACAGTTTCGTGCAGAACTGCCTGAATCCACCGGAGGCCTCCGCGGCCAAGCAGGTGGGGTTGACTGTGCAATCCAACGCCCCTTCAGTCTGGACCTGTGCCAACCGGCCGGGCTTGCCGGTTCTTGAGCCCTCGTTTCCGCAGTGGGTGATTGGATTCCAGTATTTCGGCGGCATTACCAACTGGTTGAACCCCGCCGGCAATTTCCCCTCCCGCAGTCCGGTGAAACTCAGCCAGTCCAAGTCCACGCACGTTCTGGCGGCTGACGCCGTTGGAAAGATCAATGGCTCATGGGGAGGCCAAGAGGCCGGCGATCGTGCGTTTGTCTATGCGAACATGCCGCAACATCGGGGGGCGAAATCCAAAGTGCCCGTTGGCGGCAACCAGGTTTTTGCCGATGGTTCCGCCAGTTGGCACAAGTTCGAAACGATGCACTACCTGACCACATGGAGCACAGGTGGTTCGCGCATTTACTATTTCTACCAGGACTCTTCGGATTTCCCCCCCGCCTTGGTGGCGCGATTGCCCAGCTTGCGGGCAAGGCCGTAATACTTCTTGGCCATAAGCGCCAGCGTGCTGTCGAAGCTCCCTGGCTTGGGCTGAGAGGTGGATTGCATGGTATTCTGTCCTTCTCGAAGCTTCGATAAGACTTTGCTTTTTTCCTTCATGGCCTAATTTTCGCCGCCATGAATTCCTTGACCGCCGCCACCCTATTATTTGCACTGCCCCTCTTTACCGCCCTTACCACGCAGGCCGATCCGGTTGATGACTACGTCCAGGAACAGATGCAGAAACAGCACATCCCCGGGCTGGCGCTGGCCGTGGTGAAAAACGGTTTGCTCGAAAAAGCCTCTGCGTACGGCCTGGCCAACGTCGAACTTAACGTCCCCGTCCGAACGGATACCGTGTTCCAAATCCAATCCATCACCAAGACTTTCACCGCCAGTGCCATCATGCTGTTGGTCGAGGAGGGAAAGCTTTCGGTGGCGGATAAGATCACCAAACATCTCTCCAGCCTGCCCGAAACCTGGAACGAAGTGACCGTGCGCCACCTCCTCACGCACACCTCCGGCATCAAGGATTTCATCAACGAACCCATCATGGACCTGCGTCTGGACATTCAACCCGAGGATGTGATTGAAGCCCTGCGCGAGCGGCCGTTGAATTTTCAACCCGGCGAGAAATATGCCTACAGCAACACTGGCTATCATCTGCTCGCCATGATCATCCGGGAAATTTCCGGCAAGTACTGGGGTGAGTTTCTCAAGGAACGCGTTTTTGATCCGCTCGGCATGAACGACACACGGGTGATCAGCCATTTGGACATCATCACCAACCGCGCCTCCGGTTATCTCTGGGAACGAAACCGGCTGCAAAACGGACGCTACATCGCCGCGACCATTCTGGGTTACGCCGGCGGCGGGCTTCGCTCGACGGTGCTCGATCTGGCCAAATGGGAAGCCGCGCTTTGCTCGGACAAACTCCTCAAGCCGTCCACCCTTGAACAAATGTGGACGCGCGCCGAACTGAACGACGGCTCGAAATCAGGCTACGGCTTTGGCTGGGGCATCGGCACAAACAAGGGCCACCGGTTGATCAGCCATACCGGCTCGCACATGACCGGGTTCAAGAGCGCCATGGCGCGCTTTGCAGATGACGGGGTGACGGTGATCGTTTTCACCAACCAGCGCGGCGCCGACCAAATGGCCGTCGCAACTGGCGTGGCTGCCTTCTACATCCCAGCCTTGAATTCGAACTCTATTGGCAACTGATGAAGGTTTGAATCAAACCTCACCCGATTCAGCAGTCGCCGGCCCGAGCAGCCGCTGCCGTCGCTCCAGGCAAAACTCAATGAAGGCCTGTTCGGCGACGAAGCGATGGATCGGTTTCGGCAGGCAATCGTAGGTCGCGCCGAAAACCTTGCGCATGAAATCGTCGTTGTGTAGCGCATCCTGCGCGTGCGTGACGGATTGCTGCACAAGCTGGTTCTCGACGAGCTTTCGGATTTGCGGCGTGTAGGAGTCCAGCGTGCCGCGGGCGGAATCCGTCAAATGATCTTTCCCACGCAGCGCGGCGCTTTTCAGCTTTTGGGTGAACTGGACGGCTTGGGAAAAGGCCGTGCCGCCGCTGGTTGCGAGCTTCTGTTGCGCCCGGCTCAGCGCGGATGTCGATTGCTCCGTTGCTGCGAGCGTCAGTTCGGCCAACGGTTTCCAATTTGATGAACCCTCCGCCCGATAAAGGTCGTCGGGCGACAAAAATCCGCCGCTTAGCATTTCGAGCGCTTCAGCGTCGCTCAGCGTACCCAATTCGCTTTCGAACCGCGCGATATGAAGTTTTCGATTCATGGCGATCCAGCCACCGCTTCTCACGGAGACTTGGGCCGGTTCTTGTATTTCTCGTACAGCCGCGTGTGGCGGTTTTCCAGACTGACTTCCCGGCCGGCGATCCACATGCGTTTCACGTTGGAGCGAATATCCAGAATGTCGCCATCCGTCAGCACGAGCGTCGCGTCCTTGCCGGTTTCGATGGAACCCAGCCGGTCCGCCACGCCCGCGATTTGCGCGGGATAAAGTGTGATGCTTTTCAGCGCCTCCTCGGCCGGCAGGCCAAACGCCGCCGCCTGAGCCGCTTCGTAGGGAAGATTCTTCGCGAGCGACGCGCGATAGCTGCTCAGGCCCATCGCCACTTTCACACCTGCTTTCTGCAACACCCCGGGCGCGGCGAACTGAACGTCGTAATTCTCCGTGTCGCGCGGCGGTTGCGTGAAGACGTGATTGTAGATCACTGGAACATTGTTCGACGCCAGCAGGCTGGCGACTTTCCATGCATCACGTGCTTCGGCGAGGATGATCTTGAACTGGTTCGTTGCCGCCCACTTCACGGCGGCGCGAATCTGGCGCGCGTCATCGGCGTGAACAGCAATTGGCACTTCGCCGCGCAACACGGGCAGCATGGCTTCCCACGACGGGATTCTCAAAAAGTTGTCGCCTTCCTTTGCGGCCTCGCGTGCCTTGGCGTAAGCGCGGGCTTCCTGGAAGAAATCGTCAATGTCCTTGATCTTCTCGCGGCGTTCCTTGTCCTGTTCTTCAAGAGGCCGCGCGCGGCCGCGATTCTGCTCGCGCGGCGTGATATCCAGACTGGCGGATGGCCAATAAAGATGCAGGGCGATGGCCGGCTTGACCAGCATCTCCTCAATCGTCCAGCCATCGAGCGCCACCAGACCAGACTGGCCGGCGACCACTCCCCCTTGCGGTGTGGGTTGGAAATATGCCACGCCGTTCGCCCGCGCGACGGGCAGCAATTCGGAATCGGGATTCACCGCGAGCCACGATTGCACCTCCGGCGTGAACTCGCCCACTTCCGATTGATCGCGCGTAGCCCGCACCGCCCCGATTTCCACGAGGCCCAGATCCGTGTTTAACGCAATCATACCCGGATACAGATGGAGGCCGGCGAGGTCCACAGTTTTTGCGTCGGCGGCGGAAACCGTTTTGCCTACGGCGGAAATCTTGCCGTCCTTGATCAACACCTGGCCGGCGGGGATCGTTTCACCCGAAACCGTGTGAACCGTTGCGCCAGTCAACAAAAGCGATTCCGCGGAAGCTGCTGCACAACCGAACCAGCCGAAACATAGCAAAGTGAGTGCAACTTGGCGAAGCTGCAACCAGTCCTGCCTCTGCATCCTCGGCGAATCCCTCCGCGTCCTCTGCGTTAAAATCTCAACGCAAAGGACGCAAAGGTTGGCGCAAAGGTCGCGGAGAATTGCGGCATTCGCCCGCGTCGCAGCCGTAAATCGCATATCGCAAATCATAAATTTCATCGCTCCTCGTCCAGGCAATGCCGATCCACGTAATCGAACTGATGCTCCAGCGCCACGCGGAAGAACGAGCCATCGTCCTTCTTTTCCTCCGCGCCGGCGCTGCTGCTTCCGCCGCCGGCCAACTTCTTCGCTTTGGCGATGAGATCGGCGCGTTCCTTCTGCAACGTGGCAGCGCGCTCTGCCGATAGCGACCGGTCAAAGTATTTTTTGCCATCAATCCACGTTTGCAGGACAACGCTACGCGAATCGAGCGGATGCCCCGACCAGACGACGAAATCCGCGTCCTTGCCTGGTTCGAGCGAGCCGACGCGTTTATCAATGCCAAGCTGCTTTGCCGGATTGATGGTGACGAACTTGAGCGCGTCTTCCTCCGAAGTGCCGCCAAACTTCACTGCCTTGGCGGCTTCGGTGTTCATGCGGCGCGCGAGATCGGAGGAATCGGAGTTAAACGACACCAGCACGCCGCGTTCGTGCATCAATGAACCCGCATGAGGAATCGCGTCATAGACCTCGAATTTGTAGGCCCACCAATCGGCGAAGGCTGACGCCCCGGCGCCATGCGCGGCAATTTCATCGGCGACCTTGTAACCTTCGAGGATGTGTTGCAGCGTGCCGATCTTCACCTTGAAACTTTCCATCACGCGCAGGAACGCGAGAATCTCATCCTGACGGTAACTGTGACAGTGGATGAGGCGTTTGCCCTGGATGATCTCCCCAATGGTTTCGAGTTCGAGATTGCGCCGTGGTAGGACAGGCGTCGCGCCTGTCGCTAATTCCCTTTCAGATGGAGACAGGCGCGACGCCTGTTCTACGCGGTTGGTCGCCTGCCGATAATCCTGCCAACTCTTCAGATACTGCTGCGCGGCGAGGAAGCGGTTTTCGTGAAACGTCGGCACGCCCATGCGCGACTGCGGGAAACGCGTCGTGCGTTCGCTCGCGCTCGATTGTTTCACGTTCTCGCCGAGCGCGAACTTGATGCCTGCCGGCGCGCCTTCAAATTTCAACTCCTCCGGACTCGCGCCATCGCGCAGCTTGATGACCTGGTTCTGGCCGCCGATGGGATTGGCCGAACCGTGGAGCAGATTCGCCACGGTCAATCCGCCCGCCAGTTGCTCGTACAGATTCTTGGTTTCCGAATTCACTACGTCGCCGATGCGAACCATCGCGGAGGAAGGCAACGTGCCTTCATTCACCGCGCCAAGGATGGCCGTGTGGCTGTGGGCGTCAATCAAGCCGGGGGTGATGTGCAGGCCAGCCGGCAACGATATGGAAGCAGTGTTTCCACTTCCTCCTGCACCATGGCGTTGAATGCGGACAACTTTCCCATTTTGAATCACCAGAACCCCGTTTTCCACGCGGCCATCATGGCCGCTTGTCCACACTGTAGCGAAGGCTATGAAAAGAAAAGTGTTTGAATTAACGAGGGAGTTGTTTGTGCTTGCGATTACTCCACGTCCTTCAAGCGGCAAGCGCGCTATGCGCTTCTTCTGAATCTCGCGCCCTTCCGCCTCTTTCTTTTCCTTTTCGAGCTTCGCTTTCTTTTCGGCATCGCTTTCCGCTTTGGCCTGTTCTTTCTTCTCATCCTTGGCTGCTTGCACAAAATAGTTCCGACCGTCCACCCACACATCCCGCACGCGCGATTCAGGATCGAAATATCCTTTGCCGTCCACAACGGTCAGATTCGCGATCTTGCCGGCTTCGATGGTGCCGAGTTGTTTTTCCACGCCGCAAAGTTTCGCGGGCACGGTCGTGAGCGCCGCCAGCGCGTCGTCTTCGGACAAACCGCGTTCAATCGCGAGCTTGAGGTTTTTGCGAAACGCTTTCTTGTCGCTCAGGCTGTAAGTCGTGAACGCGATTTCGCGGCCCTGTTGCCGAAGCAGCGCGGGATTTTCCGCTGCCCAATCCCACGCGCGCAATTGATCCAGCGAAACCTGTTCCCAATCATCCTCGTTCGGCAACTTGGGCAGTGTGGGAAAATTCACCGGCACGATGAACGTCGCGCCGGTTTCCTTCGCCAGATCAGGCCGGCGCCATTCCTGACTGCTCGAAATGATTGCGAAATCCAGTTTCAGTTCCAGCGCCACCCGCGCGGCGCGGTCCACCATCAACGCACTGCCCGGCTCGATCAACACGCGCCTTTTGCCTTCCGCTGCGGGCGACAGCGCTTCGAGTGCGGGATTGAACTCCGGCCGTTTGCGGCCCTGTGGATTCCTGGTCCAGTCCGCGTGGTCCAGCGCGTAATGTTGCGCGTCGAAAAAACTTTGCCGCACCGTGGCGATGACGCCCATCAACGAGGCGGGATAGGCCCGTTCCGCGCTCCGCGTGTCAAACGCCACGTGCTGGAAGACATCGGGTTTCAGCACGACCGCGTTGGGATTGTCCTCGCGCAATTGCACGAGCGCGCTGCTGCCGCGGATGATGCCGTTCGCGGGCGCGATCAGAGCCGCCGTGAATCCCTGTTCCCGAAACGGCGCGAGCGTGCGGTCGCGCGGCGAGTACTGTGTTACCGCCCGTTCTTCCGGCGTGATGCGGGAAATCTCGTAGCCCGGACCGGAAGCACCGGGGTCAGTCCGTTGCCCGGCTGTGCCAAAAAAATTCACCCCGCCCGCAGTCAGGTTGTCGGTGGCGATTGGTTGCGTTTCCGTCGTGGAAACCGGTGCATTCGTGCCGGAGAGCGGCAGATAAGGCTCGATGAACCCCGCGTAAATCGTCAGCCCTTTCATGTCCCACACGCGCGCGTCGGCGGGCGGAGCCACATTATTCCCTACGTTCTCGATGTAGCCGTTGCGAATCACAATCGTCGCGTCGGCCAAGGCTTCGCCCGGCTTGACGACAACTTTTCCGCCGACCAGTGCGTGAACGCCAACCGGTTGCGGGCGAAAACCGGGCGGCAACAGTTCCGCACCGCAGGCCGCGCCCGGCAACCACATCAGGAGCAGGAGTTGAACAATGGAGATCCGGGTCAGGGACTGGAAAGCAGGTTTCATGGTTAACTTCATGGCACGCACCTCAAGCGCGGCCCCTCACAAAGTTGAATGTCAGCCTCAGCGCGCATTGTCACGTCATGCACTACCAGCGACCGCAACCGAGGGGTTTGGCTTGTGGTCGTGGTGTTTAGCACAGTCCCTTGAGTAACTGAAAGGAAAATGTATGGCCGACTGGGTTGCGGTCGGGCAATCGTTCCAGGTGCGCGTTTGAGAACCCCCTGCTGTTTCTCCGAGACTGGCAAAGAATTGTTTTTCACGCTTGATCCTGGCTTGATTCGGGGTTCAAGTTGACGACATTAATCCGTGGGTTCGGACAACCAATAGCGGTACCTCCTATGAAACCGAACAGCCTGCACAAAACTGGCCGCGGTCCGGCATGTGTCACAAGGGGAAACTGGCGCACGCAAAACCGCGGCAATCCACCCCAACCTTCCGCGCGAATCAGCCCCAAACACCCTGAAACCACGGCGCTGCCGGGGTTCACCCGGCGGTGGCTGGGCCTGTCAATGGCTGCCGTGGTTCTTGGCGGCGGCCTGTGGCTTGCTGGCTTGCTGCCCATGAGCGGTGTTCTTCCCGGCGTCATAGCCGTTTTGTTGCTCGCGGGATTGACGACCGGTGGCACTGGACACGAAGAGAGACGGATCAGGGTCGGGGTGAGACATCATGACGACAAAGAATCCGGAGTCTTCACGCTCAGCATGGAACAGGAAACCATATCCCTGGACCACGGGAAATCCTGGATGCAACTGGATCACTTCAAGTGGGTCACGCGCGGATTGATCGAGGCGCCGCAAAGCCTCAACATCTTCCCGGACGGCAGTGTTGAGATCAACACGGAGAAAATCAGCATCACCGATCCGACCGGACCGGCCAAACTGGAAAGTCAGATCAACAAGCAGCAAACGCCGGTGCTCACGCACAAGCCACCGACGCCCTCACTTTCGCAGGCTGCTGTCACGCCACATTCCGACAAACCCCACTTCAAGGTGAAACTCGATCACTGGGGCCACATGATCATCGAGTGGGGTCACGGCCTCGACCGCGAGGAGCGCGGGTTGCGCGGCTTCCCGACCCTGATCAGCAGCGGCCTCATCCGCACGCCGGGCAACTACCACGTGGACCCGATGCAGCGGGCCATTGAGATTGACGGCATCCGTTACGAGTGCAGCGAGATGGGCGCCAAACAACTGGAAGCCGCGCTCAACAGCCGGTACGCGGTCAGTGCGCGGCGCAAGGCGGTGGCCATCGAAATCAAGGAAAACACCGCCGCCAGCACGGGATTTGATATTCACTTCACGATTCAGCGCGCCGGCATACCGCTGGTGGTCAAGGGGCATCTCTCGCAGGAACACCTGGATATTTTGCAGGACCCGGCGAAGTGCGATTTGATCCAACCGGGCATTCAACTGCGGCTGCTGCCGCCCAACCTCGTGATCCGTCGGCGTCGTCCGGACATGGGCGAGGAGAAAATCCCGGAACTGCCGGATGTGAACCTGATGCGGACCACGGCCCCGCAACTTCAGCACGTTCTCAATCACTCAATGATTCGCCGAAGTGCGGGCGGCGCCGGTTCGTCTGCGCAGCAGTCGGCCAGCGGCGATCAGGGGGAGATTGCCGAAATCCGCGTGGTGCGGAGTCTGACAGATAAATCGTTGCTCTGGCTGGAGTGCGTCACGAGCGGAGGGGAAACGCTGCCCACCAAAGCGTTCACCCATCACAATGTTGTCGAGCTGCAGCACTCGGGCATCTTTCTTCCGAATTTGGAGGTGCATCTTTCGCTGGACCACCGAAAGTTGAGCGTGCATTACCGTTCGACCCATCAGGAGGAAACCCTCACGCTTGATCCGACAAGTTCCGATGAGGAATTGCGCGCCGCCAGCCGGCTGCTGACGAGCGTGCTGAAACCGGCCGCACCGCGAGTCGAGGTCCACCGAGCAACGGTGGCCGCGGCCTCATTACCCGCGAGCGACGTACCGCCCGCCACGGAACCAGATCCCGACCTTCACTCACCCGAACGGCCACCACCGGAACGCTCCCCGGCAACGAAATTGCCGTCACCGGGGTCGCGCCCCGTAAAGCTTGAGACTCCTGCGGTAGTGGCCGCCAAGCCTGAACTTGACCCTGCCATCGTGGCGCTGTTCCAGGAAACGGATGCCGTGCGTGTGAACCTGGAGGTGTTCCGGCGATTGGAAACGTGGCTGGGAATTCCGGCGCAAGAGGTTTATCTCAGTTTGCCGTGCGTCTTTGATAACCGGCGCTTCGAAGTCCTCAATTTTGAGCGGACCGAAATCAGCAGCCTCATGGAGTTGCGCGGCGAAGATTTCTACGGATTTTATCTCAGCCACATCAAGGAGCAGAAGGTGGTCCTGGTTTACGCCTGCAACGGCACGCACATCGAGTGGGGGCTGGACAAATGCGTGATGCAACCAACCATGCGCGCCGAAGCCGAGGAATACCGGGCCAGCGCCCTGCTGGGGATGGCCCAGTACCGCAACGATGAATTTGTCTTCGTGGTGAAACCGGCGTTCAAGCAATGGATCACGCCGCGCGAGAAACCTTACATCGTGGAGAACCTCCAGTTTCGGGTCGCCGCGGACATCGCCGCGGCGCCGGATGATTATCGGCTGATCTGGCCGGAACGCCCGGCGGCAGCGGGGTGATTGCGCCATTCTTCACGGCGCAAACTTTTTGGTGTTCAACTGCCGGTGACCAGATTAACAATCTGGGCCATGCGAAATCTTATCCTCGGCATTGATAGCGGCACGCAATCCACCAAGGTCCTGGCGGTGGACGCACGGGACGGCAAAGTGGTGGGTACGGGCGCGCAGTCCTACGACCTGATTTCCAATCTTCCGCCCGGAGCGAAGGAGCAGCATCCCCACATCTGGCGCGATGCCACGGCGGCGGCGATTCGTCAGGCACTGCGTCAGGCCAAAGCCGTGGCGGCGGATGTTCAAGCCATCGGCGTCAGCGGACAGCAACACGGCTTTGTGCCGCTCGACAAGGACGGCGAAGTGATCCGTCCGGCCAAGCTCTGGTGCGACACCACGACCGCCGCCGAGTGCGGGGAGATCATGGAGAAGCTCGGCGGGCTGAAGAAAACAATCAAGGCGCTGGGCAACGCGGTGTTGCCCGGATTCACCGCCTCAAAAATTCTCTGGCTCAAAAAGCACGAACCAAAGAACTACGCCCGGCTGGCCACCGTGTTGTTGCCGCACGACTATCTCAACTTCTGGCTCACGGGCGAGAAGGTCATGGAATACGGCGACGCCAGCGGCACGGCGTTGCTCGATGTGCGCAAACGAAAGTGGGCCAGGTCCGTGCTCGACGCCATTGATCCTGGGTTGGGCAACAAGTTGCCGCCCTTGATTTCGAGTGATCAGCCCGCCGGCCAGTTGCAGTCAGCCACCGCCAAACAACTGGGCCTTAATCCCGGGGTGCTCGTGAGTGCCGGCGGCGGCGACAACATGATGGGCGCCATCGGCACGGGCAACACGCGCGCCGGCGTCATTACCGCCAGCTTCGGGACGAGCGGCACGATTTACGCCTGCGCGGAAAAACCGGTCGTGGATCCGCAGGGCGGGATCGCGGCGTTCTGCGATTCAACCAATCGCTGGCTGCCGCTGCTCTGCACCATGAACGTGACCGTGGCGACCGAAATGGTGCGGCTGGATTTCGGCTGGTCGCACGAACGCTACGCGGCGGAGTCCGCGCGAATTCCCGCCGGCGCCAACGGCTTGTTGCTGTTGCCCTATTTCGAGGGCGAGCGGACGCCAAACATGCCCGACGGCACGGGTGTGTGGTTTGGGGTGAATCAAAAGACATTTGAGGCCGGGCATTTCGCCCGCGCTGCGATGGAAGGGGTGACGCTCGGCATGAATTACGGCCTGCGCCGGCTGGCGGAACTCGGGGTGAAGCCGACGCAAATTCGCGCAACCGGCGGCGGCGCGAAGTCCAAGGTCTGGCGCCAGATCATGGCCGATGTGTTTGACGCGGAAGTCGTGACCCTCAAAGTGGGCGAAGGCGCGGCTTACGGCGCGGCCTTGCAGGCGCTATGGTGCTGGCGCTTGCAGCAGGGCGAGAAGATTTCCATCGCGGAGATCAGCGATCGCTTTGTGGAATTGAATCGCGATGAAACGGCGGAACCCGCTGCGGCGACGGTGAAGGTTTATCGCGAGTTGCAGGCGTTGCAGGATGAGTTGTCGCAGACGTTGCGCGGCGTGTTCGCGAAGCATCGGGAGTTTGTCCTACGGTAAGGCTGCAAAGCTCCACCCTATTGCTCAGGAGAATTCCGCTCAACAAGATGCGACGGGGCAAGCTTTCAACAGCTTGCCCCGCACAAGTCAGGTTTTGATCAACTCAGTACTCCCGCTGCTTCTTCATGCCCGGCTCGGGCTGGGGATACTTGCCGTCCGCCCCCAGTTGCAGCGGCGCGGGGGAATTCATGGTCAGTTTGTCCACGTCCGGCGCGAATTCGTGTTCGCTATTGAGGATGTCCTCATACGAAACGACCTGCCCGGTATGCGCCGCCATGCGCCCCATCGAAGTCACGAGGCTGGCAATGGCGCCGCGCTTGGCTTCGTTGTACGGTTCATTGCGCCGGATGGCCTGGATGAGATCATCGAATTCGAGTTGATAGGGATTGGGTTCGGGTTGAGGGAATGACCAGATCAGGTTCTCCCGCGTCAGGTTGTGTCCCCGGTAAGTCCGACAGCGACCCGGCGTATGCACCCAGGTTGAAATGACGCCCACGCCCTTGTGCCCGTGCGCGTAACTGGCAAACTCATCGTGACAGCCCGCCTGGCTGCGACCGATGAAGAACAGCTTGGTGCCGTCCGGATAAGTGTACTCCACCGAGTAGTTGTCGTAGTTCTGGTCGAATGATTCCCCGCGGAAATGCCGCCCGCCCGTAGCGTGAGCCTTGACCGGCCATGCCCCCTTCATCCAGCAGCACTCATCAATCTGGTGAATATTATAGTCGCTGAACAATCCTCCGCTGGCCCACATGAAGCCATGGAAACGTTGCACCTGGTAGAGCAACTCACTCAAATTGGCCGGCCGCGGACCCGCATTGCCGGCTGGCCCGCCCAAGCGATACGCCCGCAGCATCGAGATGTCACCAATCTCGCCCGCTTTGATTCGCTCCAGCAGTTCCAGACGCGCCTTGCAGTGCCGCACCATCAAGCCAACCCCAACCTTGAGGTTCTTCTTCTCGGATTCCTCGGCCAGCTTCAAGAGCTTCCGCGTCGTCGGACCGTCCACCGTGATCGGCTTCTCCATGAAAACGTTCAACCCCTTCTGGATGGCGTAATCGAAGTGAACCCACCGAAATGCCGGTGGTGTGGCGAATATGGCAAGGTCACCCGGCTTGAGGCAATCCATGGCCTTTTTGTACCCGTCGAAGTCCAGAAACATGCGATCCCGCGGCACATCCACCTGCGCCGAGTAATCTTTCATCAAAGCCTCGTAGCTCCGCCGCAGTTTGCCCTCAAACACTTCGGCCATGGCCACGAGCTTGATGGGACCACCCTTCGTGGAGAGCGCATTGGCCGCGGCGCCGGTGCCCCGCCCGCCGCAACCGATCAAAGCTACTTGAATGGTGTCGCTGCCCGCCGCGTGAACGTGCGGGATGGCCACGCCGGCCAGGGCCGAGACGGCGGCAAGCTGGCCGGTGTGCTTGATGAATTCGCGACGTGAAGTGAGGTGATTTGATGGTTCTTTCATATCAGATATGCTTCTGACGGCGGAGGTCGGATGTCAATTCAAGAAACTGCGGATGTTTGGAGAAGGGTGCATCTTGACACAATCCTTAATCCTTGGGAAATCCTCCGGCTCTGCCGGAGAGACTCCCGAAGTTTGACAGTTCCGGGAATGTGGGTGGAGAGGAAATGCTGCGGAAGCTGGAGTGAAGCCGAGGAGATGAGGTCGCGAAAAAGTCGTGGTGAGTCCTTTGGTTGGAGCACCGAAGGTGCGCATGGAGGCACGGTGCGGAAGCGGTTTGCGTGCGCGCGAACGAGAGCCGACGACCCGCGGATTGCGGAAAGGCGCCGAACGATCGCCCGCAGGGCCAAGCGGCCTTGGGCCGCTCCACCTCAGGCAAGCCTCCGGCTTTGCCGGAGGTCGCTGACTTTTTGGAGCTCATTCTGCAAATCCAAAAGCCCAAGTTTTCTTGAAATGTATTCCTTGAGGATGCTTGCCATAGGATTCGTGCCAGCGTTCGCGTTCCTTCTGCATCAGTCAAGCCGACAATACGCCGCCAGCCCCTGCAATCCGCCTTCGCGACCGAAGCCGCTCTCCTTGTAACCGCCGAACGGACTCGTTGGGTCGAACTTGTTGTAGGTGTTCGCCCAGACGACACCGGCGCGCAGTTTGTTGACCATCTTGAAAATCTTGCTGCCCGTGTCCTTCCTCACGCCCGCGCTCAGGCCGTAGGGAATGTTGTTCGCGCGCTCGAACGCCTCCTCCGGCGTGCGGAACGTCATCACACTCAACACCGGCCCGACAATTTCCTCCGACGCCACGCGATGCACATCAAAATCACAATTGCGATTGCTTCATCTCCGCCAGCCGCGCGTTCACAAACTCCCACCACACGCCGTCCGGCTGCCAGATCTTCGTCAGATCATTTTCCGCCGTGGTTCGGTCCACGCCCTGACGCAGGCGATGTAGGAAAACGAAGGCCGAGACGCGCATGTTCGCCGCGCAATGCACGAATACCTTCTGTCCCGCGCACGCATCCATCATGCGCGTGAACCGCTCGAAGTCCGTCGGCTGCGGCGCGTCGAACTTCACCGGGATGTGGATGTAGGTCATGCCTTGGGCGGAAACCAGTTCGCCCTCGTTCGGGAGCGCGTTGTCGGACGTGGGCAACGCGAGATTGATGACCACCTCGAAACCTGCCTGGCGGAGTGCGGCGAAATCGTCCGGCTGCGGCATGCCGCTCGTGGTCAGCCGGTCATCAATGCGCAGGAAATTGCGGATGTGCTCGAATGAGTTCATGCCGGGCAACACGTGATGATTATTTCCTGGCCAGGTAAATCTGAAGCACGCCGGCTAAAAACAGCGCGCCGCCGCCAATGATCAGATACCGCGCTCTCTCCGGGACGGCCCCGGTGAAAACATGCTGCAACTTCGCGCCGATTTCGTGGGCGGAGTCGTATCCGGCCACCACGAGCAACACGCCCGCTACCACACAAACAATGCCAGCCAGTTTCTGCATGAAAATTCTGCGGCAAGCTTAATGGAATTTTCGGAACGCCGCCAGCGCGTTCAAAAATGGACCGACCCACTGATAGGCGTAACGCCGGCGATGCTCACAGACCGAACGTCATGCGGAGCGCCGCGTCCACCGGCTTCATGTCCCCCAACTGACCAAGCCTGTTGACAATCGCCTTGTCCAGCGCCGTCGCCAGATTGTCCGTCATGATGATGGAATCGGTGAGCAAGCCAGAGCCTTTTGCCGCCGACGAATTCAGTGCGATGAACACGCGACTCGCATGGCCCCGTCGGGCGAGATTGCTCGTGATCATCGCGATGACGATTTGCGGAAGACCGGTGCTCAAGTTGTCCGCCTGCACGACCAACGCCGGACGGCGCTTGAATGTCACCAGATCGGAATTCGGGAACAGGACGAGAACGACATCCCCGCGCCTAAGGCCGGTCATAAGCCTCCATGCCCGGCGCGTTCCAGTCTTCTTCCCAGGCGGCGAGCTTGCCGCGCAACTCTGCGGCCTCGTGCAGCGTCAGCGGGCTGGAAGCAGCGGGCGGATACTGGCTCGCCATTTCCTCGGCGATGTGCAGTAGTTTGTCCTGCGCCGGTTCAGGCAAGTCTTGCGCTTTCTGAAAGATTTTCTCCGCCGTGCTCATGGGAAAAGATTAACGCGTCAACTGGCGGTGCTCAAGTAGAGCTTTCGGGATGCTGTTCGCGCGCTCGAACGCCTCCTCCGGCGTGCGGAACGTCATCACGCTCAACACCGGTCCAAAAATTTCCTCCGACGCCACGCGATGCGCGTGCGTGACGCCCGTGAGAAATGCCGGCAGAAACCAATAACCCCTCGCCGGCAACGCGCAGTTTGATTGCAAGTCAACTCGGTTGACCTTGCGTCAACAATTCAAATGTTGTGATGCGACGCCAATCTGAAGTTCAATGTCTTTGCGCATGAGCGAGAGAACTCAACTCGGTTCAAGTTTCGCGATGGACACAATCGGTCCAGTGGCGCAGAAGCGCTTCTTTGGAGGCTACAACGTGCCCGCCCTCAGTGTTGTCATTGCCAGCATATCGTCCTTTCACAAGGGCGCGTTGTTGGGGTTTTCACGTGCGAAGCAATATGATCTCCTTTGCAAACTCATTGCACAGCCGGGTGGGGAGTCGAGCGTTGCTGAATACTGCCGAACTCTGGCGCAGAAGCATTGGACTGAACACGGAGACGAAAGCAAGTCGTTGTTCGAATATGCCGCGCGTATCGAGTTCCCAACGTAACCGACTATAGGCCGTCCTCCTGTTCTGCGGAGAAGAGCGTGATAGGATGGCCGGTGGACTCGGCCACGAAGGAAAATCAGGCGGCTACTTGGAGGGAGGACTGGCGCGCCTTCTGCCAGTTGTGCGGCGTCAGTTGG
>JACZKP010000105.1 GCA_014860005.1 Verrucomicrobiota bacterium | reverse complement strand
CCCGGCCGGGGGCCGGCCACCGCGGGCCTTGCGGAGGGCGTCGCGCGCCCCGGCGAGCGTGGCGACCGGACCGTCAGTCTTGTCGGCGTTCGGCTTCGCCGGGATCCCCGACCAGGCATCGTCGCCTCGGGGCGAGACGTGGATCACCAGTTCGGCTGCGGCGGCCGTCCCGCCGGCCAGCAAAGCCAGCAACGTCGAAACCATGACGCCGGCAACACAAGCACGCAGAAGGCTCTTGCCGAAAGTGGATTCCCAGAGTTTCATGCGATTTCCTGACTGTGTGATAGGAGATTCAACTGATGGGGAATGTGACGGGTGTTTCATGATCATTATTCGTTCCCTATGCAATACAACCGGGCTGAAGTCCGGATGAGCAGGCGGTTGCCCGCCACCGCGGGTGTGGCCAGACACAGCCGTTCGAGCGTGTTCGTGGCCAGGAGCCGGAATGTCGGTCCCGACTGCACGACATAGGTGTCCCCGCGCTCGTTCAGGAAGAACAACCTGTCCCCGCACATCCACGGCGAGGCCGTGAAGTGTCCGCGCAGCCGCTCCTCGTAAACCGAAGCGCCGGTGACAGCGTCGTAACAGGAGAGTTGGCCGTTGTCCTTGATCACGTACAGGTACTTGCCGGCCACCAGAAAAGACGGGACATAGGGAGCGGCGCGCTGTTGCCGCCAGGCGACGTAACGGTTCTGGGTCTCGCCCTCTTTCAGGGAGACATCGCCCGCTGCGCCCGAGCGGATCGCGTAGAGCGGTTGCTGCCGATCCGCAACAAACCCCGAGCCGACATAGACCATTCCGTTTCCCGCCACCGGGTTGGGCACGGTAATCGAGGACATACCGCGCAGTTCCCAAAGCGGCTTCCCATTCAGATCGTAGGACGTGACGCCGCCGGTCGCGCCGACGACCAGTTCCGTCCGCTGATCGTTCTGCCACACCAGGGGCGTGCTCCAGTTGGTCTCCGGCGGTCGTTTGACCCGCCAGATCTCCTTTCCGGTCGCAGCATCGAACGCCGCGACGTAGGCGTCTTCCTCGTTGTCATGCACCAGATAGACCCGGCCGCCGTGCATCACCGGCGACGCGCCGAACCCCCAATTCTCTCTGGATTTGCGTGGCGGCTCCGAGAAGGACCACACCTGGGCGCCGTCCGCCGCATTCAGGGCCACCAGAAGTCCGAACTCGCCAAACCAGGCGTACACCCGCTCGCCGTCCGTCACGGGTGTCGCTGAAGCGTAGCTGCTCTTGAGATGGGTGCGCGGCGGCACCGCCTGGTGAACTTGACGTTCCCAGAGTTTCACTCCGGTGTTCAGATCGCAGGCGAGCACCGACCAGCGATGTTCGCCACGGCCGCCGCGATCCTTGCCCAAGTAGAAGCCTTCCTCCGGTTGCTCAGTACCCTGGGCGTCCACTGCGGTGGTGAGGAAGACGCGGTTTTCCCAGACAATCGGGCTGGACCACCCCAAGCCCGGCACATCCATGCGCCATGCCACATTGTTCGTCGTGTCCCATTCCGTGGGGACTCCGCTGCTTTTCGGGTCTTGGGCCAAGCCGCTGCCGCCGGGCCCGCGAAACTGCGGCCATTCGCTGCCATCCCCGGCAAACGCCACCCCAAAACATCCCGTCACCAGGAATCCAGCACAGATACTGCGTAACGCTTCGTTTCTCATTTTGGTCTCTCAGTCAAAAGGTGTCCTGCTCATCATGCCGCCAGTCCAGTTGGCGTCACGGCTTCTTGCCCAGGAACACGGCGTTCGCACGCTGCAGCCGTTCGGGATACTCGTGCCAGACCGGGTCTTCCGATCCGCTATTCGTGCGTGGCACGGCGCCCACCAGTCCGTGCTCGCGGTAGGCGCGGGCCGCGTGTTCGACCACTTCCCAGTAGGCATCGGAACGCTCCTCCCAGCGGAGTCGGTGATCCGCGCAGTAGCTGGCACCTTCGCCCAGTATCAGCGGGGTACCCGGCAAAACCTCGTCGCGAGTTTTCACAAGTTGCTTCACCGCTTTTAGCGCACTCTGCTTGAACTCGTCGATGCGCTTCTCCAGATCCGCCTGCAGCAGACGCTCCAATTCCGGCATCGCGTTCGGATCGAGGTTGCGATACAGCCAGATGCGGCGATACCAGTCCCGTGCGATGGGAGGACGCCCCGCGCGGCTGTCGAGGATCACCTGAAACGGCACGAGATCCCGGCGCAAGAAACGGCGGATCGGAGCGTAAGCCGCGGGATCGTTCAGGTCCTTGTCGCCACCTATCAGGTCTTGCTCGAGAAGCCCGTAGATAGGCCACAGGTAGTAGCTGTGGTACGTCCACACCTGCGCGTTGCGCGGCATCCTCGACGTATCGAAATTGTCGGTGTCCAGGGAAAACCGAATATCCGGGTGGCGCGATTGCAGGAAAGCCAGCGCTTCCTCGTGGTCGACGGTTTTGCCGTGGTAACGGGGGCCCACCTCGTTGAAGATCTCCGCGGTGGCGATGGTGTCGGCCAGCCCCCGTTGTTTCAACGCGTCGAGGATGCGGTCCAGCCCCCGGGCGAAATACATGAAGCGTTTCTCCAGGGGCAGTCCCAGCAACTCGGCCGTCACGTTCTTGTCGGTGAACCAGAACGTGTGCAGGTAATACCAGCTCGAGAGGATCAGCTTGACGTTGTAGCGTTTGGCGACCCTACACAGCTCGATCAGGCGTTTGAGCAGATCGACGCGACCACCGGTCATGTGCTGCTGCCCGCGGGTAAGCAAATCATGGCCCGGGAGGACTGGATAGAACTCCAGTTCGCCGCGCGGCCGGCCTTCGGCGTCATGCGTGATTCCCGCACCGCCTTCGATTCGGAGGCAGTTGAAGCCGCGCTCCACCGCCTCCGCCACGCGCACTTCGAAGTCGTTGACGATGCGGTTGGGTCCCGTGTCCCACAATGCCCAGATCCAGAACGAAATGGCCAGGCGCTTTTCTCCGGTCGCGTCCCCCGCCTGCGTGTCGTCCGCCGCCCGTGTGCGCACCGCCACCGCCGTGCTGAGGAGTGTTCCGAGTCCGATGCGTAATGCCTCGCGGCGCGTAAGACTGATGGCCCCTTGCTTGTCACCTTTCATGTCGCTGCTCTTTCGTGTTTGGTGGTTAATGATATTCTGTTCGGCGAATGGATTGTTGCCCGCATTCATGCGGCTCTTCAAACTGATTAAATATTTGTCAAACACTGTACCAGGCCGTTTTGCTATGGTGCCCTTTTCAAGCCATTCCATTTTACATTCCAAGATCCGTCATCAGGAAAGCCGGGTGCATTCCCTTCCGGACACCCATCCCAGCCGGCGGCCATCATGGCCACCGCATACAGCAAACCGCCATTGCCGGGAAAGTATCCTGTTCCGTTGGTGGAAAATTTGAAATCAGGGTGCAGCAGCATATCTACGGCGGTCTTACGCATCCCCAAACGCGCGGCACTCATTGCCACCATTCCGTAATCCCAGCCCCATCTCCACCTGGGCCAAAGATGGTACACTTTGTCAAAGGTCCGTTGCATGGTTTCCAGGTCCACCCCGTCGCCCGGAAGCATGCCATAGAGACCCATGACCGACGGGTGGTCGGAAAGCCATTTGGGGTTCGCCCAGGGATCCACGGAGGTGTCCCGCAAACCACTATCGCGAGATACGGATTCTGCTGTTTGACACCGCTTCCAATCGTCACTCGACGCGGAGCGGTTGAGTTTCGTGCTCATAAGCAAAATCATCCTCTTTCGTGGGCGGCCCTATCACATCGTTTTACCCACCAATAGCACCGCCGGACCGCGAAAGGGCGCCTGTAAAGTGTGTTTGCCGCCGCCCGCGGCCGGTCTTCCCGCCTCGCGCTTGCCGTCAACCGGGGTGATCCATTCGACCGCCAACGGCTCGGTCGCGACAGACAAATCCACCTCCACCTGGCCGCCTTCGGGCAGATACACAACGTACTGCCGCCCCGGATCGGCCAGACAGTAGCGGCTCGAGGCGAGGTCCGCGCGCGGCGTCAGAGCGGCCAGCTCCAATCGCTCCGCCAGACGCCGTGTGTGGCCCATGCTCGCACGCACGGGATCCCAGGACTCGGGCTTCGCCTTGCCCAGCACGCGGTTGTCGTACGGGTTCATGAAGATCGGGTGGTGCCCGCGCACCAAGCTCTTCCATACCCAATCAGGATTGCCGCCGATACCCCCACAGATGGTCTGTGTCGGAAAGGATCACCTTGGAACCATCGGCCGGCGGCGGGTTGGTGCGATAGTTGTACCCGTCGGCGGCGTCGGGATTGGGCGAAATCCAGTCGGCCGGGCTGGCGAACAGTTGGGCGTTGGTGCCGCGCTGTTTCGCATCGCGCGCGTAGGGAAACGTCATGCCCACGGGGTGCTGTTGCGGCTTGCCCTGCTGATACGCCTTGATGAACCGGATCAGATGATACTGCCACGGGATCGAGTACGCGCCGCTTTCGTTGATGATCTCGTACAACACGTTGTCCAGATCGTTGACGGCGTTGATCACCTGGCGGACATACGCCTCCTGCAAGCGGGTGACCGCGGGCAGCTTCAGGGTGTGCGTTAACAGGCCGCGACCGTCCCCGTCAGCGTCCCCGTCGAGGCCCTGGACATTGTTCGATGGATGAAACGGGTGCGAGGTCCAGGCTTGGGGCAGATGCTGCAGTCCCCAGCCCTCGAACAGCATGATCCCGACGTAAATCCCGCGGCTTTGCGCCGCGCGCACCCGCTGCCGAAGCCGGTCGAAATACGCCGGATCCAACTGGTGGAGGTCGAACTTCGGCTGGCCGTCCAATGCCCTGCCCGGTCCCGTGCGTTTCCAGGGATGCGGCGCCACGGCATACTTGTCGGCCTTGGTCGTGTACTCCGGCGTGGCCCCGGCGTCCCAGCGTGTCAGTTCCCACCGCCACAGCCGGATGAAGTTGTGGTGATGCTGCTGGAGGAAGTCGAGATACTTGGCGAAATCGAACGCCGCCGGGGGATATCCGGGGCCAATGTCCGAGAGATTGTTCCAGGTGTGGGCGCCGGTCAAATACACAGCCCGGCCCGCAACGTCAGCGAAATAGCGGCCGTTCCGGGGATGAACCCGCAGCGGACCACCCGTCGCAGTCGGCACGGACGGCTCGGCCCCGAGCGCCATTGGAAAGGATCGGAAGCCAAATGTCCCGGCGGCGCCTGCCGCCCAGATACCGGTTTGTTGAAGGAAACGGCGTCGGTTGAGGTTGTTCATGGCGTTTTGATCTTGTCGGCGGTCTGTTCCAGCACCAGCACCCAGTCATTACCCACAGCGGGTGTGCCGGGCGGGGTGAAATCGCGTTCCCCTTCCCGGTCAAACATACCCAGGACCCGGGACTTGCCCATGCGCGGATCGAACCACGAGGCGCCGACGTGTTCGTCGGCCAGCGTATTCAGTCGCACGCGGAACGGCCTGCCGGTGGGCGTGTAGATGAGCGCGTAGCCGTCTCCCCGCAGCGCGCGGATGTGATCGGCGTCGGTGCCGATTCCGCTGGCGATCAACGTTTGGTCCGGTGTTTGCGTGAGGAAGGGACGCGATTCAATAAGCCGTCGCAGGTGTGTGGAAGGCTTTTTTGACTTTACAGAGAAGTGGTGTTGATCGAAGTGATTTCCCTCTCCCCTCAAAGGGGAGGGGGATCAACGGTGAGGGGTGAGGCGTTTCAAATCGGATTTCGTTTGTGATCGGACCTCTGCGCGACTGCTCAACCCTCACCCTGACCTCTCCCCCGGGGAGAAGAGAGCTTCGCGACCGTTCCTGTGGCGCAATCTTGTTGGGTTTGCATCTTCAATCACAGCCCCGCGCCAGCACGCTGGTAAACTCGCACGTAATCCACGATGTAGCGCTGCGGAAAGATCGCATCGTCCACACCCTTTTGCGCTCCCCACTCGCCGCCGATGGCCAGGTTCAAGATCAGATACTGCGGTGCGTCGAACGGCCACGAGTCCACACCCGTTCCGTCGTTTTTGAGCGTGAAGTATTTCCGGTCGTCCACGAAAAATTCGAGTTTCTCGGGCGTCCACTCCACAGCATAGAGATGGAATTGTTTCTCCGCATCCGGCACTTTCAGTCGCGCGCCGCGACCGTTGCCGCGGTTATGATGGAAGCCGCGCGTATGCACGTTGGCATGAACCACGCCCGGCTCGTGGCCGACGTATTCCAGAATGTCAATCTCGCCGCAGGCCGGCCAGCCGACTTCGCGCATGTTCGTGCCCAACGTCCAGAAGGCCGGCCAGGTGCCGCGTCCCGACGGGACTTTGGCCCGCGCTTCGACGCGGCCATAGGTCCAGGAAGCGCGTCCCTGCGTAGTCAGGCTGGCCGAGGTGTAATCGGCCTGTTCGCGCTGCTGCTGCCAACGGCGTTCCGGCGCGTCGGCGCGGAAGCGTGGGTTCGAAAACTTCTCCTTGCGCGCCTCAATGATGAGGAAGCCGCCTTCCACACGCGCGTTCTCCATGCGGTTCGTCGTGTAATACTGGAGCTCGCGGTTGCGGACGAATCCCTCCTCGTAAGACCACTTGGCCGGGTCGGGCAAGCCGTCTTTGTCAAACTCGTCGGACCAGACCAGCTTCCACTCGTTGCTCCAACCCGTCAGCGCAAAGCACGCGACGGCCGCCAGACTCCAGATGGTTTTCATAGATGTGTGTTGTTGGACTTGGTTATGGTTTCAGATCGTTCTTCGCATTGCTTGAGAGTGCGTGTTTTGAAAATGGAGCGCGGCTGTGTCGAAGACCAGCCGCAGCACGTGAATGCACCAGAATTCAAGAAGTTGCTGCGGCTGGTCGAGGACGACACAGCCGCGCTCCGGGTTTTCAAAACACGCTCTGAGTG
>JACZKP010000104.1 GCA_014860005.1 Verrucomicrobiota bacterium | reverse complement strand
CCGGAACAGCCACCGCCGAGGATTACCACATCAGGCAAACTGGTCGAATGAGCCTCTGTAGTGCAGACCTTTTTGATCGCTGGATTGGATGCCAACCACTTGCGTCATCATTCCACCCTGAATAGCGGAAGTCGGGTTAGTGGAGGATTTGGAGTCGGCGGCTGACCTGTCGCGGTTTAGTGACCCAAAATGGCGTTTTGGGTCAAACCCGCCAATGGGGCGATCAAAGAAATGGTCGCAACAATGCTGGACAGGCCAAGCTTTCCTGGACGGGAATTGTTTGAAGATCCCAAAGTCCCGCAGACGCTTTGACCGCATACCGCGGCTACGGCTGGCTGGTGATCTTCTGCCAGTTGCTCCCTTGAGACTCGGCATAACCGGCGAAGGCCTTCTCGTTCTGGATGAGCACCGCGCGCACGACGCTTGAATCGTCCGCGTAACCCAAATTCAAGATGCTGTCGGGAATGACACCCACCTTCTTGTGCGAGTAAATCAGGGCAAAGACGGCCTGGGCGATCGCGTAGTAGGGGAGTTCCTTGTAGGCGCCCTCGGCCGAGTCCTCGACGGCGTCAGCAAGGAATTCAAGCTGGTCCACGAGGTGGGGGAACAGCGGCGCGTGAATCTGGGTAAATTCCAGTTTCCACTGCGGGAGCTGGCGCAGCGCCTTTTCCGCAATGGCCGGTGTGATGCTCGCCGCCCCGCTGTTCAAAAACTTGACGATCTCTGACATGGCCGAAGTCTAGGGGAGTGCCCGGTCCAAACAAGGCGAAATTCAAATGGTAAATGTCGCGACAAGCTGCCGCCCGAGGAGGACGCTTATTCCGTCAGGTTCAGTTGCTCCGCCCATTGAACTCCGCCAGCATAACGGTGAGCTTGTCAATTTCAGCCCGCCCCGACGGGTTTGTCCCCGCGGCGTAGCGATTCAGCATAATGGAGAATAACAAACGCTCGCCCGCGGCGGTGGCGACGTGGCCGGACAGCGAATTAGCCCAGCGCAAGGTGCCGGTCTTGGCGCGCACATTGCCCGCGGCCGGCGTGCTGCGCATCCGGTTCCGCAACGTGCCG
The DNA here is from genome assembly GCA_014860005.1 of Verrucomicrobiota bacterium. Next base: position 51,589 of record JACZKP010000104.1, on the reverse strand, counting down.
TCCACGCCCGCCACCGGCAGCGCGTTCAGGTAGGTTTCCGCTTCCGCGTGCCGGTGCATGAATTGCAACAGTGCGATCGTGGCGTTCGGCGTGGTGAGATTGTTGCGGGACAATCCCGAGCCTTCCTCAAATTGAACGTCACCACGGGGCACGCCGGCTTTGTCCAGAAACTCGCGAAGCTGCCGGATGCCCGCGGCCTCTGAGGTGCCCCGCGCCGGAGGGTTCGCGGCCTGCGCCAAAGCGCCGACATGGGCGAGGATCAAATCCGTGTGGAGATTTTGCGATGGCTTCTGAATGTTCCGGACCAGTTCGCGCATTGGCGGCGATTCTATAGAACCAAGTTCCACCAGTTTGTCCCAGTCAATTGGCCGGGCCTGCCGGTCAAGCCAGTCCATGGTGCGGAGTTTGCCGCTGACCTTGATGCCATGCCGTGCGAGGGTTTCCTTCAAGAGCGTGATGAACAGCCCCGCCGGATTGTGCAGCGTCACGTCTTCGGTGTAATTCGTTTCGCCGAGCGGCATCTGGCCGGACACATAGACCACGTTGCCGCCAGGGGGGCGATAAAGGCTGATGCTTCGGCGATCGCTGGCGGCCACAGTCTGCGTCCGGTTGCTGAGGATGACGTAGGTTGTCGGGGGCGAGAGCGCGAGTTGGCCGGGATCCCCTTCGCGTTCGCCGGGCTTGATGGAGAGATCGAACGTGTTGTCATTGATGGTCAGGGCGGAAATCTCCGCGCCATAGTAATACTGCAGGTCGTCCCAGTCCCAGCCTGCCCCGTAGGGTGGACCCTGAATAAAACTCGTGTCGCCAATGAGGTCGCCGCTGATGCGCTTGACGCCGGCATTGGTCAGCGCGGCCACCAACGGAGCGAGTGCGGCATGGACATCGCCGCCGTGCCACCGTCCGTGGATGGAGGGATCGCCGCGGCCATAAACAATCAGATCACCTTTGAGGGTGCCATTGCGGCCGGGTTTGGCGGCAGCATAGAGCGAAGTCTTGAGGCGATAATCTCCACCGAGCTGATCGAGGGCGAGTGCCACGGTGTAGAGTTTGGAATTCGACGCCGGGCTGAAGAGTTTTTCCGCGTTGTGCTCAAACAGCGTTTTGCCCGAGTCGAGCGAAACAATCTTCACGCCCCACATGCCGGCGGCGAAATGCGGTTGAGTTACGTGCGCCGCCAAACGCTCCTGCAACTCGGCCAGCGTGCCAGGTGGTTTTACCGTTTCCGCCGGGGCGAGAGCCAGGGCGCAAACCAGCCACAAGCCCGCCAGCCCTGATGTGATGCTTTGTTTCATGATTCGATACTGGAGTGCGGTTGGGAGAATTTCTCAGGCGTCACGCCGTCTTTATTCAGGCCGCTGCATCTCGAAGATGCCGTGATCGTATTTCGAGCGGTAGGTGGCCGAGAAATCAGTGGAAGTGGCGTTGCCTTCGTATTGGTAAACGCCACCGGCCAGTTTGCCTAGATTCTTTTCCCCCGTGAAACGCCAGCCGCCCTCGTGTGGCTTAACCGTTAATTCCACCGAGGAACTGAAGCGAAACACCTTCCAATACGTGGCCCGGAACTGCGCGGACCACTGGTCGTCGTAGGTCTGCTTCAACAAACCGCGCAGCTCGCCCGTGTGACCGTTGACCTCGCTCAACCACCGGCCCTCCCATCGGCCGGCGATGGAAGCAGGCGCGTGGGATTCTTGGGTGGCTGTCCGCCAGTCGCGATTGAAAGTGGAACAACCGCAAGTCAGCCCCAGCAGCAATGCCAGGCCGATGGCGTTTTTCACCGGGGCGGCTGGCCGGGCCAGACATCCGTTACTCTGCCGAAGGTGCGCAGTCCGATGCTCAGCGGGAGCTTTCATGTCACCGATTCTCGTTCTGCTCCGCCGGCTGGCAAGCCGAAATTCCCAAGTCCGCGGGCTGATTTTGATTTGTGTGACAGTTTCCCCGGCATTCTGCGCTGATTTTGAGTCCCCCCCGTTTTTATCGGTGCGGCCCGATTGAGGCGCTCAAGCCACAATGCAGAGTTGTGCGGGTTTAGCTGCTGGCCGGCTTGGTGGACTGTGAATCGCGGCTGGCTCGCGGCGAGGTCTGCTTCCGCATTTCAGACGGAGTCACTCTGAGGATCATCGCGAGCACTTCGATGATCAGCCAGGCGAGCAGCATCGTAACCACCGTGTGGCTCAGGAAATGAGCGCCTTTGAACATTTGATACAGCCCCATGGTCCAGCCGTAAAGCAGGCCAACCCCCAACCCCGCCCAACGCCAGCGTCGCCTGCTGAACAGGTAAAACAAACTCAGCAACGCAAACCCCCCGCTGGCGTGGCCGGCCGGGAAACTGCGACCGCGATTCGGGAGCACACCGGGAAGCAGCGGTTCAAAGAGGTGATGATACGGTTTGCTTCCATCATAGCGCGTCAGGGAAGCAGGGGTGTAGATGTCGGAGCGGGATTTCATGATTGCGATGGTCGCGGGCACCAATGCCAGACTGAGGATCACCAGCCATACTCTGGGGGCCGGCCAGGGTGTTGCGAGCCAGCGTGGACAAATCCGGCGCGGCAGCAGCAAACCGAGCAACAGCCAGGCGGCCAATCCGATCAGCAGCAGTTTCGGGCCGGTGTAAAACAACAGTCGGGGCAGCACGGCGCGTTTGTCCACCATCCAGGATTGCTGGGCGAAGTCGTAGAAATGGTCCTGCAACCGCAGATCAAGATCGGTGAATTCAAACAGCGCAAGGCTGGCCGCCAAGAGTGCAAGTGGCAGCAGAATCCGTTGCAGTTTACGGCGCATCGGGCGCATGATTCAGCCCCTTGGAGAAAAGATGGCTGGCCGTCTGGTATTCCGCGATGGCTTCACGGATAAACTCCGCGTCCTCTCCGCCGGGCGTCACCTCGCCCCCGAACGCCTCGAAGGTAAACACCCGATGGCGGCGCATCGGTTCGAGGACTGCCAGTTTGCCGGGCCGCAAATAGCCCAGCCGCTGGTAGGTGGCAAGGAACGCCCGCTCGTCCTCCGTCTGCATGCCCAGCACATCTTGGCCGAAGAAGCGCGAGTCGTAACTCCAGTTCATGAGGCTGAGCAGCGTCGGGGGGAGATCAACCTGGCTGCACAGGGTGCCGACCACTTGCGGCGGCACGAGCAGCGGATTCCAGATCAACGCCGGAATGTGGAAGCCGGGGATCGGCAGGGTCGTCTTCCCGGCCGCACTGGCGCAGTGGTCGCCCACGATGACAAACAGCGTGTTGGTGAACCAGGGCCGCGTTTTCGCCTCGGCCAGAAACTGGCCGATGGCGTAATCGGTGTACTTCACCGCGCCGCGCCGCGAGCCAGTCGCCAGGTCTATCTTGCCGTCGGGAAAACCAAAGGGGCGATGATTCGAGGTCGTCATCACGAAATGATGGAACGGCTTTCCCGCGGCAAAGGCGGCGTCGGCCTCGCGCAACGTCCAGCGATACAGGTCTTCATCGCACGCACCCCAGACGGTGGCGTAGGTGATGCCGTCGCGCTTCATGGAGGACCGGTCAATCACGCGATAGCCGTTGGCCGCAAAGAACGCATTCATGTTGTCAAAGTAACCATAGCCGGAATAGATGAAGGCCGTGTCGTAACCGCGCGTGCGGAACAGTGCCCCCAGGGAGAACAGATTCCCATTGCGGGGACGCCGCACGATGGACTGGCCGGGCGTGGGCGGCACGCTCAGGGTCAGCGCCTCCATGCCGCGCACGGTGCGGGTGCCGGTGGCATAGAGATTGGTGAACACCAGGCTCTCGGCAAACAACCGGTCCAGATGGGGCGTCAGGTTTTCAGGGTTCCCAAAGCAGCCGAGGAATTTCGCGCTGAGGCTCTCCACCGTGAGTTGGATGACGTTCCACTGTTGCTCCGGTTTGGACGATGTGATGCGCCGGGTGATGTCCGTGGGTTCATCACCGGTGAAATCCTGCGCGTTCCGGCTCAACAAGGGTTTGAGGCGTCCAAACGCCTCTGACACCGGCAGCGTGGGATAGAACCGGTCATAATCCAGCGCATTATCCCAGTAGGCAGCGCAGAACGCGTAAAGCCCGTTGCGGGCCAGTTCCTGGTTGTAGGCATTGCCAAATTCGGGCACGAAGCGGTTGGCAAGGCCCAACTGGAACGCCACGGGCAATGCCAGCCAGACCAGGCCGGCGGTGCGCCCCGCCCGCGCGCCGTCCGCGCCGGCAAACCATCGCTGAAGCCACTGCATCTGCCATAACCCGAAGAAAATCACGCCCGTGAACACCGCCAGCCCGGCCAGAATTGCCGGCAGCGGATACGACTCCCGGATATTGCCAATCACCTCGTTGGTGTAGATCAGGTAATCCACGGCAATGAAATTAAAGCGCGAGTCGAACTCCTCCCAAAAAAACCATTCGGCCGCCGCGCCGAACAACAGGAGATAAATCGTCACCGCGAAAAGCCCGCAACTCACCAGCCGATGCGCGCGGCTCGCCAGCCAGCGCCGCGGAAGCACCAGGAGGTAAAGGACCAGCGGCAGACTGGCATACGCCGCCGCCGCCACGTCGTAAAGCAGCCCGCAACCGAAGACGCCCAGCAACTTCAACGGGTTGGCATCCACGGACGGGAACGCGTAAAACAACAACGCCAGCCGCGTGAAGCCGGCGATGATCACAAAGAGGAGATACAGAATAAAGACTCCACCAAAACGAGATTGGATAAGTTTACTGATCAAAATTGAATGTTTGACTGCCAGGTCTTGCCGCGCGTTCAAAACCGGTCCAAGCCAGCGAGATGCATAAGGCCAGAATTTTTTTTGCGCATTGCCATGCGATTGAAAGCTCGGGTTGGGCTGAAAAGTACCAGCCGGAGTCTGAGGCCCAAGTCCGGACTTGTCTGGACATTGGCTGGTGGCCTGCTCGTGGCGTCGTCCACAAGAGTGCGGTTTGTGTGAGTTGCGAAAAACCCGGCGCCATCCGCTGCTGCCGCTTGAATCCAGCCGCCAAGTCTGCGACTTTCGTGCGGTTATGTTGAATTGTCGTTGGTTGGCCCGGGTTGCCCGGAGGTTTCTCATCATTGCTGGATGCTGGCAGGTGGGGGTGTTGTCATCGCTTGCGCAGGGCCAGGAATACCGTGCCTTTTGGGTGGATGGTTGGGGGGCGGGCTTTCTTAATCCAACCCAGGTCGAGACGCTGCTGGGCAAGGTGGGCGATCCGAATTCCCGGGGCACCATTCGCGATGCCAATTGCAACGCGGTCGTGGTCCAAGTGCGCCGGCGTGCCGATGTGGCTTATCCCTCCGGCGTGGGCGAGCCTTACATGTCCGGTCTTTCGCCGGCGAATTACAACGCCTTGGCCGCGATGATCAAGGCGGCGCACGACACCACCGGCGGCAAGAAACGCATCGAGGTCCACTGTTGGTCCGTGGTGTTCAAAACCGCGAAGGGCTTGGTTTACTCGCAGCACAGCGCCCCCAACAACCCGGCGAACTACTGGCCCACGCGGTTGAGTTCCACCACGGGTTCGGAAAACGGCGACGGCGCGTTCGATCCCGGCCATCCCAAGGCGCTGGAGTATCTCGTCAACGCGCACATGGACCTGGTTAACTTTCAGACGACCGCTGGACCGGACGGCACGGATGGGCACATTGACGGCATTCACTACGACTACATCCGTTTCGAGGCCAACACTGAAGGTTTCAATCCCACCAGTGTGGCGCGCTACAAAGCCCGCTACGGCTTGTCAACGGATCCGACTTTCGGGAACGAGCAATTCAAACAATGGCGGCGCGACCAGGTCACTGCGTTCGTGCGGCAGATGTATGCGCGCATCCAGAAAACCAAGCCGTGGATCAAGCAATCCGGCGCGTTCGTCACCTGGAATCCCTCGCCCACGTCGTCCACCCGGTCAGCGTTCATGAACACGCGGCCTTACTACGATGTCTATTCGGACTGGGATAGCTGGCAGCAGGAGGGGATTCTGGACCTCTCAATTCCGATGACCTACTACAACTGGGCCAGTCTGCCGAATGACTACACCCGCTGGATGAATTTTCAAAAAGATCGCAAGTTCAACCGCCAGGTGATTGTTGGGCCGGGTGTCTATCTCAACTCATTGGCCAACGCGATGCTCGAACTTCAAATGACGCGCGATCCCTCGCCGGCCGGCAATTATGCGCAAGGATTCGCCGGCTATTCCTACCGCGTTCCCTACGCGAGCGGCAATTGGGCCGGCTTCAGTCCCTCGTTGGTTTCCCAAGTCACACCCACTTGGGCCGACATCCCGTCCATGCCCTGGAAAACTTCGCCCACCACCGGTCATCTGATGGGCGTGGTCACGCTGGCCGGCACCGGTGAATGGGCGGATCACGCCGTCGTGAATGTGAGCGGCTCCGACAACCGCAGCCAGTATGTGGATGGCACCGGGTTCTACGCGTTCATTGATTTACCCCCGGGTTCTTACACGGTCACTGCCAGCAAGGCGGGTTACGCAAATTCGCAAGCAGCGGTGAACATCGCCCTCGGTCAGGTGACGGGTAACATGTATGAACAGAATCTTGTCCTCGGCACCGCCGCGCCGCCCACGATTACCGCGCATCCACAGAGCCTGATCGTTGCCCAGGGCAGCAACGCCACTTTTAGTGTGGCGGCGCAAGGCCAGTCACCCCTGGCTTATCAATGGCGGTTCAACGGCGGCAATCTCGCCGGCGCCACCGCCAGCAGCTATACCCGGGCGAATGCGCAACCGGCGCACGCTGGCAATTATGTGGTGGTGGTGACCAATTCGCTCGGTAGTGTGACCAGCAGCGTCGCCACGCTCACCGTTATTGTGCCGCCCACGTTCACCACACAGCCCTTGAGTCAAACGGTGACGCAAGGGGTGAACGTCACATTTACGGTCGCGGCTGCGGGAACAGCGCCCTTCGGTTATCAATGGCGCTCCAACGGCGTGTCAGTTTCTGGCGCCACCGGCGACCAGTTCACTCTGACCAACGCGCAACCCGCCGCCAGCGCCAATTACTCCGTAGTGGTGTCGAACTTTGCCGGCAGCGCCACCAGCGCCAACGCGACGCTGACAGTTCTTCCGGCGCCGGTGCCACCGAGCATCACCAGCGAACCGGCTGACCTGATCATTTCCGCCGGCCAAATCGCCGTGCTTTCCGTCGGTGTGAACGGCGCCGAACCGTTGGCTTATCAGTGGCATTTCAACAACAGCCCGCTTCCCGGCGCGACTGACGCGCAGCTTGTTTTCAATCCTACGCAGACGAACCACACCGGCGGATATCAGGTGGTGGTGACCAATGCCTATGGCGCCGCGACCAGCCGCGTGGCTGCGTTGGTGGTGCAACCGGTGTGCGCACCCATCGGCATGACGCCATTGTGGAGTCTCGCGCCCGGCTCACGGCCCTATCTCACAGTGGCCTCACTGCCCAATGAACGCGGCATGACGCATAACTCCAACACGGACCGCCTCATCCTCATCAATCGCACCAGCCCAACCATTCATGTCCTGAACGCCGCCACCGGCGCAGACTTGGGGACGCTGGACAAGACCGGCGTCTCGGGCGGCACTTACACGCTGCTGATGGTGGGCGCAGCGGACGATGGCGCGATCTATGCCGGGAATCTTACGACAGCCGGCCCCACTACCGACTTCAAACTCTACCGTTGGTCAAACGACAGTTCCTCCACCGTGCCGACGCTCGCGTATTCCGGCGATCCCGGTGCAGGCAACAGTCAGCGTTGGGGCGACACGATGGACGTGCGCGGCGCCGGCACGAACACGCAGATCATCATCGCCGCCCGCAGCGGCAACGTTGTGGCCGTCTTCACCACGACCGATGGACTCAACTTCAACCCCACGCTCATCACCGTGGCGGACGCACCGACGGGCGCGTTCGGTCTGGGTCTGGCGTTCGGCGCGAACAACACGTTCTGGGGCAAGGCAACCTCACAGAACTTGCGGCAGGTGCAGTTCGATCTGCAGACCGGCGTTGGGACGACAATCCGCAAGCACGGCAGCCCCGGCATACCGGCCACCGTCGCGCCCATCGGGGTTCATCCGACGCTGAATCTACTCGCGGGCATCCAGGTCGGTGCCGCCAACAACCATCTCCGTCTCTATGACCTTGGTGACACGGAAGCCATGCCGGGGTTGCTCGCCACGAACGCGTTTGCCACGGACAACGACAACACGGGTACCGGCACCGGCGCGGTGGATTTCAGCAACGGACGCGTGTATGCCCTCGGCGCGAACAACGGCTTGCTAGCGCTGGAGATTCAATGCGCCGTGCCGCCCGCAGCGCCGGCCATCACCAGCCAACCGCAAAACCAAACCGTCATCCGTGGCGGCAATGCGTCATTCAGCGTCACGGCCACGGGCGACGCGCCGCTCACGTATCAATGGCGCTTTTACAGCACAAACCTGCCCGGCGCCACGGAGAGCAGCTTCACGCGAACCAATGCCCAGGTCGCGTACTCCGGGGATTACTCGGTCGTGGTGACGAACGCCGCCGGCAGCGTGACCAGTTCCATTGCCACCTTGCTGGTGGTCGCCCCCGTGCCCGGCGAGTTCCAGTTGATCGAGCGCCTGCGGGACGGCAGCGTGCAGTTGCGTTGGGAAGGCCATCCGGTGTTCACCTACACGCTGGAGATGTCCACCAACCTGTGGTTCTGGACCACCCTGGCCGAGGTGGTGAGTTCCAACACCGTGTTCGAGTTCACCGATCTCACGGGCACGAATGGACCGCTGCGATTCTATCGCCTGCGCAACTGATCGCCACGACTTCCCGCACGATGCTTTTCCAACGCCATTTCCGCCAGGTTGCCCGGCTGGCCTTATTTCTGACCGGCCTCACCGTCGGTTTGCAGAGCTCCGCGCAAAACAACGAAATGCGCGCCGTGTGGGTGGATGCCTGGAGCACTGGCTTTCTGAACGCCAGCCAGGTCACGCAACTCATCGCCGACTGCCGCACTTACAACTACAACGCCATCATCGTGCAAATGCGCCGGCGCGGGGACGCATTCTACACGCCCGGCATCAGCGGCAACGACCCAAAGACCACCGCCATCGCCTCGAACTTCGACGCGTTGCAAGACATCCTCAACAAGGCGCGCTCTGGCTCGCCGCGCATCGAAGTGCATTGCTGGGTCACCACCCACGTCATCTGGAGCAGTACCACACCACCGCCGCAGCCGGGGCACGTCTTCAATGCGCACCCCGAATACCTCATGCGGAATTCCACCGGGGCAAATTATCTCGCGGAAGGTTATTACCTCGATCCCGGCCATCCTGGGGCAACGATGTGGAATTACGTCATGGCCACAAACATCGTGCGGCGCTACGACGTGGATGGCTTTCACTGGGATTACATTCGTTATCCCCAGCAGGATTCAGGTTACAACCCCACGGCCATCGCACGTTACAACGCCGAATTCGGCCTGACCGGGCAGCCCCCGCCGGCGGAGGCGCAATTCTCCAACTGGCGGCGGCGACAGGTGACGGACTTCCTGCGCTGGGTCAACAGCGACCTGCTGGCCATCCGCAGTAACCTCGTCATTTCCGCAGCCGTGTTCGGCAGCCGCACCGATGCGTTCAATGCGCGCTTCCAAGATTGGGCGGCGTGGAACAATGAGGGTATTTTGGATATCTGCATGCCGATGGGCTACACGTCGGACAACGGGATTTTCCAGGCGCGCGTGGATGACGCGTTCAATCATCAAGGCGTGCGGCGCGTTTACCAGGGACAGGGCGCTTACTTGAACACCAAGGAGAACACTCTTTCGCAGTTGAATTACATCCGCAACAAGTCGCTGTCCGGCTCGGTGCTTTACAGCTATCGCGTGCCCAACAGCGGCACCGTGGATCGCGCGGGCACGTTGACTTACCTCCGCAACAACTTTCAACCCACCTGGGTGGATGTGCCGGCCATTCCTTGGAAGGCGTCGCCCACGAAAGCCATCGTGCGCGGCACGGTGACACGGCAGGTTGGCGGAGCGCCCGTGTACAACGCCACGCTCACGATCAACACCATACCCGGGCGCACGCAGCGCACCGAACCCCACGGAAAATTTGCGTTCTTCGAAACAGCGCCGGGCACTTACATCGTCACCGCGACCGCCGCAGATTTGGGGGTGGTGACAACGAACATCACGGTGACCGCCGGCATGAACATGGCCGTCAGTCTGGTGCTTCCACCCGATGGCACGGCACCGGTCATTTCCGGGGTCGGCATGAGCAACCTCACGGACACCTCCGTCATCATCCGCTGGACAACGGATGAAAATTCCAACACGACCGTGGATTACGGTCCGACGATCGCTTATGGCAACACGGTCAGCAACGCCACGCTGACGATCAACCACGCCATCGGTTTGAGCGGACTGACGCCGAACACGACGTACCATTACCGCGTCCGCTCGCGTAACGTGACCGGTTTGCAGGCCACCAGCGGCAATTTCACCTTTAAGAGTAATCCACCGGGTGTGGTGAATGACGTGATTGTGGAAAGCCGGCTGCCGGGCGGAGGGCTGAACGCAAATCCGCCGTACTCGGATTCGGGGTTTGCGAATTCGACTTTGAAAAGTTCCGCGCCGCCATTGAGTGGGTCTGCCGAACAAGGCTCGCGTTACGCCAGTTCCGGCACGCCGTCTTTCACCATCCGTCCGACGTTGCCGGTGGCGGGCGGCACGTACGACGTTTATCTCACGCACGGCGGCGCCGCGAGCATCTCGGATGACATCGTTGTGACGGTGGGGCAAAGCGGCTGCACGGGCCTGCCCAATAGCACCACCATTTTCCGGGAGCCGGGCGGCAACACGTGGGAGTTGCTCGGGCGAATGACCGCAAACCTTGGTGTCACGGTGCCGACGCTCACCTTCACCCGGTCGAGCGGCGTCTTGAGCGGCTCGTCGCGGATGTACAGCGATGCCATCAAATTCGTCTTCGTCCCGCCGCCGCAACCTCCGGCGATCACCAACCAGCCGTCCGACCTCGTGGTAAATCAGGGCGCGAACGCTACGTTCAACGTCGGTGTCACGGGGGATACGCCGCTGCATTATCAGTGGCGTTTTGCGGGGCTGAACCTCGCGGGCGCGACCGGCAGCAGTTACACCCGATTGAACGCGCAGCCGGTTCACGAGGGGGAATACTCGGTGGTCGTCAGGAACGCCGCCGGCAGTGTGACCAGCAGTGTCGCGCGGCTGACCGTCCGCATACCACCCTCGCTGGCCGAACAACCGCAGAGTCAATCCGTGTTTACTGGCGGCGCCGCGACCTTCTTCGTGACCGCCGAAGGCACGGAGCCGTTCAGCTATCAATGGCGTTTCAACGGTGCGAACATCCCCGGGGCCACAGAAAGCAGCTACACCCGCCTCCACGCCCAAACGAACGACGCCGGCAGTTACTCCGTGGTAGTGACCAATCTCGCCGGCAGTATCACCAGTGCCATGGCTGCGCTCACGGTGCTGATGCCACCCCCGCCCCGGCTCGAAGTTTCTTCCCTGCTCCCTGATGGGCGGGTGCAGTTGAGCCTGAGCGGCGAGGTCGGTCTGCCGTTCGCGATTGACGCTTCGAGCAACCTCACGGTGTGGTTTGAATTGCGGAGCGGTGTCCTGACCCATTCGCCTTCGGACTTCGTGGACGATTCCGCGCTCACCAATGCCGGCCCGCGGTTCTATCGCGCGCGGCAGTGACTCGGCTGCAATTGGGGTTGCGCGCGTGCGAACCTGCGCAATAATCCCTCCGTCGGCGATACCGTTATGCGATCAATTTCTCGATGAACGATTGGAACATTCAATCCCGCGGCCACGCGTGCGAGTCCTGCGGCAAACCTTATGCCGATCAGGAGGCGTATCACACCTTGCTGCACGAGGAGAAAACCGAACTGCGCCGTTCCGACATTTGCGCCGCCTGCTGGCAGCAGCAGTTCAGCGACGGCGCGCGCGAGCGCAAGGGTTTCATCTCCTATTGGCAGGGTATTTACGAGGCGCCGTCGCCGCCCACCGACGCGATCCAGAAGGAAACCGCCGAAACCCTCCTCCGCAAGCTCGTCGAGCAAAACGATCCGCGGCACATCCCCGCCGGCTACATTTTGGCCGTCATGCTGGAACGCAAGCGCCTCCTCAAGGTGAAGGAGCAGATCGTCCGCGACGGCAAACGGACGTTCATTTACGAACAGCCCAAAACCGGCGACGTGTTCACCATTAGTGATCCCGGCCTGCACCTCGATCAACTCGAAGAAGTCCAGCGCGACGTGGCGGCGCTGTTGGAGCATGGCTTAAATCCGCCGCCACCGGTGCCGGAGAACCAGTCCGCGCCCGCGGAACCTTTGCCGGAAGCCGAAGCTTCACCCGCTTCCAAATCGTGAAAACATCCAACACTCAACATCTAACATCCAGCATCCGAAGACACTTCGGCTGTCGGAGCATTGAATGGTCGGCGAAGGAGCGCGTATGAAGCCATTATCCAAGCTATTGCTTCTTGGTTGTGCGGCTCAATTATCGGCGCTTGCACAGGGGGTGACGCAGTTCCGCATAGATTTTCCTGACGCACCGCCTCCGCCAGCCATCGGAATTCCTTCCGGTAGCGCGGAGCTTTCTGCCAATTCCTTCCATGCTTGGTTCTTTCTCGGCACTTCGGCTGCAAGCTCAGGTCGTATTTTGGAGATGGCTGACGACAATTCTTTGACACCGATCTTTGAGTTCGCAGGTGTTCTTGTTGACTCGCATCCACCGACTCCTGGTATTCCAGGTAGCGGAGGAACCTTTTATTCTTACGACCAGACGTGGCAGGTTACAGACTCCCAGATTCAGAGTGTGCTGTCGGGGCGTTGGTACGCAGAAATTGCCTTTGGCTTGGACGTTCACTTCGCTCAGCTTACACCAGTGCCTGAGCCGTCTGCCTTAGTAATGTTGATCGTGGGAATTGGTGCGTTTGCTGCACAGAGGCATCGAAGCCTCCGAAAATGAGAGACCTTTCGCTGAAGATGATCGTTCGTGCGAACCGCCTTCCCACTTCTCCGTTCATCTCTGGGCGGCAATTTGGGCGCGCTGTTCACGCGCCATTGACTTTGGCGGCGGCGGCCATCCACCTCTGCCGTTGGATGTTGGGTGATCAATGTTCGTTGTTTCCCGCCTGATTCATGTCCGACCCCGCCAAACTCCAAACCCGGCTGGGCTACACTTTTCGCGACGCCGGCTTGCTGCGGCTGGCATTGACGCATCCCTCGGTGGCTCACGAGCAGGGCGCACCGGTGCAGCACAACCAGCGGCTGGAGTTTCTGGGGGACGCGGTTCTGCAACTGGCGCTCACGCGCGAGCTGTATGAGCGCTTTCCCGCGTTCGGCGAAGGCCCTTTGACCAAGGCCCGCGCCAAGCTGGTGAATCGCCGCACGCTGGCCGAGCATGGCCGTGAGCTGGATCTGGGCGACTATCTGATTCTGAGCCGCGGGGAGGAACTGCACGGTGGACGCGAGCGGCCTTCCGCGCTCGCCGATACTTACGAAGCGTTGATCGGCGCCATTTTTTTGGATGGCGGTTTCGACGCCGCGCGCGAGCTCATCCTGCGCGAGTTCAGTGCGGCGTTCGGCGGGTTGAACGTGATTCCCATTCTGGAAAATCCCAAGGGCGAGTTGCAGGAATTCCTTCAGGCAAAGACCGCCGAGTCGCCGCAGTATCACGTGGTGGCCAGCAGCGGCCCGGACCATGACCGGGTGTTCGAATGCACTGTCCGGCACGCCGGCGTGGAACTCGCGCGCGGCACCGGCAAGAGCAAAAAAGCCGCGGAGAGCGAAGCGGCGCTGGCCGCCCTCGCGAAGTTGACGCAGGAAAGTGCGGAAAGCGAACCTTGAGAAACACCCAAACGCCCAAGGACCCAAATACCCAAGGCAACGGATTGCTTGGTACAGCGTAGTGATTTGTGCGTCTTGGGCAATTGGGTGCTTGGGTATTTCAAGCGTTTGGTAGTTTCGTTCCCCAACGCGATTCATCGCGACAATTCCGTCACTGATCTCGAAGTGGCAAATTTTCTTTCCCCCTGCCGCAATTCCTCGGCTACAATTAACGCATGTCAGCGCCAGTAAACCTGCTCGAATTGAAAGACGTGACGAAGCGCTACGCCGCCGCGAACGGCGCAAACGCGCTGCCCGTGCTGAATGGCGTCACGCTCACCGTGACGCGCGGCGATTCGCTGGCCATCGTTGGGCCCAGCGGTTCGGGGAAGAGCACGTTGCTGCAAATTATCGGCACGCTGGACCGCGCCACCAGCGGCGAAGTATTGCTCGATGGAAAGAATCTGGCCGCACTCGACGACCAGCAAGTCGCCGCCGTGCGCAATCGGCAGATTGGCTTTGTCTTTCAGGCGCACTACCTCCTGCCGCAATGCAGCGTGTGGGAAAACATCCTCGTGCCGACTTTGGCGTTCACCGAAACTGCAACCTTAGATTTGAAAGGCGAAAAGCGGGGGGAAACCGCGCCCGCCCGCGCCGAACGTCTGCTCAAGCGCGTCGGTCTGGACGGACGATTGCACCATCGTCCCGGTCAACTGAGCGGCGGTGAACGGCAGCGTGTGGCGGTGGTGCGCGCACTCATCAATCAACCGCAACTGCTCCTGGCTGATGAACCCACCGGCGCGCTGGATCACGCGTCGGCCACCGCACTCGGCCAGTTGCTCGTGGAATTGAACCGCGAGGAAGGCGTCACGCTGATCGTGGTGACGCACGCCCTGGATCTTGCCACGCGAATGCAGCGGGTGCTGCGGTTGGGGGACGGCAAACTGGTGGAGAATGACAGGCTAAACACCCAATGAACCAAGCACCCAAATACCCAAATCCGCAAGCACCGAGCAGCGCAGGCTTTGGTGTTTGGGTATTTGGGTCTTTGAGCATTTTTTCATGACCTTCCGCACGCTCATTCGCCGCAGTCTTTCCTACCACTGGCGGGCGCATCTGGGCGTGGTGCTGGGCGCGGCCATTGGCAGCGCGGCGCTCATTGGCGCGCTCGTGGTGGGGGATTCCGTGAAGCAGAGTTTGCGGGAGCGGGCGTTGGCCCGGGTGGGCAAGGCTGATTTGATGTTGCTGCCCAGTGACCGCTTCTTCACAGAAAAACTCGGGACAAATCTGCCATGGAATAGCGCGAGCTGGGAGGCAGGCAACTTCAAAGGATCATTCGCAGCTCGACCCGCAGCAGCCCTTTTGCTTCCGTCCGTGGCGACCTTGCCAGATGGTTCCGTTCGCGTCAGTCAGGTCAACTTGGTTGGCGTTCGCAATCCGGACCACATCGGCCGCGAGGCACACAACTTTGATTCGTTTGATCGCTCCACGGGGTTGTTCTGGGATTACGCTCCGAATGGCCAGCCTCGTTCCATCGCGCCGGGGACGGTGTTGCTCAACGAAGCGTTGCAGCAAAGGCTCGGCGTCAAGGAGGGGGATTCGGTCTTGTTTCGGCTGCACAAGCCTTCGGCGCTTTCCCGTGAGGCGCCCATCACGCCCCGCTCGGAATCAACGGCCACACTGCGACTTCGCGTTGGGGGAAGTGTGTCGGCCGCCAATTTCGGCGACTTCGGTCTCACCAGCTCGCAATCCTCCCGGCTGAATGCGTTTGTGAATCAGGGTGAACTTCAGAGTGCGACCGGTTTGGAAGGCCGAATGAATTTCATTCTTGCTCCGATGGCACTGGCTGAGGACCACGCTGGCAGCGGTTTCTGGCAAAGGCTTCGCCCGTGGCTGTCGGTCTTCCGATTGAACGAGTGGTTGGATCGCCAAGCCAGTTTGCCCGCCGACCAGGCGTTGGCGTTGGCTCATGAAGCCTTCCGCCAGAGTTGGTCGCTGGAGGATTCAGAGCACGACCTGTTTGTTAGCACCAACGGGTCAATCATTGAACTGCGCACCAAACGGGTCTTCTTGGACCGGCCTGTTGCTGACGGATCTCTCAGGAAATCTCCGGGAGAGGTACATCTTTGTTTGCTCCATGCTGGGTGTATTGATTTTCCAACGGATTTCACGACCAACGCCCAGCCCCTCATCACCTACCTCGTCAACCTTCTCTCCGCCGGCACGAACACGACGCCTTACTCCATGGTCACCGCAGCGGGAGCACCTTGGACGCCGGCTGACATGCGCGATGACGAAATCATCGTCAGCCAGTGGCTCGCCGACGATTTGAGCGTCAAGCCCGGTGACGCCATCTCGCTCGTTTATTTCGATCCTGAATCCGGCACACAATTGCTCGAACACACGAACACGTTCCGGGTTTACAGCATCGCGCCAATGGAGCTGCCGTGGGCGGACCGTACACTCATGCCGGATTTTCCCGGCATCGAGAAGGCCGAGAGTACGAGCGATTGGGACGCGGGCTTTCCGCTGGTTCACAAGATTCGCGATCAGGATGAGGAATATTGGAAACAGCATCGGGGCACACCCAAGGCGTTCATTACGCTCGCCGCCGGGCAGAAGATGTGGGCCAACCGTTTCGGCGATCTCACGGCAATCCGATTTCCCATTCCGATGAACACGCTTCCCCTCACCCCAACCCTCTCCCCCGGGGAGAGGGAGAATCGCTCTCAGTCACAGAGCAACACTCAGACTGACGAGATTTCAGCCACGCCAGCAGAACCGAATGGATCGCGAACGCTGTCCCCTCTCCCAGCGGGAGAGGGTCAGGGTGAGGGAGATCGGTCTGAACAAACAGACCTCGCCGCAATCCCTGACGTCGCCGCCTACAAGGCAGCATTGGAGGAAAAGATTCTCGCCAATCTCAAACCAGAAGAGTTGGGTTTCCGCTTCGAGCCGGTGCGCGAACAGGCATTGGCTGCCGCGGAACAGTCGCAGGATTTCGGCGGGTTGTTTCTTGGCTTCAGTTTCTTCCTGATCGCCGCGGCATTGTTGCTGATGGCGATGTTGTTTCAGTTCGGCCTCGAACAACGCGCGCCGGAAGTCGGCACGTTGCTCGCGCTGGGATTCACGCCCTCACAAGTGCGGAAGCTTCTGCTGCGCGAAGGTGTGGCGCTGGCGTTCATTGGTGGCGTGCTGGGGGCCATCGGCGGTCTGGCTTATGCGCGCGCCATGTTGCATGGCCTGGCCACAATCTGGCGCGATGCCGTGGGCGCTTCTGCGCTGACGTTTCACGCCTCACCGCAAACGCTTGTCATCGGAATTTTTGCGGCCACGGCGGTGGGCGCGGTGACAATCTGGCTGGCGTTGCGGAAATTTGTGAAACGGCCCGCGCGGGAATTGTTGGTGGGAGAAGTCCAAATTGCCGAGTCTGGAGCCCGGAGCCGTGGCCGTATCCTCGGAGCCGTTGCTCTGGCGGGCGCACTTGGATTGGTTGGTTACGCAATGGCGCGTGGAGATATGGCGAATGCGGGCGTGTTTTTCGGTGCGGGGGCGTTGATCTTGATGGCGGGGTTGTCGGCGGTGAATGTGCGATTGGCCCGGCTGGGCGCTTCCAGAGATTTCACCTTCACCCCGGCCCTCCCCCTGAAGGAGAGGGAGAATCATTCTCAGGCCCAAAACAAACCTGAGATTGGCACCGTATCGGCGCGTTCGGAGCAATGCAGAACCGGCCAAATGCTGTCCCCTCTCCCAGCGGGAGAGGGTCAGGGTGAGGGAGAAGCTCGCGAGGTGCTATCCCTCTCCGCATTGGGCCTGCGTAGCTGCGCCCGACGGCGGACCCGGAGTCTGGCCACCATCGCGATGCTGGCATGCGGAAGTTTTCTCATCGTGTCCATTGGCGTGTTTCGGCTGGATGCCAACCGCGATGCGACCGAGCGAACCTCGGGCACGGGCGGCTTCGCGCTGATTGGCGAGACAACCATCCCGGTGGTACACGATTTGAACAGCGAGTCAGGTCGCGATTTCTTTGCCCTGAGCGAGCGCGATCTGGAAGGTGTGAACATAATCCCGTTCCGCGTGCGCGCGGGTGACGAGGCGAGTTGTCTGAGTTTGAATCGCGCGCAGAAGCCGAGACTGCTCGGGGTCAGGCCGGAGTCGTTGGAAGGCCGCTTTGCGTTTGCCAAGTTGGTTGACAATACAATGCAGCGACAACCGTGGGCGGCCCTGAAGCTGGGTGAGTTTTACCCCCAGCGCGGTCAACCGTTAGCGCCGAATGAAATCGCTGCCATTGGCGACGCGAACTCCATCCAGTGGGCGATGGGCAAGAAAGTCGGCGACACGATTGATTACGTGGATGAACGCGGACAACCATTCAAGGTGCGCATCGTCGGCGCGGTGGCGAATTCGATTTTGCAGGGACAACTCCTGATTGACGAAGCAGAGTTCGTGAAGCGATTTCCCGGGGAGAGCGGTTATCGAATGTTATTGGTTGATGCACCGTCGAACACCGTGGCGCAGGTTTCGGCCACGCTGTCGCGGGCCATGCAAGACGTGGGACTGGAATTGACCCCAACCGCTCAGAGGCTCGCGCAGTTCAACGCGGTGCAAAACACTTATCTCGGCACCTTCCAGGTGCTTGGTGGGCTGGGTCTGTTGCTCGGCAGCGTGGGCTTGGGAATCGTGGTGCTGCGCAACGTCCTGGAGCGGCGCGGTGAACTGGCGTTACTCGTGGCGGTTGGTTTTCGCAAACCCACTGTGCAATGGTTGTTGCTGATTGAAAACGGCGCATTACTCGCCGTGGGACTGGCGTTGGGCGTGATTGCCGCCGCGGTCGCGGTGTTACCCGCGGTGCTCGCGCCGGGGGGACAGTTGCCGGTGGTATCGCTAACGCTGACGCTGGCCGCAGTTTTGATCAATGGCGCGTTGTGGACCTGGATGGCGACACGCTACGCGGTTCGCGGCGATTTGCTGGCCGCGCTCCGAAACGAATGATGAATTTATGATGAAGCGAACCAGTTGGATGATGGCAGTCCTGGCATTGTCCGTCACGATGTTGACCGCCCAGGCGAAAAAAGATTTCCCGGCACACTGGGGCAACCCGCCGGAGATTCAAACCCAGGATTATGTCGAGTTGCCGGCTGGTTACGGGAAGGGCAGTTCGACGTTGAAGCATTGGATCAACGCCAATCTGACCAAGGACAAAGCCAGACCCGCGGGTGAAACCTCCCCCAAGACACCACCGCTCTACACAAACAATTTTGAGCAGGCGATATTGGGTGAACTGCCGGAAGACCTCAAGTTTGCCAATGGCGAGTTTGCAGTAAGCGAAGATGGCGGCAACAAGTTCCTCGAACTTCCCGGCGCGCCGCTCGAAAGCTTTTCCGTCCAGTTCGGCCCGGCGGAGAGTGAGAACGTGGCCGTATCCGCGCGGATTTACGGAACGGCCCGGGGACGGCGTTATCCGACCTTTGGGGTGGGTCTGGGGGGTGTGGGCGGCTGGAAGCTGCAAATGGCGCCGGCCAAGAAAGCGCTGGAATTGCTCGACGATCAAGCGGTCAAGGTGACCGTGCCTTACGACTGGAAACCTGGCGAGTGGATCTGCCTGCGGCTGCAATTAAGCAAACTCAAGGACGGCGAATGGAAGATCGAAGGCAAAGCCTGGCGGCACACTACCACGGAGCCGGATCAATGGACGATTGCGGCTAAAACAACCGAAGACCCGGTGCCCGGGGCCGCCTCCATCTTCGGCAGCCCGTTTTCCGGCACGCCGATCCGGTATGATGATTTGATGATGGAGCGGGTGGCGGTGAAGTGACGGGGCGCGCCTCAGTCGAAGTCCGAGCAACTCATGAAGTAATGGCAGCGCGGGCAGCGAAGTTTGCACTTCTCGTTGTGCAACTCGTGTCCGCAGCGCGGACACCAGCGCCAGTATTCGCCTGGTTCGCCACTGGGCCGGGCGGCACATTCCGCAAGTGCTGGTGGAATGGGATTCAGCGTTTCAACGCGGATGTCAGGAGTCATGGGCGAATTTCTACCGCGCGAGAAAACCGCAGGCAAGTCCGCAAATAAACCGTGCTCGCGCCGGGCAGAGCAACCTGCCAGACTTGGGCATGGACTCGCAGAAACAGCAGGCGTGGCTGAAACGCGGAGCGCGCTGGCTCGTTCTGCTTTGCGTCCTGTATCTCATGTGGCGCTGGTTTGAACATAGTCAGGTGTATCATCCGTATCGCACGCTGGAAGCTTCGCCCGCGGAATTGGGGCGTGAATTCACGGACGCGCGCTTCACGACCGACGATGGCGTCGAGTTGCATGGCTGGTTTTTTCCCGCGGACCCAAACTCCTCGCGGGCGCATCTGGCGTTTCTGATCTGCCACGGCAACGCCGGCAACATCAGTCACCGTCTTGAACTGTGCGCGGCATTGCTGGAGACGGGCGCGGCCGTGTTGGTCTTTGATTATCGCGGTTACGGGCAGAGCAAGAGCCGTCCCAGCGAACAGGGGACTTATCGTGACGCACAGGCGGCACACGCCTGGCTGCTGCAAAGCGGATTTGCCGGGGAAAACATCATCGCTTACGGCGAATCGCTGGGCGGCGCGGTGGCCTGCGAACTGGCATTGCGCGAAACGCTCGGCGGCCTGGTGCTGCAAAGCACTTTCACGAGCATTCCCGACATCGGCGCGGAGTTGTTCCCCTGGCTGCCGGTGCGCTGGCTCGCCAAAATCCAATACGATACACGCCAGAAATTGCCGCGCGTGAATATGCCGGTCCTGGTCATGCACAGCCGCGACGATGAGATAGTGCGGTTTACCCATGCCGAGAGGAATTTTGCGGTTGCCTCTGAGCCGAAGTGGTTTTGTGAGTTGCACGGCGGGCACAACGACCCGGCGTGGCTGCAGCCGGCCTTTGGCGAGGCCATCGAGAACCTGCTGAAATCAATCGAAGCCCGAACGGATAAGCCTCCGGCGGCGCATTAGCTTTTCCAAGTTATGCACCGCGTGGCGAGCCGTCTGCCAAATCCGTGTTCCGCAATTCAATCACCGCTTGCTTCGGTTCGCCACTCCGGGCTTACTGCTGACCGCTGTCATCATGAAGGCACACATCCTCTCTCGCTTGGGCCAACGCACCGGAGAACCTCCAATTTCCTGGCTGATGAGCACTGCGCTGGCGCATCCCAAGCTCATTTCCCTGGCGGCGGGCTTCACCGACAACGCCTCGCTGCCGGTGGCGGAAACACGCGCGTTGCTCAACGAGATTCTGCGGTCGCCCCGCACGGGCCAGGCGGCCTTGCAGTACGGCACAACCTTGGGTGATCCAGCGTTGCGGCGGCTCACCGCCCGGCATTGGCAAAGCCTCGATCGGGTTAACGGTGAACCAAAAGGCTGCTCCCCAGATCGGTTGATCATCACCAGCGGCTCGCAGCAGTTGCTGTACATGACGACGGAGGCGCTGTGCGATCCAGGCGACATCGTGATGGTGGAAGACCCGACCTACTTCGTTTATGCCGGCATCTTGCAGAGCCAGGGCGTGAGCGCCCGCGGTGTGCGCTTGGAACGTGACGGCCTCGATCTGACGCATCTGGAGCGGGTGCTGGAGCGGCTTAATCGCAGAGGGGAATTGCGCCGGGTGAAACTGCTTTATCTCGTCAGCTATTACCAGAACCCGACCGGAGTTACGACGTCGCTGGCCAAGAAGGCTGAAGTGTTAAAATTGTTGAAGCACTACGAACGTGCTGCGGGGCGTCCGCTCTATCTCCTCGAAGACACGGCCTATCGGGAATTGCGTTTCACGGGCGAGGACGTGCCATCAGCGCTGTCCGTGAGAGGCGCCACCGAACGGGTGATTCTCACCGGGACCTACAGCAAGCCGTTCGCAACCGGGGCTCGCGTGGGGTTCGGGTTCCTGCCCGCACCGGTGTTCAACGCCGTTACGCGCATCAAGGGCAATCACGACTTCGGCACCTCGAATCTCCTGCAGCAACTGCTCGCGCGCGCGCTGGCGACCGGAACCTACGACCGCCATCTCGCTGTGCTGCGAAGGCGTTACGCGCAGAAGGCACGGGTGATGCAGTCCGCACTCGAAGCCCATTTTCCCGCGGAAGTCGAATGGTGGCAGCCGGAGGGCGGACTTTATTTCTGGGCCCGGCTGCCGCGCCGCGTGGCCTCGGGCGCTAAGTCAAAGCTGTTTCAGTCCGCGCTGGCGCATGATGTGTTGTACGTGCCGGGAGAACTGTGTTACGCAAACGATCCAACGCGGCGGAAACCGGATCACGAAATGCGGCTCAGTTTTGGAGGGGCAAGTGAAGCAAACATCCGGGAAGGGATCAAACGCCTGGGCGGGGTGCTGCGGGAAATAATTTAATTGCTGAGGAGCGCGCGAAAACTCGCGGAAGGGTGCGTTCCTATCGGTCCTCGGTGTGCGCAAGCAAACCCAGCTTGGCAGGTCCATCATCCCGGCGGCCACTGCATTTTACGACCCCCGAGAATATGGCAGTGCAGATGCGGAACGGATTCACCCGCATCCCGACCGTGGTTGAACACCAGCCGATAACCGGTTTGTTTCAAGCCCAGTTGCTCGGCGACTGCCGCCGCCTTAAGCAACAGGTGGCCGAGGGCTTTTTCATCGGCCGGTTGCGCCTCGCCGATGCGTGGAATGGGGTGTTTCGGAACGATCAGAACGTGCGTGGGCGCCTGCGGATTGACGTCGCGGAAGGCGCAGACCAGTTCATCTTCGTAAACGATCTGCGCGGGAATCTCACGGGCGATGATCTTTTCAAAAATGGTTTTGTTCATGGTTCGTAATGCGTCAACTGGGCTGAACAACTCAATCGGTCAATTGCATCCGCTGGTTGCGCGGCGCGGCGATTTCTATTCCACCATCAAGGTGCAATCCACGGGGTGCGCCTCGGCACTGAAACACTCGTTGAGGTAGTCAAGAATTTGATCGTGCAAGACTTCACAACGCGGACTCCAGCGGCGGGCGCCGGCCAGTTGCTTGACGCAGTGGCGCAATCCCCGGAAACGCACCATGCGCGGTGATTGCTGAAGCTGCGCGCGGAGTTGCTCCCGCAGCCGCGGATAGAAAAACAGTTCGTGCGCGCCGCCAACTTCGTTCGCCAGCAGACCCAGATCGGCGGCGGCAGGCGTGTCCGCAGGTTCATCCGTCACTGGGCGCACCTTGACCCCAAGCCCGCGCAGGACTTTCTCCAGGGCGCCGGCGAATTCCGCCACGGTGATGGTTTCGCGACCCAGGTCGTGCTTGAAATGATGGAACACCGAAGCCGCGGCGTGCTTGACGAATTCCGATTCAAAAACGTCCCCGGCATCGCCCATCAATTCCACCGAGATCATCTCCGCGGAAAGCGGGATGCTCTCGCCGGAGGACAACTCAAACAGCAGGCAATCCGAGGACAGCAGGATCATTGTTTGGCCTCCATTTTTTTTACTTCCTGGACGAAGTCCGTGGCTTCTTGAAAGCGGCGGTACACGCTAGCAAAGCGCACATAAGCCACATCGTCAATCTCGCGCAGTCCGTCCATCACCTGTTTGCCGATGAACTCGGCGGGCACTTCGCGTTCGTATTTGTCGGTGACGGTATCCACGATTCGCTCGACCAGGTCTTCAATGAGTTTCGGGCTGATGGGCCGTTTCTGGCAGGCTTTGCGAATGCCGGAAAGCAGTTTCTCTTTCGAGAACTCCTCACGCCGGCCGTCGCGTTTCAGAATCATCAAACCTTCATGCTCAATTTCCTCGTAAGTGGTGAAACGCTGCCCGCACGAGATACATTCGCGGCGACGACGAATCGTGGCCCCTTCGCGCGAGGCGCGTGAATCAACGACTTTATCGTCCTGGCAACCGCACTTTGGACAGCGCATATCGAAACCACAGCTAATTGTGGCCGGCAGAGTTGTAGCACGCTAAATCTTGTGGCGTCAAGCGCCTGGCCGCACTGAAAAATTTAGAACACTTCCGGCACCCCTTCGTCCAACATGCGCACTTTCTCGGCGAGTTTCTCCTCTTGGGCGATTTGTCGCAGCCAGCGCGGCGGTTCGTCCATCGCCTCAAACGCCAGCCGGAACGTGCCGTAGTGCATGGGCACGAAACACTGCGCACCCAGATCGTGGAACGCTTTCACGGCTTCATCCGGCCCCATGTGAACGTTGCGGAAGGATTCCGGATGATAGGCGCCGATGGGCAGCAGCGCGACTTCGGGCGCGAGGCGGCTGCCGATTTCCTTGAAGCCGTCAAAGTAGGCGCTGTCGCCCGCGTGATAGATGCGGCGACCCTGATGTTCGAGGACGAAGCCGCCGTAGCCGCGATGATGATCGTGCAACGTCCGCGCGCCCCAGTGTTTGCTCGGCGTGAAGGTGACCTTCCAGTCCTGGTGCGCGAAAGACTCCCACCATTCCAGTTCAATGACGCGCGCGAAGCCGAGATTGTGCGCGAGGTCGCCCACGCCCCAAGGCATCACGCCAATTTTCGGATGCGGCAGTCGCCGCAGTGTGGGTTTATGGAAGTGATCGAAGTGCGCGTGGGTCAGCAGCACCAGATCAATCGGCGGTAAATGCTCGATGCGCAGCCCGGAACGTTTGATGCGCTTGAGCAGAAAGAGCCAGTTCGCGAAGTTGGGATCCACCAGCACATTCAGATTGGTGAATTGAATCAGAAACGAAGCGTGGCCGATCCAGGTGAGCGCGATTTGGCCGGACGCAAGCTTGGGGAATACCGGCTGACGGTGCTGGCCGCTGCGGCGCGTGAGCAACGCTTTCCAGACCAGTTCGCGGAAAAACGTGCGCGGGCTGAAGTGATTGGACGGCGTCAAGTCCTTGAAGGACTTGGGCAGCTTTCGTTTCGGCAACGACGGACGTTGAGGTGTGGGCCGCGTCATATTCCGTTGATATTCATACGCGGAATGCCGCTTGAATAAAACGCAAATCGTCCCGTCTCATTCTCAAGTTTGGAAAACAAAAGGCCAAATATGAAAAAATTAGTCCTAGCCGCAACCATCCTGGCGATTGCCGGGACAAACCTGCAAACCGCAAAGGCGGGTGATCGTGAGTGGGCCACAGCGGGGAAGATTTTGACGGGGGTAGTGGCGGGCGCCGTTCTTGTGAACGCGGTGAATGCCCAACCGGTGACTTACTCGGCGAGTTACTACAGTTATCACCCACCGGTCTATGTCCACCCGGCGCCGGTTTACAGCTATTGTCCGCCGCCACCGCCGCCACGCGTGATTGTGATGCCCGCTCCGGTTGTGGTCGCGCCTTCGCCGGTTATTGTGTATCGCACGCCGGTGCGCATAGCGCCGCAGCCCGTGGTGAGCGTCAACCTAGGTTACTACAAGGGACCATACAAAGGACATCCCAAAGGACGTTATCATCCACATCATCGGTGACTTGTCGGAGGAACTGGGGAAACCCGTCTCGAACTTTTCGAGGCGGGTTTTTTGTTTTCCAAGTTATCTCTTTCGGTGTTAACCAAGGGCATGGGAAAACTTGAAACGCAACTCGACACGTTCCTGCGGAAATCCCCCCGCCTCGGGCAAGGCGTTTACATCGCACGGAGTGCCATCGTGCTGGGCGACGTCAAGCTCGGCGACTTTTCCAGCGTCTGGTACAACGCCGTGTTGCGCGGCGACATCAACCGCATCGTCGTCGGCCATCACACCAACATCCAGGACAACGCAGTGCTGCATCTGGCGGATGAGTTCCCCTGCCTCGTCGGGAATTACGTGACGGTGGGGCATTCGGCAATTGTCCATGCCTGCAAAGTGGGCGACGAGGTGCTGATTGGCATGGGCGCAGTGGTGCTGGACGGTGCAGTCGTGGGAAAACAGTCACTCATTGGCGCCAAGACTGTGGTGACGCCGGGGATGAAAATCCCGCCTGGCTCGATGGTGCTCGGAACGCCAGCGAAAGTCGTGCGCAAATTGACTCCAACAGAACGGACCGGATTGAAGTACTGGGCCGGGAAATATGTGGCCAATGCTGCCTATTGCCTGAAGCATGAGATCAATGTCGGGAAACCGCTCCCGACTTGAGTCAGTCGAAATCTGCTCAGATGGCGCGGTTGCCAAAGGCCGGATGACTTCCCGCCCTCATGGACGGTAACGTGGATACAGCCAACCTATCGTGGCCAGGTTTGACTCTGAACTGGTGGACGCCGGGGCCAACGGTTAAAACACTTCAAGCCTGAAACCCATTTCAAACATGAAAGAGCCACAATTCAATCGCCGCCACTTTCTCCGCACTGCGGCGGGCGCCACTGCTGCTGCCACATTGCCCGCCAACCTGTTCGCCGCAGCAAGCACGGCGCGCATTCCCATCGGCTTCCTCGGGCTGACACATTCCCACGGACCGGAGAAGCTGCGTTTGCTGCTGAAGTCGGCCGACTTCGAGGTCGTGGGGGTTTGCGAGAAGGACGCCGCGGCTCGCCGAGCTTGCGAGGAATTGAGCGTGAAGTTGCTGGGTGAGGACGAATTGCTGGAGCGCAGCCGCGTGATTGCCGTGGAAAGTGCGGTGCGCGACCACGCGCCGCACGCATTGCTCGCACTCCGCGCGGGGAAGCACGTCCACGTGGAGAAGCCGCCTTCCGTGAAGCTTGATGACATGCGCGCGATGATCGCCGTGGCCCGCGAGAAAAAGTTGCTGCTGCAAAGCGGTTACATGTGGCGCTACCACCCCGGGTTCAATGCAATGATTGAAGCCGTCCGTCAGGGCTGGTTGGGGGAAGTCTTTATGGTGCGCGGAAGCATCACCAACAATCTGGCTGCCGCGCGCCGGCCCGAATGGGCGGAGTTCAAGGGCGGCGGTATGTTCGAACTTGGCTCACATCTGGTGGACGCCGTGGTGCGCTTGATGGGCAAACCGAAGGCGGTCACACCCTTTCTTCGTCATCATGGCCAGTTCAACGACAGCCTGAAAGACAACACACTGGCCGTGTTGGAATTCGAGCGGGCTTTGGCCGTCATCACCAACTCCACGATGCAAGCCGCTGCCAATCCCGCGCGCAGCTTCGAAGTGCTGGGCAACAGCGGCTCGGCAATGCTCCAACCAATCGAACCACCCGGATTGAGATTCGACTTCGCCAACCCGGCTGGGCCGTATCAAAAGGGGCTGCAAACAGTGCCTCTCACTTACAGACGTTACGAGGCGGACTTTGTCGAGCTGGCTGCCGCCGTGCGCGGCGAACGTACCCTGAGTGTGTCACTGGACGATGAGTTGCTCATCCACGAAACGGTGCTCAAAGCAAGCGACATGCTATGAACAGCATCGCCTCGCGCATGGTTCGAGAGTTAAACCAGAACGATGCCGTGGGACAGGCGTCGCGCCTGCCTCCAACTTCAGAGCCGGAGGTTTTGCAGAATGAATTGTCTCGAACGGACTCCCACCAAGCGGTGAATCACCGCCGTGGAGATGGAGACAGGCGCGACGCCTGTCCTACGCGTCGAGTCCTACAACGGTCGGCGCGCCCGATTGGATGGCTCTGGTTAAGTCCTGTTGCTGTGGTTCTCGGAGTCCTCTTTCTTACTCCGAATGCTTGGGCCGGACACATGCCTCTGCTTCCGGTCGCCGATGTAACGAACGGCCACGTCACCATCGAATATCGCTCGGGTGACGCGTTGATCTTCAAATCTTCACCTTCCGCGCCCGCGGGCATCGAGTTGCTTCGACCCGGCGTGCCATCTGCGCCGGTGCTTTTTCCAACCAAGCGCTTGAGAGGCGACGTAATCGAATTCGATCCGACCAAAATGGGCGCGCTGACCTTCCACTTCCGAATTGTGCGCAAAACTCCGTCGCTGGTGGAACGCACATTGGAGGTCACCGCAGATTCTGTGCAGCAGTTTGCCGTGACTTTTCCACTGGGGGCCGCGGTGGAAGGTGAATTCGCCTCGTTCTCCGGCCCCGAAAAGTCACGCACGCTTTACGATACGGTTCGTGGCTCGGCCAGAACCGAGACGTTCCCGGTGGTCATGCTGCGAACAAGCGGGCAGGTCTTTGGCCTGATCACCGATTCGCCGGGTTTGTGGGAGAATCGCTGCCAGGTTTTGATTGATCCACCGGCACGCAAACTCGCGGCGTTGACCGGTGATGGCCGTGATCCCTATCCACTGATCATCAAACCACCGGAGGACGCCCGTGACACTTACCAGTATCAGATGGACGGTTGGCAAATGCTGGCCGTCGGCGAGACGCGCCGCTTCACGACGTGGGTGTTTGCCAGCGCGGCCCGCAATCACTACGACGCCCAGGTCGCCGCGCATCTCGCCGTCGCCAACGCCAAGGGTTGGAACTCATCGGCGCTGGAGGCCATCCTGCGGAACACATCGCTGTTCCTGCTGCGACGCAATCTTGCCTTGGACGCCAACAATCAGCCGCGCGACGGACGTTACATTTTCGTCTCCGGCCCCGGTTACGGTTGGAAGCAATGGGTCACGGATGGTTTTTACACGGCATTGGGCCTGGATGACCCGGAGAAAACCATCGAGGCAAATCGCGCCGTTTTCTGGACGCGCATGGATTACGAAGACAACGCGCAGTATTACCTGATCTGGGCCGTGCTGATGAAACGCGCGGGCGGCTCGGTCAACGACGCGCTGGTGCGCCGGGCTTATGAGTTCATACGTCGCCATGAGAAGGACGGGCTTTACATCCCGCCGCCGTTGCCCGGTGCGCCCAATCCCAAAGGCTGGAAGACTTACCACGACGTCCTGCTGTATGACGATGGCGATTGTCCCGCCAGCAACCAGGGATTTCACTGCGGCGCATTGCTTGCCGCCAGGGAACTGGGACTTGAGGTCACCGAGCAGGACATCGAACGGGCCATCAACGGGTACCGCTCGCTGTTCAACGTCGAGCGCGGTTTCATGCCCACCAGCCAGATGCAGCGCGATACCCTTGGTCAGGACACACTGTATGGCGCAACGCTCACCTACGCCGTCTTCGGCAGGAAACTGCTAACGGACGAACAGGTGTTGACGCATTTTCGCACTTCGGAAAAGGTGAAGACTCCTTACGGCTTGCGCGTGATCTCGCAGGCGGACGGTTCGCTGCTGCCCGGTCACAGCGGGGTGTATTGCTACGGCGGCTCGTGGTTCTTGAACGATGCGGCAAATTATCTCCTCGCCGGGGTTCATGGGCTACCCGCAACCCAAGTGGACTCGTTTCTGGTCGAGCGTATCGAAAGGGAGATCGCCCGCGTGCCGGCTTTCAATGAATCCATCAGCACCGTGGACGGCCATCCGCACGGTCACATTCTTTACTCGTGGAACTCGGGCTTCTGGTGGTTGCGAAAAGAAATCCGCCGCCGACTCGGCCAAACTGGTCCTGATCCCGTGGGCACGGCGATTGACCGGCGACTCGGTGTCGTGAAAGATAGCGGGGGGTTGAGATTGGAACCGTAATTCTTCAGAAGTGGCTCCCTTTCGGCCAGCCGTAGCCTCCATCAAACTCGCGAGGATCGTTTAACGCAAAGCAGGCTGAGGATAATGCAACGAGAGCGTTGCGGTTCGAAGCTACCTTTGTCGACCAAGGCTTCGCGTCCCACAGGTTGCTTAA
This sequence comes from Verrucomicrobiota bacterium, assembly GCA_014860005.1. The sequence goes on along the minus strand of JACZKP010000104.1, from coordinate 22,245 downwards.
AAAAGGCTGTTGACAACGAAGCCCTGCGGACCAAGATTTGTTTTGGAAACGAAAGGTACCCGGGAAACTTGGGTGATCAGTGGTTCAGAAAACTTAGGGATATGAAAACGAAGAATCTGATTTCCTGTGGGTGGGTTGTCTTACTTGTTGCCTCCTGCGCATTGACGGCTACCAATCTGTCAGGCCAAGGATCGGTTGTTTTTGGAGGCCGCATCAATCTCGAAACGAATGCCTTTCCTCTTCCGTACGGCGGCAATTACCAGTTGACTGTCTTAAACACTCCCGATGGGGCAGACGGCACCGCGATATTCGTCAACCGACAAACAACCAGTATTGCATTCCAAGACTCGCTACTTGACGAAGCTTCGGGCTGGTACTTTGCCGGGTTAAACGATTCGTTCACTGCCGCTTCGATAGGATCCGGTGACTTTGTCTTCTTTGGAGGACATCCAAATATCCAACCCGGTCCTTGGTTCGACGTCGGCTACGACCAGCCGTTCTACCTGGCCGTCGCATCCGGAAGAACCCTCTGGAGTTGGCCGAACGAAGAGCCCTACTGGATTGACCCGGTATTTGGCTGGGGGCTTTTCAACAACACGCCAAGCGGTTTGGTCCTGCTGGACAGCGCCATGGCGTACGGTAGCGAGGGGATATTCGTAGGTACGATGACAGCAGTCCCAGAGCCTGCCACTACTGCGTTATTCTTCACTGGCGCTTTCGTTATTTTAGGGATGCAACGAATCCTCAGTCGCAAGAGCCAGTAATCCCGGATGCTGCTTGTTCAGCGCCTTGATCCGAATGTTCTTGTACTCAGCCCATCTCGGTGGTCCAGCATGAAGCTGTAGCGCGTGATTCTCTTCCATGCAGCGGGTGGAGAAGGGATTGAACTTCGGGTCCTTGTCCATGCTCGATTGCGTGTTGTTGTCAATCAACTCAACAATTTGGATGCCGGTTAGCCAGTGTCCGGTTGTACGCATCCACGAACGGATTGACTTCGCTTATTGTCTCAACCCGCGCACGCCACGCTCCGCTTCGGCGGTGCGCTTGAGTTCTTCGTAAAGCGAGCGGGCTTGCGCCACGCGCTGGAGCAGCAGGTCGCCTTGCAGCGCGAGTTGTTTGCGATAGCGGTCATTCTCCAACTTGCCTGCGGTGTTGAGACGGCGCGCATCGGCAACAAGCTGTTCGATTTGCTCAAGACTATTCTGCCGCCTGGCGAACAACTCGTCGAGTCCGTCCATCTTCCAGAATCGCAATCCCTCCCGCACCACATAAACCGGTGTCGTGTGAGCGCTCGTGCCGTCGCCACCGCGTGCGCGTGCTGCAATCCAACAACCGAATCCCGCGTCCACGGTGAAATCCAGTTCAACCTCCGGCTTTGTCGCGTCGTTGGATTCGGCGGTGCGGATCACTTCGCCGTGGCGAACGATCTCGAGTTTCACCGGCGACATGCGCTGCGGATCACCCCAGGCGCGGGCACGGATGCGGAGTTTCTTGTCTGCCTTGATCCGGATTTCATCGCCGGGCAGGGCGTTGTCCACGCGAAATTCAATCATCGGCCCGCTGGTGGTGAAGGTGCGTCCGCGACCGAAAGCCTCGAACCAGGCGTCCGCGGAGAAGGGCTTTTTCTCCAGGCACGCATAGACACGAACTTCGCCGACCGTGCCGCCCCAAGGCACATCGGAGCCGCTCGACGCCGTAAGTTTGCAGCCGAGATTTAGAAAATCGTAGTAGAGGTCGGTGCCGAGTTGGTTGAACTGAAGAATTTCGGCGAAGTCCACCTTCTGCCGCGGCACATTCAAAGTCATGTCGCGATGCACATGAAAGATGCCGGAGTTGATGTGCGCATAACCGCTCAAGCCGCCCTGTGCGTGAACGGCATCGAAGACTTCATCGTAGAGAAAGTAGCGGTCCGTGTCGCGCACCATGCTGGTGATGTTCATCGCGAGCGTGTGACCGATCTGGTCGTGGGTGCGCGGACATTCCTGACCGGGCGACAGGACGAACTCACCATCCACGACGCGGTAGTCGGGGCCGAAGCCGCGTTGCTCGAAGTAGGTGCGATAGATGTCGCCCATCTTGACAATGTTGGCCAGGTGAATGTCCTCGGCCTGCACCCACGCCATCAGGTTGCGGGTATCGGCATCGGAAAGAATCCGGCCATGCACATGATCGTCGCCCGACCACCAGCCGCGCTTGCGCATGTCCACCCAACGCTTTGGCCGATAAGTGCGCTCGAGAGTCTCGCCGGACTTGATCGTGACATCCTCGAAAACGAGCTCGTGCTCGACGCCGCGGCGCACGCCAATTCGCCAGTCGCCGGGCGCGAGCGTCATGTCAAACGGTTCGGGCACGCACCAGAATGACTCCGCGAGGCCGGGCAGGTTGGCGTTGCGCGCGCCGCTCGCTTTGCCCTGCTTGTCGAACTGAAGGCCGAACTCGATGCCGTTGGCGGGTTGCCGGACGCCACCGTCCCGGCGTGACAGCAACTGCACCATCGCCGGTGCGGGCCTGCCGGTGTCATCGGAAAGCACGGTCAGTTTCAGCCGCCCCGGTGGTGGTGTGGTGACGTCGAGCGGCAAACGAACCGCCGGCTGGCCGGGCCGACGAAATTCCACCGCCAAAGTCGTGCGGCCGAAGGGAGGTTTTTCCAAACCGAGCACGGCGTAGGTTGTGCCGTTCGCAGCAACCTCCAATGTCGCGAGGCTCGATTCACCGGACGGCAGGGACAAATCGAAGATCGCGGTGCTGTAATTTAAACCCTCGCCACCGGCCACCACTTCAAACAACAACGCGCCGGTGTCTCCGGCTATTTCGAACGGGCCTCCCGGTGCGAACGTCGGACGCGGCGCCGACAAATCCACGCGAATGAGGCGAGGGCAGGCTTTCACCTGTTCTAGCAACCGATTGGCGGAAGCAATCCCGCGTCCGGCAGCGGCGCGGCGTGCATCATCGTTTCTGGCCCTGTCGAGTTGTTGCTGGGCTTCGCGCAACTCGCGGTTGATCGCCTCCATGTCAGCGCGCTTTTCCTGGCCCAGGAGATACCAGTGATCGCGTGCCATGCGTCCGGCGAAATCCACCGCGCCGGGCGGCAAGGTCGCTGCGCCATCGGCGCAATTGGTCAGCGGGGCAGCACTGAAGACCGTGATGAGGAACATCGCGAACCGGCGGGTGGATTGGGTTGCATTCATGGTGTGGAACGGGTTTCTAAATGGTGAGGTTGACGCCAGGCGTTTGCCGCCATCGGCGCAGCGGGTTGTGGGCGCGAATCGCGAGCGGGCTGCCTGCCATAGCGTAGGACAGGCGTCGCGCCTGTCTCCATTTCAGAATTCCTGGCGGATGACGTGGCTTCCTTTGGCAAAGGGCTTGAGCCGGCTCTCGACACAGAACGACTGATGTCAGAGACAGGCGCGACACCTGTCCTACTCGGTTGACGCCGCTTGGGCGCGGACTCAACTGCTCTTGCGGAAGGAGGATTGACCGGGTTCGCCTTGGGCGACGGCGGCTGCAAGCAACGGAACTTGAACAACCGTTTCTCTCCCTGCGAGCGAGGATTGGTCAGGCCGGCGTCCACAGAAATCAAAGTCGTCAACTTGCAGCCATCGCGTCCCTCGCTTTGCAGGGTGGCGAGGGCTTTCGCCTCGGGCCAGAGACTGGATTCGATCACCAAGTCATCGCCGGCGCGCAGGTCTGGGGTTGGGGCGAAGAAGAACAGGCGCAACCGATGATGGGCCGGACCGACTTGGTTGTCTCCCAGCAGGTCAATTTCCGGTTCGTAGAGCGGGACGAGGGCCAGTTCCCGGCCAGCGACACGCAGCTTCACTTGCCGGGCAAGTTGTGGCCCCAGGTGCTTCAGATAGTTCTCGATTCCAGTTCGGCTGATCTCGCCGCTGCCATCGGCGTCCATCGCCTTGCGTTCGCGAACTGACCACTCCTCGAAAAAGGTCAGGTCCACGGTGACGTCAATGTGCTGCGCAGCTACCGTCAATTGAATCCCGTGTTGGATAAACTCGCTGAGGAAGTTGTGACCCTGTGCGGAGCGCGTCGCCCCAAGCGCGACGCTCGCGCACAGAAGCCAGACCAGACGAGCTCTTCTCCACCCACGATGCGCAGTTTGGAATTTATCCCACATGCGTTGCTTGCTTTGCGAGAGTTCTACCGCCTGCCCTGCCGAAGAGCAACGAGCAATAACACTCTGCCGGGCGCGAGCCGCTCGTTGTGCGCTATGGTTTCCCGATCCGGTAAAGGTGCGTGTCCGTCCGCAGGAAAATGGTGCCGTCCACGATGGCCGGCGTTGCCACCACGTCGCCTTCGAGCAAATTCTCGGCGAGCTTCTCGAATTGTCTGCCGGCCTTGATGACAGTGGTCTTTCCGCCCTTGCCGAAGAAGTAAATGCGGCCTTCGGCCAGCAGCGGCGACGCGAGATGCTGTTGATTCATGCGTTCCTGCCAGTGAACTTCGCCGCTGCGGACATCGGTGCAATTGGCAATGCCGTCGTCGGACGTCCAGTAAAGCTCCTCGCCGAGCAAAACCGGCGACGACATGATGGGCACCTGGCGCGTGGATTTCCATTCCGCGTGGGTAGCGGTAACATCACCCTCGCCGTCCGCGCGAATGGCCCAAAGCTCCGGCCTCATGCAGCCGGTGCTGAAAAACACCTTGCCGTCCCCAAACACCGGACACGAGCCGATGGAAAATCCGTTGCCATGGCGCGCGCGCCAGAGTTCCTTGCCCGTCGAGGGTTCGTAGGAAACGACCCAGTGCGCGCCAGGGGAAATCAACTGCGTCCGGCCCGCAGCTTTCACCAGCAACGGAGTGACGAACGATTTTTTGAGGTTTGGGTTCGCCGCGTTGATCGGTGGACGATCTGTCTTCCAGATTTCCTTGCCCGAATTCTTGTCGAGCGCCGCGACGTATTGGGCGTCCCGACCATCCCGGACCAGCACCAGCAGGTTTTCGTACACCACGGGCGAACTGCCCGGCCCGACCTGATGATCCAACGGCAGCCGCGTTTTCCAGATCACCTCGCCAGTCTTCGGATTCAGACCGGCGGTGCCGAACGTGCCAAAATCGCAGTAGAGTCGGTCCGGTTGAATCACCGGCGTGGGCGTGGCCCAACTATTGAACCAGTGAACCGGGTCCGGCTTTTCCACGTCGAATAGCGGCGTGCGCCAGAGTAGCCTGCCATCGCGCGCGTCGAGGCAAACCACTTCCAGCGAAACGTGCTCGGCCGTTTGCATGTCGTCGGGGCCAATGCGCTGCCGGACCACACCTCGTTCAACCGCCAGCGTCAACCAGATGCGATCACCCACCACCACCGGCGACGACCGTCCGCGTCCGGGTACGTTGACTTTCCAAGCGAGGTTGTTTGTCTCGCTCCAGGTCAGCGGGACGTTCTTGGCAAAGCTCAAACCGTCGCCCCGCGGCCCACGGAACTGCGGCCAGTTGGGTTCCACTCCGGCGGCAGCATAGGCCAGAAATGACACACACATGGCTGGGAGCAATAAGCGCATGGCGACTCAGATACTCGATACCCTTTGCACAGTCCATCACGATGGAAGAAACAATTCCACGACCATTATGCGCGAAAACAACTACACCAGCTCGTGCGGGGTCCTTTGGTGTAATTGAGGTTGCGAAACCGGATGCAGATTAATCCCGTCGCGGCGATTGCCAATCAAGCCCAAATCCGGATAGCTGCTGCCGCAATACAGGTAGATTCCAGACGCGCAACCTCACGGCGTCGCCCACGGCGGCCAGACGAGTGCCGTCCGGACTGAAAGCGAGCGCGTGGATTTCCGTCGCGCCGGGCGGCTGCAACACCGCCAGGGTTTGCAGGCTGGGGAGATCAAGCAGATGAATCGCGCGCACGTCCGTCACGACGGCGACGCGCTTTCAGTTCCGCCTGGTCAACCGGGCAGCGACCGGCGAATTGTCGCCAGCGTCAGTCCCGGTGGCCAATTCCGCTTCCGCCTGGAAGCCGATGCCGGCACCGAAGTCGTCCCCGAATACTCCGGGGATTTGCAGAACTGGTTTTCGCTCCCGGGCACTCCGGTAACGCTACCCGACGGTTCGCGCGAATGGACTGATCCCGAGCCGCCAACCGGAACGCGGTTCTATCGTCTGGCATTCCCGCAAGATGGAGCCAGCCGACCGGTATTGCATACATCAGGAGGAACGACTATTCGATCCTCTCCATCAGAAATTGATTCCCCGGCGCGCTTCATCCCTTCCGCGTGCCGGGGTTTCAAGCTAAAGCGGTCCCTCGACCAATTCATTCTTCACCGGGAAGGGCGTGTTGGAACGAGACGCGGCGTTTGTTCTTCGCCTTTCTTCTCGGACACCTTGCCTTCCTGAACTCGCCTGTTCGCTTCAACCGGTTCAACCGTCCGCGTTTGTTCTCTTGGGGAGATTAGCCGTTTGTCGGCAGGGGCGGCCTTTGGCGGCGCGGGCAAGTTCTTAACGGGCGACGGTGGTGCAGTCTCAACGCTAGCGGGCGCTTTCACTTCAGGATTCGTCAACGGCCTGGCCTCGTTTCTGGCTCTGGTTTTCACCGCCGGAAGCGTGGCCGGCCTGGCTTTATCGCTCACGACTTCACGTTGCCTCTCGTCGCGCACCGGGGTGGTCGTCAAGGGCAATGGTGTTGGCTTCGCCGTCACTACGGGTTTTGCCACCGGCCGGACCTCGCGTCGAACGGGAACGGCTTGCGCGGGTTTGACCTCGGGCATTGCTTGGGGCGCGACGATCGGTGGCGTTGTTACAGCCTGACTGACTGGCACAATCGCGGGTTTGATTTCAACTCGTGCCGGATTTCCGGCGACGGTTGGTGGAGGCGTTGGCCGCACGGGGGTGGCGACCGGTTGCGGCGGCGTCACGGTCGCAGCGGGCTTCTCGACGATCTGCGGATTGCGAGGAAGCGCTGCTTCTCTTGGTGCAGGTTGAAGTTCTGTCCGGGCCGGGGCATGAAGCTTTTTCTCCGGAACCGTGGGGACGTTCCGTTGCCGGGCAGTTACGGCCACCTCTTCTTTCCTGCGGAATTCATGGACCGGTACCGTTTGCACTTTTCTTCCGCTCGCGCGTTCGATCACCTCGGGACGCGGGCCTTCGTTGATCACGGTTTGGTTCACCACTTTCACGTTGGTGATGTTGACGGTCTTATTGATGATCGTGGTGTTATTGACGACGACTGTTTTGGGACGCACCGGCTCGAGCATTCGCCGATGTTCCACGAACACATAAGCGCGCGTAGCGAAGGCCGGTTCGTATTGCACGGTGCTGATGCTCACGCCCATTGTCGCGGAGGGACGCAGCGGCGCCCAGCCGACATAGCCGCCGCCTTCGCGCCAGGAAACCCAGGCGGTCGCCCATTGCGTGTGCGGCACCCAGACCCAGCCGTACTGCGTGTGCCAGTCCCAGCGCCCGTAGTGATAGGTGGCCCAACCCCACGGTTCGTCGCTCATCCAATACCAGCCTGCGTCCGTCCGCTGCCAGTAACCGTTGGCGTACGGACGCCAGCCTGTTGGCACGCCCGCCGGAATCCAGGAACGCCCGTAATCCCCGACTACCACCCAGCGCCCATGCAGGGCGAGCCGTTCGTAGAAATCGTTCACCGACTGGATCACTAAAACAGGTGCGGGCGCCGGCGCCGCGTGGATGACCGGTGGCGGTTGCGATGCCGGTGCGGGTGACACATAAACCACGGGCGGTGGCGACGCCGGCACATACACCGTGCGGGTGCGTTCGTGAACAACGTGAGTCCGACATCCCGTGAGCGCAAGGATCAACACGCCCCCAAGGATCAATCCGGCCCGGGTGGCGAAACGGTTGGTCGCTTTCATGTTCTGTTTCCTTTCTGATGACTTTGTTGTCATGCCGATGGGACGATGCCACGCGCCATTCATTCGCGAAGCAGCGAAATTATTCGGGCAAAAAAATTGAATAAACTGGCCGGGGCCTGGACGGGATTTCAGGTGCGAATGGACTGGCGCGTGATTGAACGCGCGCACTGTGGGCGGGGCCGGTATCACCACCGCCCAAAGAAAAGCTCGCGTGCCGGCGGCGTTTGCGATAGTGAACGCGCGCGAGATTGCACTGTTATGCGCGCTCAAGACCAGGCTGCGGCCGACAAACTCACCACGCCACAGGACCCGGCCAATCGCTGGCCGCCACAGGTTCGTTACATTCTCGGCAACGAAGCCGCCGAGCGTTTCAGCTTTTACGGGATGAAGGGCATCCTCGCCATCTACATCACCACGGTGTTGATGAAGACGCAGGATGACGCCACGCACATCATTCATCTGTTCGGCTTCGCCAATTACTTCATGCCGCTGCTCGGGGCGTGGGTTTCCGATCGGTTTTGGGGCCGCTACCACACGATCCTGTGGATCTCGCTTTCCTACTGCGTCGGCCATGGCGTGCTGGCATTGAGCGATTTGACGGGTACCGTGGACGGCAAGGTGGCGTGTCTTTACATCGGGCTGGCATTGATTGCCTTTGGTTCGGGCGGCATCAAGCCGTGCGTCTCTGCCTTCATGGGTGACCAGTTCAAGCCCGAGCAACGTCATTTGCTGCAAAAGGCTTACGCGGCGTTTTACTGGTCCATTAACTTCGGATCCACGGCGGCGTTCCTGATCATCCCGTGGGTGCGTGATACTCACGGTTGGAGTTGGGCGTTCGGGGTGCCGGGGTTGGCGATGGGGCTGGCCACGTTCATTTTCTGGCTTGGCACGCCCAAGTACACGCGCGTGCCCCCCGCGTCAAAAACCCGGATGGCCGGATTTCTCCAGGTAACGTGGTTTGCGTTGATGCATCAGGCGGAAAAACAACCCGGCCAGCATTTCTGGGACGTGGCGCGAACACGCTTCAGCGATGCGGAGGTGGATGCCGCCAAATCTGTCACCCCGATTCTTTCCATCTTTGCTTTGGTGCCGGCGTTTTGGGCGTTGTTCGATCAGACCTTTTCCACGTGGGTGCTGCAAGGCGCGCAAATGAAGCCCTACTACCTTGGCAGCTACAAGATCGGGCCTGAGCAGATGCTGGCCGTCAATCCCGTGCTGGTCATGATCATGGTACCGATCATGACCTTGGTGGTGTATCCGTTGCTCGGAAAGCTGGCCACGCCGTTGCGTCGCATGTCCGCCGGCATGTTCATTTCGGGGTTCTCCTTTATGATCGTGGCCGCGTTCCAGACACGCCTCGACGCTGGTGAAGAGTTGAGCGTGATGTGGCAGATTTTGCCCTATATCATTTTGACCGCGGCGGAAGTGCTGGTGTCCACCACCGGACTGGAATTCGCCTTTCGCGAGGCAGCGCCCTCGATGAAGAGCACGATCATGGGCTTCTGGAATCTCACCGTGGCAATCGGCAATTTGCTCGTGTCCTTCATTACGGTCATTGCGAGCAAGGTGCTGGGTACGGCCAGCGGTCAAGACGTGTCCGTGACTCCGCAAATGTTCATGTTCTACGCCGGATTGACTTTCGTGGTGGGAATCTTTTTCAGCGGCATCGCCGCAATGTACAAATACCGCGACGCCTCCGCGGCCCAAGGGAAATAGGAGGATCCGCGGCGGCTCGCGGTTTGATACCGGTCTTGCGCAGTTCACCCGTTTTTGGGATTCACACGGCGGGCCGCCCTGCTACGCTCCGCCCATGAAAATTGATCGCCGCCGTTTCCTGACGGCCACCGGATTGACGGGCGCATCGCTCGCGACCGGAGCCATTCCACTCTCCATCCAGAGCGCCGCAGCCGCAAAAGCCGCGCGTCCGCGCATCAAGCTCGCCATCGCTTCCTATTCCTACTGGCATTTTCGCACCGAACGCGTGCCGATTGAAACCGTCATAGACAAGGCGGCGGCCATCGGCGTCGAGGGCGTGGATATTCTGCATCGGCAAATGGACATCGGGGAGAAGGAGCCGCTCACCAGCGAGCATCGCGCTTATCTCCAGCGGCTCAAACGCCACGCCTTCCGCAACGGCATTGATCTGGTCTGCCTGTCCATTCATCAGGATTTCGTGGATTCCAATCCCGCGTCTTTGAGCCAGCAAATCGAACACACGCATAAGTGCATCGAGATCGCTTACGAACTGGGCGTACCATGCATCCGCCTGAACTCCGGGCGCTGGAACACGATCAAGAGTTTCGACGATTTAATGAAGGCGCGCGGCATCGAACCGGTGCTGCCCGGCTATACCGAAGACGACGGCTTCAAGTGGTGCATCGAGTGCATTGAACAGTGTCTGCCCAAAGCCGCCGAGTGCGGTGTGCTGCTGGCGCTGGAAAATCATTGGGGTCTCACGCGCACGCCCGAAGGCTTGTTGCGCATCCTCAACGCCGTGAAATCTCCCTGGCTGGGTGGCCTGATGGACACGGGCAATTTCATGGAAGACCCCTACGACAAATTGAAAGCCATCGCGCCCAAGACGGTCTATGTGCAGGCCAAGACCTATTACGGCGGCGGCGAATGGTACACGCTGGACCTCGACTACAAACGCATCGCGCACATTCTCGCCGATGCGGGCTACACGGGTTACGTGGGACTGGAGATGGAGGGCAAGGAAGCGCCGGACATCGCCGTGCCTAAGAGCATTGCGATGTTGCGGAAGGCGTTTGACGGGATTTGAACCAAGGGAAATGAATACTGAATCCGACTCCGGCGCCCCTCAGACGCCGGCTGTTCCCGCTACGAGCAACGACTTCGAACTTCCCCTTGCCGGCTTTCAAGGCACGCCCGAGGAAATCGAGCGGCAATGGTTCGAGCAGGTTTACAAGGGCCGGGGCGACCGAATGGCGCAGTTGACCTGGCGTGCCGTGTTGATGGGTGGTGTGTTGGGAGCGGTGTTGTCGTTGACCAATCTTTACATCGGTCTGAAAGCGGGCTGGGGCTTCGGCGTGGCGATCACGGCGTGCATCCTGTCGTACGCCATCTGGACCAGTCTGTATAAAATCGGGTTTGCCCGCACGCCCATGACCATCCTGGAGAACAACTGCATGCAATCCACCGCCAGTTCGGCGGGCTATTCGACGGGCGGCACGTTGATCTCTGCCTTTGCCGCCTACATCATCCTCAACAACCAGTCCCTGCCCATCCCGTTGACACTGGCGTGGATTTTCTTCCTCGCGGTGCTGGGCGTCACGATGGCGGTGCCGATGAAACGTCAGATGATCAATGTCGAGCAACTCCGCTTCCCCAGTGGCGTCGCCGCCGCTGAAACCCTGCGCGCGTTACATTCGCACAGCGGCAAAGGGATGCGCGCAGCCAAGGCTTTGGGCATTGCTGGTGTGCTGGCGGCCTTGGACAAATTCTGGGCCGAGGGTCTGCCGTTGGTGGACAAGCTCTTTGCCAAATGGTTTCAGTGGAGTACCAAGCTGGCAGAATGTTCCAGCGCCGAATTGATCGAGAAGTTACAGGTCTGGTTGCTGGGCAAGGACACTTTCGCGCTCTGGAGCGGGCGCACAGTGCATTTTGCCTGGGACGCAATTTTCGTCGCCGCTGGCGCCATCATCGGGATTCGCGTGTGCGCCAGCATGTTTGTCAGCGGCACGTTGTGCTGGGGCGTGTTTGTGCCAATCCTACAGCACCAGGGAGTCATTGAGGGCACGGGCTTCCGCGACCTCGTACAATGGACGCTCTGGGGCGGCACGGCGTGCATGGTCAGTTCCGGGTTGCTTAGCATGTTGCTGCAATGGCGCAGCGCGCAACGCGCCTTTCGCGGTCTGGGCAGGATGTTTTCCAAGAATAAACCCGCGGACGAGATGGAAGCCATTGAAACCCCCATGTCCTGGTTTGCCATCGGGCAGTTGGTTTCGCTCGTGGCACTCGCATGGCTGGCGCATGAAACGTTCGACATGCCGTGGTGGCAAAGTGTGCTGGCGGTAGTGCTCTCCTTCGCGCTGGCGTTGGTGGCGTGCCGCGTCACCGGGGAAACGGACACCACACCCATCGGCGCGATGGGCAAGGTGACGCAACTGACTTTCGGCGCGCTGAATCCGGGCAACGTGAACGTCAATCTGATGAGTGCCAACATCACGGCTGCCGCCGCCGCATCCTCGGCGGACCTGCTGACGGACCTCAAGAGCGGCTACTTGCTCGGCGCGAATCCGCGCAAACAGTTCCTCGCCCAGTTCGCCGGTATTTTCGTGGGCACAGTGGCCACGGTGTTTTCTTTTGCAGCGTTAGTGCCCAATGCGTCGGTGCTGGGCACGGATCAATTTCCCGCGCCCGCCGCGCAAACCTGGGCAGCGGTGGCCAAAGCCCTCAGCCAGGGCCTCAGCGCGCTTGAACCGATCAAGCTTTGGTCCATTCTTCTCGGCGGAATCCTCGGCGTGATCCTCTCGCTGCTGCCGTTGTTGTTTCCCAGGAAGCAGAAGTTCCTGCCCTCCGCGTCGGCGTTTGGGTTGGCCTGGGTGTTTCACTGGTACTACGGGCTGCTGTTCTTCATCGGTGGTTTGCTGGGATGGTGGCTGACGCGGAAAGCACCCAAGCGCGCTGAAGAATTCACCTTTCCGGTCGCCTCCGGCATCATTGCCGGCGGTTCGCTCATGGGCGTGGCGCTGATCTTCTGGGAAAACGGCGCGATGATCGTGAAAAAGTTGTTGGGGATTGAATAAGCTCTCGCTGGCGCGCGTTCAAGCAGCCACTCCAATCAGAGCCGTTCAATAAAGCAGATACTTCTGCCGGTCCTGGCGGAACTTCTCCTCGCCGGACTTCCACGACGCCACGATTTCGGCGGCGGATTTGCCCGCCTGCAATGCCTGGCGCATCGCCTCGGTGCCGTTCACCTTGTCGAACATATCGAACTTCTTGTTCGCTTTCACCGCCTCATCAAACAGATCGCGCCCGGCGACTTTCTTCAGTGCCTCCATCGCGTAATAGTTGATGGCCGTGAGTGGCGCGTGGGCGGGGTCGGTGAAGTAAATTTGCACGCCGCTGATGATCTGGTCTTTGAAGGTGAAATAGTACGGTTTGTAGGTGACCGGCACGAACCGCACGCCCGGGAGTTTGTAGGCGTTCAGCGTTTCCGCCAGCTTGTGTTTGTCCACATCCGGCGCGGCCACGCACTGGAACGGCAGCGTATAACCGATGCCTGTGCTCGCGCCGCCGATTTCGCCAATCATGCCCGTGGCCACCTGAAACAACGGCGATTCGCCGTGCGGCACGTGCGGTGAGGTCGGCACCCACGGCAGACCAGTGTCGCTCCAGACCATGTTGCGCTTCCAGCCTTTCAGCGGCACGACCGTGAGTTTGCAGGATTTCTTGAGCCAACCCTGGTCGTTGATCATTTGGGCGAGTTCACCGCAGGTCATGCCATAAACGTAGGGCACGTCCCACTGGCTGACGAAGGAACGATATTTCTCATCCTCGATCAACGTGCCTTCGATGCGTTCGCCGCCGAGCGGATTGGGCCGGTCCAGCACAATGAATTCAATGCCCGCCTCACCGCACGCTTCCATCGCCACGCCCATCGTGCTGATGTAGGTGTAGGAACGGCAGCCAGTGTCCTGCAAATCATAGACCAGCGCGTCCAGGCCCTTGAGCATCTCGGGCGTGGGCTTGCGCGTGGCGCCATAGAGCGAGTGGACCGGCAACCCGGTGCGCGGATCCGTGCGGCTCTCGATCTTGTCGCCCGCCGGCACATCGCCGTAAATGCCATGCTCGGGACCGAACAACGCCACCAGTTGCACGCCCGGCGCGGCGCGCAGCACGTCAATCGTGGATTCCAGATTACGGTTCACGCCGGATGGATTCGTGATCAGCCCGATGCGCTTTCCCGCCAGGACCTGAAACTTTTGTTCGGCCAACACTTCATTGCCGAGTTTTACCTGGGCGATTTCGGATTGAACCGGCGCGCAACCCGTCAGCGCCACTGTCCCCGCGAGCACGAAAAACTTGAAGCACGTCATGAGGCGAGATTAGTGGCTGGCGGTTTGGCGACGCAAACTTTTTGCAGTGCTTTGGCGGCTTTCTCGTTGAGGCGGCGGCACGTTCCGCCTACTTTCCCCGCGCATGAATGTTTTTATCACCGGCGGCGCCGGCTACATCGGTTCAATCTGCGTGGAGGAACTGCTCAATGCCGGACATCAAGTCACCGTCCTGGACAACCTCACCGAAGGCCATCGCGCTGCCGTGGACCCGCGGGCGAAGTTTATTCAAGGCTGCCTGAGCGACGCCGCGTTGGTGACGCAGTCCGTGCGGGACAGCCAAGCGGAAGCGATCCTCCACTTTGCCGCCAACACACTCGTGGGCGAGTCCATGACGAATCCGGGCAAATACTTCCGCAACAACGTGGCGTCCGGCTTGAACCTGCTCGAGGCCGCCGTGGCAGGCGGCGTGAAGAAATTTGTGTTCAGTTCCACTTGCGCGACCTACGGCCCGCCGGAGCGCGTGCCCATGACGGAGGATTTGCCGCAACGCCCGATCAATCCCTACGGCGAATCGAAGCTGATGTTCGAGAAGATGCTGAACTGGTATCACCAGCTTCACGGGCTGGAGTTTGTCGCGTTCCGCTATTTCAATGCGGCGGGTGCGAGCGGGAAGTACGGCGAACATCATCGCGTTGAGACGCACCTGATTCCGAATGTGCTCAAGGTGGCGTTGGGCCAGGCGGCGCAATGTGAAATTTACGGCACGGATTATCCGACGCCGGACGGCACCTGCATCCGCGATTACATTCACATCGTTGACCTGGCGCAGGCGCACATTCTCGGCCTGGCGCCCGGCAAGCAGGGCTTCTACAACTTGGGCAACGGCGACGGCTATTCCGTGCGGCAGGTCATTTCGACGTGCGAGAAAATCACCGGCCGGCAAATTCCTGCGGTCGAAAAACCACGCCGGCCCGGGGATCCGCCCAAGCTCGTTGCCTCGGCGGAGAAGGCGGTGCGCGAACTGGGCTGGCGGCCAAAGTTCCCGAAGCTGGAAGAGATCGTGGTGACCGCGTGGGAATGGCATCGGCAGCATCCGACCGGATACGCTGATTAGAAAGCACTCGCTCCGACCTGGGATGTAACTGGGTTAAGCCGACATTTCACCCCGGCTTGCAGGAGCGCCGGCTTGCAGCCGGCTTTGACTGGTTCGGGTGGGCAAAGCCGGCCACGGAACGGCGCTCCGCTTTGTGGGCGTTTCGTGCGGAGGGTGAAATATGCGGGAGAGGCCCGGTTTGCCCT
This sequence comes from Verrucomicrobiota bacterium, assembly GCA_014860005.1. The sequence continues at coordinate 7,088 of JACZKP010000104.1, read as the reverse complement.
TGCCGGCGCAACCGGAATGTTTCTGCCTGCGAGTTGGGCGGCGCGACGAGGAAGGGCGCATGTCGCGTTCACGACGGATAGGCGGCAAAAGCCGCCAGGCATCTTCAGGAAACAGGACTGGACAAGGGCTTGCTGAAGGAGAAATCTCTCACCAGACAATTATGACGACAGACACCAACACCCGTTGTCGTTCACTTAACTGTTCAAGTTAGCCGTCATCGAGCCTTATGCGTGTATTTCCTTGGCTGCTTACTCTGGCACTCGCCATTGGATCACCGCCGCTTCGCCGAAGACCCAACGCAGATAGCGGTATGCATTAGTTGCCGTTGCGCCGGTAAGCCTCGGCGAGCAATGCCATCGGATGGGCGACGCGCACGGGCAGGCCGGCCTGACGGGCGCCGTTGATGAGTTGCAGCAGACAACCGGAGTTGCCGTTCGCCACAATCGTCGCGCCGGTCGAGCGGATGTGTTTCAGCTTTCGGTCGAGAAGTTGGCCGGCCATCTCCGGCTGCACGAGGTTGTAGATGCCGGCGCTCCCGCAGCACCAGTTCGCTTCCGGCAATTCCACCAGCGTCAGGTTCGGAATGAGCCTCAGGATCTGCCGTGGTTGCAGCACGACTTTCTGTCCGTGCGAAAGATGGCAGGATTCGTGATAGGTCACGGTCAATGCGGGCTGGTCTTCGCGCGCGGGTGGTTTCACGCCAATCTGTGCGAGCCATTCGTGGACGTCCTTGAGCTTGCGGTCCCAAAGCACCGCGCGTTCGCGAAAGCGCGGATCATCAGCGAGCAGTTTGGAGTAATGCTTCAGATGCGAGCCGCAGCCGCCGGCGTTGCTGATGATGGCGTCGAACTGTTCCGGCGGAAACTGGTCAATGTTCTTGCGCGCCAGTTCCGTGGCGAGGCCGAGTTCGCCATTGTGGGCATGGAGCGAACCGCAGCATTGCTGCTCGGGCGGCGTGAAGACTTCGCAGCCGTTATGGGCCAGCACTTCGACCGTGTCACGATTGATCTCGCTGAAGATGAGGTCCTGGGCGCAGCCCGTAAGCACGGCGACGCGATACTTGCGTTCGCCAACCGCGCGGGTGACCGGTGCAATCATTTCCGCGGAGAACTCAGGCGGAATATCGGGCGTCATCGCTTCCAACTCCTGCAATCGTTTGGGCAAAAGCTTTAACACGCCGCTACCGCGGAGGAGGGTTTGCAGGCCCATTTGTTGATAGAGCCGCATGGCGCGCCCGACCAGCAGCAGCCGGCGCAAATCCATGAACAGCCATTTCACCGTGAACCAGCGGATGAGCTGGCGCTTCGGCGAATCGAGCACGCGCTTTTCCTCAACCTCCGCCCGGGCATGTTCAAACAACTCCGCGTAATTCACGCCCGCCGGGCAGGCCGTCATGCACGCCAGGCAGCCGAGGCAGAAATACATTTCATCACCGAAAGCCTTGGTGACATCGAGCCGGTCATCGGCAATCGCGCGCATGAGCGCGATGCGCCCGCGGGGGCTGTTGCGTTCGAGTTTTGTGGCGTCGTACGTCGGGCACGTCGGCAGACACAACCCGCAGTGCATGCATTGCTGCACGACGGAGTAGTCGAGGGACTTAAGTTGGGAACTCGGGCTCATTTTCTATACCTCCTGGCCATGCGCAATCTGTCCGGGTCTGAGAAAGGTCTTGATGAAATGATCTTCGCCGCAGACGGTCATTTGCGGGAATGTTTTGAACCAGTGTCCCGCGGGCACCTCGGGGTCGGTGGCCAGCCAATCGGCCAGCAATCCCAATTGATCACCCGGTATGTCCCGGCTGTGAATTCGCTCAAGCAGATGTTGGAACAAAGCCTGCGGCAAATCGTGGCGCTGGATTCGGGGCATGCTCAAGTCCCGTAGAAGCCGCGGGTCAGTTCATCTTTGAGCTGCTGAACCTCAGCGGGATCGCTGGCCACAGCCAGTTTCTCGGCGAGTGCGGAGAGCTTCGGCCCGGAGAGTTGGCGGGAGCGCGCCAGTTCAATGGCATACGAAATGACCCGAGCCTGGTCGTCGGGAGCCAGATGGCTGATCTCTTCCATGATGGCTTTCGCAGTCATGCGTGGACGATAGGTTGTGACCCGGCAGCGTTCAAATCAATTCTCCCCGCGCACCCTGCAACTCCTTGGAGCGAACCCAAGCGGGCTGTTGCGCTCCATATTCGTCGGGTCGTAACTCGGGCACGTCGGCAGGCACAGCCCACAGTGCATGCATTGCTGCACGACGGAGTAGTCGAGGGACTTGAGGTGGACTGGTGCGATGTCATCAATCAAACATCTTCCCCGGATTCAGAATCCCGTTCGGGTCCAGCGCGCGGCGCAATTCGCGCAACACGCGCATTTGCGCATCGCCAGCGAACTTCGGCAGAATCCCCTTCTTCGCTAAGCCAATGCCATGCTCGCCGGTGATCGTGCCGCCGAGACGAATGGCTTCGTCGAAGATTTCCTTAAACGCTTCTTCGACACGGTGCATCTCCTCCTTATTCCGTTCGTCGGTCAGGAACGTGGGATGCAGATTGCCATCGCCCATGTGGCCGAACGTGCCCACCTTGAGGTTGTACTTCCTGGCCGTAACGGCGACAAAACGGATCATCGTTGCCAGTTCGCTGCGGGGTACGGTGGCATCTTCAAGAATCGTCGTGGGCGCCACGCGGGCCAGCGCGGAGAAGGCGCTTCGGCGGGCCGTGGCCAGTCTGGCCGCTTCCGCCTCGTCCGCCGCCACGCGCACCTCGCGCGCCCCGTTCTTGCGCGCCAACTCCTCCATTTTCGCGGCTTCCTCGGCCACGGCGGCGGGATGACCGTCCGTTTCCATGAGCAACAAGGCTTCGCAATCCAGCGGCAAACCGACTTTCGCGAAATCCTCCACGCAACGGATCGTCGTGCGGTCCAGAAACTCCAGCGTGCAGGGAATGATCTGCGCGGCGATGATATCCGAAACCGTTTGCGCCGCCTGATCCATCGCTGCGTAAGTGGCCACCATGGTTTTCTTGGCGGCGGGCTTGGGAATAAGCCGCAACAACACTTTTGTGATGACGCCCAACGTGCCTTCCGAACCGATGAACAGATCGCGCAGCGAATAACCGGCCACGTCTTTCACGCACTTGTTGCCGGTCCAGCACACTTCGCCGTCCGGCAGAACGACTTCGAGGCCCATGACGTAATTCCGCGTGATGCCGTATTTCAAGCCACGCAAGCCGCCGGAATTTTCCGCCACATTGCCGCCGATGGTGGAGATTTTCATCGAGCCGGGATCGGGCGGATAAAACAATCCGGCGGCTGTGGCTGCGTCGGAGATGGTGAGGGTGGTGACTCCGGCTTCGACCAGCATGGTGAGATTCGCGCGATCCAGTTCGAGGATTTTGTCCATCTTTACCAGGCAGAGCACGATGCAATCGTTCACCGGCAGGCTGCCGCCGCTCAAACCCGTGCCTGAGCCGCGGGTGACCACGGGAAGCTTGTTATGGTTGGCCAGTTTGAGGATGGCGGCAACCTGTTCCGCGGTTCTGGCAAGCACGACCACGCCCGGCATTTGTTGCAACGCCGCCGTGCCGTCGAACGAGTACGGGATCAGGTCTTCCTTGGCGGTGAGCACATTATCCGCGCCGACGATTTCACGAAGTTTGGCGAGCGTGTCGTTTCCCAGTGGCATAAACAATCCTGGGCGGAGGATGTTGCAGCCCGCCGAACCGGTCAAGGAAACTGAGATGAGACGGACTCCCGCCCCGAGGCGGCCAGTGGTCACCATCATCCGGCTGAAAATAATTCTCCAACGGACATTGCATCGCCAAGTGAGGTTGCCGCAGTTCAAGCCACGCAATGCGCCACTGTCCTGCTGGCTTTCGCCTCGCGTTCGGTTAGCCTTGGGCCATGACAAATTCGGAGGAAATGGAGGGAGGCCTGCTGGTCATCGGTTACGGCAACACGCTCCGGGGCGATGACGGCGTTGGCCCGCGCGTGGCGGAGGCGGTGGCGAAACTGCAACTGCCAGCCGTGCGGACGTTGATCTGCCAGCAACTGTCACCCGAACACGCCGATCCAATTTCCCGCGCCGATACGGTCATTTTTGTGGATGCCGCGGTGGATGGGCCGAAGGAGGTCCAGTTGCGTCCGCTTGCGCCCGGAGATTCCGCTCAACTCATGGCGCACGCCGCCGACCCACGCACGATGCTGGCCCTCGCCCGTGACGTTTTCGGGCACGCCCCACAAGCGTGGTGGCTTACGATACCCGCAACGGACCTCGGGTTCTGTGAGCATCTCTCAACGACCGCGTTGCACGGCCTGGAACGCGCCGTTGAACTCATCCGCGAAATTCTTCCCCGCGCCGAGTCTGACGGCGGAACGGCTTGTTAACCGATGGTGCCGATATTCCCACGCACCTTCACGAGTGGGCTTGAGGGTTCCGCCCGGAGTCGGTTGATGCCTTTCGCCGGGTGACCACGCCCAAAAGTTCCGCGATTCGCAAGCATCCGGCGGTTCGCGCAACGAGAGCTTGCGCGGGGTAGGAACTGACTTAATGTCTTACCAAGCCAGAAAAACCGAACATGAACGCCATCGGATGTGTCTCAACTCATGCATGGGGTGAATTCAGTGGGAAACACGCGCCGTGGCGCCTGAACCAAACAACAGCTTATGAAAAACAAATGGTTGCTCGTGGCGGATCTTGGTTCCTTCAAAGCCTACCGGGTGGAAGCTTCGCGCTTTACGCGCGGGCCGCGGCTGGAGTTGATGGAAGCGTTCGACAACGCGGACGCGCATGACCGGCTCACGGACAAGGTGACGGACCTGGCCGGACGCTTTCCCAAAGGCGCGGGGCCAAACGGGGCGAATGGCGCCATGTCGCACGGCGAACGCCATAACATCGCACTGGAACATCGCAAGCGGTTGACCCGCCGGCTGGCCGAGCGGATCAATGCCTTGATGCGACGCGAGGACTTCGAGTCGTGCTACCTTGCCGTGAGCAAGGAAATCAACCACCAGATTCTGGAAGAACTCGAACCGCGGCACCGCGCCAAGATCGAACAGAACCTCGCCGCCGATCTCACCAAGATAGACAAATCCGAATTACTCGGGCATTTCACGACGCCAGGTTGATGCTGGCCGGTCCTGCGGCTGGTCCGATGCGCGAGGGTGATTGCAATTGTTTCGCCCGGCGATAATCTCCCGCGCATGACAATCAAGCCAGAGAAGCCACCGGTGGACCCCGAGTTGCGCCGCCGGGTGCAGGAATTGATCGCCTTCAAAGGCGGTGGCTACAACGAGGAGTCCGTAACCGACATCATCGAGAACGCTCTCAAGCTGCTTACCGACGTGAAGGATACTGGCGATGTGCGCGTCATCCAAACCGCCGTGCGCGAACTGCGCTATGCCTACCGGCTGTTTGCTCCGTATTCTCACACCCGCAAGGTCACAATGTTCGGTTCGGCGCGCACCGCGCCGACCAAACAGGAATATCAGCACGCCTTGGAGTTCGGGCGCAAAATGGCTGCGGCCGGGTTCATGGTCATTACCGGGGCGGGACCAGGTATCATGCAGGCAGGCCACGAAGGTGCGGGGCCGGAAAACAGCTTCGGCGTCAACATTCGGCTGCCTTGGGAACAGGCCGCCAACCCGGTGATCCGCGAGGACAAGAAGCTCGTCACCTTCAAATACTTCTTCACCCGCAAGCTGATCTTCATTCGCCACTCAGATGCCATCGCGCTGTTCCCCGGCGGGTTCGGCACGATGGACGAAGGTTACGAAGCCCTCACGCTCATGCAAACGGGCAAGAGCCAGCTCATGCCCTTGGTGTTGATTGACCGGCCGGGCGGGACCTATTGGAAGACGTGGGACAAGCATGTGCGCGAACATCTGTTGCGCGATCAGTTGATTTCGCCGGACGACCTGAACCTCTATCGCATCACCGACGACACGGACGAAGCGGTCAAACTCATCACGCGCTTCTACCGCAACTTCCACTCAAGCCGCTTTGTGAAAGACCTGTTTGTCATCCGGCTCAAGCACGCCCCCACCGACACCGCCCTCGAGGCGATGAACGAGGACTTTGCCGACATTATCGTTGGATCGCCCATCCGGCGGATTGAAGCCACGCCCGAAGAGCAGGAGGATACCGACCATCTGGAGTTGCCGCGCATCGCCTTCGGGTTCAACCGCCGGGATTACGGCCGGCTGCGGCAATTGGTGGACGTGTTGAACGGCCTGTAGGCGGAACGCGAGCAGCTTTGTCCGCAAGAACCCGCCCTTGAGCACACAGCCAGTCTCGGTTGGGACGCGCACCCGTGGCCTGTTGATCTGAGCAGGTCCGGAAAGAATTTAGGCTTGGACTGTTTTTGACCTACCCGCTGTGTTGAAATTGGCGCAATGAAAAACTCGGACCCAGCCCATTTCTGGGCGAAGACACTGCCTGATGGGCAGCCGGGTATTTCTGTCCGCGACCACTGCCTGAACGTCGGCTGTGTGGCCGAAGCATTGTTCAACCTCTTGCCGAAACCAGTGCAAGCCTTGCTGCCGCCCGGCGTTGTCACGCTCGCCGCGCTGCATGATGTGGGGAAAATCACTCCGGGCTTTCAGACGAAATGCGACGCTTGGTCGCGCAAGGCAGGCTGGACGGACAAGCGGAGTTACGAATCGAACCATGCCCTTATTTCCAAGTGTTTCATGAACCGACTCTTTGACGATGAATTGCTGGAACCGTGGGCGGAGGCTGTTGGCGCTCATCATGGATTTCCGATTGAAGCCCGCAACTTCACCCGAGAACCAGACAACCGTTGGAACGAAGCGCGATTGGCGCTCCTGAAGGAGTTTACTCAGCCTTCCTGGTTTGGACCGCTGCCCACCAGCGGCCCAGGCTCAGACGCCGCGAAGTGGCTTTTCGCCGGCTTGCTGTCGTTCTCGGACTGGATTGGTTCGGACATTCAATTCTTCAGTGCGTCAGCCGAGCCTGAGCGGGACCTAGCCCGACTTCCGCTATTCAGGGTGGAATGATGACGCAAGTGGTTGGCATCCAATCCAGCGATCAAAAAGGTCTGCACTACAGAGGCTCATTCGACCAGTTTGCCTGATGTGGTAATCCT
>JACZKP010000103.1 GCA_014860005.1 Verrucomicrobiota bacterium | reverse complement strand
CTGTCCCTTGGTCGAGGGCTTTCGTCGGCCTTCGCTTCGCTCAGGCCTCCTCAAGCCCTCGACCAAGGGACACATAACACAGCCCCATCGCTTGTCTCCTTTTGAACTCGCAGCCGTCTCCTTTTGTTTCCGCCCCGACATTCTTTTCCCATCAGCGAGCTGAAGTCTCAAGATTGCCGCCCACGCGGGCTGTGGCGCCGAAAGACAGGTCGAAACACGCCATTTCCGCGCCGTTGCGCACCAGGAGGCGTCCACGACTGATGGCCGGGTGATTCCAAGTTTTGCCGCGAATGGCCTGGAATCGAGCGATTTCCTCATGCCGCTCGGGAGTTGCTCGTAACAAAGCCACATTACCGTCGCCGCCCAAGATGACCAGGTGACCACTGGCGAGGAGCAACTGGCCGTAGCCGTATCGGCCATCCTTCCAGCGTCGCTCTCCCGTGTTGGCATCCAGACACACAAGGATGCTTTCGTCGAGGCCATAGACGAATCCGTTCCAGGCAACCGAGGTGGAAAATTTGTTCTTCATGTTCTTGTTGCGCCAAAGTTCTTTCACGCTGAACTCGCCGCCAGCTTCGTTGATCTCGAAGGCGGCGCTGCCGGTGAAATAACCCGCCGAAAGCACGAACCGGTTCGAACCGATCATGACGGGTTGCGCGATGGGCAGTTGATTGTTCTGCACCTGCCACGGAAACCGCCAGCGAACTGTGCCGTCGTTCAGACGTAATCCGACGGTGTTGGTCGCCAACGAGACCAGCAATTGCCGTTCGCCGGCCAGTTCGATCAGCATGGGGGACGCGTAACCCGTGTTCTCCCGGGGCGAAGACCAGATTTTCCTGCCGTCATGTTTGTTGTAGCACACCACTTCGCCCGGGCGTTCCCCGCCGGTGAGCACGATCAGTTTTTCGTCCACAATGAGGGGAGAGGCAGATACACCATAAGTCGGCACGGATGAGTTGTTTTCCGTGAGAATGTTTTTCGACCAGAGCAATTCTCCGTCGGTGGCATTCAGGCAGCGCAGTTCGCCGGTGGCTCCGACTGCAAACACTTTGCCATCGTCGTAAGCCGGTGTGGCGCGCGGTCCATCGCCGCCCATTGACTCGGCAAAGTGCGCGTCCCAGCCATGCGTCCAAATTTCCCGGCCCGTCTCAAAGTGATAGGCCACCACCACTTCCTGCTGCCGCCGTTGCTCGATTGTAAACGCCACACCGTGGGCGATGGCGAACGACGCGTAGCCGCCGCCGCAGGGTTGCCGCCACAGTTCGCGCGGGCCGGTTGCGGGCCAGTTCGTGATAATCGGTTGTTCCTGATAGTGCCCGTTGCGGTTCGGTCCGCGGAAACCGGTCCAATACGCCTGGCTCGAAGCGAGCGGAAGCTTGGCCGGCGACTGTGCGGCTTGTTGCGCGCGGCTGCGCTCAAGTTGGTCGAAATCGGGCGCGGTGGGTTGCCAGGTCAGCGCCGGGATATAACCGCCGCGCCATTCGATTTGCAGTCCGCCGAACCGGACCAGTAGAAAAACAAACAGCGCCGTGTAGGGCAGGCAAAAGAGCAGAACCCCCACGCTGCCTAGCAATTTGCGACCCAAGCTGGCGGGACCGCTCCATAGCAGCACCAACGCATACGGTGGGAACAAAAGTGTGGTGACGCGCAGGGCCAGGCGTGAGTAGGCATTCGAGGTGGCGGGCATGAGGGGAGGATTGAGTGCAGTGTGATGGATTGAGATGTCGCCGAAAGCTCCAGCACTTCAGCTTCCCACCCGGCGATGCCGCAGCACCATACCCGGGCGCGCATCGGTGTGCTTGCCGTTCTTGATCACCGGCACGCCATTTACCAACACGTGCGGAATGCCGGTCGCGTAATGATGCGGATCATTGTAAGTGGCTGGATCGTTCACCTGCTCAGGGTCAAACACGACCAGGTCAGCCCAGTTTCCTTCGCGCAAGAGGCCGCGTTCCTTCAAGCGGAAGGAGTTGGCGGGGAGACTGGACATCTTGCGGATCGCCTCTTCGAGCCGGAGCACCTTGAGTTCGCGCACGTAGCGCGCGAGTACGCGGGCATTGTTGCCGTACCCGCGAGGGTGGGGGACACCTTCGCCCAGTTTGCGCAGCCCGCTGTCGCACGCCACCATGGTGTTTGGATGGCGCAGGAATGTCTGCAAATCTTCTTCGTTCATCCCGTGAAACACGCCGCTGGCGCCGCCATGCTTTTGAATCTCCAGGATCGTTTCGATCTGGTCGTCGAGCGTGGCTGCGCTGCGCAGTTTCTCTGAAGCCTCGACAATGTTCAGGCCGTTGAACGATGGGTCGTGCCGATACGAGGCAATCACCGCGTAGGCGTAATCCTCCCGGCCACGATGGCGGACCTTCTGTTTCATGGCGCTGGCGATTTTGGACTTCTCTGCCGGATCGGCGAGGCGTTCCAGGAACTTCTCGCGTCCGCCATCGAACGCTTCATCGGGAATCAACTGGCTGATTCCGGTGCTGGAGGCGGTGTAAGCGTATTGATCCTGCGTGATGTCGAGGCCGGTTCCACGCGCCTTTTCAATGTGGGCAAGAACCTTGTCCGCCTGGCCCCACGCGCGTTCGCCCGCAAGTTTGATGTGCGAGATCTCCGCGCGGATGTGGGCTTCGCGCGCCACGCGGAACACTTCGTCCAAGGCTTCAAAAATCCGCGAATCCTCATACCGCATGTGGCTCACGTAGATGCCGTCATGCGCGGACGCCACTTTGGCCAGGGCAACGATTTCATCCGATTTGGAAAACACGCCCGGCAGATAGATCAATCCAGTGGAGAGGCCCACGGCACCATCCTCCATGGCGCGGTCCACCAGGGATTTCATTTGCTCCAGTTCCTCTACGGTTGGTGGGCGATCGTGAACTCCGTTCATGGCCCTGCGGCGAACCGTGTTATGGCCAATCAGCGTGGTGTAATTGATCGAAACCTTTTTCTCCTCAATCTCAGCGAGCGCCTTGCCGACATCCAGTGCCGAGCCACCGCAATTGCCAGCCACGATGGTGGTCACGCCCATGCGCAGAAAATTCTCCGCGCGCGGCATGTCGGCGACTTCATCGGCGTGGGTATGTACGTCAATGAAGCCCGGCGCCACAATGAGTCTGGTGGCATCAATCTCGGTGGCGGCCTTGACTTTGATTCGACCAACGGCGGCAATGCGTCCATCCTTTACTCCCACGTCGGCGTAGAACGCTGGATTGCCGCTGCCATCCACGATGCGGCCGCCACGAATAATCAGATCATAGCTGTCGGCGTGAGCCAGATTGAACCAGGACAATAAACACGCCACAGTCAGGAGTATTCTCATGCGCTGACTTTAGCAGTCCGACTCACGAAATGCCAAGGCCAAGCGAAGACACTTAGACCCCTCCATTTCATCCGCCCCATCGCCTCGGCGGCTACGCCTGGTCATGGGGCTGCGGATTCTGTGGGATGTGTCGGCGACGAGTTTGTTACGGACAGGGATAGTAGCATGCTGGATTTCCAATCGTGTTCCTGTCCGTCGACGGTCAGCACGCGGGGAATGAGTTGGACTTCATGGCCGAACAGGCTGAGCACAACCGTGCCCGGCAGGAAGGTTGTGTCCTGAAAGAGGCACTGGCCGTACGGCACAGCGAATGGAACGGGACGGGCGTCGGCAAAGCGCAGCGTGAGATGCTCATTCGTCGAGGCCACTGTGGCGCCGACCAGGTCAATCTGTACGTTCGTAATGCCCAAGGCGGGTTGATTGATCGTGATCCGCGCCGCGCCGGAACCTGCGCGAGCAAAGCTGACTTCCCATGGACCCTTGCGCGTGCGGCGTTGTTCAATCCAACTGTAACTCAACGCGTACAATGCCACCGCGGCAAGGAACACCAGCAAGACCTGTTTGAGCACACCGGATGATTTCATTCGCGGCACTCTCAGCAGCGGCGACCAAATGTCAAGTCAAGCCAAGGCTTCCTTCGGCGCGAATTGCTCCAACCACTTTTTCGCAAGCAACAAGCCCTGGTCTTCAAACTGGCGTCCCGCGAGCGGTCGGCGCGCGTCAGAATGTTCGGCAGAGGCGACTGGAGGGTGATCTCGTAACACCGGGTCGTGCCAGCCTTCAAGGTTAAGGTCGGAATCGTAACCGGCGCGAAGCAGGGCGTGGATGATCTCGGACCAGTTGGCCTGGCCAAAACCGGGCCAGCGATGTTCGGCCACGCCGGGATGGCAGGGGCCATACACCTCGAGCAACCGGGGATTGATGAACGCATCCTTGGCATGAACGTGAAAGATCCGTGAGCCGAATTTGTGGAGGTTCAGCACGGGATCAATAAACTGGCAGATCAGATGGCTGGCGTCCCATTCAATGCCCAGGTTCTCGCATTGGGTCGCGTTGAAAAACCGCTCCCACATCGCTGGCTGGCCGAGAAAATTGTAGTGCATGATGGGCAGGTGAAATTGGCCTTGCGGACAATGCTCGAACGCGAGACGCACGCCGTGATCCGCGGCGTAACGGGCCAGCGGCTCCCAGAAAGCGATGACGCGGGGCAGGAAATTCTCCAGCGGAGTGTAAACCGGATTACCGCCGCGCTCATTAACGGTCGTTTCAATGACCGCGCCTGCGAAACCGGAAACCGTTTTCACCCCAATCAGCGCAGCCACCTCAATCGCACGACGAAAAACCGTATGGGCGTACTCCGATTGGGCTGGGTCGAGCGGGTTTTGATACAGCGCGCCGATGGCGGAGATGCGGAGTTTGCGGGCGCCGGCTTCCGCCGCGAAGTGTTCGGCATCCGCGCGCCAGCTTTCCTTGCCTGGCGCGGCAAAGCTGTTGGCGAAGCCCATCCAGGCAACCGAACCAAAACCGTGACGTTGGGCCCAGTCGAGCCGCTCCACATTGGCATCTGTAAGACATCCGATTCGCATTGGTAGAGTTAAACACCAAAGACCAAAAACCAAACTCCAAAAAACACCAAGCTTCAATCACCCAATTGTATCAATCCTGGCAGGGGACATTGCCTGGAGTTTGGGACTTGTGGGTTATTTGGTGTTTGGAGTTTGGTTGTTGCATTCTCTCAGGCCCGCCAGGTCCATCAACTTCGCCGTCGCCTGATAGGCCTCCTCGACCCAGGCCACGATCTGCTTTGGGTCCGGCGGATATTCCAGTTCGACGGACACGACGCCATCGAGGTCGAGTTCCTTGATCGCGTGCAAGTAGGGCATGAATTTCACCACGCCGCGTCCCGGTGGAAGATCCCCGTGAACCTTGCCGTCGCAATCGCTGAGATGCACATGAATCGCCTTGCCCTTGAAGCGCTTCACCTCGGCGGGGCTGGCGTCGGACAAAACCAGATGGCTGATGTCTATGTTGGCGCGCACGCGGGGATGACCGCACTCATCTACGAACCGGATCATCGCATCCACGCTGTTGAGCAGGCTGAGGCGAAACGGTTCGAGTTCGAGCGCGAGATCAATTCCGCGCTTTTCCGCATAATCCCCAAGGCGGCGGCAGCTCTCAACGGCCCATTGCCATTGGACGGGCGGCGGTATGACTTCGCGCTGCCAGAGATACTCTCCCAACACGAGCAAAACGTTCTTCGCCCGCCAGGTGCGGGCGAGATCAATGAACTTCCGGGTGCGCGACAGATGAAACTCGCGGACCGGTTCACTGAAATCCGTCAAGCCGAGGGAACTGAGCGGCAGTGAAATGATGGGCAACCCAAGCCGATCACAGGTCCGGGCGACCAAGCTGACCTCATTCCTCGAAATGCCGATCGCTTCGGTATGAATGTCCACGCAATCGAACCCGATGCGCGCGATATGCCGGAGGCCGGTGGCGGTGTTCACGCCAGCTTGAACGAAAGAACTATTGATGATCCCGAGTTTCATGGCTGCGGCAGCCTATAACGGGAAGGCGCCAGATTAGAAGCTGATTCGCGGCGGATTGCCGGCGAACGCGCGCTTTGCTATGTGAGCTTCGCAGTCATTCAAGTCGGCACTCCACGTGGATTGACGCCCGCCGTGGATGGACTCTGCCCAAGTCCCACGGTGATATCTGCGGTGATATCTGCGGATTGACAAGCAAAGCCCACTGAATCCAAGATCAAGGCAATCGAACCCGAAACCACAATTGTGACCACCACGTCTCAATCGAAGACTCACGCGAGCCAAATGGGGAGTCTAAAAATGCAAATGAAACACGCTCCAAAGCAACGGCTGCCAAAATGCACCGGGTTTCCCATTCTCGGATTGGGTGTTTGGCTTTTGACTCTTGGCTTGGTTGTTGCCTCAGCCGTTCCAGTTATGGCAGCTCCGCCCGGGGTGGTGATTGATTACACCCCGAAGTCCTCGGGACTTTACATCGGCTCGCCGAGTCTCACGGTGCTGACCAACGGCGATTATCTGGCGTCGCACGATTTCTTCGGGCCGAAGAGCAAGGAACACGAATGTCCCACCGTGGCGGTGTTTCGTTCGTCCGACCGCGGGGCGACCTGGAAGGAAGTGACGCGGCTGAAATGTCTCTTCTGGCAGAATCTCTTCACACATCGCGGCGCGGCTTATCTTATGGGCACGGACAAACATCATGGGCGGATTGTCATTCGGCGGTCCACCGATGGCGGCGTGACCTGGACCGAACCGCGCGATGCGGCGAGCGGATTGCTCACCGCGCGGGCCGAGTATCATACCGCACCCATGCCGGTGGTGGAACATAACGGCCGGCTCTGGCGCGCGTTCGAGGATGCGTCAGGCGGGAACAAATGGGGTGAACGTTATGGCGCGGGCATGTTGTCCATTCCGGTGGATGCGGACTTGCTGAAAGCGGCCAACTGGACGTTCAGTAATTTTCTGTTTCGCGACGCAACCTGGCTGAACGGCGATTTCCGCGCCTGGTTGGAAGGCAACGCGGTCGTGACCCGCGAGAGCCGCATCGTGAACATTCTGCGCGTGGACACGCCGGGCTGTCCGGAGAAGGCGGCGATTGTTAATGTCAGTGCCGATGGAAAAACATCATCCTTCGACCCGGCGACCGGGTTCGTTGATTTTCCGGGCGGCGCGAAGAAATTCACCATCCGCTTTGACCCGCCGAGCGATCTTTACTGGTCACTGGCGACGATTGTGCCGGAGCGGCATCAGAGCGCCGGCCGGCCGGGCGGCATCCGCAACACGCTGGCCTTGGTGGCCTCGCGCGATCTCCGCCAGTGGACTACGCGCTGCGTTCTCTTGTATCACCCGGACGTCGCAAAGCATGGCTTCCAGTATCCCGACTGGCATTTTGACGGTGACGACCTGATTGCCGTGGTGCGCACGGCGTTTGACGACGCCGAGGGCGGCGCGCGGAACAATCACGATGCGAACTTTATGACGTTTCATCGCTGGAGGAATTTTCGCGCACTGACGATGGGGGATTCCGTGCCCATGCCGGAAGCGAATCCGCCCGCCACCAGCCGGCCCGGCGAAACCCAACCCCGAAAACAGCCATGAGCACCGCGAGTCCGCTCCCTGCGCAACCTTCATCGTTGGTGTCGCCACCACGAACGCCAACTCTGCCGCGCCCGTTGCGGGGGATTGTGCCCCCCATGATCACACCCTTGCGCGGACGCGACGAACTGGATGTCGCGGGTTTGGAGCGGCTGATTGAACACATCCTCGTCGGCGGCGTGCATGGCCTGTTTATCCTGGGGACGAGCGGTGAAGCGCCCAGCTTGAGTTACCGGCTGCGGCGCGAATTGATTGACCGCGCCTGCCGCCAGGTGAAGCAGCGCGTGCCCTTGCTGGTTGGCGTCACGGACACATCGTTTGTCGAACTGCTGGGTCTGGCCCGGCACGCCGCCGATGCGGGTGCGTCGGCGTTGGTGCTCTCGGCGCCGTATTACTTTCCGGCGGGCCAGCCGGAACTGCTGGAGTTCATCGAGCGCCTGCTGCCGGAACTGCCGCTGCCTCTGTTTCTCTACAACATGCCGCAGATGACCAAGATTTCGTTTGCGCCGGAGACGCTGCGGTGTGTGCTCCAGCAGGAGAAGATTGTCGGCGTAAAGGACAGTTCCGGCAACCTCGACTACTTTGATCAGGTGCTGGCGCTGAAACGCGAGCGGCCGGATTGGTCCGTGCTCGTTGGGGACGAAAGCTTGCTGGCGGAAACCGTGCGGCGCGGCGGTGATGGCGGGGTGAATGGCGGGGCGAATTATCATCCGCGGTTGTTCGTGGAATTGTTTGACGCCGTGGAGCGGGGGGAGGGCGCACGGATGAATGAATTGCAGCGGCAGTTGCTGGCCTTGGGCCAAATCTACTCCGTGGGCCGGCATGCGTCGTCGGTGGTCAAGGGGATGAAGTGTGCGTGTTCGCTGCTGGGGTTGTGCGAGGATTTCATGGCTGAACCGTTTCACCGATTTCGGGCGCCCGAACGGGACAAGGTCCGGGATATCCTGCGCGAGACAGGGCTGCTGGCGTGAAGGCGAACGGGGGACTGATGCCATGCTCTGTGCTTTTCCGCCAACTCTCGATGAATTGTTCCTCGGAGCGCGGACAGCTTTGTCCGCGCGAACCACGCCCTCGAAACTCGCGGACAAAGCTCTCCGCGCTCCGGCCCGATGCCGGATTATGGTTGCTCCGGGTAGCACCAGAATTGTTGTCACTGCCGCAGCCATGCTGGTTGGGACAGCGATCATGGTTCACCCGGAACTGACTATGGCTGCCAACTCGAACTCCGCCACCGGCCTGCCTGATGTCCAGGAACGTCAGATCACGCGTGGTCCCGGCGGACGGTTGTTGACCAACACCGGCGTCTGGTCGCCGGACAGTCGTTGGATCGCTTATGACACGCGCAGCGACGCAGCAGGTGAAAAATTCGACGGTTCGACGATTGAAATGGTCAACGTCGAAACCGGCGAAGTGCGCGAACTCTATCGCGCGGCAAACGGCGCGCACTGCGGGGTGGTGACATTTCACCCGCGCGAGCAGAAGGTCGTCTTTATTCTCGGCCCGGAGAACCCGACGCCGGACTGGCAATACAACGCCTATCATCGGCAGGGTGTGATGGTGGATGCCACCCGGACCGGGGTGGCGAGGAATCTCGATGCGCGCGACCTCACACCGCCGTTCACGCCGGGCGCACTGCGCGGCGGCTCGCACGTGCATGTCTGGGATGCCGCCGGCGATTGGGTGAGTTTTACATACGAAGATCATGTGCTCGCGCAGTTCAAGGAAGCCACCGCGACGAACGACATCAACCTGCGCAACATTGGTGTGAGTGTGCCGATTGCTGACGGCGTGCGGGTTGGGAAAGATCACCCGCGCAACCATGACGGCGAATACTTCACGGTGTTGGCGGCTCGCACCACCGCAAGTCCCAGACCCGGCTCGGACGAAATCAAACGCGCGTTCGAAGAGGGGTGGGTGGGCACAAACGGTTACGTCCGCACCGATGGAACGCGGCAGAAACGTGCGCTGGCCTTCCAGGGAAACGTGGTTACGGCACGAGGCGAGACGATCTCAGAAGTGTTCATCGTTGATCTGCCTAATGATTTGACGCAGACGGGGGAAGGCCCGCTGGCGGGCACGGCAACACGCGCGCCGTTCCCACCCCAAGGCGTGAAGCAAAGGAGGCTCACCTTTACCGCTGACCGCAAGTTTCCCGGTATCCAGGGCCCGCGGCACTGGCTGCGCTGTTCGCCCGACGGATTCCAAATCGCGTTCCTGATGAAGGATGATAATGGCGTGGCGCAACTGTGGACGGTTTCTCCGAACGGCGGGGCGCTCCGGCAGGTGACGCGCAACGTTCATTCCATCGCCTCGGCCTTCACGTGGCATCCAGACGGGCGGTTGATCGCGCACGTGATGGATAACCGTGTTTGCGTGACGGACGTGGCCACCGGAGAAACCCGGCGACTGACCGCGCGCACGGATGACGCGAAGTCGCCGCGCCCCGAGGCTTGTGTTTTTTCGCCCGATGGACGCAAAATTGCCTTCGTGCGCCACGACTCCCAAGCCGGTCTTTCTAGCAATCACATCTGCATTGTTAGTCTCAAAAACTGAAAGCCACCATGAACCCAACCACGCTTGCTCTCTCCTTCAACCCGCCTGTAGCCGCCGACGTGAGGAGGCGGATTTGGGCGTGCCGAACCGCAGCCACCTTCTCACGTTGGCGGCTGCGCTTCGGTCGTTCAACCCGCGAAATTGCGCTGAGAGCTTTGTCAGTGTACGCAGGACTCGTGGTCATCATGACTGCGCCCGCCATTGCCCAGCCCGGTCTGGTAAAATCCGGCTTCATTTACGAAACGGCTCCCTTCCCGCAATGCCATGCCTCCACCATCGCCGAATCGAAGAGCGGAGTGGTGGCGGCGTGGTTTGGCGGCACGCGGGAAAAGCATCCCGACGTGGGCATCTGGGTTTCACGGCTGCAACGCGGCAAATGGACCAGTCCGGTCGAAGTTGCCAACGGCGTGCAATACCTGAAGGCGGACGGTTCGGCGCACCGGCATCCGTGCTGGAATCCGGTTTTGTTTCAGCCACGCCAGGGGCCGCTCATGCTGTTTTACAAAGTAGGTCCCGACCCGCGTACCTGGTGGGGAATGTTGACCACCTCGACCGATGGCGGCAAAACCTGGTCCGAGCCGCGTCGTTTGCCCGAGCACATTGACGGCCCGGTGAAGAATAAACCGGTGCAACTGGCCAACGGCGACATCCTGTGTCCCTCCAGCACCGAGCACGACGGCTGGCGTGTGCATTTCGAGCGCACCAGTGATCTTGGCAAGACCTGGAGCCGCGTCGGACCGGTCAATGACGGAAAGGAATTCAGCGCGATCCAACCGAGCATTCTGTTTCTGGGCGGCGATAAACTCATGGCTCTCGGGCGCACCCGTCAGGGCATGATTTTTCAGATCGCCTCTGACGATCTGGCTCAGACGTGGGGCGCGATGACGGCGACGGCATTGCCCAATCCCAATTCAGGCACGGATGCGGTCACGCTCAAGGACGGGCGCCATCTGCTGGTCTATAATCACGTCGCCAAAGGCCGCAGCCCGTTGAATGTCGCGGTGAGCACCGACGGCCAGAACTGGCAGGCGGCGCTCGTGCTGGAACACGAACCGGGCGAGTATTCGTATCCGGCCGTCATGCAAGCCAAGGATGGGCGGGTTCATATCACTTACACCTGGAAGCGCCAGCGCGTGAAACACGCCGTGCTGGATCCGGCCAAACTCCAGTTGCGCCCGATGCCGGACGGTCAGTGGCCCAGGTAAGCACTGCGCTTCACTTCCGCATCAGCACACTCTTATGGCTCAATTACCGATCATTGATCTCGGTGTCATTGTGCTCTATCTCGCGGGCATGGTGGCGATGGGCCTGTGGTTCAGTCGCCGCAGCGGCACGCCGGACCAGTTTATGCGGGCCGGTGGCGGAGTGCCGGGTTGGGCAGTGGGAATTTCGATCTTCGGCACCTATGTCAGTAGCATCAGCTTTCTGGCACTGCCGGGCAGTTCGGTAGGGGGAAATTGGAATCGCTTTGTGTTCAGCCTGGCAATACCGCTGGCCACAGTGGCGGCGGTAAAATGGTTTGTCCCGTTTTACCGCCGCGCCGGAGAGGTTTCCGCCTATCATCATTTGGAGCAACGATTCGGGGCCTGGGCTCGCACTTATGCAGTGCTCTGTTACCTGCTCACCCAACTGGCGCGCATGGGCACGATCATGTATCTCCTCGCGCTGGCGCTAGCCCCGTTGACGGGATGGAACATCGTCACGCTCATCATCGTGACCGGCGTCATCACAGTCCTGTACACGCTGGTGGGCGGTATTGAAGGAGTGATCTGGTCGGAGGTGGTACAAAGCATTGTGTTGATCGGCGGCGCGCTGGCGTGCGCGGCATTGCTGCTATTCGGCATGCCGGAAGGACCGGGCCAGGTGTTCCGCATCGCGGCCGAGCACGAAAAGTTCAGCCTCGGCAGCTTTGGCACGAGCCTGGCCGCGCCGACGGTCTGGGTGGTGTTGATCTACGGCATTTTTATCAACCTACAAAACTTCGGGATTGATCAAAGCTACGTGCAACGCTACGCCACGGCGCGCTCGGAACGCGAGGCGGTGAAAAGTGTCTGGCTGGGCGCAATGATGTATCTGCCGATCTCCGCGGTGTTTCTCTTCATCGGCACGGCGTTGTTTGCCTATTACACGGCGCGGCCGGAGTTGCTCCCGGTGGGCGTGAGTCTTCAGGACAAACCTGACGCCGTGTTCCCGCATTTCATCCATGCCGGACTCCCGGTGGGCATAAGCGGGGTGGTGATTGCCGCCATCTTCGCCGCCGCGCAATCCACGCTGGCCAGTTCCATCAATTGTTCCGCCACCCTGACGCTTTGTGACCTCTATAAACGCTACTTCCGGCCCCGGGCGGACGCGCGCGAGTCCATGCGGGTGTTGCGCGTGGCGACGCTGGGCTTTGGCACGGCCGGCACCCTGACGGCGCTGGCGATGATCCGCGTGAAAAGCGCACTCGACGCCTGGTGGGAATTGGCCGGCATTTTCAGCGGTGGGATGCTGGGTCTGTTTCTGTTGGGGCTGATTTCCCGGCGTGCCACCAACGCCGCCGCCGCTACCGGCGTGCTCATGGGTGTGTTCGTAATCATCTGGATGAGCCTGTCGCCGAAACTGACCGGAGAGTGGGCCGCGTGGAAAAGCCCGTTCCATAATTTCCTGGTAACGGTCATCGGCACGCTGACCATTCTGCTGGTCGGAATGTTGGTGACGCGGATTAGCGGAGCGAAATCCCGGGCTAAAGCACCGTGACCCGGCGTGACGAGTGCGGGTGGTGAGAACAACCACTCAAAGCCGCCCGGCAACAAACCGCTCCAACTTCAACGCGTCGGCGTGAAACAGGCGGATGCCCTCGGCGGTCTTCTCCGTGGCCATGGCGTCTTCGTTCAGCAACCAGCGGAAGGTTATTTCATCGAGCTTCAGTCGTTCGAGGTTGCTTTCCCGGGCAAACGCCGGACTGAGTTTGCGTTCGACGATCGCCGTGTCGGCCTGCAACTCTGCCAGCAATTGCGGGCTGATGGTGAGCAGGTCGCAACCGGCCAGTTCCAGAATCTCTCCCTTGTTGCGGAAGCTGGCGCCCATGACTTCGGTTGCATAACCGAATTTCTTGTAATAGGCGTAAATCTCCTTCACCGAAAGCACACCGGGGTCTTCGGCGGGTGAAAAATCCTTGCCCATACTCTTCTTGTACCAATCAAGAATGCGGCCCACGAAGGGTGAAATGAGTCTGGCGCCGGCCTCCGCGCACGCCACGGCCTGTGGTAGGGAGAAGAGCAGCGTCATGTTGCAGTTGATCCCTTCGCGCTGGAGAATTTCGCAGGCGCGAATGCCTTCCCAGGAGGAGGCGATCTTGATCAGGATGCGTTCACGGGCGATGCCCTGCCGTTGATAAAGCGCGATGAACTGGCGCGCCTTGTTCACCAGACCTTCGGTGTCAAAGGAGAGACTGGCGTCGGTTTCGGTGGAAACGCGGCCCGGCACGATTTTCAAAATCTCCACCCCGAACAGGATCAAGAGTTGATCGAGCACCTGGCTTACCAGGGTTGCACCGCTGGCGCCGGATTGGTGGGCCTCGGCGATGGCCTTGTCCACGAGCCACTGGTATTCCGGCATCTGCGCCGCCTTGAGGATGAGCGAGGGATTCGTGGTCGCATCCTGGGGCGCGTATTGCTTGAGCGTGGCGAAGTCACCGCTATCGGCGACCACCGTGGTGAACTGCTTCAACTGATCAAGCTGGTTCAATTTCTCTTTCGTGCTGACAGGTTCGATTTCGGAAACGGGATTCATAGGCAAATTGAAAATTTGTGTTCATGGCACGATGCCGTAGGCCGGGACGCATGGCAATCGTGATTTCTATGCGGCGTCAGCCGGCTGCAAATCGCACTCGCCAAACGGTGGTCAACGCGTTCTAATCAATCAAACCTCATGAAAACGCGCTACTGCCTGTTGGGCGCCTTGCTTGTGATCGCCGTGTTTGGCGGAGGACACGCCGCTGAGAGCCGGCAAGCCAACATTCTCTTCATTCTGGCCGATGATCTTGGTTACAGCGATCTGGGTTGTTACGGCGCGACCGATATTCGCACGCCGAATTTAGATCGTTTGGCGCGGCAAGGGGTGCGGCTCACGGATTTTTATGCAAACGGCGTGGTCTGCACGCCCACGCGCTGCGCGCTGATGACGGGGCGTTATCCCCAACGCATCGGCGGTTTAGAAGGGTCCATTCCGCCCGGCCGGAGGCATCTGGGTCTGCCCGCGCAGGAGAAGACCATCGCGCAAATGTTGCGCGAGGCCGGCTACGCCACGGCGATGTCCGGGAAGTGGCATCTGGGCTACACCGAAGATCGTGCGCCCAACGCGCATGGCTTCGAGCGATTCTTTGGTTTGCTCAGCAGTAATCATGATTACTTCACGCACCGCGAGAACAACGGGCAGGCCGATCTTTATCTCAACACCGTGCCCGTGGTGATGGAGGGTTATTCGACTTATCTGATCAAACAGCATGCGTTGGAATTTCTCGCAGCAATGAAGGATCGCCCGTTCTTCCTCTATGTGGCGTTCAACGCGCCGCACTGGCCAATGCAGGGGCCGGACGACGCTGACCGGCAGATCACCCTCAAGGAATGGGCGCAGGGCACGCGCGAAACCTATGTTAAAATGGTCGAGGCGATGGATGCGTCCGTTGGTGAAATCCTCGCGACGCTGGATCAGCAGGGGTTGACCAAAAATACTTTGGTCGTGTTCACCAGTGACAACGGCGGCGACCGGTTTTCGCGCAACGGTCCGCTCGCGAAAGGGAAGGGGACGTTGTGGGAGGGTGGCATCCGCGTGCCGTGCATTGCGCGCTGGCCGGGGCGATTGCCGCGGGGCAAAGTTTCCCGGCAGACCGGCCTTATGATGGATTGGTCCGCGACGATGCTGAAGCTGGCCGGGGCCACACCGCCAAAGGAGCGTCCACTGGACGGACTGGACTTGCTGCCGATTCTCGCGGGAGAACAAAGGGGCCGGTCGCGCACGTTGTTCTGGCGTCGCGTGGGAGCAAACCAGGTGGCGACCCATCGAACCGTGCGCCACGGTAACTGGAAGTACATTGATCAACCAAACGGCACCCAATACCTCTACCATCTGGCCAAGGACATTGGGGAACAACGCAACCTGGCTGAGACTGAAAAGTCACGCGCCGCGCGTTTGAAAAAACATCTCGATCGTTGGGAAGCCGAGGTGGATCCGCCGCTTTATCCCGTGACGGCACAGCCCGGTGAGGCAGCCGCTCACGATGATCGCTGAATCTCGAAGGTTGAGGGCCGGGCGATGCGCGTATCAACTCCGCTTCAGGATTTTCTCGAATCGAGCAAAGGCATCATCCCACACTTCCGGCGATTGTGGCTGAACCGTCACAAGTTGAAGGGAGTTTCGCACCACCTGACGCGCGGCCGTCAGTGACGCCAGATGACCGTGGGTGATGGCTTGCACCAGGACGTTTCCCAGCGCGGTACATTCCGCCGGGCCGGCGATGACCGGAAGGCCCAGCGCGTTGGCGGCAAATTGATTGAGCAGCATGTTCTTGCTGCCGCCGCCAACGATGTGCAGTTGCTCAATTTGTCTGCCCGTGAGCTGTTCGAGCTGGCGCAGGACGATCCGGTAATACAACGCGAGGCTCTCAAAGGCGCACCGCACGAAAGCTCCCGGCGAGTCCGGCACAGGTTGATCGGTCTCACGGCAAAAGGCCGCGATCCGGGCGGGCATGTCGTCGGGACTGACAAAGCGCGGATCAGCCGGATTGATCAGCGAGACAAACGGCTTCGCCGCAGTCGCCATCTCAGTCAATTGAGCATAATCATATTCCGCTCCGCGCTGCGCCCAGTCACGCCGGCACTCCTGAACGAGCCAGAGGCCAATGATGTTCTTCAGAATCCGGGCCGTGCCGCCATATCCGATTTCGTTCGTGAAATTCAAATCACGTCCCTGGTCAGTGATGATGGGGTGCGGCCATTCGACTCCCATCAACGACCATGTTCCCGAACTGAGGTAGGCCCAGTTCTCACCGAGGCCGGGGACGGCTGCCACCGCCGCGCCAGTGTCGTGCGAGCACGATGCGATGACCTCAATCTGCGGCAAGCCCACTTCGGCGGCCAAATCCGGTTTCAACTCTCCCAGACGGCTGCCGGATTCCACTACGGGTGCGAACATTTCTTCGCGCAACCCCAGCGCCGCGAGTAATGGTTTGGACCAGCTTTTTGTGCATGGATTGTAGAGTTGGGTGGTGCTGGCCAGTGACACCTCATTCCGGGCGACGCCGGAGCAGTAGAAATTAAACGCATCGCCGATGAGGAGCAGTTGCTTGGCGGCGGCGAGTCGTTCCGCAGGTTCAGCCGCCAGTTGATAAATCGTGTTGAGCGCCATGAATTGAATACCGGTCTCACGGTAAATCGTGGGCCATTCGACCTTGGCCTTGGTGAGTTCAACGCCGCGCGCCGTGCGGGCATCACGGTAATGCCAGACCGGCTTGAGGATCTCGTCTTTGGCGTCGTAGAGAATGTAATCCACGCCCCATGAATCGGTGCTGATGCTGGAGATTGGAAGCTGGCGGGCCGCGGCGCGCTTGAGTCCCGTTTTCAATTCCGCGAACAGCGCGTCAATGTTCCAGTGCAGCGCGTTACCGGACTTGACTGGTTGGTTGGAAAACCGATGAAGTTCCTCAAGGGTGATTCTCCCGTCGGCAAGAGTGCCGAGCATGAGCCGCCCGCTCTCCGCGCCCAAGTCGCAAGCCAGATAATGTGTTTGCATAAGAAACCTCAGCCCATTCCGATATTGAATCCATCGCACCCGCCGATATTCAACCGGCTCGTCATCCTAGAGAGGGCTTCCACCGACTGTCAAAATGAATGGCTGGCAGAGGACATAATTGACAAATAAAGGCACACCCAAGCAGCGAGGCCTGGTGCGGGGGCGGAGGCGACGACGGAAGGGTGGGTGAAGATTCTACAATTGGCTTTAATCAAGCTGAATGGGCGGTTATGCTCGTTTCGGATAACAATTCAGAACTGCCAATGACTCCAACTTCGAGCGTGCGGATGCGCCTGGTGGTAACAGTGTTCGTGGCGACCACCGTGGCGTTATTGCTGGCCTATGTTGTGGGATGGGGTAAATGGGCCGGATTGCTCGTCGGGTTGGTGGCGTTGGCTGCGGTTTGGTTTGGGGGCGGGCGTATCATTCTGCGACCGGTGCGTACGGTTTACCAAACCATCCAACGGCTGGCCAACGGGGATTTGACCAGCCGCACCGGCCTGGCACAAAGCGAGGGCGAACTGGGCGAACTGGCCCGCGCGCTCGACTCCCTCGCCGCCTCATTCGAGCAGCGCGCGCGCGAACACGACGAAACCGAACGCGCCATGCTCAATCGCGCGTTGCAGCAAACGGTGGTGGCCGCTCTGGGCCAGTTTGCGCTGATCGGCACGGATATCCACGCGCTCTTCAACCAGGCCGTGATGCTGACCACACAAACTCTGGACGTGGAGTTCTGCAAAGTACTGGAGTTGTCGCCTGGTCGGGACAAGTTGGTGCTGCGCGCCGGAACCGGCTGGAAAGCCGGTTACCTTGATCGAGTGACGGTGGATGCAGACCACCGCTCCCAGGCGGGGTTCACCATGCTCAGCGGCGAACCGGTCGTCGTTGGCGACCTGCGCACCGAGAAGCGTTTCAAACCGTCGTTGCTGTTGCTGGAACACGGCATTGTGAGCGGCGTGACCGCCGTCATCGCCACCCGGCAGCGACCCTACGGCGTGCTTGGCATCCACACCCGGAAGCAACGAAATTTTACCGGCGAGGAGGTGCAGTTTCTAATGGCGGTGGCCACCGCACTGGCGCTGGCTGTTGAACGCAGTCACAACGAAGCGGACCTTCACAAACTGGCCGCGTTCACTCAACTAAATCCCAACCCGGCCCTTGAGCTTGCGCAGGACGGCACGGTTACCTACTTCAATGAAGCGGCGCAGAAGCTCGCAGCGGCCATGGAGGTGGAGCACCCGCGCGCCGTTTTGCCGCCGGAGATTGCCCAGCAGGTTCAAGCCTGTCTAGCCAGCGGCGAACCCCAGTCCGGCATCGAAACGCGCGTCCACGGCCGCACGTTGTCCTTGTCATTGCATCCCGTGCCAGCCAATGGCGTCGTGCATTGTTACGTGGCAGACATTACCAGCCGGCTGAATCTTGAAGGCCAGTTGCGGCAGTCGCAAAAGATGGAATCCGTGGGACTGCTGGCCGCCGGAGTGGCGCATGATTTCAACAACATGCTCACCATCATTCAGGGTCACGCCGGCATCATGATGGCGCGACCCGGTTTGACGCCCGGATTACTGGACTCTTTGCAAGCCATCTACTTCGCCGCCGAACGCGCCGCCGGCCTGACCCGGCAGTTGCTCATGTTCAGTCGCAAGAACGTCATGCAGCCGCAGCCGCTCAATTTGCGCGAACTGGTCGGCAACATGAGCAAGATGATGCATCGGCTCCTCGGCGAAACCATTACGCTCGAATTCAATCCCCCGCCGGACTTGCCGGCCGTACTGGCGGATGCCGGCATGATCGAGCAGGTGATCATGAATTTAGCCGTCAACGCCCGCGACGCCATGCCCAAGGGCGGCAACCTCACCATCAGCCTTACGCCGGTTTCCCTGACGGAAGATCATACGCAGATTCATCCTGAAAGCCGGCCTGGCCGCTTCGTGTGCCTGCGCATCAGCGACACCGGTTGCGGCATGGATAACTACACGGCCAGTCGCATCTTTGAACCCTTTTTTACCACCAAGGAAGTGGGCAAGGGCACCGGCCTGGGTTTCGCCACCGTTTACGGCATCGTCAGACAACACGAGGGCTGGATCGAAGTAGCCAGCGAACTTGACAAGGGCACCACCTTCAGTGTCTTCCTGCCGGCCGGGAGCGAAATGGCCCAGGCGGCCAGTGCCATCCCCGAACAGACCGCCTCCGTGCGCGGCGGCCATGAGGGCATCCTGATTGTCGAAGACGAACCCGTGCTGCGGGACATGGCCCATCTCATTCTCGAAGAATGTGGCTATCAGATTTTTGAGGCCGCCAGCGGCCGGGAAGCTTTTGACGTTTGGGATCGCCACAAGGATGACATTTCCCTGCTCTTCACCGACATGGTGATGCCGGAGGGCGTTTCCGGAGTGGAACTGGCTGAGAAGCTTCGCAGGGAGCGCTCCGGGTTGAAAATCATTTTCGCCAGCGGCTACACGGTGGACGACATCAGCACCGATTTTCTCGCCCGCAACAACAACGCCCGCTTCCTGCAGAAGCCCTATACTCGCCTTGGTCTCGCGCAGACCGTGCGCGAGGCGCTCGATGGACGGCCCGCCGGATCGTTGCCACCCGCATGACCCGCGTTCCAAACTGATGACGGTGCAGAGAATTGACTCCCGGCGACTACTCAGGCGCTTTCAACGCGCCCACCAGATTCAACTGGTTGAGCTTTCGTAACACAAGCAGGGCGGACAAGCTCGAAGCCACGGTCACCACCAGCACGGCGAAGGAATAATTTCCCAGTGTCAGGACCAGCGGCAGGCGCACGGTTTCGGTGTTAACCTGGTGCAGAATCACGGTGGCGAAGCCAGTGCCAACCAGCAAACCCAAGGGCACCGCCAGCAGCGCCAGAATCACCAGTTCGGTCACCAGCACCGCGCCAACCTCGCGCCGGGAAAAGCCGACCACCCGCAGCGTCGCCAGTTCGCGCGCGCGTTCCGCCAGCGAAATGCGGGCGTTGTTATAGACCACGCCGAAGGCCACCACGGTGGCGAACACGAGATAGATTGTCTGAATAACGCCGATGCTGGCGGCTGTGGTTTCGCGGAAGTTCGCCCGCAGTGAATCCTTGATGGCCACCCAGCTCACGCGGGGAACGCCTTTGAGCGCCCGGAAGAATTCTCCGCGCCGCGCGCCATCCAGCGCGAAGGTTGCGCCGGTAATGACGTCTCCCTCCTCCAGCAGACGGTTCAACGCGCGAATATCCATGTAAGCCGCCACGCCGGCGAAATCCTCGGCCAGCCCCACGAGCGGCACGGGCCGCACCGGGCGTTTACCTTCGAGCACTTCGACCCGCAGTTCATCCCCCACCTTGACATTCAAGACTTCCGCCAGTTTGGCGGACAGCACCAGTCCAGCAGGCGGCAGGGGAATCTGACGCGTGTTGGCGTCCAAAACCCGGCTCAACTGGCCCTCGGTCGTGAGTCCCTGAATGGCGAGTTGCCGGTTGCGATTGCCGAAATGAATTCGCGCCGCGGCGTAGCGGATTGGTTCGACCGTCACCACGCCGGGCAATTGCGCAAACAGATGTCGCACGGAAACGCTGGCGGGTTCCACCAGCCCAATCCCGACATCCTGTCGTTGGATCACGTCCCACTGGAAATCCATCACCTCGTCCACGCCATCGCGAAAGGCATTGGGGACGATCAAGATTCCCGTGGCCAGCGCCATGCCGGCCACCGTGAAAACTGCCTGCATCGGCTTGCGTTCCAGATTGCGCACGGCGATGCGGAACGTGTGAGAGAGAAGGTGCGCGATTCCGGTTTTCTCGATGAACGCCGGCCGGTAATTGGCCGGCGGCTCAGGACGCATGGCCTCGGCGGGTGGCAAGCGCGCGGCCCGGCGCACCGCGCCAATGACGCCCGCGGCGGCAGCCCCCGCACAAACAAGCAAGGCAAGCGCCAGCGCCGAGCGGTCCAGGCGGAAGTGCAATTCCGGAAAACGAAAGAAAAGATGATACAACGCCACGATACGATGGCCCATCAGAATACCGCCAATCCAGCCCAACACTGTGCCCATGGCAACCATCACAAAGGCGAACTTGAGGTAGTGCAAGCCGATCTGCCGATTCGAGAACCCAAAGGCTTTCAGAATGGCGATCTGTTCGCGCTGCAACACCAGCAGACGTGACAGCACCGCGTTGGTCATGAACGCCGCCACGCTCAGGAACACGAGCGGGAATCCAATGGCCAGGGTTTGCAGCACGCGAATTTCGTCGGACACGCGGATGTGCGAGGGATGGTCCGCCCGGCCGTAAGCGCCACGCCCACCGTAAGGTGTGAGCAGCCGGTCCAGTTCGGCAATGACCGGACGGGCCGTCGCGCCGGGGGCCAGCGTGAGCGCGAGATAATTGAACGCGCCATCGAGATCATAGGCGGCCGCCAGTTCCTCGTACTGCATCCAGAAGATGCCGTAGGTGCGGTTGTCGGGCAGCGCCGCGCCGGGGCGCGATTCAAAAATGAATTCCGGCGAAAGCACAATGCCCGCCAGACGGAATTCCTGGCGGCGGCCATTCAACAGCAAGGCGATGTGGTCGCCGGGTTTCAAGTCGTTGGCCTTGGCGAATGCTTCACCCACCAGCACTTCGCCGCGCGCCCCGGGTTTGAGCCATTGGCCGGCACGGAGGTACAGGCGGTTCAATTGCGGTTCGCCAAAATCTGGCAACGACCGCACCATGCCGCTGGCTGGCTCGTCCATGGTGGGAATGTCGAGCGTGACTTGAACTGAAATTCCCGATTGCACTGTCGCCACGCCCGGAATTTCCGCCGCGCGCATCGCAATTGAGTCCGGTGCGCGTTTCAGATGCGCGAAGACTTCGGCAAAGCGGTTGATCTGGTAATACTCACTGCGCGTGCTTTCGAGCGAGAAGATGAGACTGCGCGCCATGATCATCATCGCCAGACCACAACCCATGACCAACGCGACGGCCAGTGCCTGGCCCTTGAGCCGGGCGAGGTCGCGCCAGAGTTTGCGATCAAGATTCGAGATCATTGCCCGGCGATTACCATTCCAGACCGCTGACCGGCGCGCGCTGCGGGTTGCGATGTTCATGATGAACCCGGCCATCGGAAAAATGAATCACCCGGTCGGCCATGCCGGCCATGACGGCATTGTGGGTGATGATGATGGTGAGGGTGCCGAGTTCGCGATTGGCGCGCACGATGGCCTCCAGCACTACAATGCCGGTGCGGACATCCAGCGCCCCGGTCGGTTCGTCACATAACAAGACTTCCGGGCGCTTGGCAATCGCACGGGCGATGGCGACTCGCTGTTGTTCCCCCCCGGAAAGTTGCGCCGGGAAATGATCCAGACGCGCGCCCAGATTGACAAGTTCCAGTGCATCCTCGGCTGGCATCGGGTCGCGCGCGATCTCCGTGATCAACGCTACATTCTCGCGCGCCGTTAAACTCGGAATCAGATTATAGAACTGAAAGATGAATCCAACGCTGTCGCGGCGAAAGCGGGTGAGTTGATCTTCATCCGCGCAAGTGAGGTCCATATCGCGATAGCGAAGTTTGCCTGCCGTGGGCACATCGAGGCCACCGAGATTGTTGAGCAAGGTGGTCTTGCCGCTGCCCGAGGGACCGAGCAGCACAACCAGTTCGCCTTCGTGCAGGTCCAAATCCACGCCGGCCAGCGCGCGGACCTCGGTTTCACCCCAACCATAAATCTTGGTGAGTCCGCGCACGGAAAACACCGGCGAACGCGCGGGACTGGCGGGAGATGTGTCACCAGAAAACATCGGGACGAAGTTGACGGGCCGGCCACGCCGCGTCAAGTAGCGTGGAAGCCTCCACATGCCTCGGATTTCATCTGGCTTCGCGTAAGTGTTGATCGAACCAGTCGGCGAATTTGCGCAGATCGAACACCATCCGCAGCCAGCCGTGTTTTGCATTGCGGCGGACCACAATCTTGACCGTGCGACCCGCTTCGCGTGCTTTGGCTTGAAACCACTCGGATTGTTCCAACGGAGTGAGCGTGTCGGCATCACCGTGATAGATCAACACCGGCGGCATGTTTGTGGTGACATGGTAGATCGGGGACGTCTCACGTCCGATAACCTTCCAGACAGCCAGATTCGTGGACTCCGGGCCGAACGCGCGGCGGAAGCTTTTCGGCGGGCCGCCGTCACCCAGATTCTCGGTGGACTTGCCCAGGTTCAGAAGATCGGTGACGGGGAAGAATATGGCCGCCGCCTGCACCGCGCTGCTCTCCTGATTCACCGGATCGTTGGTGTCAGAAGCGCCGGGTCCGCCCCGCGTGGCCAGCATCAAACTCAGATGGCCACCCGCACTGCCGCCCGAGACTCCGAGTCGGTTTGAATCCACGCCGTACTCCTTGGCATGATGCCTGACGAAGCGCACCGCGCGGTGCGTGTCTTCAATGATTTCCATCACGGACGCGTCGGGTTGTGAGATATGATAAATCGGAAACACCGTATAACCTCGGCGCAAGAGCGGGGCGGCAATCCATTGGCCGAAGGTGCCAGGATCACCGGATTTCCAGCCGCCGCTTACCAGCACAAGGACCCCGAAGCCGTTTGGCTTTGTGGGTTTGATGACATCCAGCGCGAGCGTGCGGTCACCGCGCTGGCCGTACTGGATCGCGTTCGTGCGTTGAACCGCGGGATTGAGATACCACCACAGCGAGCCGGCCAGCAGCGCTACAAACAATACCAAGCCAAGGAAAGTCCACAGAAACCAACGCAGGAGACGACGCAGTTGCATGGGCGGAGAATAGTCAGAAGGTTCTTCATTGGCGAGGGCGAGATTACAGGAGCGATTACCGCGAAGCGCATTTTCGCGTGTTGAACCCTTGAACTGTAGCCGACGACGTAAGGAGGCGGAACTGATTTAGCGCCCGAGACTCCGGCTCTTCACGCGGACAGGTACAGGCGGTTCAAGAGGCGTACTTTCGTAGTGTAAGGCTCTGCAATGTTCCGTAGTTGCCGGTCGGAGTATCTGGGATTACGCTCACCCATTATGAACAGCAGAATGATTACCCTGATGGCTGCGCTGGGCTTCGTGGTGGCCGGCGCAGAAGACTTGGTCGGAGCAGAGGGGAAGTTTGTTCCATTGTTTCCCAAGGACGGAGTGCCGGAAGGCTGGACCGTGCGCCGCTGGGATGACGTCAGCAAACCTGCCGCCGCCGGCGTGGTGTGGCAGGTGAAAGAGGGCGTGCTGCACGGCAGCAATCCGCGCGGCACCTGGTTGATGAGCGAAAGGGAATACGGCGACTTCATCCTGGAATTCGAATTCAAGCTGGGCGAACGCGGCAACAGCGGTTGCGCGCTTCGCGTGCCGATGCGTGGCGACCCCGCGTTCGACGGCATGGAACTGCAAATGGCCGACCTGCGCTACAATACCGAGGCGAAAGACTCCGAACTGACGGGCGGCTTGTATCGCGCCGTCGCGCCGACGAAGCAGGTTTACCGGCCCACGGAATGGAATCGGTACGTGATTACTCTCAAAGGGGATCATCTGAAGGTCGGGCTTAATGGGGAGGCGATCCAAGACATCAATCTCGAGGAGCAAACGAAGACAGTGAAGCGGCATGACGGTACCGATGCGCCCGCCATCAAGGATCGTCCGCGCCGGGGGCACATCGGATTTCAGGAATTGAGCCGCGGCGGCGATTCGGTGCAAATCCGCAACGCGCGGATTCAGGTGTTGGCGGAATGATCAAGCGTGCGATTCAGCATGCTAAGGAAACGCCAGGACGTCGGCTCACAATGGCACTCCTCCGCCGTGCTGCTCAGCGCGCGGCTGGTGAAGTGAAGGAAATGACGACTGTGTTGGGAGTTGGCCCCGAAACTTGCATGATGACAATCGGCGCCGTCACCGGCACAGGATGCGGCTGGCGCACCGGATAGAGACTGCGCTCAGCGGGAGAGGTGGTTCGCTGCGGACCGAAATCTGCCAGCCGGATGGGCGGAGGTTCTTCGATGACCGGCAACTCCCATTGAACCGACTCTGCTTGGCCGGGGTTGCGATTGGATTCCGGTGAACCTCCAGTTTTTGTCATTGTGGCTGGTTGGCTCGACGCAGTATCCGAAGGGGCAGGGGAGTTGGCCGGGGGCAAAGGCTTTTGCGACGGTGTTAAGTTATGGTTGAAACTGATTTGAAATAACGGTTCGCGGGCCGGCTCGCTGGAAATCGTCAGGGGCCGCACACCGGAAATCACGTCCGCATCATGTTGGAGCATGGCGGTGATGATGTCACTGGATACGCCTTGATTACTGAGGTGGATGATTTGCTCCGCGCTGAGGTTGAACGTGCCGGAGTTGTCAATGAAGGAGAAGATGACGCCGTCTTCAATGCCGGCCTTCGTCAGCTTCAGGATTTCGCCGGCCCAAGGGGAAAGCTGAACTTTCGACAACGAAGCATCTCCCCGGTCGCCGACATTTATTGGTATGGCAATCTCCGTTTCCGTTGCTGTGGCGGGTGGTGCGGATGGGACGGGATCAGCTTCATTCTGAGCCAGTCCGACCACAATGCCTGTCAGCAGGAAAACGAAACCTGTAATCCAGATTGATGATGTCCGCGTTTTCATAGTGAGCACACAGTTGATTGCCTGCCCTCAACGACGCCCGGCTGACCTTAACCGTTGACGCGCCGCCGCCGCGCGCTATTCAACCGCTCCGCATTAACTTCCGAAACCACACTGATTCATCCAAGCTCACCTGTCAATCGCCGCGGGCGGCCAGCAAACCTTGGCGCGGAGTCAACTCTGCAGCTTGGCGATGTGCTCACCAATCCGTCGGCGCGTAATCCTTGAGGAACTTACCCCAGAGGTGTTCGCCGGTGTTGAAGCCGGCGATGATCGGGTCCACGATCCGCGCCGCGCCGTCCACGATGTCCAAGGGCGGATGAAAGCGATGCTCGCGTTGCTTGCGCACGGCGGTTTCCACCGGGTCTTCGTCCGTCACCCAGCCGGTGTCCACCGCGTTCATGTGAATGCCCTCCGCGTGGTAATCCGCCGCCGCGGTGCGCGTCATCATGTTCAACGCCGCCTTGGCCATGTTCGTGTGCGGATGGCGCGTGGTTTTGAATTTGCGGTAGAACTGTCCCTCCACGGCTGAAACGTTCACGATGTGTTTATCGCGCTCTGGCGTGGCCAGCATGAGCGGTTTGAGACGGGCGTTCAGGATGAAGGGGGCGATGGCGTTCACAAGATGCACTTCCAGCAATTCGACTGATGGCACTTCAGCCATCATCAAGCGCCACGAATTTCGTTCGCGCAAATCCACCTGCTGCAAGTCCTGATCGAGTTTGCCTTCGGGGAACAAACCTTTCTGCGCCGCGAGTTCATCCGGCAACAGCGGCACTTGCGACAATTCCGCGGCGTGGGTGAGCCCGGCGATTGCGGATATTGAACGCGCCAAGCCCGGCGCGACGGTCTCCGATCCAGCTCGAATTTGTTCATCATGGAAACGTGCCGGGTCGGAAACCGGCGCTCCACCCTCCGGCAGCATGTGATAACCACGCAAGCCTTCGTACGCGCCAAGGAGCTTGCGCGCATTCTCCGGCATGTCATGCAACGAGGCCGTCTCTCGTTCCATCATGTGCGCGTAAAAATCCGGCGGACGCCGCACGGTCTGGCAGGCATTGTTGATGATGAAATCCAGGCGGCCATGAGTTTGCCGGACGTGCCGGCAAAAAGCCTCGACGCTTGGCGTGTGGCGCAGGTCGAGGCCGAAGATTTCCAAGCGGTGACTCCAATCGGCGAAATCCGACTCGGCCGCGTAGCGCAGCGCCGCGTCCCGCGGAAAGCGGGTGGTGATGATCAGCATTGCGCCGGAGCGGAGCAGTCTGATGCCGGCCTGATAACCGATCTTCACGCGACCGCCTGTCAGCAGCGCCACGCGACCGCGCAAGTCCGCCAGTTCGCCGCGTTTGCGCCAGTTTAGTTCCGCACACGACGGGCAAAGCTGATCGTAGAAATGGTGAATCGTCGAATAATCCTGTTTGCAGATGTAACAGTTCTGCGGCTCGATCACTTCACGAGCCTCTGCCTCGGCTTCAACTTCCTGCGGCTCGGTCGCGGGAGGTGGCGGCAGATTCGGGGTGGTGAAGACCGGCTTGCGGCGCAACGTGCGGATGCCCGTCTCGTTGAGCACGGTTTGATCCCGCTCCAATTTGTCGTTGCGGCGCTGACGGGAACGCGCCTTCACCAAACGTCGCCGAGCGCGCACGTCCGGACAGTAAACATCGCCCGCTGCCTTCAGCAAACGCGTGCGCTCCTCGACCGGCAAAGCGGCAAGCAAGGCCCGATTGGCCGCGACTTGTTCGAGGAACGCAGTGGCGGTGCGCAATTGCTCAGCCGAGGGCAGGGCAGGGTCATGACCGTTGCCATTGCTCTGGGTGGCGGGCAGTTGCTGACACTTCTCAGAGTTCATCCGCCCAATACTTGCTGTAAACGGAGCAGAAACGCACGCTCGTTTTCCCTGGCCGTCAGGCGGGTGTTGTCCTGCCGGCGCTGGTCGCGTCCGCCACCGTGCATTTCCTGGACGCGTTCATTGAAGAAAGGTTTTGCGTTGCTCGCGGCATTGATTTCCTGTTCCAAGACTTGCAGCCAGTGAGGAATTCGCGCCATCAAATCAGCCACATCCGCCGGCTCATAAACTTCCGCCAGTTTGTGCAACTCGACCACGTCGCTCAGGGAATAGGTTTCGGCGCTCACGGCTGACGTAAGATACCGCACCAGCAAGTCGCGGCGTTCGTCATGTTCCCAGATGGCACGGCGCGCCACGGCTTTTAACAAGGGGCGGTCGTCCGGTGGCGGCAGGTGCATGAGCAGTTGAAACAGCGGTTCGGGAATGGTGCCATCCAGTCGCAGCCGATGCACATAACGCTCGATGGCCACCAGGTGCAGAGGAACGGAATGGGTTTGTTCATCCTCGGTAATCAGGCGGGCCAGCGTCGGGCGGGCGACGAGTTGCTGAACCATGCCCGGCCATTCCTCAGCCGGCACGGAAACGCGTCCGAGCAATTCGGCAAAGACGGCTTGGTCTGTGAGGCTTGGGGTGAATAGCGGCGATAGAATCAGATCAATCTCATAGTCCTCCAACCCGGGCAGGTGCTGGACCAGGAACGAGCCGATGGCGTCACGGTCAAGGCTGTAAGTGCCGCAAAGATGATTGATCACCTGCGCCGGCAGTTGACGCGGGCGTTCGAGTTCAGTGGCGAGGGTTGTAAGCAGGTTTGGCACATGACAACTATCCACCGGCAAGGAGGTGCGGCCAAGGAGGATTTCTTCCCCGCCGCAAGCGTTTACTGGCGATGGGATTTGCTGTGGGTGGCTTGCGAAAGATAATGCTCGCCCAGTGAAGGGCTTTTTGGTTAAGTCGGCCTTAACGTCAAACTGACCATGTGCCTACAAATTGACGGAAGCAAAAGCCCGCGAGGATTTCCCTACAACCCTTATTGTTCGGCTGATTTCAGAGCCGGCTTGCTGTCAATGCACGCAACCAATACCATTTGAGACATGGCATGGATGGAACAATTGCAGGCGGCCAACGGCAGGGAGGCTGCCTGCATGGCGCTGGTGGCCTACGTGCTGGGTTGCTTTACCACGGGTTACTATCTGGTCCGCGCGCTGAAGGGACAGGATATCCGGGAGTTGGACAGCGGAAGTGTCGGGGCGCGGAACGTGGGCCGGTTGCTCGGCAAGAAAGGATTCTTTCTCACCGTCCTCGGCGATTTTGGGAAGGGGGTCCTGGCCGTTTGGGCAGCCCGACATTTCACCGGCAGCGACCTTCTGGCGGGAATTGCGATGCTCGCGGTGGTGGCGGGCCACATCTGGCCAGCCCAACTCCGCTTCCATGGTGGCAAAGGTGTGGCCACCTCCCTCGGAGCATTGCTGGTCTTGGATCATCAACTGACCATCGTCTATGCGGCATTATTCGCTGCTGGTTTCGCCCTGACGCGAAGAACTGTCTTGCCCGGTCTGATCGCTTACGTCGGCCTGCCGCTGGTCGGTTATTGGATCAGGCCGGATGGCTTGGGCACCGCCATCGTCTGTCTTTTGGGCCTGATGATTTTGTTTGCGCACCGTCGAAATATCGTGGAAGAAATCCCCGCGCTTGCCGCCCGTCGTCGGATGGCAGCCAAACCGGAACGTCCCAAATTATGAGCGCAGCGCCACTACTGGTGTTCAAATTCGCCACCGAAGACTGGGAGTTTGAGCAGATCCACCGGCTCAACTACCGGACGTTCGTCGAGGAGATCCCGCAACATGAGCGGAGCGCGGCGGGGCGGTTGGTGGACAAATTCCATGCCGAGAACACTTACCTGATCTGCCTGTGCGATCAGAAACTCGTAGGGATGCTCGCCGTGCGCGGGAAGCGGCCATTCTCGCTGGATCAAAAGCTCCCCGATCTGGACTCCTACCTGCCGGCCGGACGCACTGTGTGCGAAATCCGGCTGCTGGCTGTTGAAAAGAAATTCCGCGGCGCTCGGGTGTTGCAGGGGATCCTGGCCTTGCTTTGGCAGCACGGCGTGGAGATGGGTTACGACCTCGCCATCATTTCGGGCACCACGCGCCAACAAAAACTTTACCAGCACCTGGGCTTTGTGCCCTTTGGTCCGGTGGTGGGCACGGGCGACGCGCAGTTCCAACCGATGTACATCACATTGGAAACCTTTGAGGTCACCGCCCGCGAGTTCCTGCGCTCATCACCGGCGCGATCCTTCCATCCCAGCGCCGTGAATTTTCTCCCGGGCCCGGTTGCCGTGCGCCGCGAGGTGCGCCGCGCCTTCGAACAGTCGCCCGAATCACATCGGGCGGAGAGCTTCAAGACCGAGTTCCAGGCCACAAAGCATTTGCTCACGGAACTGGTCCGGGCGCAGCACGTCGAGTTATTCGTCGGGTCGGGGACGCTGGCTAACGACGTCGTGGGGGCGCAACTCTCACTGCTCGGCGGACCCGGCCTGGTATTGAGCAATGGCGAGTTTGGCGAGCGTCTGGTGGACCACGCGCGGAGATGGAATCTGAGTTTCACCGCCGTGGATGCACCGTGGGGCCAACCGCTGGACCTTGAACTCGTTCGCCGCAAGCTGGCCACGACACCAGCGCCCGGCTGGGTCTGGTGTGCGCATTGTGAAACCTCGACCGGCGTGTTGAATGATCTGACGGCGTTGAAGGAATTATGCGCCGAATACGGCGTCAAGTTGTGTCTCGACGCCATCAGCAGTGTAGGCGTGGTGCCGGTGGATTTGACCGGCGTTTATCTGGCGTCGTGCGCCAGCGGCAAAGGACTGCGATCCTACCCTGGCGTTTCAATGGTTTTCCATCACCACACGATCAATCCGGCGGAAAAATTGCCTCGCTATCTCGATCTTGGATATTACGCGCGGCAGGACGGCATTCCCTTCACCTTCTCGTCCAACTTGCTCCACGCGCTGCAGGCGGCGGTTCAGGGCGTGCATTGGGAAAAGCGCTTTCAGGATCTGCTGGAGACCTCGCTATGGCTGCGGCCCCGCCTGGTTGAAATCGGCTTTGACCTGGTGGGGCATGATACCCGTACATCGCCTGCAGTTGTCACCCTTGCCCTGCCGGCGGACTTGAATTCGGTCCAGATTGGCGGCTCGCTGCAGGAGGCGGGCTATTTGCTCAGTTACAACAGCGACTATCTGCGCCGCCGCAACTGGCTGCAAATTTGTCTCATGGGCGAGTGCGCGCGCGATAAGGTGGTGGCGTTGGTCAACGCGCTCCATCGGGTGTGCTTCCGCCAGCGCCCGGCTGTTCACCCGCAGTCTGTCATCTGAACGGCTTCGCATGCAGATTTGTTGCCGTTGTCTGGTCTGTGAGGAGGTGGAATGAGGTGGAATTGAATCAGCCTTCGCGTTTCATGGGCCAGTCCGCCGCGGCCAGCGCCTTGTAGCCGCCAATCAGCGAATAGACCTTGCGATAGCCCAGCTTTTGCGCAGCTTCGGCCGTGAGCGCCGAACGAAATCCGCCGCCGCAATACATGATGATTTCCGTGTTCGGGTCGGGATAAAGCTTCTCCAAATCCCGCTCAAGGATCCCTTTGCCCAAGTGAACCGCTTCGGCGGCATGCCCAGCGATCCATTCATTGTCCTCGCGCACATCCATCAGCACCACTTGGGGATTGGTCGCAAGCCGGGCGCGGGTTTCGGCCACGGTAACCTCTTCGACGTGTTGTTTGGCTTCGCTGACGAGCTTGAGAAATCCAGGTGAATGATCCATGGCCGCCAAGTTAGGTTCAACCCCGGGGCGGTCAAACAAATTCATCAGTCGGAAATTTCATTGGCGCGCAACGCCGGGGCTGGCTAACTCGTCGCGTGTCATCGCCACGAAACAACGCCTTCCTTGCGGCCAGCCTCTTGTTTGCCGTGTTCCTGTGGGGCGGCAACAACACCGGGACGAAAGTCCTGGTGGCATCATGGCCGCCGATCTGGACCGGGGGAACACGCTTCCTGCTCGCGGGTTTGATCCTCTTGGGCGTGTTTCGTTGGACCCGCTGGCTGGGGGTCCGGCACGCGCCATCTCCGGCTTTGAAGCGACAGCTTTGGTGGCGTGGCGGTCTGAGTCTGGCGGCGTACATCGTAACGTTCAATTGGGCGTTGCGTTACACTTCGGCCTCGCACGTGGCGCTTTACCTGGGCGCGGCGCCGGTGTGGGCGCTGCTGTGGGAGGGCTGGCCTGGTCGCACGCGGCGCGCAGCGTGGCGTTACGGAGCGGCGGTGCTGGCGCTGGGGGGAGTGGCGGTGCTGGTCGGACCGGCGCTTGGGGCGCGTGATGTGAGTCTGCCCGGTGAAATCCTCGGACTCACCGCCAGTGTGTTATGGACGAATTTCGGCCGCCAGTGCCGGGCCTTGACCAGCAACCTCAGCGGCGCGGAAGTCACGGCGCACACGATGTGGCGGGCGGGTTTGTGCCTGATGCCGTTCGCGCTACTGGAGGTTGGTGGTTCAGGACTGGCACTTGATGCCAAACTGCTGGGAATTCATGCCTATTGCATTGTGGCCGGGGGCGCGCTGGCCTTCGGGCTTTGGAACAATGCGCTGCGCCATTGGCCCACCAGCCAGGTGTTGCTCTTCAACAATCTCATCCCTTTGAGCACCATGATTTGGGCGCACTTCTGGCTGGGCGAACCAATCACTTCGACTTTCTGGCTGGCAATGATCCTCATTGCCGCAGGCGTGATCCTGGGACAGGTCAGCCTCGGCAAAACGCCCGTTCCTCGAACGGTGGCCCAGACTGAAGTGTAACCACCAACTCAAGCATCATCATGGACATCCGGAATCTGGACGACATGCCCGCTTTCATCACGAAGGACGGCTCGGAAATCCGCGAGCTGCTGGCCCATCGCAATTCCGTCCTTCGCCGGCAGAGTCTGGCGGAGGCGCGCTTGCCCGTGGGTGCCAGCACGCAGGAGCATTATCATCCTGTGGCGGAGGAAATTTATTACATCACGCACGGCACCGGGCGCATGTGCCTTGAAGGCGAAGTGCGGGTCGTCAAAGCGGGCGATGCCATTGCCATCCCGCCGGGTCAGAAGCACAAACTGTGGAACACCGGCACCGAGCCTATGCGCCTGCTGTGTTGCTGTGCGCCCGCTTATGAACACAGCGACACGATCATCACCGAAACGTGAATTGACCTGACGCGGCGTCCCCGCTTAACTGCGTTTATGAGAAAGTGGATCGTAATGCTCATGGCCGGGGCGATGCTTGGCGGCGGCTGCGCCGGCAACGGCAAGGCGAAGTTCGATCCATCCGTCGCCAAAGTCGGCGGTGCGGAGAGCGGTAATCGCTTGCCCGGTGCGGAGGGCGAGACCACCGGCAAGTCGCCTGACCTGATCATAACCCCGGAGCACACGCTGGTGGGAAAGGTCGTGCGCTACCATGAGGCAGGACGGTTTGTGGTGCTGGATTTCCCGCTCGGCCAGTTGCCGAAAGCGGAGCGACGGATGTTCATTTACCGGGATGGATTGAAGGTGGGCGAGGTCAGGATCAACGCCTGGCAACGGGAGCAATACATCGTCGCGGACCTGGTGGCCGGCGAAGCCCGGCAAGGCGACGATGTGCGGAGTAATTGACTCTGCCGCGAAGGCAGCGCGAACAGCGATTGTCCCCGCCGGTTACGCCTCCGGTTTTTGTGGATTTTCGCCGAGGGTTTCCGTCAACGGTTTCACCGTCTGCGGCAGGGCGTTCCGTTTGTAAGGCGAATGGAGGTTGAAATAAATTCCGCACAAGGGACGCGGGCTGTCGCTCTGGCTTAGGATGACCGTCACCTGCTTGTCCAGGGCGATGCCGTGGCGCAGGTTGGCCCCGCGCGATTCGTAAGCCTTGATGGCCTTTTGCACCAGCGAGACGAGCACGGTTTCAAAATCCTCCGGCGTCTTGTCCAGACAGACCACGAACTTGTCGTAAGCCCTCACGCTCTCGGCAATCTCCCGCTTGAAAGTCTCAATCGTCACCCGTGCAAGGTACGGGAAATCGCCGCGAAATGAAGGAAAATTCTGTCAGCCGTTTCCTTCGGCTTTTCTCGTGGTGCGTTCTCCAAACAGCGCCGTCCCCACCCGGATAATGGTCGCTCCTTCCTCGATGGCCACTGCGAAATCATCACTCATCCCCATGCTCAAGTGGGGCAGGGGAGCGTCGAGCAGGTCTTCCGCTTGTGCCTTCAACGCGCGTAGCTTCTGAAAGTATGGCCGCGCTTTCTCCGTCACCGGCGCATACGGTGGAATGGCCATCAAACCATGGATTTCCAAACGGGGCAGGGTATTGATGGCGGGTAGGTCCGCCAGCATCTGCTCCGGTTGATAACCAAACTTGCTGCCTTCACCCGCGACGTTGATCTCCAGCAGAATCGGCATCGTCTTCGCGGCTTGCTCGGCGCGTTTGTTGATTTCCCGCGCAATGGCAAGGCTGTCCACGCTCTGGATCATTTCAAACAACTCCACCGCATCGCGGCATTTGTTCGATTGCAGATGACCGATGAAATGCCAGCGCGCGTTGCCGGGACTGTTGGGAATCTTGAACTTCGCCTCCTGAACTTTGTTTTCGCCAAAGCAAGTCAGTCCGAGTTCCGTGGCCGCGCGGATGGTTTCGGGTGGATGCGTTTTGGTGACGGCTAGCAGGAGCACGGCGTCGCGTGTGCGTCCGGCCCGTTCGCACGCGACGCGAATCCTTTGTTCGATTTGCTCCAGATTCTCAGCCAGACCCATGTGGACATTTAGCCAGAATGTTTGGCGCGGGCAAATCACCATTTCGGTTTGAATCTGGCGCAAGCTGCGCTCGCTTCACAAACGTTGCTTGCCGTGATCATGCATCGGATCGGTATCCGGATCGGTCTGCACTGTGAACTGCACGGAACCTGGAGTTCATCCCAGGCAAGCGGCGGGAAATCCGGCCCGGTCAGCTTTTGGCGTGACCTTGCGCGCGGGTTGTCCAAAAATACCGCGCGATGAATTACTGGCTGGTTAAATCAGAACCCGAAGCCTACTCGTGGAAGCAGTTCCTGACCGACGGCAGCACCGCCTGGACCGGCGTCCGGAATTTTCAGGCGCGCAACAATCTTCGTGGGATGAAGAAGGGGGATTTGGTTTTCTTCTATCACAGCGTCACGGACAAACAGATCGTCGGTCTCGCCCGCCTGTCGAAGGAAGCCTATCCGGACCCGACCGCGACGGAAGGTGATTGGTCGTGTGTGAACTTGGTTCCGGTTAAAGCCCTCGTCCAACCCGTGACCTTGGAGACCATCAAGAGCGACAAGATTCTGCGTGAGATGCCGCTCTTGAAGCAATCCAGGCTGTCGGTGACGCCGTTGACCGCGCAACAATTCAAACGAGTTCTCGAGCTCGCCGCCACCCGTGTCTGAACTGGATTTCAAAGCGGTCATCTTCGACATGGACGGCGTGATCGTGGACAGCGAGGGCCGCCACGAACAGGCTTTCCTCGAGGTGGTCCGCGAACTCGGCTACGGGCAGACGCACGGCGTGAACTGGGACGATTACGTGGGCCGGTCCGATCATGAATTGTGGCTGGATTTCGTCGCAAAACACAAACCGTCGCAACCGCTCGAACAGTTGTTGAGGATGAAGCGCGAACGCGTGCTGGAAATCCTCCGGCGCGAAGAGCCCATTTTCGGCGGGCTGCCCGAACTGGTGGAACGGCTTGCGGCCGTCTGCAAACTGGGGCTGGCCTCCGGTTCAGAACGACCGGTTGTGGAAGCCGTTCTTTCGCTTCAGGGTTTAGGACGCTTCTTTTCCGCCACCGTCACCGCGTCGGACATTCAGCGTGGCAAACCGCAGCCGGACATTTTTTTGCGCACGGCCGAGTTGCTGGGAGTTGCCCCGGCCGACTGCTGGGTGATTGAAGATTCCAAGCCGGGCGTTGCGGCCGGGCTGGCCGCCGGAATGCGCGTCATTGCCATCACGAATACGCACCCGGCGCCCGAACTGCAATCGGCCACCCGCGTCGTTGCCAGCTATGCGGAGATCGAAAGGTTGCTTCTGCCGCCGGATGCAGTCAGCGCGTAACTCAGCAAGACGTCGCCGCGCGAATCGTTTGCGCCTTGAACCAGGGGTTCAAGGGTAGGGTGAAACGGGAGCGCCGGTCTGCGACCGGCTTTGGACACGGCGGATACGCAAAGCCGACAACATGTCGGCGCTCCTTCGCTAAGAATTTGGGCAGCCGGTCGGCGCGGCTCTTTCCTTCAACCGTTCCCAACACAAGGGTCCACGGTTCCAAAACATTGCCAGCCGGAGACAAGTCTGCTACACACGCGGCCATGCATCCCCGTGAACCCGGCAAAGTGGACATCCACAGCGAAGAGTTTCTGCGCTCGTTGATGCGCAAACAACTGCGGCTTTCGATTCTCTGTGCCGCCGCATTTCTAGTGGTGCTGCTTGGCCTGCCGCTGGCCAACTACTTTCTGCCGGAGTTAATGGCCACGCGTGTATTTGGGTTCACGCTGACCTGGTTTCTGCTGGGCATCGGATTCTTCCCGGCCGTGTGGGTGATCTCGTGGTTCTTCATCAACCGCTCGATTGCACTGGAGGAGGAGGAAGTGCGCGAAGTGCAGCAAACCGAAAGTGAGAAAGCGGGAAAGTGAGAAAGTGGGAGATTGGAGATGGCCACCAAACAAAAGATCGTTCATCACTGGCAACTCGAAGTGTTTCAATTGGCGCGCGAAGTGGCACAGCAATTCTTTCAACTCTCGAAACGCTTTCCCAAGGAGGAAACTTACTCGCTCACAGATCAGGGACGCCGGGCGTCACGCGCCGTCA
Organism: Verrucomicrobiota bacterium; assembly: GCA_014860005.1. The sequence goes on along the minus strand of JACZKP010000103.1, from coordinate 69,081 downwards.
GTGCGATGATTTCTGAAGCCTGGCGACGCCGGGAATACGAGGCCGCGTTTGTCAACAAACTCAACGAGGCCGAAGGCGAGGCGGCAGAAACCCAGGTCTGGGTCATGCATGCCGTGGATTGTGAATATCTGACCAAGACCGAAGGCCGCGAGTTGCATCGTCTTTGTGATCGCATCCTCGGCAAGCTCGTCAACATGGTGAATCGCCCGGAGGTTTGGTTGCTCAAGCGAACTGCCAACGAATGAAACCCATTTCGACAAGACCGAAAGTGGGCCGGTGGGAAAGTGGGCAGGTGAGATTGGCCTCACGCGCGCATGGCTTTTGTTCCCCCCGTCTCACTTTCTCACCTGCCCACTTTCGGCTGCTCAAGCTTTCCCACTCTCAAATCAGAACCGCATGATCCTCGCCGCCATTGATCCCTACATCCTCACCTTCAGCGCCGCCACCGTCTTCGTGACGATCTGGATGGGCTTCTGGTCCGCCCGAAAATCCAAGACGGCCAGCGATTTCTACGTGGCGGGACGCAGCGTGAGTGTGGGCTGGAATGCCAGTGCCATCTCGGGTGAATACCTCAGCGCTGCCAGTTTTATGGGCGTGGCGGGCATGGTAATGGCCGTTGGTTACGACGCACTCTGGTATCCGGTCTGTTATGCGTGCGGTTACCTGTTCCTGCTGCTGTTCATCGCCGGGCCGTTGCGACGCTTCGGGGCTTACACGGTGCCGGATCTGGCGGAAGGTCGTTTCGACTCGCCGGTGTTCCGTAAGATCGCCGTCGTGTTCGTGCTGTTTATCGGGTTCTTCTACACGATGCCGCAGATGAAAGGCGCGGGGACGACGCTGGCCTACATTTTTCCGGGACTGCCGTATTGGGCGGGCGTGGTGCTGGTGGGCGCGGTCATCACGCTCAACGTCGCGCTCGGTGGGATGAAAGGCATCACGCTGGTGCAGGCGTTTCAATACTGGGCCAAGATGTTCGCCATCTCCGTGCCCATCTTCGCGCTCATGGCGGTGTATGGGCACTATGGGGAACAGTTGCAAAAGAACCTGGATCAGACGCGACAACTACCCAAGGGTCTCCTCCTGGCCCCTGCTCCGAATCCCATCGCGAAGGTGCAAGACGTGACAAACCTCTTCACTCTGCACATACCAGAAAATCGCTTCGCTGCATCTCCGGAGTGGAAGCTTCGCCTCATGTCTTGGGTCGGGCTTGGCAACTACCGACGGCTTGGCCTTAAGGGATTTCAACTCGAAGGCTTGGGCGGGAACACGAACGCGGACGCCCAGCTTCCAATACTCGCGTTGATTTCAGACTACGGCGCGATCAAAGGCAAAAAAGCATTTGCAGCCGCAAATGCTGAACAACTCACTACCTGGGTACGTTGGCCGACGAAAAAAACCGTTCACGGGGATGCGGCCGTCCGGGTCATTGAGCGAGCGCTGCAAGGGCACGGATTCGAGTTGTTTCAGGAATCGCAGACCGAAGTGACTTTTGTGCAGACGAACATTCTCATTCCGGTCGAAAAGCCATTGCCCGCCAAAGCCCCGACGGACGCTGCTTGGCTTTCCCCCTTCGGCCCGCTCACGACCAAAGCCGCCAATGCCGCAGGTATCACCGGCGAAGCGGCCAAACCCTATTCACTCCTCTACACCTACTCGCTCATCATCGCGCTGGTCTGCGGCACGGCGGGATTGCCGCACATCCTCGTGCGCTTCTACACCAATCCCGACGGCGTCGCCGCCAAGCGCACCACCATGTGGGTGATGATTCTCATCGGCGTTTTTTATGTTTTTCCGCCTGTGTTCGGCGTGATGGGGCGCAATCTGTTCCCCGAGCTTTACTCCGGCATCGGCGCGAAAGGCACGGACAAAATCGTTCTCGAACTGCCGCGTCTGTTGAACGAAAAATACGCACCGCTCGGCTCGATCCTTTCGGGCATCACCTGCGCCGGCGCGTTCGCGGCGTTCATGAGCACGTTCAGCGGCCTGCTCGTCTCCATGACCGGCGCGATGGCGCACGACGTCTATGGCCGGATGTTGAACCCAAAGGCGACCGGCGCACAACGGATGCGGGCGTTCAAGATTGCGGCGGTGGGCGTGGGCGCGGTGGCGATTCTGCTCGGCACACTGGTCGAGCCGTTGCAGATCAATTTCATGGTCGGCCAGGCGTTCGCCATCGCGGCGGCGAGTTATTTTCCATTGCTGTTCATGTGCGCGTGGTGGCGCAATCTGACGATGAAAGGCGCTGCCACCGGCATGTTGACCGGCGGTCTGCTGGCGGTCTTTGCCATTTCGTTGACCAGTTTCAGCGACCTTGCGCTGGCCACGGACAAGACGGCGCCATTCTTTGCAGTGTTCAAACCTCTGAATGATTTCTGGGCCGGGCATCCGCTGTTGCGCATTCTCTGCGAGCAACCCGCCCTCTGGGCCGTGCCACTGGCAATCACCCTGATGGTCGTGGTTTCCAAGCTCACGCGGAAGGAAGTGCCGGCGGACATACGCATGAAGATGCTCGTGCTGCACGCGCCGGAAAAGTTGGGGCTGAAGCAGGAATACATTCAAGAACATCAGCACGGACACTGATGGCGAAGGGAATTCCGGCAACGTGCGCAGATAGTCCGTGTGCGCTACAGCCGCAAATCAAGGGCCGGCTGGCTCGAAGGCTCGACGGGGTTTGATCTGGCGCGACAGGCCGATCACCAAACCCACCACAATTGCCAGGCAACCCCAGAGTTGACCCCAGTGGAGCGTTTCGCCAAGCCATAACTTCGCCAGCAAAACCCCAAAAACCGGTTGTGCGAAGATGGTCAGTGCCGCGACGTTCACTTCACCCTCGCGGATGACAAGAAACCAGAAGCCGTAACCAAACGCGGTGCAGATCAGCGCCAATCCCAGCAACAACCACCACGCCTGGCCCGACATTCGACCCGCAGCCGCGAGCGTGTGCGGACCGTCAATCAGCAGGTTCGCCGCTGTGCCTGCGGCCAGGGACAGCGCGAGCACTTTCAAGGGGCTGGCCCGTTGGATGATTTTCTTTCCGATGATGGAGTAGGCGGTTTCCGAGAAGAAGGAACAGATAAAGATCAGGCTCGCGCCCAGGCTCAGCCATTTGAATTCGGGCCGCCACGGGCCATTGAGCAGGACCACGCCGAACAATCCCACGGCAAATCCGATCATACGCCGAGGTCCGATGTGTTCCCGCAGGAAAATCGCCGCGCCCACGGAGGTGACCAACGGCTCAATGGCCATCAGGATCGAGGAATTGGACGCGGTGTTGAGTTGATTGCCCAACACTTGCAAGCGATGGCCCACTACGAACACGATCAACCCCAGCAAGCCGGTCTTAAGCAAATCTCGTCCACGGGGCGCTTCGCCGGGCAACCACGGCCAGAGCAGGACAAGGAACAGACCGGCCAGACCAAAGCGCACGGTGACGATGCCGCCGGGGTCGAGAAACTGTTCCAGAACCTTGTAGGCCGACAGGGTGGCGGCCCAGAAAAAGTTCAATCCCAGCAAAATAATTAAATACGCGGGCCTCATTCGGCATCCAAGCTGGGTTCAAACAAGCGAATTCGCCGCCAGGTGGCAAGCGGCGTTTTGCCGCAAGTGGATTGGAGTGCTACGGTGATTTTTGAAATTCGCGGGATGCACAGCCCTTCTTGGGGAGTTTCGCGTTTACAGAGATGGTTGCAAACCAGTAGCTTTGTTGGTCCGAAATGGAATGAAACAACTTATTACAGTCATAGTCATCGTGGGGCTCGGGGCCGGGGCTTATTATCTCTGGGGTAAAGCAGCGAAATCCGATCCGGTCGCGGGGGTGACGGCGCGCGCCACCACAGCGCAGGTGATCCAGACCAACATCAGCTTTGCGGTCAACGCCGCAGGCGAGATCGGACCCGCGGAGCAGGTGTCGGTGCGCCCCGAGATCAACGGCAAGATCGAACTCCTGCCCGTGGATATCGGCGACCAGGTGAAAATGGGTGAACTGCTGTTCAAACTCGACGACAAGGAATTGCAGCAGCAGCGGGCGTCAAACATGACGGACATCGAACGCGCGCGGCTGAGTCTGGAAAAGGCGGAACGGGATTTCAAGCGCTCGGAACAGCTACTGGGGGAACGGCTCATCTCCCAGGAACTTTTCGACGACACTAAAACGGCTTACGAGCTGGCCAAGAATGCCCTCCACCGCGCGCAGAATGAACTGGCCATCCTCGAAGAGCGTTTGACCAAGACCGAGGTGCGCGCTCCGTTTGATTGCACGGTGCTGACCCGGCCAGTTTCGATGGGCCAGGCTGTTTCGGGCTCCGGTGGTTTCAACAGCGGCACGGAAGTTCTGACCATTGCCGATTTGAACGACATGGTCATCAATGCTCACGTGAATCAGGCGGACGTGCCCCGGCTCAAAGTGAGCCAGACCGTGGAAGTGACCGTGGAAGCGGTGGCGGGATTGAGTGTCACCGGCATTGTCGAGCGCATTGCTCCCCAAGCCACCATCAGGAACAACATCAAAGGCTTTGCCGCCCGGATTGTACTCAAGAATGTGGATGTGCGGGTGCGTCCGGGCATGACCGCGAACATCAAGATTCCGGTGGCCTCGGCGGCCAATGTCATGGCCGTGCCGCTGGCCGCCGTCTTTACCGAACGGAATCCGGAAACCGGCCAGTACGAGCGTTTTGTTTATGTGAAGCAGGGCAATTCGTTTGAACAGCGAATCGTAAAAGTGGGGGTTTCGGATTTCTTTTTTGCCGAAATTCAGGAAGGGCTGTCCGCCGGTGAAGTTGTTTCGCTGGAACTGCCCAAGGAACAACTCGAGAAGCGGGCGCGTGAACTGGCCGGCCAATCCGATCAAACTGCGGGCGGCACGAAAAGCGGCGCCCCAGGCAAGAGTGCTCCTGCGACCAAGACGGGTGGAAGCCGCCCCAAAGGCGGCTCCTAGTCCGCGCGCAACCGCAGCCGCAAGCCACCACCGCCATGCCACTGGTTGAACTTCGCAACGTCAGCAAGATTTACCGCCTCGGAGAGGAGGAAATCCGGGCCTTGGACGATGTGTCGCTGGACATTGACGAAGGCGAATTCATTTCCATCATCGGCCCGTCGGGCAGCGGCAAGTCCACGTTGATGCACATTCTGGGCTGTCTGGATTCGCCCACCAAGGGTACCATCCAATTGGATGGCGTGATGATCCACGACGCCTCGTCACGGCAGCTCGCCACCATGCGCAACCGCAAGATCGGTTTCGTGTTCCAGTTCTTCAATCTGCTGCCGAAACTCAGTGTGGTGCAGAATGTCGAACTGCCCATGATTTACAGCGGCGTGTCGGGCCGCGAACGGCGCGAACGTGCCATGGCATCACTCGAAGCGGTGGGGATGGCCAACCGCGCGAAGCACCGGCCCAGCCAGCTTTCCGGCGGTCAACAGCAACGGGCCGCCATCGCCCGAGCGCTCGTCAACAGTCCCAAAATTGTCTTCGCCGACGAACCCACCGGCAATCTCGACTCGCACACTGGCGAGGCCATCCTGAGTTTGTTTCGCAAATTGAGCACCGAAGGGCGCACGATTGTGTTGGTGACGCACGACCCCGAGATCGCCGCCGTCACGCCACGTCGAATTGAAATCCGCGATGGCAAGATTGCGGAGAGAGTGGACCTCACACTGGCGGGATTGGACCGGCCCAATGCCTTGCGCAATCCAGAGGATCAGGTCGCGCCATGAAGCCTTCGTCCGAAGTAGTCCGCCATTCTTCGGGCCAACTGGTCACCACCATTACGGCCGGTTTTCGTGAAATCTGGGCGCATAAATTCCGCTCCGTCCTCACCATGCTCGGCATCATCCTGGGCGTATCGAGCTTGGTGGCGATGTCCGCGTTGGTCGCGGGCATGGAGAAGGGCGCGAAGGAGGCGCTCGTGGCGATTGGCGGCCTGGAAAAGGTCCGCATTGAACCGCGGGATGTGCCCGTGGAGCAGCGGCATCTGATGGATCAAGCGGTGGGCATCACGCTGAACGATGTTTACGCCTTGCAGGAAGGCGCACCGCTCGTGACCCGGCTCTCGCCGGAAATGCGCCTCCCCGCCACCGTCTCGGGCAACGGAAAAAGTTTTCGGCCCTGGGGCCTCGCCGGGGTCTGGCCTGTGGCCTTGGAAATGAGCGAGCACGTCATCGAGCATGGCCGGATGTTCAATGAAATTGACGATGAGATGGCGCGCAATGTCTGCGTGATCGGTACGCGCACGCGGGATGAATTGTGGGGTTCGCCCGAACGCACAGGCCAGGAAGTCATTCCCATCGGGGAAACGATCTATATCAACGGCGTGCCGTTCACCATCATCGGCATGTTCCAGCATTACGAGAGTGAGCAGGAACGCAAAGCACGCGAACTCGCCCTGCTGGAGGCCAACCAACCGCAGAAAGACGTGGTAACGCGCGACCGCGGTCGGGGCCGGCGCGGTGGCAATTTCGTGTTTTGGCTGAAGAACTCGACGATCTACATTCCGTTGAACACCATGTGGATGAAATTTCGCTCCGGGGTCTCCCTGACGGGATTCGGTCCCGGTTTCCAATCCACCGGCGGCGCGGGGGGCGCAACCGGTGATCCGCGCCTCTCAACGCTGGAGTTGAAAATCGCGAGCGTGGACACGTTGCCGGAGGCTTTGCAGCAAATCCGCAACGTGCTGATGAGCACGCATCGCGGAATCGAAGACTTCACCTTCCGCACGCAGGAAGAGTGGGCGGAGAACATCAACAACTTCATCCGCAACGCCCGGCTCAGTGGCGGTTTGATTGCCGGCATCAGCCTGCTGGTGGGCGGCATCGGCATCATGAACATCATGCTCGCCAGTATTTCCGAGCGGGTCCGCGAGATCGGCATTCGCAAGTCCGTGGGCGCCTCAACGGCGGATATTTTCATTCAAATCCTGGTGGAATCCGTGGTTATCGCTCTGCTGGGTGGCTTGGCCGGCTTGGCAACTTCGTTTGCGCTGGTCCACATTCTCAGTTCACTTTCGCCTACTGAGAACGCGCCGATTGTTACGGTCACCGCCATGTCGGTTGCCTTTGGCTTCAGCGCGTTGATCGGAGTCTTGGCCGGTATTTTTCCCGCCGTAAAAGCCGCGCGGCTCAATCCCATTCAGGCGTTGAGGTATGAATAGCAACGGAGTGTTGGAGTATCGGAATGGTGGCGTGTTGAAAACCCAGCACTCCACTGCTCCATCACTCCATCACTCCTTTCCTCAGCCATGAACCTCTTCACCACCATCTATGTCGGGTTGAAGGAAGTTTGGGCGCACAAATTCCGGTCGTTGCTCACCATGCTTGGCATCATTCTGGGCGTTGCCAGTCTTGTCGGCATGGCGGCGATCATCAAGGGTATGGAGAACGGGATGCGCGAAACGATGGTCGCCATGGGCGGTGCGGACAAGGTTCTGCTCGAACAGCAGGAGGTGCCTTCCGAACAGGAGCATCTGGCCGACCAGGCCGTGGGCCGCACCATGACGGACGTGCTGGCGCTGCGCGACAGCGCCCCGTTGATCCGGGTGGTTTCGCCGGAGATGGAGATTCGCAATGTCACGCTCACGCGCGCGGACAAAATGGTTTCGCCATCTGAATGTGTAGGCGTCTGGCCCGCCGTCCTGGAAATGAATCTGCACACGCTGCAGTATGGCCGGTTCTTTACCAGCCTCGACGAGGAAAACGCCAATGCTGTTTGTGTCATCGGCACCGCCATCCGCGACGAATTGTTCGGTTCACCGGAACGCATTGGACGGGAGATCATTCCGCTGGGGGAAATCATCTTCATCAATAGTCAACCCTTCACCATCGTGGGGATGTTTGAACACTACGAAGGCGAGCAGGAAAAGAAACAGCGCGAGCTGGCGAAGAAGCAACCGCGGACGGAAGCGGTCGGTCCGAGCCGGGCGCGGGGCTGGGGCCGCGGCAATTGGGCTTTCATGCGCAAGAACCTCACAGTGTACATGCCGCTCAACACAGCATGGCTGCGTTTTCGCGCTGCCGCCGGGCAGGATGGGGTGCCGGATCCGCGCTTGAGCGATATTGATTTGAAAGTGGCCAGCCTTGAAAACTTGGAAACCGGATTGCAGCAAGCTCGCAATGTTCTAATGACCACCCGGCGCGGCATCGAGGATTTTAACTTTCGGACGCAGGAGAATCAATTGGACACCATCAATCAGCAGATTCGCAACGCGCGCATGAGTGGTGGCATCATTGCCGCCATCAGCCTGCTGGTCGGCGGCATCGGAATTATGAACATCATGCTGGCCAGCATCAATGAACGCATCCGGGAGATCGGCATCTGCAAAGCCGTGGGGGCCACTGGCCTGGCAGTTTTTACACAGGTCCTCGTCGAAAGCGTGGTTATTGCGCTGGTCGGGGCGTTTATGGGCGTGGGCGTTTCGTTCGGCTTCGTGAAGGTGTTGGAACAGATTGCACCCACCGCCAATTCGCCGGTCATTACACCGATTGCCATGATGGTAGCGGTGGCCTTCAGTGCCGCGGTTGGCATCATCGCCGGACTCTTCCCGGCAATAAAAGCCGCAAAGCTGGATCCGATACAGGCGCTACGGTACGAATGAGCGGCGGCCACGAAGAAACCGCTACCAAGCCAGCACCCGATAAAAGCGCGTCTCCGGCCCAATTGGCGTTGTGAAGCGATAGGAAAGGCCGGTTGTATTGGTGGTGAGCACCGCGCTCGCGTTGGTGAACCAGACTGCGTTTACTTGATCGGCCTGGAGCAACCTGAAATTTGCAGCGGCGCCGCCCGTGAGCGTGAAATTCAACTGCAACTGACCGCTCGTGACCAAGGGTATATTCATTACGACGACTGGCGGCGCGCTGGTGGTGGCGCTGACGACCAATGGAGGTCCCCAGTCCAACGGGAATTCATCAAAGATCAGCGCCCGGGCTTCGAGGTTATACATTCCTGGTTGAGGGGGGTTGAACGTGAAGTTAGTTATGGCCGTCGGAGTTGTCCCAGCCTCCGTCCATAGTTCGGCATTCGTCAGCTCAATCGCATCAAACACCCAGCCGTCGCCGGGCATCTCGCCAGGGTAATAATTGCCGCTGGAAAAGGAGTAGTTGAAGCGAAGTTGAGTGGGTTGTCCGGCCAGATTGCTGAACGGAATGGTCTTGAGCGTGAAGCTTGATTCCCCTTCGCCACCATCGCCGGCTTGCGAATAGACGTCGAACCACGACGCGCCATGATTCGTGGACACCTGTACCTTGGCGTATTCGTCGAACCAAGCCCACGCCAAACGGCTTCGGAAACTCAGGACCGTGTTCGTGCGCGGGAAGAAGGTCTGCGACAGCGTGAGCATTTGTGACGTAGGCGGCGGGAGGTGTTGTAAATTGAATGCGAAATTCCCTGAAGCCACCGGAGACGTAATGAGCACGGGATAGCCGGCCGAGGTGTCCACATTGAAATTTCCAAGCCCCGCCTCGGCACCGTCACTGAATTGATACGGAGAGCGCAATCCCGCGCGCCACTCATAGCTGGTGGCATTGGACACCGCCGTGAACGTGTAGGCGTTGTTCTGGCCAACCGCTGGTTGGAGCGGACCGCTGATCTCTGGCGGATGGAAATCCGCGCCAGGCGTGTCGGGATCAAACACCGTCACGGTGTAGCTGAAGCCGGTCGTGGACAAACCAACCCGGATGTTGGTGACAGTGATGCTGTAAACCGTGTCCGCTCCGTTAAACGGAAACTGCGTGTTTGAGGTCGTCGCATTCAACCCCATCGGCACCCAGACCAGAGTATTCTCCCCGATGTTGCTTTGGACTGGTTCCACCGCCACCGCTACGTTCACACCGTTGCTGCGCATGGTGACGGCGGCGTTGGTGTAAATCGCGTTTGCCAACGCAAACGACCAGCGTGGATACACGACCGGATGCGGCACGTAACCCGGTGGGGGCCACGCTACGAATGGTTCACGCGTCGCCGGCCTCGGTCCGCCGTAATTCGCATCGAACACCCACACCGCGTTTGCGTCGCGGTAAGTGCCGTCGTCAGGCACGTCCCCGGTGCCCATGATCTGCGTCTGCGGGTACAACAACCAGCGCCGATGCCCCACGGCGGCGTTGTTGCCGCCATAATCCTCGATGTAGGCAGAGATGGAATCTGGGCCCGTTGTCCCGATGGCAAGATTAGCATTCGCCGCCGCATTGGCGGCATTGGCTGAGAAACAGATCCAGGTATTAGTCGGAGAATGACTGAGCATGTTGTTGCGCGACATCAGCACGGCCGCCTCCTGGCACTTGGTATCGTTGCTGGCGTTGAACGTGACGGAAGCCGGCACACCGGCCATCGCGCGAAACCAGTTGATGCGGCGCAGCACCGCTTCCTTGAACGTTTTACCGTTCGTGCCGGGGGTGCAGGTGGCGACGTTGGCCGTGGTTTGCATCGGAACTCCGTCCGACGCCTGAAACACCGCATTGTAGAACGAACGCACTTCTTCGCGCGCGGCGGTGTTCACCGTGAAGCCACCTGTGGCGCCTTGCGCCGAGGGCCCGCCGCCCGGTAATCCGGAGAGGTCCGTGGGCGCCGGAGGCGGTTCTCCCAAAATGATCTCCGCCCCGCAGGGCGACCGCAGCAGCATCGCCATGAGGGCAACCAAGGCATACCAAAGTGGTCTGATTGTTTGCATTGTGTGAATCCATGCTCGGGTGAACGGGCCGCTGTGTCAAAGTTGGAATTTACGGAATCGGCGGAAGGTCCCGGATCGGCGGCGTTCTCTGCCAGTTCGCTCCATCATCGCGATCGTTGCCATTTACGGGGTGCTCCCGCCCGGAACACGCGCAGGGAGAAGCCTCGCCCATTTTCAAACGGTTCAACGCGCGCGGAGATCTCCAGCACGGGATAGCGCACGGTGGCCAGGCCGTAACTCCTGTAGGTCGGCGCAAATAGTTCCGTTTCCACCATGCCCGTCCAGTCTGCCAGCGTCAGGAATTTCATCGGCTCGCCGGTGATCTGATGGTGCGTGCGTTGCTCGACCACCAACCCGCATGTCACCACGGTTTCGCCGATCTGTTCGCCGAGCCGGGAAACCGGGCAATAGGTTTCCCACGCTACGTCATTGTGGAATTCGAGAGGATGTCCGCTCACGGCAAAACCGAAATACTCGGCTTCCCATTCGAGTCGCTGGCGGCGCGTGGGTTCGACAAGTGGAATTGGCGGCAGTGCGTTCAGATCTGGTGGCGGCAGCAACCAGCCTTGGCCGGAAAGGGCTTGGCTGAAGATCTGGTGCAGACGTTGGAATTCCCAGAACTGCGCCGTGCGGCTCTGGCCAAATTCATCAAACGCGCCCACCCGAATCATGATCTCTGCCTCTTCCGGTGAAGGACTCACGCGCCGGTAAAAGTCACTCAAGGAAACAAACCGTCCCCGCTCGCGCTCGGTTAGCAGACGTTTCATCGTGCGTTCGGTGAGTCCCTTGGCGCGGGTCAATGGGACACGGATGACGGCTCCATCCAGCGAACCCATTTTCATGAGTTGGAGCGCCGATCTCCGATCCGGCGCGTCGGCCATCGCCTCCTTGAAACACGCCGGATCAGATAACGGCGCTCCGGCCACAAACGTCTTGGCCTCGGAGCGCGGACAGCTTTGTCCGCGCGAAACCATGGCGTGCAACTCGCGGACATGGCTGTCCGCGCCCCGGGTCGCCCGAAACTCTTGCCCGGGTTCATTGACCGTCGGCGGCAGCAACGGAATTCCCAGCCGATGACATTCCAGCACGTACACCAGCGGATCGTAGAAGCCTTTACCGTTGGTCAGCACGGCGGCCATGAACTCCGCTGGGAAATATCTTTTGAGCCACGCCGCTTGATACGCCTCGACGCCGTATGCGGTGCTGTGCGCCTTGCAAAAGGCGTAACCATTGAAACTGGTCACCAACTCCCACACCTCGCGAATCTTCTCCGCGCTGTGGCCCTGCGCGCGGGCACAGGCGGCGAACTCGCGCGCGATTTCCTCGACTGCGGACCAGTTTTGTTTCACCAACGCACGCCGCAAAACATCCGCGCGACCGGGATTCAAGCCGGCAAACGCTTCGCAGATTTGCAGGATGTGCTCTTCGTAAACCACCAGCCCGAACGTGCTGCGCAGGCAGGCTTCCAGTGAGGGATGCGGATACTCCGGCGGCTCCATGCGTTGATAGCGGCGGGTGAACTTGAGTTTCTTCTGCTCGTTCGCCGCGCCGGGCCGGATCACGCTGACGATGGCAATCAATCCATCAATCTCCCGCACGTTGCACATGCGGCAAAGACTCGTCATGGCGGGCGACTCGATGTGATGCACCGCCCGTGCGCCTCCGCGCGCGATCATTTCCCAAACTTCGGGGTCGTTGAACGGCCCACTTGTAGCCGCCAAGGTAAGGAGGCGGTTCGGAGAAACCGTGGAGAAAGTGGGCAGGTGAGAAAGTGAGCTTTTCCCACTTTCTCCCTTTCCCATCGGCTCACTTTCTAGTTCCGCTTCGGCAGCAACGCAACGATTCAAATCCACTTCCACCCCGCGCTTCGCCAGCGCCAAACGGGCATCCCGCATCACCGCCAGCCCGCCTTGTGCGAGGATGTCCGTTTTCACCAGGCCGATTGCCTCCACCGCGTCCATGTCGAAATGGGTGGTGGGCCAGCCTTTGTTGGCGATGAAGGTTGGCGTCAATTCATGCATCGGTTGCCGCGACAAAACCACACCGCACGGATGCATCTTGGGATGACGCGGAAAACCGTCGAGGAACACGGCCGTTTCCACTGCCGTCTTGAACGGTTCTTCATCAAGGGGCAAATCGCGACATTCCGGGCTGGCTTTGAGTTTTTCGAGCAGGTCATTGCCCAGCGGCCTGACTTCATCCAGCGGAATCCAGCCGCCGCCGAAGCTCCACGGGAAATGTTCGGTGAAACGCCGGATTTGAAACTCCGCTGCGCCGAGCACTTTGGCCACATCCGCCACCGCGCTGCGCACCTGAAACGTCGAGAAGCCGCCCACCACCGCGCAATGCTCCGGTCCGTGTCGCTCGAACAACAATTTCACCACGTCGTCCTTACGGTCGTGCGGGAAATCCACGTCAATGTCCGGCAACTTGTGCAGCGCCATGCGCTCCGGGTTGAGAAAACGGCGGAAGTAGAGATCGAAACGAATGGGGCACACGTCCGAAATACCGAGGCAATAACAGACCAGGCTGTCCGCCGCGCTGCCGCGAGTGATCCACTCGATGCCGTGCGCGCGGCACGCCTGCAACAAATCCCAGGTGCTCAAAAACAAATCCTCGTAGCCGACCGCGACAATGATCGCGAGTTCGGTTTCAGTCTGTGATCTTACGCGCTCCAACGGAACCGTAGCGCCGGTGTCCGTGACAATGCGGCGATGGTGATAACGGTGTTGCAGACCTTCCAACACCAGGCGTCGCAGAAAAGCTTTTGACGTTGAACCATCCGGAGTTGGAAAGGCCGGGAATTGCGGCTTGCCAAACGGCAAATCAAACTGACAGCGCTCGGCGATTTCCTGGGCGTGCCTGAGCCATTCGGGATTTTCCCGGCAACCGGTCTGCATCTCAGCGGGCGTGCGGAAATGGTAACGCCCGCCCACGCGTTTCTCTGGATGTGCCTGCCGCAACAGCGTGAGCGTGCGGATGCTTTGGACAATGTCGTAACGCAAGCGATCCTCCGGCGTGCCGTAGTGAATGGCAGGGCAGGGGACGGTGGAAACTGAATTGCCAGACGCGCTCCTGGTTGCCATCCGATAGAAACGTCCGGGAAACAACTCCGCCAGTTTTGGATCGTTCGTGACCGCGAGCAGCCCTTCACTGAACTCCTCCAGTAACTGGCGGTGTATCGGGCGGCGTTGTTGGGCGGCGACCGAACTCGCCTCGCGATCCTGATCCGCCGCGTGACGCGAGAGCAGCCGGCAAAGATTGTGATAGCCGCGCGCGGACTCCACATAAAGCAGCAAGGGTTCTTGCGCCAGATTCAATTCGACTCCGAGGATCGGTTTGATGCCCGCTTTTTGCGCCGCCTGAACGAATTCCACCGCGCCGTGCAGATTGCCGTAGTCCGTCAGCGCCCCGGCCGGACAGTTGTTTTGCACCGCCATGTTTACAACGGCTGCCGGCGACAGTGTCGAATCCAGAAACGAGTAATAGCTGTGAACCCGCAGCGGCACGTAGCTGTGTAGCCGCCGAGGTAACGAGGCGGAGGGCGGAGCTTTGTCAGTTGAGTTTGTCACCGATGTCCGCCTCCTCACGTCGGCGGCTACAGCTTCACGCGGTGGAGCGCGCAAACGGAAATCGTGGCCGCGCAGAATCACCGATGCCCCGCGCAACTTTCGTAGTTCATCCACCACGCGGGCGAGCCGTTCCCGTGCGTCCTGTTGTTCGGCTGCCCGGTCCAGCGGCAGATCGGAGCGGAAAACGCCCTCGTACACGTTGGTCAGTTTCAAGGACACCAGCCGCAAACTCACCCGGCGTTTCCACGCCTGCCGCAACATGCCATGCAACTTTCCGTAAATATCAGTTTCCAGATCGGTCGGTTCGAGCAGGCTTTCGCTGCATTGATCCTCGGCCATGTCGTTGTAACGCACCTTCACCGTCAGCGTGCGGATGCTCTTGCCGTCCTCGCGCACCTTGGCGAACAGATGATCCGCCATGCGCCGCAACACCGCTTGCAGGTAGTCCTCGTCCGTCACGTCCTGCGCGAAGGTTTCCTGCTGGCTGAAACTCTTCTGCGGGTCCCGCGCCGGAACGATCTGCCGCTCATCAATCCCGTGGGCGAACTGATAAACGAGCGATGCCTGCCGGCCCAGAATCAGTTCCAGCAGTTCGGGCGGCGTGGCGGCAATGTGCCGGATTTCCGCCAGGCCGGCGGAGTTGAGCCGCGCCGAGGTTTTCGGTCCGATACCCGGCAACCAGCGATTGGGCAGGGGATGCAGGAACAATTCCTCCTGGCCGGGCGGCACTTCCCGGAACGCCGCCGGTTTGCTGAGTTTTGACGCAATCTGGCTGACGAGCTTGTTCGTGCCGAGACCTTCGCTGACGGAAAGCTTTAGCGATTGCCCGATGGCACGGCGAATTGTCAGCGCAATTTCCACGGGCGGCTTTCGCCGGTTTGCCGTCAGGTCGAAGTAACCTTCATCAATCGAAGTTTGTTCCACGTCCGGCGTGAAGTCGTAGCAGTAATTGAACATCCACTGGGAGAACTGTTCGTAACGCTCGAAATCGCCCGGCAACACGATGAGTTTCGGGCAAAGCTTGCGTGCCCGCGCGGTGGGCATGGGTGTGTAAACGCCGAACCGCCGTGCCTCGTAGGAGGCCGAGGCAATGATCCCGCGCCGTTCGCCGCCCACGGCAATCGGCTTGCCGCGCAAGCGCGTGTTGGCAGCCTGCTCAACAGACGCGAAGAACGCGTCCGCGTCCAGATGGACAATGACGCGCGGCATGATTCATTCCTTCGCCTTGCGGATGAGCGCCTTGAATACGCCTTGGATCATCAATTCCTCCGCCGGGAGCAAATCCGGGAATTGGGGATTCTCGGCCTTGAGATAGGGTTTGCCGTTTTTCCGCAAAAATGTTTTGAGCGTGCTCTCGCCGTCAATCAATGCCGCCACAATATCGCCGGGCCGTGGTTCTGGCCCGTGTTCCAACACGACAATGTCGCCATCGAGAACGTGCCGGCCAATCATGGAATCGCCCGTGACCCGTAGCGCGAACGTGTTCCGGGTCGGTTTGAAACCGAGGCTTGCCACGTCCACGGAAACACACCCGGCGGCTTCCGGTTCGCGCACGCGCGCAAACCCTGCCGGGATGGAGCCAAACAGCGGAATGTCCGCAATCCGGCTGCGCAGCCTGGCCAGCGGCGAAATGACGCGCAGGGAACGGGCTTTGCCCGGTTGGGATTCCAGAGCGCCTTTCTTCCTGAGCGCTTCGAGATGGCAGGCGGCGGCCCGCTTGCTGCGGAAACCGAAGTGGTCCGCAATCTCCTGATGGCTGGGCGTGGACCGCCCGGCCTGAATTTCCGCTTGAATGAAATTCAGGATTCTTTGCTGGGCTGGGGTCAGGTCAACCATTACTACTCAAATGAGTAGTATAGCGCCCGGATTGTCAACTATTGGATTGAGAAAAAAATGGCGGGAGATTTTCAGCTTGGACGGCATTTGTCCCAGTGGCGGTATTACGCTCGCCTCATGAAATTGAAGCAACTTTGGAAATCCTGGGCGGACGAGGGCGAAGTGATTGCGCGATTTGGTGGAGCGACGTTGATTCGTAGCCGGGACGGCAAGTGGCAATTGCGCGGCGGTTCCCACAACGACCGGCTCGCCGCGCAGGAATGGATCAGTCTCTTCCTGCACGAAGCGGTGGTGCAAATCAGAATTTGAACGACCAGGCGGGCGTGGCGTATTTCTCGTTGACAAGTGCGGTCATCCGCTCCCGGGGAAAGTCCACGCCAGGTTCTTTTGCTTCCCAAGCATTCGCCAGCGCGGCCTTCACGGTGGCGGCAGGCACATTAAGATTGGTGACAAATTCCGTGTGCGACCGTTGCCGACGATATTCCGGCTGCTGCGTGGGCGGGCGCAACACGGCTTCCAGCAGGGCGAGCTCAAAATTCAGCAGAAACGTGCCGTGGAACATCAGGTAGTGCCGGCGCCGGCGCTGGGAGTTGCCGGAAAACTTCAATCCGTCGTGCGTGAGATCCGTGTGGCCTTGCACAGCGACCGGGCGGTTCAGTGCAGCCTGGAGCGCGGCGCGATTGCGTTCCATGATGAACTGATTGGCGGAGGAGATATTTCTGAGCGGACCGTCGGCTGTGATTTCCAGCACAAGCGCGTAATTCAAGCAGCCCGGCCCCTGCAAGACTGTCCCGCCGCCGGAACAACGTCGCAGCACTGGAATTCCCCGCGCTTCACACGCCGGAACGTTCACCTCCGTGGCGACTTTGTTGGCATAACCCACGACTACGAAATGTCCTGAAAATTCCCAGAAGCGCAGGACTTCACCCGCTTCACCCGCCTCAGCGGCGTCGAGCCAGGCCTCCTCGACAGCGAGGTTTTCCGCCGGTGTTGGCAACGCGAGGTCGAGGAGTTTCATTTCGATGTGGCAAAGGTTTCCCTGAGTGGTGAATTGCCGCAAGCGGATTAACGCGAATCAAAACACACAGAAGCTTCGTTCCCTTTCTCAAGGCGCAGGGCAAGCGCAAGAGATATGAAACTGAAGTTTAGTAAGAACAGAAGCACGACGGGTTTCATCTCTGGTTCGCATCGAAAGAATCCCAAGCCATATCATCGCTGCGAAACCTGACAATGTTGTCCCAAAAGGCGTAAGGATTCTCAAATCGCAGTATAAACACTCGGTTGGATGGTGGGCTGGTCAGCTGAATAATCGAGTACATTTCGTGAGTGTTAATGAGCGGTGGAACCTTTTTCCCAGCCCACCACGCTGGATCAATCTTATCCGGATACTTACCAGTTTCCGACAGTTCCTGCCGAAGTTTCGGGATCAGTGATTCACAAAACAACTTTGCGTCCCTTACTTGGAGCGAGTTCCAAGTGCGGAAGCTCAACAATCCAAGCACGGCCACCGTGAAAAGAATTGTGGGCACATTGACGAGTCGCCGGAAATTTAGTGGTTGCGGCATAAGTGTTTCGATGCTTCTTGGAATTCCAAGACCGTGGACCAGTCAGTTCAGCGCGACGGTATCGCTGAAACCGAAATCGAGAATCGTGTGGTCACGGTGTCGTATGGCGTTTGAAATTCAATCCCAATTCTGCCGGATGGCGGACTGGACACGGCGGTAGTCGAGATATTCCTCCGGCAGGACGGTTTGGCCCAACTCGCGAAAGATTTTGGGCACGCTCGATTTCCACCGTTCCACGTGGCCATCGGCGAAGGACAGATTGGCGCCTTGATTGTGGCGGTTGGCTGGAAGGTCGAACCAGATGCCGTCCCAGTAGGTGCCCTGTGGCGGGATGCCGAACATCGCATCAAGAATCCCGTCTTCATGAACATCCATGAAAACAAAAAGGTTCACCGGCTGCCGGATTTGGACGAGGCGTTGATAAGTAGGAAGCCAGGACATTCCCGCGGTGTTGTATCCAATTCCATTCAGGGATTGGCTCATGTTGTAACTGCGCGTGCGTGCCATCGGCAACGTCGCGCCATGGGAAAGTTCCACCTGGGATCGGTCCGCCGGGCAGCGATAAATCCCGGCATTGCGGTTGTAGCGAAACAAGTGCCCCTTCTCGATGTTCGCCGTGTTGGTATCTGTGCGGGTGTTGCCGGGACACCAGGTTTGACTCAGGTCCAGTCCGGGAATTGGCGCCCCGGTGGAAATGTCATAAACCGAATTGTTCGGTGGCATCGTATCATTGTGATCATGCGTGTACATGGTCCAACACAAGGTCAGTTGCATGAGATTGTTAAGGCAGGCCGTGTTCAAGGCATGACGCTTGCCCCGCGACAGCGCCGGCAACAGCAGCGAGGCGAGAATGGCAATGACGGCGATAACAACGAGCAGTTCGGTCAGGGTGAACGCGAAGGCGCAGGTGCGCGAATTGTGAAGCGCGCCGGCAGGGGGTACGGCAGTGGTCCGGTTTTCGCACTGATCGCTCATTCTCATCTGGTGAATGGTGCTGACCAGGAAATCATACACATGAATTTGAAATGCGCGAGTTCGATTTGGGAGTCTGAGCAGTCTTGCCTGCTGTCAGGTTACAGTATCAGCCGCGTGGAGGTTTAACCGCAATTTGCAGTTGGAGCGGCACACCCTCCCTCGCGCGTGCGGCGTGTCCAAATTGGATCGCCCACAGCATGGCTCGAAGCGAGTTGACCAAACAGACATCAAGAGTCGGACACGGTCATCCGCTCGTTCCGTTCGCTGTAGGTGAAGTGGCAACACGGGACTGACAATTGCCGCCAGCTCAATCCGCCGGTCTCCACACCATTTTCTCTGCTGAGTTGCTGGTAACTGCAATCGAATAACCTTGCGGACGCGAAGCGGCGCGATGTAGGAATCCCGCGGAGAATTCATTTATGAAACAATGGCACTTCAAAGGAGCGGTGGTTTTGATTGGCTCACTTGTATTGGGATTGACTATTCACGCGGCGGAGTCCGCTGGATCAACCAACGGGTTTGTTTCCATGTTCAACGGCAAAGACCTCACCGGTTGGGAAGGTTCGCCCGGCTGGTGGACGGTGCGGGAGGGCGTGCTGATGTCTGAGAGCACGCCGGAGAAGCCGTGCAACCAGTCGCATTACCTTTATTGGAAGGGCGGTGAACCCGCGGATTTCGAGATGCGCTGCCAGTGGCGAATCACTGGGCCGGCGAATTCCGGCATTCAGTTCCGCAGCGAAAAACGGCCGAACTGGGATGCGTGGGGCTATCAGGCGGACTTCGACGCGGCCGGCGAATACGTCGGTTGCCTCTACCAGCATGTGCGCGGTCTGGTCGCGCAACGCGGCGAGAAGGTGCGCATTGATGCGGCGGGCAAGAAGACCATCACCACCTTTGCCGACTCACAGGAACTGTTGAAAGCTATCAAGCCCGGTGACTGGAATGAATATCGCATCCTCGCCGAAGGGCCAAAGATTACGATGTGGATCAACAACGTGCTCATGTGCGAGGTGGAGGATTACGAGCCAAAGTTTGCGCTGCCCAAAGGCATCATCGCGCTACAAATGCACCAAGGGCCGCCGATGAAGGTGGAGTTCAAGGACCTGCAAATCCGCATCAAGCGATAGTCATGCAGGTGAAAGGCATTCTCCTGGCATTGGCCGCTTGGCTGGCCGGAATGGCCTTCCTTAAGGCCGACCCACTGGCGGACGGATTTCAGAATCCTCCTGATTCGGCAAAGCTCCGCGCTTATTGGTGGTGGCTCAATGGCAACATTACCAAGGCGGCGATCACGAGTGACCTTGAGGAGATGAAGTCCAAGGGCTTCGGCGGTGCGGTTATTTTCGATGCCGGCGGCGCAGCACAGGACGGCAATGACCAGGTGCCGGCCGGCCCCACGTTTTTCTCCGCAGAATGGCGCGAGCTTTACAAACACGCTTTGCGCGAGGCTGACCGGCTGGGGTTGGTGATGAGTTTGAACATCCAAAGCGGCTGGAATCTCGGCGGACCGATGGTCAAGCCGGAGGACGCGCCGAAAAAACTCGCGTGGACCGAGTTGAACGTGAGGGGACCGAAGACCTTTGCCGGGAAACTCGATCAGCCCCGCGGACGCGACAATTTCTATCAGGATTTGTTCGTCGTCGCGTATCGCGTCAAACCTGCCGTCGAAACAAAAAGCGTGCTCGCCGGCGTCACGGCAAGTTCCGAACAGTTCGCCAATCCGGCGAGCCATGCGGTGGATGGCAGGACCGAAACCTTCTGGGTCTCCAACAGTTCCGAGGCCGGTGGCGGACCCACGCGTGCCAGACCGCAGTGGCTTCAGATCAACTTCGCCGCACCCCTGAGCGTGAACCGGCTTAGGCTCACGCCGCGCTCGGATTATGGCCCGCGCGACTGCGAACTGCAGGTGTCGGAGGACGGTAAATCGTTTCGGGCGGTGCTGGCTTTCACCGTGCCGCAACGCGGAGAGGCGAAGGTGGATTTCCCGGCGACCAGCGGACGCGCATTCCGCGTGGTGTGTTTCAGCGCGTTCGATCCGCGTTTTCCACAGTCGCCGCGCAACGTGCAAATCGCGGAACTGGCGTTTGGCGGGCCGGACGGTGCGTGGCACGGCGCCAGTGTGCCCAAGCGTCCACAGCTCCAGAACTGGCGTGAGAAAGCGCTGCACGCGGGACTGAGACCGTTTTCCGCCCCGGACACGCGGCCATTGTTCCAAGAGTTGCCCGCGCAACCCGGCGAGGAAGACACGCGCACGGCGGACGTCGTCGATCTGACTGCGAAGTTGGATGCGGACGGCGTGTTGCGCTGGGAAGTTCCGGCGGGCGACTGGGAAATCCTGCGCATCGGTTGCACGCTCAACGATCATTGCCGCGTCTCGACGTGCAGTGACGGCTGGCAGGGGTACGCGCTCGATCCGTTTGATGCCGGTGCGTTTGGTCGCTATTGGAACGCGGTGGTTGAACCGCTTATCGCGGATGCGGGGCCGCTCGCGGGCAAGGCGCTCAAGTACTTGCACACGGACAGTTGGGAAGTGGAAGTGGCCAACTGGACGCCGACATTGCGTGAAGAGTTCCGTCAGCGGCGCGGTTACGATTTGTTGCCCTGGTTGCCAGTGCTGACGGGACGCATCGTCAATGATCGCGAGGAGAGTAATCGTTTCCTCCACGACTTCCGTAAGACCATCGGCGATCTGGCGATTGACAATCACTATGGCCTGTTCAAGGAAGGCACGCACAAGCATGGGCTGTTGATTCATCCCGAATCCGGCGGATCGCACGCCGTGCCGATAGACGCCCAACGCTGTCTCGGCTTCAACGACGCGCCGATGAGTGAGTTCTGGGCGTGGTCCTGGCGGCATCGTGTGGGTGATCAAAACCGTTTCTTCGTCAAGCAACCCGCCTCCGCCGCGCACACTTACGGACGCAAGCTCGTCCTCGCCGAAGGCTTCACCACCATTGGACCGCACTGGCAGGAGACGCTCTGGGACAATCTCAAGCCGTCGTTCGACAAGGCGCTGTGCGAAGGACTGAACCTGCTGGTGTGGCACGCGTTTGTTTCGTCGCCCGCAGAGATGGGCATGCCCGGCCAGCAGTATTTCGCCGGCACGCATTTGAATCCGAACGTGACCTGGTGGAGCAAATCCAAGGCGTTCTTCGATTACCTCAATCGCAGCCAGTTCCTGATGCAACAGGGATTGTTCGTCGCCGACGTGGCGTACTACTACGGCGATCACGTGCCGAACTTCTCGCAACTCAAGCGCAGCGATCCCGCGGGCGTGTTGCCGGGTTACGACTACGACGTGGTAACCGAGGAAGTCATCCTCACCCGCATGAGCGTGCGCGAGGGGCGGATCGTGTTGCCGGATGGCATGAGCTATCGCGTGCTGGTGTTGCCCGACCGCGCGAGCATTTCCCTGGCGGTATTGCGCAAGCTGAAGGAATTGGTTCAGGCCGGTGCAACCGTCATCGGATCGAAACCGGTAACCACCCACAGCCTCCAAAATTTCCCGCAGGCCGACGCCGAGGTGAAACAACTTGGTGATGAACTGTGGGGAAACACAAATGAGCAAACGCTCGGCGAGCGGAGATTCGGCCAAGGCCGTGTCGTCTGGGGTAGAACCGCCCGCGAGGTGTTGCTGGCGGATGGTGTGAAGCCGGACTTCGAAATTGAATCAACGCTCAACCCTCAGTCGTCCACCGACTTCGACTACATCCACCGGAACGACGGCGATGCGGAGATTTACTTCGTAGCCAACCGATCGAATCGTTGGGAGCAAGCCACCTGCACGTTTCGTGTGACGGGCAAGGCGCCGGAGTTGTGGGACGCCGTGACGGGCGAACGGCGTTTCGCCGCCGCCTACACGCAGGCTGATGACCGCACTTTGTTGCCGCTTGAATTCCCGCCGTGCGGATCATGGTTTGTCATCTTCCGCGAACCGGCTGCCAAACATCCGGCGACGGCGAAAAGCAACGCGCGGAAGTTCAATCCGAGTGCGGAACTCGATGGGGCTTGGACAGTGACGTTTGATCCCAAGTGGGGCGGGCCGGTGTCGGCGGAGTTTGCGCAACTGGTCAGTTGGACCGAACGCACCGAGCCGGGCATCAAGTTCTACTCCGGCACCGCGGTGTATGAAAAGCAGTTTGATCTCCCCGCCGATTCGCGCACCACTCGTCGCCCCTCACGCCTCTGGCTTGATCTCGGCAACGTGCGTGAACTGGCCGAAGTGCGGTTGAACGGCCGAAGTCTGGGTGTGCTTTGGGCAACACCGTTCCGCGTGGACATCACGGACGCGGTGAAGCCAAGGGGCAATCAACTTGAAATCGAGGTCGTCAATTTCTGGCCCAACCGCATTATCGGCGACGATGCGTTGCCGCAGGAACAACGCCTGACGCGCACGAACGTTCGCAAGCTCACCAAGGACACGCCGCTGATGCCATCGGGCTTGCTGGGGCCGGTCAAGCTCCTGAACGAAACGACGGCGACGCGCTAAGCCGTGCGCCTGGCTGACTATAATCAGAGTCTAACGCCCGCCTTCCCTCCCCAGTCAGGTTCCCGTTCGCATCATAAGTGAAGGTCACGGTGGCCGGCAGATTCACGCTCCCGCTGTCCGGATTTCCGGCGAATGCCAGCCAAACGGACTGATCCGGCTTAGCGTTCACCGATCTTGTCGAGTTCTTCGCCACCAGCGCGGGCGCTCCGGTTTGACCAGAAACCATGTCAGCAGCACCAGGAGGAAGAACAACGCATAAGCCACGACGAAGGTCCGCTCGTCCGCCTCGATGAAGATCAGGCGCTGCACCCAGTGGGTGACGAAGCTCCCGGCGTAGTGTCCCTCCGCGCCGGCTTCGCGCCGCAGCGTGCTCTCCCAGATCGTGAGCGGACACAGCTTGCCCCCGCAGGCCTGGAGCGAAATGTAAGCCAGCATCGCGACGTGAATGGCGCGAAAGTAGAAGTTGCGGACAAAACGCCACCGGCAGAAATACCCCAGCCAGATCAACGGCAGACTGACCAAGTTGAACAGCACAATCAGTGCGTGCGTCACCAGAATCGCATCAGCGAGGAAAAGTTGAAACTGCGGCATGATAATGGTTCGCGCCAACCGGCGGTCAGGCGGCGGAGGTGAAGTTCGGATTTCGGGCGAAAGCGAATTCCGCGACGACCTGCCCGCGAATCAGGTGTTCCTGAATGATCCGCTCCAGCACCTCGGGCGTGCAGGAGTGATACCACACGCCTTCGGGATACACGACGGCGATCGGTCCGTTCTGGCAGACGCGCAGACAATTCGCCTTGGTGCGATAGACGAGCGGTTCGGGACCGGTCAATCCCAGTTCATTCAGTCGTTGCTTGAGAAAGTTCCACGCCGCCAGGCCTTGCGCATGGGGACAACATTCGGGCTTGGTCTGGTCCGCGCACAGGAAAATGTGACGCCGGAATTTCTCCAGGCCGAGCGACTGGACGGCAGTATGCAAATCGTTCGCCATGATGGATTCGCTGGCCTAGTCTTGGTGCGTGGCGGAGAAACGCAAGTTCATTCAGCCGGGGCGCGCGGCGGTTGCCAAAGGTCCGCCCATCGGAGTGGAGAAAATCGTCTCCGGCGGGCAGACGGGTGCGGATCGCGCGGTGCTGGATTTTGCGCGTGCGCACGGCGTCCCGCACGGCGGCTGGTGTCCACGTGGACGGCTGGCGGAAGACGGTGCGCTGGAGAGTGATTACGCGTTACACGAAACTCCGGAAGCCGAATACCCACAACGAACCGAGTGGAACGTGCGCGATTCGGACGGCACGGTGATCTTCACCATTGCCCCGGAACTCAGCGGCGGCTCGAAACTGACAGCGGAACTGGCGGCACGATTGGGCAAGCCCTGTTTGCACCTTTCGCAAACGCGCGACGGCGAGCGGGCAGGGGAGCGATTGCGGGAGTTCACCCGCCGCCACAACGTCCGTGTGTTAAACGTCGCCGGCCCGCGTGCTTCGAACGAACCACTGGTGCGGAGGTTTGTGATCGAGACGTTCGAGCAACTGTTCAATACCCCGGAATCGCGGAGACACTCATGGGATCGTTACGATTGACCGAAAAACATCACACTTATTTCGCGGAGCGCCGCAGCAATTCTCATTTTGACGGAGCGCGGCTGTGGCGAAGTCCAGCCGCAGCGCGTGGGTACAAGAAACCGCCTGAGTTTGTGCGGACGTGCTGCGGCTGGTCGAGACGACACAGCCGCGCTCCGAGTCAAAGCTCATGGGCGTTGCTGAGTGTGTTCCTGCTGATTGGCGTCTCCTATTGCGCCAGTGGACAGACTGCTCCGGCGAAGGAATCACCCCAACTTTCCTGCATCATGATCAACGCCAAAGGCCAGCCGATCACCACACAACGCCAGTGGCGCAAGCAACGCGAGGTCCTGCGAACGGAATGGCTCAAAGTCCTGGGCGAATTTCCGAAGAAGAAAGCGCCGCTGAAAACGGAAATTCTGGAGACGGAACGCCTGCCCGAATTCATCCGCCAGCATGTTCGCTATCAGGTGGAGGACGGTATGTTTACCGACGGCTACCTGCTTACGCCGCGCGAGGCCAAAGGGAAACTTCCCGCCGTCGTGGTGTTTCATCCGACCACGCCGCTGCAGGCGCGGGGTGTTGCAGGGCTGGAGCCGTCGTATGACGCGGAGAAATGGCAGGGGGTGCAACTGGTTCAGCGCGGTTACGTGGTCTGGTGTCCGCGCAATTACATCAACACCGCGGGCGCGGACTGGAAGGGCAACGCGCAGCGCGTGCGGGCGCGGCATCCGGACTGGACCGGAATGACGCGCATGGTGTGGGACGCCATTCGCGCGGCGGATTTTCTGGAGTCGCTGCCCAACGTGGACCGCAAACGCATCGGCTGTCTCGGCCATTCGCTGGGTGGCAAGGAGGTGTTGTATGCGATGGCGTTTGACGAACGCTACCGCGCGGGTGTTTCAAGCGAGGGCGGGATTGGCCTGCGCTTCAGCAACTGGGACGCGGTGTGGTATCTGGGCGACTGCATCAACCAGCCCGGCTTCGCGCGGGAACACCATGAAGTGCTGGCGCTGGCCGCGCCCCGTGCTTTCCTGTTGCTGGCGGGCGAATCGGCGGACACGGACGCCAGTAGTGCGTTCATCGAGGCCGTGCGACCGGTGTATGCGCTCTTGGGCGCGGCGGAAAAGGTGCGCTTGTTAAATCATCGGCAAGGACATCGGTATCCGCCCGAAGCCCGCGCGGCGGCGGCGGAGTTTTTGGATAGGCATTTGAAATTGACGGCGCAACTAAAGCGCAATAATCAGCGACGAAAGTTGGTTTGCGAGGCCGGAGGTCCGAAATGAAAACGATTCTGCTGTTCCCTATGCATTGAGACTCAGAGTTGCACATCCTTCGTCCGTTCGCCGCCTTCGGATAAAACGCACCCGAGAGAAACTCCCAGGCCCCGCCCACGCCGTAGTCGTTTTTCAAAATCCGCGAGAAAACCTTTTTCTCCGTCTCCATGCCTTCGCGAATTTCCTCCCGCACGCGCTCCCGCACGTTGTCGAAGAGGCGTCGACAAGGCTCCTCCAAATGCTCTTTGATCTCCGCTTTGTGGGCGCTGTAGAAGTCTTTTGTCGGCGTTTCATGCGGGCCGGCGAGCAACTCGAATGTCATTGCCGTGAAGAACGGCTGCTGCTCCACCCCCATCTCCGCTTCCTGTCTGTGCCGCTCGGCCCACTTTTGCACAATCTTCTGCGCTTCCCGCTCATCGAGGTTCATATTCTGACCTCTGGCAGTGAGTCTCCATTTGCCACGCTCAGGGCAATCAACTAAGCCTTCCCACACCAATTCCTGTCGCGCCCAATGTACCTCGATGTAGAAGCGAGTCAGGCCCGAGGCTAGCAGCCGAACCTTCTAAAGCGTTCGTCATGCCCAACGGGAACACACCATGGCCGCACGCCCCACCCACCAACTGGCCCCTCCTCGACACCTACATTGTGACTGCGGGCACGTATCGCAAGGCCCACCAGTTCCGTGGTGCAAACCGTCTGCGTGTGTTGCATCGCGGATTGCTGAAACTGGGGCGGTAGTTTTGCTGGCAACTTGAAGCCTGGGCGGTGTTTTCAAACCATTACCATTTCGTAGCCCATTCGCCAACCGACGCGTCGACCGACGGGAGTCGTATTCGAGCCGCCTGCGTATTGGCAGGTTGGCGCTCAATCGAGAGCGGCGCTTTGCGCCACACGCCAAAACCTGCGGAAGCCGAACGAATGCCCACGGGCGCGAAGCGTCATGGAGTGCGGAACAAAGATCCGCTTTGGATTCACCTGACGGGCGCATCTACGCTTGAACCCTCGCCTTCCCCCGCAGTTCATTCTCAAATCACGACGGGCAGTTTCAGGCGTGAACGTGCGGTTCCCATTCGAGTTCCTCCACATTCTGCAAATCGTCCACGCCTTCGTGCAAGACCCGGATTCGCGCAAAGCGACAGAAACGGCGGACGTCCTGCGTGTGATCGCCGTAAAACACGACCCGATGCAAACCGCATGACCAGTTCTCCAACATGCGCTCGATATTCTCCACCTTCATCGTCAGTTTGGTACGGCAGCCGTATTCCACAAACGGGCTGTCGGTGGCTTCACCGGTGGCGAAGAGCAGTTTGTCCGTGCCAATCAGCCGGGCCATGGTGAGTTTGCGTCCCACTGGCATCCTGACCTGCAACGACGCGCCCAAACCGTCCTCCAGATGACTGCGGATGTGATACGGCGCGGCGGCGGTATCGGGTCCTTCCATCTGCGTCGCCGCCACGCAGTGCGCGTGAATGATGCTCGAAGTCGAAAGATCAAACACCGGATCGGTGACGAAGCCGGGTTTGCCCACGAGGTAACTGAAGATCAGGTGCGTCATGCTGGATTTCAAATCCGCTTCGCACACGCCGCCGAGGCCCAGGTTGTTCAACCGCACAAAACCGAGACACGGATAACCCATACCGCGGCCCATCAGGTTCATGCCCAGGCAATTCATCGTCACCAGCACGGCGTTGTGTTCGGCCAACAGATTCCGCATGGCGATGTACATGCGCGAGCCTTTTAAGATGTCCTCTTTCGACGGCTCGACAATCTTCTCTGCCTCGGCGATCCAGCGACGGCAGTCCGCCATCGCCTCGCTTTGATCGGCCGCCTGGTAGGCGTTCTCCAACTCGGGCAACCCTACGTTCTTGATGTCCGTTCCGAACTTTTCCCTGACGGCCTGGCAATAAGCCGTGTCGGCGGCCCCGTGATTCACGTGTAGAATGCGCGCTTCCTTAAGCCGATGCAGCGCACGAAGTGGACGGATAACGATCAACACGTCCTCAAACCGGCTGGTCGGAAAAGATTCGATGAGTTTGCCCTGCCGTTGCCAGCTCGCGATGGTGTGCCACTCGTGACCGGTATAGGGCAGACTGAACAACACCATCGGAATGCCCAACTCCATCAGACTCTGCAAGTACTGGCCAATGCCCATGGTCAGGTGCAGCACAAGAATGCCATCCACGCCCGCGAACAATTCCTTGGCTTTCGCCAGTTGCGCGGCGTCAGTGACCAGACCGGCGTCCACGAATTCGATGTCGGTGAGATGCGGTTCGAGTTTCTCGAATTCGCTGCCGTAGCGTTTCATTTCACCCGGCACATCCACCGTGTGGCTGGGCCAGCCGGGGTGTTTGTGGCCGAGATAAATCAGCCCGACGCGAACCTTGGAGGTGGGTCCCAGTTGTGGCGCGGTGGTAGCCGCAGCCAACCGCTGGACGAACGCGGCGAGGGTGGCGCACGAAGCCATGCCAACCGCCGTGGATTTGAGGAAACAACGCCTTGAGATGTCTGTGTTCATAACTTTTCCCATCCGGTTTGAAGTGCCCGAACCATCAAGGCGACATTAGTCCCGCTGCAACCTGGGAAGCAAAGGGAAAAGCGGGGAGATTTCAGGGTCGGCAGAAGGCCGGCCGAAGGCGATCAATAGGGCGTCTTGTCCGGCTTGGCTTCCCACTCCGCAAAAGCTTTCGCCGCTTCCTTGCGGAGCAATTGCTTCATGGGAATTTTGCGGCGGGCAATGGGCAGCGCCAATTGCCGGTAGATGAGGTCGTCGTCAAAATGGATTCGTGCGGCGTCCTGGCGCGTGTTGCCGTAATAGATGCGCTGCAAGCGCGACCAATAGCAGGCCGCCAAGCACATCGGACACGGCTCGCAGTTGCTGTAAAGTTCGCAGTCGCTCAACTGAAACGTCTTCAGCCGCCGGCAGGCGTCACGAATGGCCACCACTTCCGCGTGCGCCGTGGGATCGTTGGTGGAGGTGACGCGATTCCAGCCGCGCCCGATAATCTTGCCACGCCGCACCACCACGGCGCCGAACGGTCCACCGTGATTGCGCCGCATCTTCTGAATCGCGATGCGGATTGCCTCCCGCATGAATTCGGTGTTCACGCGAAGAGCGTGCCGGCACTGACCGTGGCCGGCAACAGCTTGCCCCCTTCGTAGGTTTTCACCAGTCCGCCCTGCGACCATTTGCGCACCCGGTAGAGCGCGGCAAACATGAAATCCGGCGCGGCACCGCCCTGGCCGCCGACAAGTTCCGCACCGCGCCGCACGTTGTCCATCATCCACGCCGGCAGCGACAGGTGATACGGATTGCGTTGCACTTCACCGACGTGGAACGTGGTCGCCGCGATCATGTCGGCCAGGTCCGCCGCGCTCACTTCGATCATGAGGTTCGGATCATCCATGGCGCCCCAGAATTCGGTTTCAATTGTGTGACACTCGAAGCTCAGCGGCATTTGCCGGAGCGCGTCCATGACCAGATGATGAACCCCAATG
This sequence comes from Verrucomicrobiota bacterium, assembly GCA_014860005.1. Next base: position 39,664 of record JACZKP010000103.1, on the reverse strand, counting down.
TGCGTCCCGTTCCAGTCACATTCGTGCGGGAACAGGATCACACGCGGATTGTGCTTCGCCAGTATGTCCGCAATCACCCTGACCATGCCGGTCCAGGTTTGCGGCTCGTTTTGACGCGTCTTCACCGTCACACGCTCCAAGCCATTCGGCACTGTGGTCTGCAACTGGTATCCGAGATACTCGCAGGCGTTCTGCAGTTCCGCCAACCTCGCCGCCTGCCGCTGCTTGTTGCTGCCCTGTGTCACAGCTACGTTGATGAGGTTCATCTGCGCCTCACGGAAAATGCGCAACGCCATCGCACCGACGATCGTTTCATCGTCAGGATGCGGCGCGAAGAACAAGGCTTTCGGCGCGCCCGGCGGAAGGTCGGGGCGCGGCGCCGGCGAAAGGCCACCCAGGGGAATTGACCGCGCCTCTTTCACGAGGCGCGCGGAGTCGTTGACGAATTGTTGGTACGGATTCATAAATGCTCACCCAATGTTAGCGTTCGGGAGGAGGTCACCCAATCTCCGGCAGACTCGCCGCCGCGATGGCCTGTCCATGACGCTTCATCTTCTCGTCTGGAACGTGGAGTTCGATGCGCTGTGCCAGTTCAGGAAATTCCGTCTTCAACAGCGCCGCTGCGCCAGCCACAATCGTATCACCGCCTTGTCCGCTCGTGACACGCCCGAGGATGAGCAGATTTCGCAGATCGTAGAAGTCCGCAAAGTGAGCGATCTGATAGCCGAGGTAAACCCCGATGGTTTCGTAAATCTTTCGCGCACGCGCGTCGCCCTCGGCCATGAGCGATTGCACGAGCTTGAGTTTCTCCGGCAAGGGCAATTCTTTCGGCGCCTCGATACCGGCAGCGGGAAGCAGCCGTCCCACGGCCTGCTGGGAGAAGTACTGCGCGCCGACGCCATAATCGCCGGACCACTCGTCGCGCGCTGCGTTCGGATTATAGTCCACCGGCACGAAGGCCAGCTCGTTGATCCACGAAGTGATATTGCCCTCGCCATTCACCCAGCCGCCTGCGGTGCTGGTGCCGAGTGCAATGCCGAGTACCGAGTTTTTACCCAGCGCCATCGAACCAGCCAGGGCTGTAACCTCGCCGTCGTTCACCACTTCAAACGGCACGTGGTTCCACTGTTTCTTGATTTCGAGGAAGAGATCCTTGACGCGCGTGTTGAAAACGTCCGGTGGCACGCCCCGGAACAGCGAAGCGACCTTCACGCGGTTGTTTACGTAAATCCCGGCCGCGCTGCCGCCGATGGCATCCACACGGGGCAGATGCGCCGCCGCTTTCTTCAACGAGTCCATGATGCCGTCGAAGTGATATTCCGGGTCGGGGTGGAAGTAAGGATCCCATACCGTTTCCTCGCTGAAGACCACGTTGCCGTCAATCACCGCCGCCGTCTTGCGGTCACTCCCGCCAAGATCGAACCCGATGCGGCAGCCCTGGAGATGGCGTCCGAGTGGTTTGGCCTGCGCCCGCTCCGCAGGAATGTCCTTCGTGTTTACGACCTCCAGCGCGTGGTCGAACATCTTGGCGCCGACCATGTCGGAGTCAAACCTGCCCGTGGCTTCGTCGCGGTAATGCGCTGCGAGCCGGGCCGCCAGTGCCGCCGGGCCGTCGAAATAAATCCGCCACCCGCCGCGCGACCAAAGTAGGAACTTCAGGATGCGTTCGAGGTAGGTGTAGTTGCCCGCGGCCTGCGGGGCGTCTTCGGAAAAAATCTCCGTGTGGAAGTGATAAACCGAACCGTCGGTCTGTTCCAAAGCAATTGTGACCGGAAGCGATTTGCTCGATTTCCGCACCTGCTCGCGAAAGGCGCGATTGGCCAGCACCGCCGGTCGGAATTGCTCATCCAGCACCGGCACCACCCGCGGTGTCACCAAAGAAAGCCCGTTGTTGTCGTTCACAGCGGGAGGGTTTTTAATGCAAAGAGTGGGCAAGTTCAAGTTCGCAAATGCTGCCAGCACCGCAAATTGCGCGGGTTGGAGTCCGGCGCGTCACTTAGTCGCGTCGTCGTGCGCGTTAAAAGTTGATGGAAGTCAAAAATACATGGCCTGATCAATCTTATGATTTAAGCGGGTTGCGGTTTTCATCGCCGCGCGTTGGGGATAGGCTCAGCCGGAACAACTCGTGAGAAGACACACACTGACATTGGCCGCAATCACGGCGCTTGGCGCGCTGACGGTGGACTTTGCCGAGGCGCAAAGCTCCGAAGTCTATGAGCAGCCACCTGTCAATTACTCCTCCACGTCCGCGCGTGATGCCATCACGCAGCTTCAAGCCCGGCTGGTGGCAGGCAAACTGAAATTCACCGGTAGTGGGAAGGACATCGTGCAAACTCTCTTGCGGGAACTGGCCATCCCAGTCGAGAGCCAGATGCTGGTATTTTCCAAAACCAGTTTTCAGCGCAAGCTCATCCGGCCAGATCGTCCGCGTGCGATCTATTTCTCGGACACCTGCTACGTCGGCTGGGTGCCCTATGGCTTGATTGAAATCGCGGCGATTGATCCCGAGCTCGGACCGGTCTTTTACAGCCTCGATCCGAACGCCGCCGCCCCGCACATCGTGCGCGACAACGATTGCCTGAGTTGTCATGGCGGTGCCTTCGTGCGCGGCATTCCCGGCGTCTTTGCCCGCTCGGTTTTCACCGACGCCGCCGGCGAGCCACTGTTGCGCCACGGTTCGGAAGTGGTGGATTTCCGCACGCCCTTTACCAATCGCTGGGGCGGCTGGTATGTGACCGGCCAGCACGGGGACAGCTTGCACCGGGGCAACGTTCTGGCCCGTGATCAGAGCGGCAAACTGCTCGTGGACCTGGAACGCGGGGCGAATCTCCCGGACCTATCCGGTTTCTTTGAGCCGAAATCCTATCTGTCCGAAGGCAGCGACATCGTTGCGCTGCTGGTGTTCGAGCATCAGATCGCCATGCAAAACACACTGACCCGTGCCGGCATCAATTGCCGTCGTATGCTGACGTACCAGCAAAACCTGCAACGCGACTTCAAGGAACCGGTGACCGAAGAACTTACCTACGACAGCGTCAAGCGCGTATTCGACAGTTCCGCGAAGGACGTGGTGGACGACTTGTTGTTCAAAGACGAAGCTCCGCTGCCGGAAGGTCTGGCTGGCTCGGCGGCATTTCAAAACGCCTTTCAAGCGACCGCGCGGCGTGGCGACGATGGCAGTTCGCTGAGGGAATTTCATCTCCAAGGACACTTGTTCAAGAATCGTTGCAGCTACCTGATTTATTCGGAGTCCTTCCTTGCGCTGCCTGCTGCGTTGAAACGCCGCGTTTATGAGCGACTGGTTCATGCGCTGCATCCTGCCAAGCCTGATCCGCAGTATGCTTATCTGGACGCGGACGAACGGGCGCGCATTTCGCGAATCTTGAAACAAACCCATCCGGAACTCCGCAACGCGCTCGAAGCCAGCAATTGATTTGGCCGCAACTTCAGCGGGGAACTGAATCAGGCCCTCTTGATTCAAATCAAAGTTGTGCGGCAAACTCGCGCTACAATCGTCCCCAGATGTTGTTGCGAACCCATTTAACCCGGTCGCAAAGCGCAAATCCAATATGCAAAGCTCACCTCCTCCTCGAACGAGAATTCTCCTGTTAAGCTTGGTAATCGTGTTGTGTGGTATAACAATCCTGCCAGCGCAATCCTCACCCGCCGCCAGCGCCGGACTTGCCAACGACTGGCTGCGCAGTCAATCCGGCGCGTTCAAGCCTTGGGACTTCGGTGGTGAAGTGCGGGCGCGGTATGAATATCGCGATCACTTTGGCATCCCAGGCGTGCCCGGTTCGGTGGATTTCCGGGACGACAGCGTGGATACGCAGAATGATTTCCTGCTGCTCCGGGCGAAGGTTCATCTCGGTTACAATGCCCCAAGCGGCTGGTTTGGCGTGTTCGCCGAGGGTCGGGACAGTTCCACGCACAGCGACGATCGGAAGCCCAGCCCCGAGGAAGACGCGTTCGATCTGCATCAGGGTTATCTCGCGCTGGGCAACGCAAAGGAATTTCCGTTAACCGCCAAAGTCGGCCGCCAGGAACTTTCTTACGGCGACGAACGATTGGTGGGCGCCTTTGACTGGAACAACGTCGGGCGCGTGTTCGATGCCGCGAAGCTGCGCTACGCCAACGACTCCCTGTGGGTGGACGGATTCGTTGGTCGCGTGGTCATTCCTTACGACGAACACTTCAACGAGGCGAACGATTACGACTGGTTTTACGGCGTGTATGCCTCAACCAAATCGCTTTGTCCCAAACAGGTGACTGACTTTTACTTTCTCGGCCGCAACACGGGCCGTCAGTCGCCCAACACCATCAGCAGCGGCCAGCCGGCGTTTAGGCAGGGTGCCACCGCGCGCGACATTTACACCTTCGGACTGCGGTTCAAGTCGTTGCCCGACGCTTTTGGCGGCTGGGATTACGCCGGTGAACTGTCGGGTCAGTTCGGCGATTTCGCGCCCACCGCCACGGCTTCACGCCTGGACCACCGCGCTTTTGCCGCGCATGTAGGAGGTGGTTACACGTGGAAGGAGGCCGGTGGCACGCCGCGCGTCGGACTCGAATACAACTTTGCCAGCGGTGACAGCGATCCAAATGACGGCGACCATGAGACATTTGAAAATCTGTTCCCCACGAACCACAAGTTTTACGGCTTCATGGATTTTGTTTCGTGGCAGAACATCCACAACGTCCGCCTCAGCGCCTCCGCCAAGCCGCACAAACAACTCACCCTGACGCTGGACTACCATGCATTCTGGCTGGCGGACACAAGTGACTTTTTCTATCAGGCCAACGGCGCGCCGCGCACCGGCAGCACAGCCGGCTCCGGCACCGGCTATGCCGTGAATTCCAGCTACAGCAGCTATGTGGGGTCGGAAGTGAACCTCATTGCCACTTGGGCGATCAAACCATTCGCCAGCGTCCAGGCCGGCTACGGCCATTTCTTCCGCGGCGACTATGTGAAGAAATCCCTCGCCACCGTCGGTTCGGCGGATGCGGACTTCGTTTACGTGCAAGCACTGCTGAAGTTTTGAGCATCAGATCACGAGCCTTTGGACACCGGTAAAACGAGGACACCGTGTGGCTCCTTGCTCCGGGAATTCCGGGTTTGAATCGGGAAGCTTCGCTCCAGCCCGCCGCTGGTTGTGGACAGACCGTCGAAGAATAAGCTCGCAGAAGCCTTTCCAGCGATTATCAAGGCGTGCAACAAAGTTGGCGTTAGGGTGGCGGACAATCGCTTGATTTGCGTCACCTGACCCTCAAGCCTTGCCATAAGAATCTGGCTCACGATTCTTCCACCACATATTCTGGGCCGATGAGTTTGACTGCGGGCATTACGGTTCACCTGACCATCGAAGACATCGCCTTCGGCGGCGAGGGGGTTGCGCGCGTGGATGATTTTGTCGTCTTCGTGCCGTATGTGCTCGTAGGGGAATTGGTCGAGGCGGAAATCACCGAGGTTAAGAAGAGTTTTGCCCGCGCGCGTTTGCTCCGCGTCAGGCAGCCGTCGCCGGAGCGGGTCGAACCTGCCTGCCGTTACTTTGGCGCGTGCGGCGGCTGCCAATATCAACACATCGGCTACCCGGCCCAGCTTCGCATCAAGCACAAGCAGATTGCAGACTTGTTCCAGCGCATCGGCGGTTTTCGCCCGGAGGTGGTGTCGCCGGTGGTGCCCTGCCCGCAGCCGTATGGCTATCGCAACCGGATCATGATCCGCAGCCAGTGGAACAAACCGGCGCAGAAGCTGAACATCGGATTCATCCGCTGGGACGGCGGCCTCGTGGAGGACATCGAGGAATGCAAAATCGCCGAGCCAGCGATCAACGAGCAGATCAAACACGTCTGGGCAAATCCGCCACCCAAAGGTGGCATCAAAGTTGTGTTGCGCATTCCGCCGGAAGGCTGGGACGTGCCAGACCATTCATTCTTTCAAAACAACTTCTTTCTCCTGCCTGAACTGGTGACCACGGTGCGTGAGTTCGTGCGCCAGGGCGGTGCGCGGCATCTCGTGGACCTTTATTGCGGTGTGGGCTTCTTTGGCATTGAACTGGCCGACGCGGTCGAATCCTTCGTGGGCGTGGAATACGATCAACCCGCCATCCGGGCGGCGCGGCGCAACGCGGCGGCGCGCGGGCGGATAAATGGCGAATTCATCGCGGCGACGGTGGAGGCCGCGTTGCCGGAACTGATTAAGCGGTTTTCGCCGCGGGCCACAACGGTTTTGCTCGATCCGCCGCGCAAGGGCTGCCTGCCGCAAACGCTGGATTTGCTGCGGCGGGAGCGGCCGGTGCAAATCATTTACGTCTCATGCCATCCGGCCACGATGGCGCGGGACTTGAACGTTTTGTGCCGGGAAGGTGTCTTTGACTTGGCGGGCGTAACGCCGCTGGATATGTTTCCGCAAACTCAGCACGTGGAATGTGTGGCGGACCTGCGCGCCGCGCCAGTCCCTGATCAATAACTAAACTTGCAAGCCTGCGGGCGTTGTCTCAACTTGGCCAGCACATGACGATGGGAAAAGAGTCGGGCGATGAACGAAGCATCGTTCGCGGCGTTCTGCCGTGGATTGTGGCCGGCGTGGCGCTGGCCGTTTACCTTCTCACTCTCAACCGTTGGGTTTCCCTGCTGAACCTGACGAATGTTGCCAGCGTGGCGGGATGGCGCTGGCAGCCCGAGGTGTTTACCCCGGTGTATTTCGTGGTCACGTTTCCCCTTCGCTGGCTGCCGGACGGTTGGATTCCACTGGCCCTGAATCTCTTCTCCGCGGTGGGCGCGGCCCTGACGCTGGCCCTGCTGGCTCGATCCGTGATGTTGCTGCCGCACGACCGTACGCGCGACCAGCGGGAGCGCGAACGCAGCGAGTTTTCCCTGTTGAGCATTCCGCTGGCCTGGCTGCCCCCGATCATGGCGGCGGTGATCTGCGGTCTGCAACTTACCTTTTGGGAGCACGGCACCAACGGCACCGGCGCGATGCTCGACCTGCTCATGTTCGCGTACGTCGTCCGGTGTCTGCTCGAATACCGCCTGGATGAACGGGTTTCCTGGCTGACACGCGCGGCGTTCGTTTTCGGCCTGGGGATGACGAACAGCTTCGGCATGATTGGTTATCTGCCTCTCTTCGTCGCGGCGGTGATCTGGCTGCGCGGGTTGAGTTTTTTCAATCTCCAGTTCCTGGGCCGCATGTTGCTGTGCGGCCTGGCGGGGTTGTCGCTGTATCTGCTGCTGCCGTTTTTGGCCACGTTTTCGGATCTGGCCCCGATAGGTTTTTGGGAGGCGTTGAAAGCCAATCTGATTGCGCAAAAGAGGAACCTCCTGGCGCTGCCGTTCAACAAGGGCATGGTGTTCTCCGGCGACCGTCCCCTGTGGATTCTGGCCCTGCCTTCCTTGTTGCCCCTGCTGATGATCAGCATCCGCTGGCCCTCGCGCTTCGGCGACACCACGGCGCTCGGGGTGACGCTCACCGCCTGGAGCTTTCGCGTGGCTCACGCGGCGTTTTTCCTGGCAGGGCTGTGGGTGGTGTTTGATCCGCCGTTCAGCGCGCGGGGCTTCGGGTTGCCGTTTCTGTCGTTCTCCTACCTCGGAGCATTATGCCTCGGCTACTTCGCCGGTTATTTTCTGCTGGTGTGCCGGCCGGCGCAAACGCGGCATCGCCGACCGTCGCCCTATGCCGGCCTGATTCAACAAACGACCACCGCGGTGATGTGTGGGTTGTTCGTTCTGGTGCCCGCAGGACTTCTTTATCGGAATGCGGCGCACGTGCGTGCCACCAACGGCCCGCTCATCAAGCAATTTGCCGACGGATTGGTCGAGGGCCTGCCGGAGCGGGGCGTGGTACTCAGCGATGACGTGAACCGCCTGGTGATCGCGCAGGCCCGCCTCGCGGCGTTGGGGCGCGATCAGGATTTTCTGATCATTCACACCGAGTCATTGAAAATGCCGGCGTATCACCGTTTTCTCCAGCGGCAGTATGCCCAGGAATGGCCGCTGAAGATGGAGCCGGACGAAATGCGGATTCTGGACGACTCCGCGTTGGTCCAGACCATCCTGAAGTTGGGTGAGAAGGAGCAAATCAGCTACCTGCATCCGAGCTTCGGTTACTACTTTGAATTCCATTGGAACGAACCGCATGGCTTGGCTCACCGGCTCAACCGCTATACCGGCGATTCCCTGCTCCCGCCGCCGCTCTCCCCCGAGTTGATTGCCTGGAATGAGGCCTTCTGGACAAAGGCCGGGGAGCAGGTGCTTGAGCCACTCGAAAAGGTTCTGGCCAAGCCAGCGCCCGACCATAAGCCGGGCCTGATCGAACGGGTGTTCAATGCCATGAAGTTGCCGCCTCAGCAGAACCTTCAGACCATGGTCATTGCCAACTTCTATTCCCGCGGCCTCAATTACTGGGGGGTGGAACTTCAAAAGGCCGACGAGTTCGACAAGGCTGTTCGGCATTTTGAACTGGCGCAAAGGCTGAACCCGGACAACGTCGTGGCAAAAATTAATCTCCAGTACAACGAGGACTTTCGCGCCGGCCAACTCGGCACCGTCGCTTGGAACAAGGGGATCGAGGAGAGTTTCGGCAAGTATCGCACCTGGGACCAGGTGCTCGGGGAGAATGGTCCTTACGATGAACCGACCCTGAGCTACGCCCAGGGTTATCGGTTTATGCAGGGTGGACTGTACCGACAGGCCGCCCAATGCTTCGATCGCGTGCGGGCGCTGGCCACCAACGACCTGACCAGCCGGATGTGGCTGGCTCAGTTGAACCTCATGGCCGGGCTTCCAGACAAGGCCCTGGTGCTGACGAAAGAGATTCGCGCCAATCCCAAAGCATTTGCCCTGACGAGCACCAATCGCAACGATCTGCTGGCGCTGGACGCTTCGGCGTATTTCACCAAGAACGAACCGGAGAAAGCCGTCGAAATTATTGAAGGCGAGTTGCAACGGCAGCCGAGGGACACCTTGCTGCTGGCCACTGCGGCGCGGCTTTACACGGATCGTGGCTACTATTCCAATGCCCAAGTCACCCTGGACCGCCAGTTGAATATAACGCCGGGCGATCCGGTCACGCTCATCAATAAGGGCGTCGTTCACGTCCGGGCCAAGGAATACGCTGAAGGCATCAAGCTGTTCACCCGCCTGCTCGCCACCCAGACGAACAACTCCCTCGCCCGGTTCAACCGCGCCATTGCCTACCTGCAAAGCGACAAGCTCGACGATGCAAAACAGGATTATGAAATCCTCCAGACGCAATTCCCGGAATCATTTCAGGTCTATTTTGGTCTGGGGGAAATTGCCTACCGCCGCAAGGACACCAACGCCGCCATCAAGTATTACGAGTCCTATTTGAGCAACTCCGCGCCCACCACCGCCGAAGCTCAAACCGTCATTACCCGCCTCAAAGAACTCAAGGGTGAATCTCCCTGACGACGCGTCGCCATGCGCGTCACGCATGTCATCACCCGTTTGATTGTTGGTGGCGCCCAGGAAAACACCATTGCCACCGTGCTGGGCCTGCGTCAAAAGCCCGGTGTGGACGTGCAACTCATTTCCGGCCTCACCACCGGCCCGGAAGGCTCGCTTGAAGACCAGTTTACCCAGACGCCGCAACTGCTGGTCCGCTTACCGGAACTCGTTCGACCCGTGCATCCGTGGAAAGATGTCGTCGCGTGGCGAAAACTCACCCGTCAGTTTCGTTGCCAACGGCCTGACCTTGTCCACACGCACAGCGGCAAGGCTGGCGTCCTGGGCCGGTTGGCGGCAGCACGCGCCGGTGTGCCGGTCATTATTCATACGATTCATGGTCCGTCGTTCGGTCCGTTTCAGGGCACGCTGGCCAACACCGTTTTTCGCGCTGCGGAACGGCACGCCGCGCGCGTCACCACGCACTTTGTCGCGGTGGCTGACGCCATGACGCAACAATATATCGCCGCTGGCATCGGCCAGCGTGAACAATACACCCGCATCTTCAGCGGATTCGAGCTGGGGCCGTTCCTCGCTGCGCAGAACGATCCATCAGCCCGCGCCCGCTGGGGGCTCCAGCCCGATGACGTCGTGATTGGCAAAATCGCGCGCCTCTTCAAACTTAAAGGTCACGATGATTTGTTCCGTGTCGCGCCCACGCTCGTGCGATCCTGTCCGCAGATCAAATTCCTGTTGGTTGGCGACGGGGCGTGGCGCGCCCGTTTTCAGGAACTGGCCCGCGCGCTTGGATTGGAGAAACAGTTTGTTTTCACCGGCCTCGTGGCGCCCGCGGAAGTGCCTTCGCTGGTCGGGATCATGGACCTGGTGGTTCATCTGTCACTGAGGGAGGGTCTGCCACGCGCTTTGCCTCAAGCCCTTGCTGCGGCGCGCCCGGTTGTCGCTTACGATTGCGACGGCGCCCGTGAGGTGTGTTTTGACAACGTGACCGGGTTCCTTGTGCCGCCTGGTGATTTAACCGGCTTGAGCGCCCGGCTTTCTTCGCTGGCCCACGACGCCCGATTGCGCGCCCAATTTGGCGAACGCGGCCAGGCTTTCGTGCGCGAACATTTTTCGGTCGAACAAATGGTGGACCGCCTTTACGCTCTTTACTTGAAACTGGCCGCCGAGCACGGTGGCCGCCACGCGTGAGCTTTCCCTTCAACGTTTACCTGGCCGCGTTCATCAGCGCGTTCGCAACGACGCTGGCGACGCTGCCGCTCTGGCGGAAATGGTGCTTGCGCACCGGATTGGTGGACGATCCCGGTCACCGCAAAATCCATGAATCGCCCATTCCTCTTGCGGGCGGGCTGGCGGTGTTGACCGGATTGCTGCTGCCCTTGCTCGCTGCGGCGCTGGTGCTGCAACTCAATGGCGCGAATATCAGCGGCGCGGAACCGCTCAGTTACGGCATGGGCCGACGGGCGCTGCAACTCGCCGCCATTCTCGGCGGTGCCATTGGCATCGTTCTGCTCGGCTGGCTGGACGACAAAAACGAACTTCGCCCCCTGCCCAAGTTTGCCGGCCAGTTCATTATCGCCGCACTCGTGGCAGCGGCCGGCGTGCGCATCACGTTATTCGTGCCCAGCGTGCTGTTCAGCTATGCTATCACGATTCTGTGGCTGCTGACCGTCATCAATGCGTTCAACTTCATGGACAACATGAATGGGCTGTGCGCGGGATTAGGAGCGATTAGTGCAGGTCTGTTCGGCCTGATCGCCGCCACGCACGGACAGTATCTCGTTGCACTCATCGCGTTCCTGACGACCGGCGCCCTGCTGGGATTTTTGCCGCATAACTTTCCCAACGCCTCCGCTTTCCTGGGCGACTCCGGCAGCCATCTCGTGGGCTATCTGCTCGCGGTGCTGGCAATCCTGCCGCATTTCTACTCAGATTTGAACCCGCGCCCGTGGGCGGTCATCACGCCGCTGCTCGTGCTGGCGGTTCCGCTGGCGGACCTGGCGTGGGTGGTGATCCTGCGTTGGCGCAAAGGACAACCTTTTTACGTGGGCGATACCAATCACCTCTCACATCGGTTGGTGCGCGCGGGCCTGAGCCGGACGACGGCGGTGGTGTTAATCTGGCTGGCGGCAACGGCGCTCGGCGCCTTGGCGCTCATCTGAGCCAACCGGCGTTCCGGAGCGTTGGTTTGAGAGAACAACGCGAAACTGTTATGGGGAAAGCTCAACCGCCCGGTTGGCTCTTGGCTGCGATGGCTTCGGAAAGAATGGACAGCACTTCGCCGCGGACCAGGTTGCCCACCAACCGATTTTCCGTGAAACTGTTCACCACCGGCACATTCCGCAATTCACTTTCCAGCACCACCGGCAGCACTTCCATCAAGCGTTGATTCGGCGTCACGCATTTTGGTGGGGGGCGCATTACGTCGTAGGCAATCACCGCCATAAGTTCCGCGCCCGCGCCAAGATGTTCTTTCAAATCCTGCAACGCCACGATGCCGATCAATCTCGAGTGCGCATCCACCACCGGCAAAAAGTTGTTCGAGCCACTCAGAAACCGCGCCGCAATGTCTTTGAGCGGCGTATTCTCGCGGATTGGTTCGACCGGGACCCCCATCAAGTCGCCCACCTTTTGCTCGGTCACCACCCCCGGCTCGGTGCTGTCGCCTTCGAGTTCGATGCCTTTGGCCTGCAGCGCCTCCGTGTAGATGGAAGCTCCATGCAGCCGGCCCGCCATGAGCATGGCCACCACACAGCCCAGCATCAACGGCGGCATCAGCGAATAATCCAGCGAAATCTCGAACACCATGATCATGGCCAGGAATGGCGACCGCGTGGTTGCCGCCAGGACGCTGCCCATGCCGACCAGCGCAAACGTGCTGGTGGGCAGCGGCGAGGCCCAGCCCAACGTGTGCAGCACCGTACCGAACAGCGCGCCCAGACTCGCCCCAATGAATAATGTGGGCGTGAAGACGCCGCCCACCACGCCCGACCCCACCGTGGCGGCGGTGGCGAGCAGCTTGGCCAGAAACAAGCCGGTCAAGAACAGCAATGCCTCGGTGCCCGGGGAGAATGCGCCATACAACCACGGGGCGGCCAGCCGGTCGAATTCGTCGTGTAGAATCCGGTTCGTCACCACGTAACCATTGCCCCACACGCCCGGAAAACTCAGGGCGATCAATCCGACAATCAATCCGCTCAGAGCCAGCTTTGCGTAAATCGGCCATTGAAGCTGGCTGAAGCGCACTTCGCAGCGCCGGATCATTTTCAGGAAGACCGCGCCCACCAGTCCCGCAATCAGGCCCAGCAGCAGGAACCAGGGCAGTTGCAGGATGCTCGTGAATTCAAACGACGGCACTTGATACCAGGGTTTGATCCCGAAAAAACTGCGGGAAACCATGCTGGCGATGACTGAGGAAAACACCAGCGGCGCGAACAGGCTCATCGAGAAATTGCCAAACACGATGTGCGCCGCGAACACCGCGCCGGCGATGGGCGCATTGTAGGCTGCCGCGATGCCCGACGCTGCGCCGCAACCCACCAGCAGCCGCAGGCGGTACGGCGGCCATTTCGCCAGTTGTCCCAGCTTCGAAGCCAGCGTCGCGGTCAGTTGTGTGATGCCGCCCTCGCGCCCGACCGACGCCCCCGTGCCGATGCTCACCAGCGAGGAAGCCACCTTGACGAGATTGCCGCGAAACGGCAGCCGGCCGTCGCCGGCCACCACCGCCTCCAGCAAATTGGTCGCGCCCTGCCGTCCCGCGAACCGCAATCCCCAATGCAACACCAAGCCGGCCGCCAGCCCGCCCACGACCGGAATGAGCATCCGCTCGATCGGCCCGATCATTTCGGCAATCTCAACCGGGTCGCCCGGGCGGCGCAGAAAAAACAATTTCCCCTGCTCGATGGCGTAGAAGAAAAACAGGTTGACCAACCCGCCCAGCACGCCCACGCCGCCCGCCAGCGCCAGGTGCAGCGCTTCTTCCCGGAATTGCAGCTTGTCGCGCCACCACAGCGCCCGCTGCCAGTGCTCCCTGGCAAAGGCCAGGGCGCGCTGCACCAGACGGGAATTGCGGAAAGACTGCACGCCGCAAGCTTAATCCTGCATCCCCACTTGACGAGTCTGGAGTTTGCCGCCCGTCGCGTCGGCATCATCAAGCCGGCGCTTTTCCCGCAGTTGCCATCGCCGCGCCGGTGCGACACACTGCCCGCCAGATGAGCAAACGGTTTTACATCACCACCGCCATTTACTACGTCAACGGCTCGCCGCATCTCGGCCACGCCTACGAGAAGATCATCTGCGACGTGATCGCGCGGTCGCGGCGTAGTTTCGGCCAGGAAGTTTTTTTTCTGACCGGCTTGGACGAACACGGCCAGAAGGTCCAACAAGCGGCGCAGGCGGAGGGGAAATCGCCTCAGGCATATTGCGATGAACTGGCGACGCAGTGGCAGACGTTCGCCGCCCGGCTGGGCATCACCAACGATGACTTTGTCCGCACGACGCAGCCACGGCACAAGGCGGTCGTGCAGGCCATGCTCACCAAGCTTCACGCTCAGGGTGATCTCTACAAAGCCCCATATCGCGGCTGGTATTCGTGGAAGGAGGAAACCTTCCTTACCGAGAAGGACCGTTTGCCCGACGGCACGTTTGATCCCGTTTGGGGCGAGGTAAAAGAATTGATCGAGGAAAACTGGTATTTCCGCATGGCCAAACACCAGCCTTGGCTCATCGAATTTATTGAAGCGAACCCCACTTTTGTGCAGCCTGATTCGCGCCGCAATGAGGTGCTTGGCTTTCTCAAATCACAAACGCTCGAGGACCTTTGCATCAGCCGTCCTGCCGCGCGCCTCAATTGGGGCATCCCGATTCCCTTCGACCCTGACTACGTGAATTACGTCTGGTTTGATGCCTTGAGCAATTACTATAGCATTCCCGTGGCGCTGGGCGACGTCGAAGCCGCCGCGCCGCTCGCCGGTTTTTACGACGCTCAACCTTCAACCCTCAACCCTGAGCTTCGCCTTTGGCCGGCCGACATTCATGTCATCGGCAAGGACATCGTGCGCTTCCATGCCGTGTATTGGCCCATCATGCTCAAGGCCGCCGGCATTCCGCTGCCCAAACAAGTGCTCGTGCATGGTTGGTGGCAGAAAGACGGCGACAAAATGAGCAAGACCACCGGCAACGTTGTGGACCCGCTCGCCGTGATTGATGAATGGGGCTTGGACGCCTTCCGCTTTTACGTGCTTCGCGAACTGGACATCGGCCCGGACGGCAACTGGACGGACGCCGGCTTTCGCGCGCGTTACCAGGCGGAACTGGCCAACGGCCTCGGCAATCTGGTGAATCGCTCCCTCTCGATGCTTAAACGCTATCGGAGTGGGGTAATTCCAGCTCGCTCGGATGAATTGGCGCCGGACGCCCAGATGGCTGTGACCGGAACCCTAAAGCGCCTGGAAACAAACCAGCTGCAAGGAGCGCTGGCTGAAATCTGGATGCTTGTGAAGTGCGCGAATTTGTATGTCGAGCAAACCGCGCCGTTCAAACTGGCCAAAGACCCGGCGCAGGCCAAACGACTCGACGAAGTCTTGTATAACCTCGCCGAAACGTGCCGGGTGCTCGCGGTGTTGCTGTGGCCATTCCTGCCGGACACAGCCGCGAAGATTTACGCGCAGCTAGGTCTTACCGGTTCTCCTGACAAGTTTTCCGCCGCCACTTGGGGCGGATTGGCCGCCGGTCACACGATTGGCGAACCGGCCCCGTTGTTTCCCCGCAAGGAAACCTGAAAGCACGGAAGACGCCTCGCAACGTTCAGGAGGGATTGGGCTTCGTCAGCGATTCGTAAGTCTGCTCGGCTGCTTTCGCACCCGCGGCGTTGGGCGGGTAAACGTCAAAGACCTGGCCATCCTTGTTGATCGCGCGATACTCGATTCGCGTGCGGCTCACGTCCACCTGCCAGAAGTGTTGCAGGCTGGCGGCTTTGGCTTCATACCAATGTCGCTCCGCTCCCACCGTGCGCGCTCCCATGCCCAACAACCGTCCCCCAGATACAGGGTGCCTTGCGGGTCGAGCTGGCCGTTGCGCAGGTGGTGGGTCCGTTTGAAGGTGTGATCGTGGTTTTCGAAAGCCACCGGCAACCGGTGCTTGTCGAAGATCGGCAGCCAGGTTTGCCGGCCTTTGACCGAGCTGCTCCCATCATACGCACGGTGACTGGGATACAACGGCACATGATACACCGCGATGCCATGGGGCACGTGACGGTGGGCGGTGAGTTGGGCGTCCAGCCACGCGGCCTGCTCGCCGTCGTGCGGACTCACGTGGCCAGTGTCCAGCAAGAGTATCAAGAGATTCTTCCCGAACGTGCGCGCGTGGTAGCTGCGCTCGCGATCTTGCGCGAAGTAACGAAAATAAAACTGGGCATTGGTCAGGGCAGGGGGCATGCGGCTTTTGGTTTCATGGTTGCCGATGCCCAGAACCATCGGAACGGTGTACCCGGCGGGAGTAACCATGTTGGTGGCCCAATGGTCGAGCCAGGCATCCCACTGCGCGTAGTTCGTCAGGGCGTCATTGGCGTAGGCGAGGTCACCGCCCACCACGCCAAAGTCGGGCGACAACCTGGCCGCCTGTTGAAGCAGCAGTGCGACATCGGGGCCAACGCCCATGTCTCCACCTGTGACAAACCGCAGTCTGCCTGCGCCATCGGGCACCGTGCGGAATTTGCGTTCCTCCGTGAAGCCGTTCATGGAATCGCCGGCGATGAAGTAATAGGTTCGGCCCGGCGTAAGATTCTGTAGTTCCACCCAATGGATTCTCCGCCCGTCCGCCAAGCCTGGGATTTGATGCGAATGACCGACCGCTTGGTGGCGGTAATCACTTTGCTGCCCCTGCCGGGATTGGGTGTCGAAATAAACGGTGCTGGCTTCAGTGGGCGCGAAGGTTTGGTAATTAACGGTCATCGTGCGGCTCGTATCGCCTTGCCAGGTGAGATACACGTGCCGCGGTGCCGCCGAGGCATTCTCGGCGATGAACAAAGCGAACGTCGTGCAGAGGCTGAAATTGATTAACCAGCGATGCGCTGGGTTGAGAATTCCCAACACGACTTTGAGCGGTGGTGTGGTTTGCATAAGCATCGATCTGGGTGCGCCGACAGATTGCAGAGGATGCGGGGTGAGCGCAAAGCAAAACTGTGCCCGGCATGATCGGATTCGAGCAGGCGAAGGTGATCCGGCTACGTGGTTGAAACCCTGGTGCGGGATCGCCGAACAACCGGGCGTCAGCGCACCATTTCCTCAATCTTTTGTTTCAACGGGTCCTCGGTCTGGCGGATGGCGGGGATGTCAATCAATTCAATGAACGCGGGGATGCCGGAGAAGGCGGTGGCTGCCTGAATGAGATCATCCGCGGGCCGGAACGAGGACACGCCGGAAGTAATGGTGACCAGCGGCAACTGCTGCAACTCGGGATGTGCCGAGGTGGTCAGTTCGTAACGCAGATCGCTGAAGAGTTGAGTCAGGCCCGGATGGCGATTCAGCGCGAGTTGCAGGACGAGCGCATTGACGACAAACTGGCGTAGATATTCCGGCCGGGCTGCTTCCTTGCCGCCGAGAACGCTCTTGAACTGCGCCAGCGTATAGTTGGTGCGGTAGTTCACGACCCAGCGCATCGGCGAAGTGATGGTGATGGGCTTGCCGTCAATCGTATGCGTGTACTCCCAGGCATGCAGGTCCAAGGCATTGCCCACCAGCGTGAGCCAGTTCGGGTCCAACGTTTCCGGCAAATTGTAGGGTTTGGTCGCGAACGGTTTGTAGCTTTGCCGCAATTCCGCCAGTGCCTTTTCGGCGCCGGGGACTTCCAACTTGCCGCCGGCGGCCTTGCCTAAAATCCGCTCCGGGGACAGCAACGGGCGCAGTGTCTCCAGATGGGCGGCGATTTGTTCCTTCAGAAAGCGCGAGACCGCCTCGGTCTTGCGTCGCAATTCAGGAAGTTCCGGGAGGGCTAAGGCCTTTTCGGGTTGGTCGCTCATACGGGGCGGTTTCTAACACAGAAGCCCGGTCCAAGAGAAGCGGAATCGCGAACGACGCGCTGCGGCGTTGCGGCGGTTCAAGCCGGCGCCAGGATCGTTGAGGTCAAAACGGCAAATGGCGCGGGAGGTTCAATCAGACGGTTTGTCCGTTATCTCACGGGGTAAATCGACTGCACCACCCCGCCTGGACATGTCAAAATGAAGAACCCGTTTATGACCCGTTTACGCTTCCGTTTCCGCAGTGTTTCCCTGTTCGTGCTGCTGATCCCCCTCGCTGGTGGGGATCGTCGCGCCAGTCTCCGTGAGCACGGAGTCCAATCCGTTGCGCGGGTGTTCATTCGTCTAACTTTTGATGGACAGCACCGCGCTGGGCCGGTATTCAATCCCTGCTTGTGACCCACTGATGCCATGGCCCGAGTTCTCATCAAGAACAGTGACGGCGAGCCGAGAGCTTGCGAGTTGAATCTCGGTGTCAATCACTTCGGCCGCCATCCCGACTGTGATTTCACCATAGAACACCCGACCGTCTCGACCACGCATTGCGAGATGGTCCTCACTGCGGAGGGCGTGTTGTTGCGCGACCGCGATTCCACAAACGGCACGTTCATCAACGGGGCGCCGGTCAAGGAAGCGATGTTGCAGGCCGGCCAGACCGTGCGGCTGGGCGACGTGGAGATGTTGGTGGAAACTACCGAAGTGATTATTGCGATTCCTGAATACGAACGGCCCCGGCCCGCGCCGCCGGTGGTACTGCCGGACGGTTCCATGCTGTGTCCGCGTCATCCGGAGGCGTTGGCCACCCACCAATGCACTTTCTGCCGCGAGATTCTGTGTGACGCCTGCGTCCGGCGTCTGCGGCGCAAGGGCGGCCGGACGCTGAAACTCTGTCCGCTGTGCAGCCAGCGCTGCGAGGTCATTGGCGGAGAAAAGCCGAAGAAGAAGTCCTTCATGGGCATGTTGAGCAAGACCATCAAGCTGCCGTTCCTGCGCCGGCGGAATAGCGACGATTGACACGCAGTCGAACTCGGTGAGTTGTCCCAACGCTTCAACTTCAGCCGCCCACCATCAGGTTTCCTTGCTTGTTTTGGGGCGTTTGTCTGCTACAACAAGACAAATTTTCAACCACCCGCTACCCTCGGCAATGTTCCCCGCGTGCGCTGGAAAGAGAATCACCCTTGTGGGCGGTTTTGCCCCAAACGCTGCGGCCTTTGCCAACTCTCCGCTCACCGAGCTTTCCTCATTCGTGTTTCCCCACAGTTCATCACCGTAAACGTAAATGGGGCATAAGCGGGGCCACCCATTGGGGCGGGAGGTCAGTTCTTGATTTTGACATATCACATATCACTTGCCTTTCAACTTTCGCCGGCGATCAGGTGATTCACATAACCCGCCGCATCCATCCCCAACCGTTCCGCAATCCATTTCGCCGTCACCGCCGTTTCCTTGCGCAATCGCATCGTGATCTCCACCATCTGCTCGTCCCCCCTTGCCCCGGCGACCCAGTTCTCCATTCTCCCGCACCGACTCAACGCCCGGATACCCTTATAGATGCTTGCCGCCAATTGCTTTTGTGAGTGCAAACACACCCAAAGATTTTTGTCCGCTTTGCTCCGTCGGCGGGTCTTTACTAGTGTTACAAGATGACCGATGGCCAACAATTGCTCGCTCAGTACGTCAAGACCGGTTCGGAAACAGCGTTTCACGAACTGGTGGCGCGTTACGTTGACCTCGTTTATTCCGCTGCCATCCGCCTGGTCAATGGTGACACGCATCGGGCGGAAGACGTCACGCAAACGGTTTTTGCGGACCTGGCCCGACAGGCGCGCACGCTTTCACGCGAAGTCATGTTGGGTGGTTGGTTGCATCGGCACGCCTGTTTTGTGGCCAGTAAAACCATGCGGACCGAGCGTCGGCGCGAAGCCCGGGAAAGGCAGTCTGTTGCAATGAGCGCGCTCGAAGATCATTCTGCCGCGAATCTCGCATTGATCGCACCGATGCTGGATGAAGCCGTTGATCAATTGGCTGACGACGATCGCACAGCCATCATGCTCCGGTTCTTTGAGCAACACGATTACCGGTCGGTGGGCGAGGCGATGGGCAGCAATGAGGAGGCGGCCCGCAAGCGAGTGGATCGCGCGCTGGACAAGTTACAGTCACTGTTGAAAGCGCGCGGAGTCGTGCTTTCCGCGACGGCCCTGGGCACGACCCTCGCCACCCAGACAGTGACGGCGGCGCCAGTGGGATTTGCCTTAACCATTTCCTCGGTCGCGCTGGCTGGCGCTGCCACCGGAGGCGGAACCACTTTAACTGTTTTAGAAATTATGAGCATGACCAAATTAAAAGTCGGAATAGTCACTGCTGTTGTTGCCGCCGGGGTCTCGATTCCCTGGGTAATGGAGCATCGCACGCAAACCCGGTTGACCGAGGCGAACGAGGCGTTGCGGCAGCAGACCGAGCAAAACAACGAATTGGAGGCGGAAAATGCGCGCCTCAACAAACTGGCAAGCGAAGCCACCACGGCGCGAGCATCTGCGAACAGTCCGTCGCTGGAGTTGCTACGATTGCGGGGCGAAGTGGCCCGACTGCACCAGGACTTGGCGAGTGAGCGGACCCGAACCAATGGACCGAGCGCCCTCAGCGGCATCAAGGCCGATCCAGCCATGTGGGACACCATCCGCGCCCAACAGAAGATGGGAATGGGCTCGATCTATAAGGATTTCGCAAAACGGTTTAAGTTGCCGGACGAACAGGCCGAACAACTCAACGATCTGCTTGCGGACAATGTCATGGAGAACATTGATCACATCACCGCCGTGCTGCGCGACGGCCTGACACCCGCGCAGATGGAACCAATCTTCGCCGGACAGGAGGCCGCCATGCTGGAAAAGGTGCAGGCGCTGCTCGGCCCGGAGGGGTTGGAGGATTACAAGGAATATACCCGTCGTCTTGCGAGTAACATCACAGCCGAACAACTCAAGGGTATGTTGACCGGTGACAAGACGGAGCAGGAGGCGAAGGCGCGGAAGGTCTATGAACTGATGCTTCAGGAGACACAACAAACTCTGGCAAGTGCCGGGTTGCCGTCGGATTTCCAGACGTTGCCCATTCTCAACTTTCGCAACATTGCCTCCGAGACGGAGGCGGAAAAGAATCTCAAATTGATGGATGGCGTTTACGAGCGCGTCATCGCCAGTTCCGGTTCAATTTTGAGTCCCGAAGATGTTGCCAAGTTCGACGAATTTCGGGCAAAAGCCGTAAACGCGCAGCGCATGTCCCTTATCATGAATCGAAAAATGATGTCGCCGGGATCGAGGTAACTATGAACACATTGAATTGCCGGGCCAAAACGCGACGAGTTGTTTCTGGAAATAATCCAAATCAAAAACTTCCCATGAAAAAAATCATATCACTCCTGTCCGTTGCGATGTTGATGTCATCTGCTGTTGCCTTTGGCGCAACACCCGTTGACAACATGGCCGGCGATTGGGGCGGCACACTTCAGGCTGGATCGAGCAAACTGCGGGTGGTGTTCAAAATCAGCAAAGGCGACCGCGGTGCGTTGACGGCAAAAATGGACAGCATCGATCAGGGCGCACACAACATTCCCGTGGACACCGTCACTTTGAAGGACAAGACGCTGCGCATGGAAGTGAAGGCCGTGCAGGGTGTTTACGAAGGCACTCTCGACGCGGCTGGAATGAAGGCAACCGGCCAGTGGACACAAGGTCCGCAATCGTTGCCGTTAATTCTTGAGAAACGGCAGGGGACGAATTCGCCTTTCGCCGGCGAAAAGATTCCGTCTGCGGATCTGGCGGCCAACAAGCAGGCGGCAGTGAAGCTGGCGGGAACGTGGAACGGTGCGCTGGCCGCAGGCGGCACCAGTCTCCGCTTGCGACTCAATATCACCAAGACCTCCAACGGTGAGGCGACCGGCACGATGGACAGTCTCGACCAGGGTGCGAACGGCATCCCGTTGAGCGCGCTCACATTCAAGGACGGCAAGGTGCGCTTTGAGGCGCGCGGGATTGGCGGTGTTTATGAAGGCACACTGGCCACCGAAGGCGACACCCTTTCCGGCCAATGGCAGCAGGGCGGTCAAACTTTGCCGCTGAATTTCAAGAAGGCGACAGCCAAGTGACGAAGCAAGAACTGCATTGGCATCAGCCCTCTCCGCAAATTATTTGGCAACTGTCCTAACGCAGAAACCCTGCCAATGATAAGCGGAACTGCGGACGCTTCAACATTGAATCCGTGCCGAGCCGCCTTGGGCAAAATCGGCTCGCGCCGGGCGCCCCGGTTCATGAACTGATTCACCCCGTGAGATAAGTGGACAGGAAGGTTGAGGTCAAAACGGCAAATGGCGCGGGAGGTCCAACCAGCCGGTTTGTCCGCTATCTCACGGGGTAAATCGCGCCGGGGTATTCCACTCTCAACTTTCGCGCCATGCCGCAAGACTGCAGATCCCCGCCCGGATATGTCAAAATCAACTGGGTGACCCGTTTCTGACCCGTTTCAGAACTGCCCCGTTTCGACCCGTTTCCGACCCCTTCATGACCGATTCCACTTAACTTCAAAAATCATGGAAAGTGGTTCCGCCAAGGTCGTAGCTCATTCCGCTGCGCGTCTTGTTCGGTCCGAACGAATCGTGAAATCTGAAGCCTCCAAGATCGTAAGTCATTCCGCTACCGGGACCATTCGGTCCTTGCCAATTATGGAAAGTGAATGCTCCAAAACTGTCACTTGTCCCCCTTGCTGTTCCGGCTGGTCCGTTGAAATTGTAGAACGTGGTGCCGAAGATGTTGTCACTGGTCCCCTTTACTGTTCCCCCTGATCCCCGGAAGTTGTAGAACGCGGTGTTTCCAATTCTGTCAACCGTGCCACTTCTAAGCGGGCTTGGCCCATGAAAGTCATAGAAGGTGGTATCTGCGGGCTTGGCTGGTGTTTTGGTCAGAACATTGTTCCCGGTGGCCGTATTTTTTTGAGAAACAGAGGTCTGCTGTTGCTCGTTGTACTGCTGCACCTGCATAGCCATTTGCGCTATGGCCGGCTGCAAGTCTTCCCATGCGCGTTTCGCAGCCACCTGTCGCGCTTCCTCTTTTTGTCGCGCCTCGTATGTAGCCCGCCCTAACTCTTCATCATAAAGCGCCTTGGAAATCGAATAGTTTTGGATGCTCTGGAAGTCGCGTCGACGAGGTGGTACAGGCTCACGCATTCTGACAATCGGTTTTAGCGGCCTCGGCTGCAAGTCGGCTTTTGCGCGTCGCACTATTTCTGCAAATTGAGTGATTTGTGCCTGTCGCATCCCTTCAGCCATGCGTGCTCTGTCAGCACCCTGTGCACTCTCCACAGCCCGTTGATAGTCGCTTGCTTTACCGGGGTTGTAACCATACCTCGCTTGCAGATCCACGGGCATGTCCACGAAGTTCACCTTACCGCCACCAACTGTGCCTTCGGTAAACATATAGCTAATACCATCAGGTTGGACTTTGAGTACCTTTACGTTCGTAAAAGTGCGCCCCTTCACGTCCGTGAAGGAGATGATTTCTCCGACCGGTTTCTCATTCGGCAACTGGGTGAGAGCATCGCAAGGTAGGAACATCGGCAACGCCAAGAAAACTGACACGAGTGTGGTCTTGAGTGCCGCGCCAGTCAGCGCGGAACGCGTGAGGGAGACTTGGTTTTCGGGCGCACCAAGCATGACTAAACACTACTTGATCGCCTCGCGACGGGTCAACCACAAGTTTCTCAAGTTTCTGGCCGCTGGGGAGTGCGGCAACCCACCTCAGTCGTCGCCAACCCCAAAGGTGTCAAAAAAGTGTCAAAGAGGTGTTCCGGCTATTGTAAAGAATCGTCGCATCTTCGTCTTTCCCGGCAATTGGCCACGATATGCCAACATCCCATATGCAAGCGGCCCGCCATCCAATCCAACGTCATCACGGTTTCGCGTCCTTGGCCCAAAAGCCCGTGCCTGCGTCTGTAGGAAATCGTAGTCTTCACTCGCACCTCACACGAACCGGGAGAACTTCAAAGCACGCCGTGTTCTCCATACGGCAAATGGCGTGGGAGGTCCAACCAGCCGGTTTGTCCTTTATCTAACGGGGTAGATCGCGCCAGCTTCATCGCCGAACCGCCGAACTGTTTCTTTTGGCGCAGGAACAGGAAGTAGGCCAGGACCTGAGCTTGCGTGAGCGTGGCCGGATCGCACGCGTAATGTTCGCCCAGCTTGCGCACGTAACGGACGTATTCGTCCTTGGTGGGGTGGCGATAATCTTTGAGTTGGACAAAGTCCGCGAACTTTGCGAGAGAGGGATAGGTGGTTTTAGACATAAGGCGGCGAGTGTGCCCGTGGATGCGGGAACACGCTCGCCGCTAGTTCCAAAAACGTTACGACCGCCCGGACCGATGAACGCACACGCCGCCCGGCTGGGCAGTCGGACGGTTCGGATAATTTGTCAGCGATTGTTGCAGCCGACCGGGCGTTTCCGGCGGCGGTCGCTGAGTTCGTTAGGCGTGAGCACGTGTATGGAACATCTGACTCAAGAAGAGGCTGCAGTGCTTCAAGAGTTAACGCGGCTCGCCGGTAGCGACCGCGTCGTTACCGGACTCGAGTTGCTCGACAAAGGTTTCGCTGATGTTATCGGCAGGGTCTATAACAAGCGCCTTGGCTATCCTGGTAGTTTGCAATCTCGGACACTTCAGGTTTTACGCGACAAGGGGTACATCAAGATGGAGCGTCGGAACAGAGGGACCTATACGATTTTATGACCATTTCGCCGAACCAGAGGGTGGAGCAGAACCGCCGCCCCGCGTTTCAGTTTTCGACCTTCACTGGAAGTTCAAACACGAGTCGTGCTTGCGTGAGCACGCTTCCAGCGGCGGTCGCTCACCCTTATCGTTGGGCCTAACTGCGTATGTCTCGAACCATGAATAATCGCGTTTACCAAGTCATGCTCTGCTTCTTGGCTGCGCTTATTTTCTCGGCTTGCTCGCCGAGCACTCGCGTCTCCAAGCCCTCTAACCCGGAGGCCAAACGAAAGTACGACATGGCCGTTGAGTACCTGGCCAAGAACCAACCAAACTGGGGTGTTAAGGAGGCTGTTGACATTGTCATCCGCTACCCTGATTCGCACGAAGCTGTTCTCTCGGCTGTTCTTCTCATGGACAAATGCGATCACATCGGCTTTCAGGATTTCTACACGCTCACGGGTTATCACCTGCCGGTTGGCCGTGAGCTTCCGCGAGCGCAGCAGATCGATATCCTGATGGCCGCATTTCAGCGACGCGGCATCGTTCCGCAGAAGTAGGTTCAACCGAATACCACATGAAATTCTTCATTTCCAATGCTCGCGACGAAACTCACCAAAACGAGATCTACACAGCAATCTGGCGGTTTGCGATGGACACGCTTGGCTGGAAGTTTACCGAGCGTCGCGTTTTCTCCGTCCGGTACCGCCACAAGGTACACGGGTCATAAGCGGGTCTTGATTTTGACATATCACTTCCCTTGCAACTTTCGCCGACGATAGAGCAGGTGATTCACATAACCCGGCCCACCCATTCCCAACCGTTCCGCAATCCATTTCCGGTTGGGTCGGGCGGGCTGTCGCCGCGTAACGCGGCGCAGCCAGTGCATTGCACTCCGTCCGAAACGCTCATTTTGTCAAAGATTCGAGGAACGGGCATACGACCGCGGAGACGCGATGGACGCAGAGAAAAGCCGGCTAAAGTAGAGCTCTGCGCCGATCGCGTCTCTGTGGTTGTCTTTGGGCTGCGGTTTGGTTGCGGCTTCGCTGCGCTGTGGCACACCAGCCCTCTCCGCAAGTAATTTGGCAACTGTCCTAACGCGGAAACCCTCCCAATGAGAAGCGGAATCGCGGACGCCTCAACGTTGAATCCGCGCCGAGCCGCCTTGGGCGAAGGCGCGCACCTGATCCACGGTCGCCATGGTTGTGTCGCCGGGAAAGGTGGTCAGCAATGCGCCGTGCGCCCAGCCGAGTCTGACCGCTTCCTCGGGCGATTCGCCGTTGAGCAGGCCGTAAAAGAAACCGGCGGCGTAGCCATCGCCACCGCCCACGCGGTCCACCACGTCCAGTTCGCACGTTGGCGCCGTGCAGGCCCGGCCATTGATCCACGCCACGGCGCTCCAACTGTGGCGATTGGTGGAGTGAACCTCGCGCAACGTCGTCGCCACGATTTTGACGTGGGGATGTTTCTGGCGCACGTTTTTCATCATGCCCAGAAACGCGCTGGGATCGAGCTTCGACTTGGCGGCCACTTTCGGGCCGGGGATGCCCAGTCCAAGCTGCAAATCCTCTTCGTTGCCGACCAGCACGTCCACGTGCTTGACGATCCGATCCAGCACGGCCACCGCCCGCTCGTGTCCGCCGGAAATATTCCAAAGCTTCGCGCGATAATTCAGATCGAAAGACGTGACCGCCCCCGCTGCTTTCGCGGCCTGCATGGCTTCAATGATCAGTTCCGCCGTGGTCGGCGACAGTGCGGCAAAGATGCCGCCGCTGTGAAACCAGCGCACGCCGCCGGCAAAGATGGCCGGCCAGTCAAAGTCACCGGGTTTGAGTTGCGCCGCGGCTTCATTGCAGCGGTTGTAGAACACGACCGGCGCCCGCACGCCCTGGCCGCGGTCGCTGTAAACGGTGGCCATGTTCGGACCGTGAACCCCGTCGTGCTTGAAGTGTTTGTAGAACGGCTTCACGCCCATCCCCCGCACGCGTTCGGCGATCAGGTCGCCGACGGGATAAGCCACCATGGCCGTGGCGATGCCCGTGCGCAGCCCAAAGCAATCCGCCAGATTCGCGGACGCATTGAACTCACCCCCACTGACGTGAATCTGACATTCCGTCGCTTTGCGGAAGGGAATGATGCCGGGATCGAGGCGATGTACCAGCGCGCCGAGGGACAAGAAATCCAAGGCCCCGTCCGGGCGAATGTTCAACCCATGTTTCATCTGTGCTCCTGAAAGTTTGTTGGTGCGATTCAATCTACCCATGTGGGCGGCATGATCCAAAGGGGACGCCGGTTCGTCAACGTCACAGAAAGCTTCGATCCGGAACAACTCAATTGCGGGCTGTGCTACGTGACGGGAGGCTGCGGGTCGGCTGGCGAGGACTCGCTTGACCGGTTCAACCCGACCAGCAAACGCCGGGCTTCCGCCTGACAGACGTGGAACGCAAATCCAATACCTGCTCCGAAACCCAGCCCGTAGAACAATCCCCAAGCCGCCTTCGCGAGCATCGCCTGCGCGGATCGGTCGAACGCGATGCCCAGCAAGTTGAAATCCGCACCCGCCCGCAGGCCACCGTAAGCCCAACCGCCGATGAAATAACCGACAGTATTGGCGACAAAAAGCGCGGTGATGACTTTCACCGCCACACCCCGCGCGGCGAATGCGAAGGAGAGGAACAAGCCCATGGCAATTGCACCTGCCAACAGGCCGACGATGCTGCCAGGATGTCCGCCCAGCGTCATCCAGCCGACTGTCCAGGCCACCGCGTACGCCAGGAACGCCAGGGTGAACACCCGGTAGAAACGACCGAGCGAACCCGGTCCAACGATAAGCCGGTGCAACAGCGGCCCACTGAGGATTACGAAAACGAGCGCACAGACCGCATAGAGTCCAAGCTCGCCGACGGCGCGGTTGAAGCCCGGGCCGGCCAGCATCCACGGCGCAAATCCGCCCAGGCTGACCAGCGTGAAGCCTACTGTGCCGCGTACCAACGATCCACCCTGCGTTGGGACGGGCGGTGGCTCGCCGGAAGCATTAACCCGGGCCACGATGCTCTGCGGATCGAGTCCGAACATGATGGAGTTCAGCACCGTGGCCCGGCGCAACGGGTTATTGGCTCAAACGTCGCAGCCGGTAGAACCGCGTCGGCGTTGTGGCGGAGGAAGGATCAATATACGGATACGGCGAAACTTCCAGGTTGAACTGCAACAGCCGGCTCCAGTGCGTGAGGTTGGTGGACATCAACAATTCGTAATCCAACCCGATGTCGCCCGTGATCGTTAGTTGCATCAGATTTCCGGCCATCCGGCTTATCGCGAGACTGGAACCTTCGCCGGTCACCGTTACTTGAAACGTCTGCGTCGCACTCAAGGACGGCGTGCCGTTGTCGGCCACTCGGACGGCTACCGGATGTGTGCCGACCTGGGTTTGAGCCGGAGTCCAGGTGAGCAATCCGCTGCCGGGATTGATCGTCATGCCCGTTGGCGCGGTGGTGAGGCTGAAGGTCAGCGTGTTGGCCGGAAGGTCAGCGTCCGTGGCTTCGGCCTGCACGGACAGCAGGAACCCAAACGACAGGGTTTGGTCGGCGATGGCGGCCAGGATGGGGGCCACGTTCACCTCGTTGACGATGATGGTGAACATGTTCGTCGTGCTCAACTGCTTGTTGACCAGCGCAGCGGCGTTGGTGTCCGTAACCACCACCGTGATGACATTGGTGGACGGTCCCTGAGCTTCGGTCGGCGTCCAGGCAATCGCGCCGGTGGTGGGATTGATCGTCATGCCCGCGGGCGGTGACACCAGCGTGAAGGTCAATGGATTGGCCGGCAGATCACTGTCCGTGGCCGAGGCGGAGACGTTGAGCGGAGTTAGTTCATCCATGCTCTGGTTGGCCGGCACGGTGAGCAGAGGTTCGTGGTTCACTTCGTTGACCGTGACGGTGAAGGTGTTGGTCACACTCAATTGTTGGCTGGCCGGCGCCGCCGCGTTGGTGTCCGTGACCACGACGGTGATGACATTGGTGGATGGGCCTTGCGCCTCCGTCGGCGTCCACGCGATGGCGCCGGTGGTGGGATTGATCGTCATGCCCGTTGGCGGTGAAACGAGCGTGAAGGTCAACGGGTTTGCCGGGATGTCGCTGTCCGTGGCTGAGGCGGAGACAATCAGGGCCGTGAGTTCATTGATGGTTTGATTACCGGGCACGGTAAGTTGCGGCGCGGTATTCACCTCGCGCACGGTCACGGTAAAGGTATTCGTGACGCTCAGTTGTTGGTTGGCCAGGGCAGCGGAATTTGTGTCCGTAACCACCACCGTGATGACATTGGTGGATGGACCTTGCGCTTCAGTGGGCGTCCACGCAATGGCACCGGTGTTGGGATTGATCGTCATGCCGGCGGGCGGCGAGACGAGCGAAAAGGTCAGCGGGTTTGCCGGGATGTCGCTGTCCGTGGCTGACGCCGACACATTCAACGGGGTCAACTCATCCAGCGTCTGGTTGGCTGGCACGGTCAACTGCGGTGGCGTGTTCACTTCCCGCACCGTCACCGTGAAGCTGTTCGTGGTGCTCAACTGCGTAGCATTGACGGCCAGCGGACTGCTGTCGGTAACGACGACAAGGATCGTGTTCACGGACGGCCCTTGCGCTTCGGTCGGCGTCCAGGCGATGGCGCCGGTATTCGGATTGATCGTCATCCCGGCGGGTGGGTTGATGAGGCCAAAGGTCAGTGGGTTTGGCGGAAGATCTGCGTCCGTGGCGGAAGCGGACACGTTCAACGGGGTCAATTCGTCAATCGTCTGATTGCCCGGCACAGTGAGTTGCGGCGCGGTGTTCACTTCGCGGACGATCACTGTGAAGGAATTTGTGTCGCTCAACTGCTGTTCATTCACCGCGTCCGGGTTGAAGTCGGTGACCACAACCGTGATGACGTTGGTGGACGGACCTTGAACCTCCGTGGGTGTCCACGCGATCGCGCCGGTGTTGGGGTTGATCGTCATGCCGACGGGCGGATTGACCAGACTAAAGGTCAGTGCGTTAATCGGAATGTCGGGGTCGGTCGCGGAAGCTGACACGTTGAGCGTCGTCAGTTCATTGATGGTTTGCATGCCCGGCACGGTGAGTTGCGGCGGTTCGTTGATCTCGTTGACGATGACCGTGAAACTGTTGGTGCGGATGAAGGGCGTGCCATTGACGACATCCGTCACGCTGGCGACGATGAGGTTGGTGCTGGGCCCGTCGGCTTCGGTGGTCGGCCAGGTGATGGTCGCGTTGGTGTTGCCGGCGGGTGTCAATACCACTCCCGGCGGTGCGGAAACCAGCGTGAACGTGAGCATCTTGTTCGGCTCGTCGGGGTTCTGTGCCGTGATGGCAACGTTCAGGGGCGCTCCTTCGTCGAGGATTTGCGTGTCAGGAACGTTGAGATCGGGCGGAACGCGTGAGAGCCGCACGGTGTAATTCCCATTGCCGCCGGCGGAAGAACTGCGCACCAGCAACGTATGCGCGCCTGCATTGGTCACGACGTAGCTTAAGGCGTTGGAGGTGCTCGTCGTAAAATTTCGCAAGAGCGTTCCCTCCGGACCGAACAGCCGGACATCCGCGGTGAAGCCCGACGCGGTGAACCTCACCACGTTGCTGTCGCCAAGCGTTCCGAAGAAACTCCATTGGTCCAGGTCGCCAAGGCTGTTCGTGCCGAATTGCTGTACCCCATTCGGCAGCGGCCCACCCTCATCTCCGGGAGAGACAATGAAGTCTCCGGGAATCCGCGCCAGCCGCAACGTGTAAGTGCCGAAGTAGGCACCGTCATAGTGACTGCCTACCACCGCCGTGAAGGTGCCGCTATTGGTCGCGACGATGGACACGGCGTTGTCGGCAGTAAGAGTCCCGCTTCCCAGCAATACTCCGTCGGGACCGTACAGCCGTAACCAGGGAAAATAGAAGGACGAGTTGCCGCTGACGCGTCCGGCGCGCAAGAAAATGGAGTCTCCTGGCTCCGCCGCGAAGGTCCACACGTCCAAATC
Source organism: Verrucomicrobiota bacterium (assembly GCA_014860005.1). The sequence continues at coordinate 9,476 of JACZKP010000103.1, read as the reverse complement.
CCCCAAATCATTTGTGCCCTGATAAGTGGCGCCATTCACCATTGGCCCACCTTCATCGCCGGGCGCCAGCTCGAAGTCGCCGGGAATCCGCGCCATGCGTACAGTGTAGGTGCCAAAGTAACCGCCCGGATAGTAACTGCCTACCACTGCGGTGAACGTGCCGCTGTTGGTCGTTACAATGGAAACGGAGTTGCCCGGTTCGATGTCGCCGGAGGCCAGCAAGGCCCCGTCCGGCCCGTACAAACGCACCCAGGGAATGTAGAAAGACGAATTGCCGCTCACCCGTCCGGCCCGCACGAGCACGGTTTCGCCGGTGATGGCCGCGAAGGTCCACACGTCCATGTCCCCGAGATCGTTCGTGCCTTGGTAGGAGACGCCGTTGACCATCGGCCCGCCTTCGTCGCCGGGCGTTACCGTAAAACTTCCGGGAATTCGGGCCATGCGGAGGCTGTAGGTGCCAAAGTAATTGCCCGGATAGTAACTGCTCACCACCGCGGTGAAGTTACCGCCGTTGGTCGTTACAATGGAAACTTCGTTGTCTGGTTCAACCAGACCGGATTTCAGCAGTGCTCCGTCTGGCCCGTACAAACGCACCCAGGGAATGTAGAAGGACGAATTGCCGCTCACCCGTCCGGCCCGCACGAGTACGGTTTCGCCGCTGCCCGCAGCGAACGTCCACACGTCGAAATCCCCGAGATCATTTGCGCCCTGATAAGTGGCCCCGTTGGCCATCGGCCCGCCCTCATCGCCGGGAGATACGGTGAAACTGCCGGGAATCCGGGCCATGCTGATCCTGTAGGAGCCAAAGTAACCGCCCGGATGGTAACTGCCCACGACCGCAGTGAACGTACCGCTGTTGGTTGTGATAATGGAAACCTCGTTGTTTGGCTGGTCGCTGCCGGAGGCCAGTAGCTTTCCATCCGGCCCATACAAACGGACCTGAGCAACATAAAAGGATGAATTGCCGGTCACCCGTCCCGCCCGCACGAGAATCGTTTCACCGGCATTGGCGTCGAAAGTCCACGCGTCCAAGTCTCCCAGATCATTCGTACCCTGATACGTGGCGCCGTTGACCATCGGCCCGCCTTCGTCCCCGGGCGACACCGTGAAGCTGCCGGGAATCTTCACCAGATGAAGCCGATAAGGTCCGGAGTAACCCGAGTTGTAACTGCTGATTCGCACCGTAAATGTTCCCGAATTCGTGACCATCGTGGAAACCGAATTGTCCACGTCAGAAGTGCCGGCAGCGACCAGGACTCCGTCCGGATTGTCGAGTCGAATCCACGGCACGAAGAAGCTAGTGCCCGACAATCGGGCGGAACGCAACAGCACCGTGTCGCCAGCCTCTGCGTCGAACGTCCAGACATTCGTCTCGCCCAAAGCGAGGGTGGCATCATGGTGGGCACCGTTCGTCAACGCACCTTGCGCGCTCGCACGGGGTGCGAAAAGCGAAAGCAGGAGCAACGCAACGCCGCAGAGAGTGAGCGTTGACCGCCAGTTCCATGGGCGGGAAGTGCGGTTGTGCGCGAAATATGATCCAGATAACCCTTCGCGCTGCCCGGGTTGAGATCCGCCGTCACAAGATTGTTTGACGGTGAATTCAATGTGGTCTCGATTGCTGTTCATTGTTTTTGCCTTTGATCTTTTGGTTACAGTTTTACGACCGGATCAAACGGCTCCTCGACAAATTGAAGAACCACTCAACTGCCAGCCTGAATTCATGAACCTCGACGCCACGCCATGCGTCACCCTCCCAAATCATTGACGCGCGGAGAACCCGCCGCGCGACGGTGAAAGTTTTGAACTCCCGTCAAGAACCGCTTAGCTCAGGGCCAGGTCCAGCCAGAAGACCTGCAACGATCCATTTCTACCTGCTTGCCATCCCGCGCACCGACCTGAACGGTGCTGACTGTAAAAAGAACTATGGGTGCCGCGAAGTTGTACGGCGTGAGTTGGTACAACGCTTACTTCGCCTTGACCACCCAGCCGGCCTTGATGGTCACGTCGCCCTCGTAGGAGGCGCGACTGCGGTCGGCTTGCGCGGCTTGAATCGTAATCTCGCCCACCAGTTTCTCGTCGGAAAAAACCACGTTGCCTTGGTCGTCCTTCACGTCCACGGTTTCGTACAGGTTCAGTTTGTCGCCATCCTTAAACCCATGCTGCGTGCCCAAGGACACGATGATGGCGATCTTGTTCGGCGCCGCCAGCACTTTGCCGGGCGTGCTGCGCAAGGCCTGCGCCGCCGCATCCGCCGCGCTGGCCTGCTGGTTGGCGGCGCCGGCCTTTTGTTTGCGGCGACCTGACTCCGGCAGCGTCACCGGCTTTATTTCGTCGGTGATCAATGCCAGGGCTTTCACCGTCGCTTTGCCCAGCGCGCTGTCCATGAATTCCTTGTTGTTGAAACCGACGCTGCCACCGTGGCCGGTGACGTTGACTCCCACATCGAAGCCCGTACCCTTTTCTGCCGCGGTGGCGGAGCCGGTCTTGATGATCTTACGGTTGGCGGCATCCACGAGGCGCCAGTCAATCCGCACGTCAGAGGTGGTCTGCTTGATGCCGAGATTGCCGAAACTGCGCGGGACAAAACCGCCCAGGCCCACCTTCTGTTCCTTGTGGCCGAAGCGGGTTACTTTGGCGGTGAACATGAAATCCGCCGCCGCGAACCCGCCTTTCTCCACCATCTCCGCAGCATCCACCCAGCCGTCCTCACCCATTTTGATTTCGTCCTTCAAGGTTTCAAGCTGGGTGGTTTCCAGCACGGTGAATTTGTTGATCTTGCCCAGTTCGGTGATGAGCATTTCGGCCAGCCCCGCGCCGAGCGCCGGCTGCCAGTATTGAATGTGGGTAACGTCGCCGCTGAACGGCGCGACAATGAGCGAGGGAAGTTCGTCCTGCGCGGCCACCCGGACGGGCAGTGCCGTCAGCATCAAGGAACAACCGACAAGGGCGATCAGGTTCTTCTTCATAATTGCGGTTAGGTTAACAAGGTTTCGGTTTGACGGTTAAGGGCGAGACTTCGTGGGTGGTTTTCTGGCATTGTAACTTCGTTTGGACATTCGGTTTTTGCTGATTCTTCTGGCGCCACCGCCAGTCGCAATTCGCAACCGGTCGGTTTGACTTTCCGCAAGTCCTGCCGCCCGCACGGCGGTTGACCGCCGGACCAGCAACGCGTGAATCGCCATCATCTAAGTCCAATCCCGGCTGCTTGACAAGCGGTTTTGCAAACACGGTTCTGCAGACAGGTCTTCGGCCATGACTCCTCCGCAACTATCCCTTGACCGCATTTCTCAAACCCCGTATGCCTTCCAACGGAAGTTGGTCCTGAATGAACACTACACTTCAGCATCCTGGGCGTCGCAGCAGCTTGGCGGCTTCGAAGGGCATTACCCGCCGCAAATTCATCCAGCGCGGTTTGACCGCAGCCAGCGTTTTGGCGTTGCCGACGATCATCCCCGCCTCGGCACGCGGCGCGAACGGGAGCGTCCCACCCAGCGAGCGGATCACCGTCGGACTGATCGGCCCGGGACTGATGGGCAGCGGCCATCTGCGAGTGATGGCGCATCGTCGCGACGCGCAATTGTTGGCCGTGTGCGACGTGGACAAGTCCCGCCGCGACAGAAGCCGCGAAATAGCCGACGCGACTTACGCGGCCAACGAACCGGACGGTGGCTACAAGGGTTGCGCGGCCTACAATGACTATCGCGAGTTGCTCGCCCGACCGGACATTGACGCGGTCCTCATCGCCACGCCGGATCACTGGCATTCGTTGCAGGCGATTGATGCCGCGAAGGCGGGCAAGGACATTTACTGTGAGAAGCCGGTTTCCATGACGATTCAGGAGAGCCGAAAACTGGTCGAAGCGGTGCGGCGCTACGGGCGCGTGTTTCAAACCGGAACGCAATACCGCTCCATCCCGGACATCCGGCGCGTGTGCCAGTTCATTCGTGACGGTCGCCTCGGCAAGGTCAAATCCGTATTCACGCTTTACCATAACATCCACGGCAACATTGCCGGCGGGCGCTTCACGCCCTTCGCCAACGTGGTGAGCCCGGACCGCTGCGGCAAAAGTTATCCGCCGATGGATTTCGCTTTGCCGGCTGAACCTGTGCCCGAGGGTTTGGACTGGGACTTGTGGGTTGGCCCGGCGCCGTGGCGTCCTTACAATCATCTCTATCATACGAATCCGTCTCCCGGTGTCGTGCCGTGGGCGTTTGCCGACGCGTTCGGCGTCACGTCGTCCACGTGGTTTCTCTCGCACTCGGCGGATGTCATTCAATGGGCGCTCGGCTACGAAAACAGCGGGCCGGTGGAAATCATTCATCCGGGCAGCGGCCAGTTTCCCACGATGACCTGCCGTTACGCGAACGGCACGCTGCTGCATCTCGTGGATCATTGGGGACAGGTGAAAGACCTTTATCAGGCCTTGCCGGCGACGGCGCGGATTGCCGGTAACTTCGGCGGCGTTTTCATCGGCGAGCGAGGTTGGGTCACAACGTTGTCCACCGGCGGGCAGATCGAGGGCGAACCGGAATCGCTCTTCGAGGAAATGGAACTCAAGCGCACGCGCGAAGTGAACATCGGCGCGAACAATCATCACGCCAACTGGCTCGAATGTATTCGCTCGCGGAAACCACCGAATGCGGACGAGGAAATCGGCCATCGCGCGGCCAGCCTAGGCCACCTCGCGAACATCGCCTGCTGGACCGGGCGGTCGCTGAAATGGGATCCGATGAAGGAAGAATTTGCCGATTGCGACGCGGCGAACCACCTGCGCTCGCGCGCCATGCGATCACCGTGGCGGATGTGAGGATGAACGAACTACGTTTGGACATGCTTCTGTCTTTGACTAAAAATTCTCCCTCACCCCGGCCCTCTCCCGCTGGGCGAGGGAGAATCATCCGCCGGCTTTCCGAGTGTCGTGAGTCGGCAGTGGCCGAGTGGCTTTCCGCAAACCAAGCGAGTGACGATTGCTGTCTCCCTCTCCCAGCGGGAGAGGGATCAAGGGTGAGGGAGAACCGCACGCTAAAGTACCGCGTCCGCCTCGCGGAACGTGAAGAGAGGAAGACGCTGTCTCCCTCACCCCGGCCCTCTCCCGCTGGGAGAGGGAGAATTATCCACCAGTTTTGGAGGCGGGTTGAAGTTGGGGATAACACAAGAGACGCACGATCAAATCAGAGCGTGCGAATGCTATCCCCTCTCCCTCAGGGAGAGGGTTAGGGTGAGGGTGAACGCAATACACAAGTAACGATGAAGAACCAAATTCTACTGGCCACGATTCTGTTGACGGTTTCGCCAGCCATCGGCGCCGAATCCTTCGTCAAGAACGCCGACGAGCGAGCCAAGATCGAACAAGCCATTCCAGCCAAAGCCATCGTCCAACCGCTCAAACCGCGGCGGCTACTGATCTTCACACTGAACGTCGGCTACGGCGGACATCCTTCCATCGCCCACGCCAACGAAGCGTTCACGCTGATGGGCAAGAAAACCGGCGCGTTCGCGACCGTGGTCAGCAACGATCCCTCCGTATTTCAGCGCGACTCGCTGAAACAGTTCGACGCCGTGTTCTTCAACAACACGGTGGGGAATTGCTTCACCAACGCCGATCTGCGGCAGAATCTGTTGGAGTTCATCACCGGTGGCGGCGGGTTGATGGGCGTGCATGGAACTTCCGTGGGGTTCACGCGCTGGCCCGGCGCGATTGAAGACTGGCCGGAGTTCGGCTTGATGATCGGCGCGCGCGGTGCGGCGCACAAAGAAAGCGACGAACATGTCTGGATCAAACTCGATGACCACGATCATCCGTTGAATCGCGTCTTCGGCGGACAGGATTTCGATTATCGCGACGAGTTCTTCCGGTTCGGCGAACCGTACTCGCGCCAGCGGGTTCGTGTCCTGTTGAGCATTGATACGGCGAAGACCGATGTTCGCGCCGGCCAACCAAGGGGCGACGTCATTCGCGCAGACAATGATTACGCGCTGGCTTGGGTGCGGAATTATGGCCAGGGCCGTGTGTTCTACTCGACCATTGCGCATAACCCGTACGTTTTCTGGGACTCGAAGATGTTGCAATTCTATCTGGGCGCGGCGCAATTCGCGCTCGGTGATTTGCCGGCGCCCACCACACCCAGCGCGAAGCTCACGCCTGCCATTCGTGCCCAGGAGAAACTCGGCTGGAGGCTGGGTATCGAGGCTTACACGTTCCACAAGTTCACGTTCTTCGAGACGATCGAGAAAACCGCGCAACTGGGCCTGCCCTACATCGGCGGCCTGAGTTTTCAAAAAGTAAGCCAGGACATTCCGAAGAATTTCGACCCGCAGTTGAGCGACGATGAGTTGCGGCAAATCCGCCTCAAGCTCGAAAGCGCCGGCGTGCGGCTATTGACCTTTTACATCCAGGACATTCCGAATGACGAAGCCGGCGCACGGAAGATTTTTGAGTTCGGTCGCAAAATGGGCATCGAGACTTTCATGTCCGAGCCCAAGCTCGAAGCCTTGCCGTTGATTGATAAGTTCTGCAACGAATACGGCATCAACGTGTCTCTCCATAATCACGACCAGAAAGGATCGCCGGATTATTGGCATCCCGAAAACGTGCTCAAGGCGTGTCAAGGCCTCAGCAAACGCATCGGCGCGTGCGGCGACCTCGGTTATTGGATGCGCTCGGGAATTGATCCCATTCAGGCCGTGCGCACGCTCAAGGACCGCCTCCTGACCGTGCAGATGCACGACCTCCACGCCACCGGCAGCGACGGCCACGACGTGCCTTGGGGCACAGGCGTCGGCAAGTCCGAGGAATTCTTTCGCGAACTGCATCGCCTGGGCATCAAGCCGACGATGATCGGTCTGGAGTATTCCTACGATTGGTTCGAGTCACTGCCCAAGGTCGCGCAGTGCATCGAGTTCTTTAACGCGACGACTTTGAAACTTGCGCCCTGAACCGGAACTGCCCATGCCGCAATCCATCCCCACCCAAACGAAGCCGGACGCCGCCGCACTGGATGCCGCGTTCGAGGCGTTGAAGACGTACGATAATGGATCAAGCCGCGGCGCGCTCGTGCCAATTGACGAAGCCGTGATGGCATCGCTCGACGACAAGGCCGCCCAGAAGGAGCTGGAACAGCGACTGGCGACGGCCCTCCAACACGGCGGTTCAGCGGTCGCCCGCGAATACACCTGCTCCAAGCTCGCTATGATCGGCTCAGAGGTATGTGTTCCGGCGTTGGCGGCACAGCTCACCGCGCCTGAATTTGCCAACGCGGCGCGCAACGCCCTCGAAGCCATCCCCGGTGCTCAGGCGACGGAGGCCCTGCGTGACCACCTGGCAAAAACTGAAGGCGCGCAGAAGATCGGCGTGATCAACTCGCTGGGCGCGCGACGTGATGCCGACAGCGTCCGCCCCTTGACCGCTTTGCTCAAGCATGACGATGCCGGAGTTGCCGGCGCCGCCGCAGCGGCTTTGGGCGACATTGCCACCAGCAATGCCGCGAAGGCGCTGCGTGAGTTCCAACTGAAGGCGCCGGAGGCGCTGCGTCTCAAAGTGGCTGATGCCATTTTAACCTGCGCCGAACGATTGTTGGCCGCTGGCAAGCGAGCCGACGCGCAGACGCTTTACCGGCTGCTTGCAACGACTTCGCAGCCGAAACACATCCAGTACGCTGCGGCCCGTGGATTGGAAGTGGCTTCGGGGAGGAAGTAGTTTGGAAGTGCCAGACAGGAAAACTAGCGGCGGGAAGATGAAGTCATTCTCAGATTCTCCTGCCCTTACGCCTACTTGGCGGACTGGAGGGTGAGGGAAGCAGGAAGGGCTGGATTTCACGAGATCCGGTCACAAGGTCTGCACTACAGACCCGGTCATTTCGCGACGGGTTTCGGCGCAGGTTGCCGGGCCTGGATCTTCGGCGGGCCTTGCTCGGGCAACGCCAGCTTGAGCTGGTCAAGCAGGCGTTGGAGGTCTTTCTCCGGCTGGGTGTGGCGGGCCATGACGATCTCTCGCCCGGCGGTCGTCGGCAGATGCACATCAATCATCTGCACCGCCGCGAACTTCTCCAGCACGGCTCGCGGTGTGAGCCCGCTGGCGCTGCGGCGCAGCCGCGCTTTGAGCGTCACTTGCAGACAGCAGGCCAACTCATCCATTGTCGCCACGGACTCGCCCGGCACAGCGGCGCGAGCAGTGTCACAAAAATGAGCCGGGCATAAATCATCGCCTCCAGTTGCGGGGCTGCGCCACGCGGAACTTCCGTCAGGCGGAAATGACTCTTCCAGGCTTTGAAGATCGTCTCAACGCGCCAACGCTGGCCATAGACCTGCGCCACGGTTTGGGCACGCCACACTTTGCGCGGCACGTTGGTCACAAAGATCGCCCAGCCCAGCAGTGCCAGCTGGTGCGCGTTGGGACGGCAACGTTGGTCGCGGTTTTGTTTGGCCTTGCGGCGGCGTTCGGCGGCGACGGCTTGGGGCAACTTCACCGCGACCAGACGCACGGGCAGGTCTGACGCGCCCAACAGGACCTCGTGGTCGAACTGGCCGTGGCGTTTGAGATGGCCCAGCAAGCTCCAGGACTGGCCCGTGCGCGCGTCAAACAGGCCGGTGTCCAGTCGCAGGCGGCTCAGGAAAAACGCGCCTTTTTGCGCGATTTGCCGGAGGGTGGCGACGACGAAATAGCCCAGATTGCGCAGCACCAGATCGCCCGCGTCCATCACGCCCACCACATCCCCGGCAGCGGCTTGAGCGTTGCGATTGAATCCGCTCAGACTGAAAGACACGAAGCGTTGGGCGAGCAGATCGTAGAGGGGTTGAATTTTGAGTTGGCCGTGATGGGCGCCGCGTTGATTGCGCGAACCGGGAAAAGCCGCCGCCAAGTTTTTGGAGAGTTTGATCGTGGTGCTGTCTTGGACGAGCACGCGGTGGAAGGACTTCAGCGCCGCCGGTCTCGCGGCGGCAGGGAGTTGCAAACGGCGGGCGAGCCCAAGGGCCAGCACCGCTTGGAGGAAGGCGACGGCACGGACGCTGATCCGTTCCCACAGACGGCTTGTTTGGAAAGACACCCATCCGCGAGCACCCCGACCAGCGCCGTCCAACGACGCAACGAGACGGCACTTTGACTGACGAGCAGAACGGTGGCTTGAACGAAGAGCAGCGGCGTGAGCTTGCGCGCCTGCGACGGACGAAGCGAGTCTGCTGGGCCAAGGTCAGCAGGATTTTGGGATCGAACCACTCGGTGAGTCGTTGCAGCACGGTGCGGAGTGCCTCCGGTGGCGTGGCAGCGGCAACGGATTTGGGTTTGGCCTGGGAATATTTGCGTTAACGTTTGGCACGAGCGTCATTCCGAAGATAAGGGTTCTTCGCTGTTTTCGGTGGAATAGCCGGGTAGTCTCGCGGGCATGACACCTGAGAAACTGTTTCATGAGTTGCTGGGATTGGGATTGAACTGGGAAGTGGTCGAGAGCCGGTTTGACCAGAAAAGCGGCACGGTTTTT
>JACZKP010000102.1 GCA_014860005.1 Verrucomicrobiota bacterium | reverse complement strand
GATCGCAGGGCAGAAACATCGGCGTCTGGCGATCCACATTTACAAAACGTGCAGACATGGCCTTTGGATCCGTACCGCCCCCTTTTTGTTCAAACTATTTTCAGAAATCTCTTCGCGCTAAGTCCGACAGGCTGCTAGGTTAAAGACATCCACAAACGGAAGTCGTCCGCTGCTTGCCTCGATGTCGTTCGGCCCGAGTGGTGTCCCGAGCACGATGGACCCGGCCTTGAACAGGTTCATCACCACGACCCGCATCCCATCCGGGGAGAACGCCTTGTGATAGGGAAAGTTGACCTTGTAGGACGAAACGGTTTGATTGCCGAACAATTGAGCCAGGTCATTCGTGAACCGCACTCCGCCGAGCACCACCTCATCCTCGTAACTGGTGGCTCGGCTCAGCAGGCCCGTAGGCAGATTGAGGACATAAACATTCTGGCTCATCTTGAAGGGGCGGCCCGGATCGGGCGAGGTCACCAGCATTCGCCGCCCATCGCGGGAGATGGTGGGATACATCGTGGAAGGCAGATTGACCAAAACAGGCTGATTCCCCGTGCCATCCCCGTTGACGCGCCTGAGCAAAATGGGCGATGTCGGGGAAGCTACTTGATTGTAGTAGAGCGTGCCGTTCGCACCAGGAAGTGTTCCAGGTGTGGCCGCGAGCGCCCAAGACATGAAGAGCCATAGGAAACGATGCATTCTCATAAGGGTATTACTGGGGTTTTCCACGATGCGACCGCCTTACAGCAGGGCGAGCTTCAAACGCATGAACCGCCTGGCCTTAGTCGTGATCGGGCTGTTGTCGCGGACGATGAACTGGCTCTGAGTGTTCGTCACGATTGTCGTGTGCGCCGGACCGGAATTCCATGGACCGGTGACGGAGTCGGCAACCTCGACAATGAACTGGACGGCGGGATTGTTGGTCTGGCGGCTGACGACGAGCGAGAGGAAACGTTGCTGGCCTACGGTGCGCAATTCTCCGCGGATGAGACCCGGCGGATTGGCCACCTTCGGATTAGTGCCGAGAGCGAACTCGGTCAGGTTGTTGTAATCGTCCAGGTCTTCGTTGCCGTTCACGCCGACGACGTTGTTGGTCAGCGCCCAAGCCTCGAACGCGTTGGCTGGCTGGTCGTCGTCAATAATGGTGACGGTCGCGGTGCCGGCCCCGCCGACGACGTAGTGAGAAGCCGGAGTGAGGGTGAGGATGACCGTTTCGTCCCCCTCCACCAGCGTGTCATTGAAGGGCAGGATGGTGACCGTGGTGTTCGCGGAACCGGCAGCGATGTTGACGCTCAACGCCGTGCCAAAGTAATCCGTGCCATTGCCGGCGGTGCCCGTGAGGACGAACTGCAACGGCAGCGCCGCCGCCGTGCTGCCCGTGCGGGTTAGCGTGAAGAGGCCCGGACTACCACCAGCCTCGGAAGTGGTGGGAACGGTGGCGGTCACCTGGACCGATGGCAAACCGGAGAAGGTGCCCCGCCGATAGACCGCGCCGATAAGAGGTCCGGCCGCTTGGTTGAGGCTAAGGGTGGGGCCGGCGTTCCCGGTGAAGGACAGCCCGTCCGACGTCAGCCCGATCGTGCCGATGACGGCCAGGTTCGAGAAAAAGTCGGAGAAATATAACTGCGTGTCGTCGCCGTTAAGGTTCGGATAGCCGATGCCGAGCGTGCCGTTATTGACCGTGAAGAGCACGCCGCTCTGGCCGCTCTGCGCGTTCAGGCCGTAGATGGTCGAACGGGCGAGCTGGGGATTCTGCGCCTCATAGACGAGTCGGTGGTTGTGGATCTGGCCGAGCGACGGGTTGCCGATGTTCACGCCGGGAACGGGCCGCACGACCATGAACTCCGCGCCCGTGCTCCGGTCAATCACGTAGATGCTCCAGTTGTCGAAGATCGTGCCGTCGCTGAAACGCAGGCGGTTCAGCGCGTCGTAGTAGAGGAACCCACCGTCGAGGGAGAAGTCCAGCGTATCGCCATAGAGCACCGTGGCGAGGGAGCCGCCGTCGAGCGCCGGGGCGAGCAGGTTGTAGGTTTCCACCTGCTGCGTGCCGAGCCGGATCACGTTGATCTGATTTCTGGGCTGGCCGAAAGCGTCCCGCAGTATGATGGCCGCGAACTGGCCATCAACCGACAGCCCGACGGACCACACCAATCCGGCGAATCCAAGGCTCTGGCCCTGGCCGGTCTGAGTGTTGACGAGAGCCATGTCGTTGTTCGCGGTCACAACCATCACGCTGGAACCGTCCGCCAGAACGGCAGGTCGTTTGCGCGGGGCCATGGCTACCGGCGAGAGAGTGACGCCGGTGGCGGGGTCGCCCAGAGCGGCTTCACGCCGGGCCAGGAAGCTCAGCCCACTGAACTGGTCCACATAAGTGAAGATGAGCGAGTCTGGTCCGGCCACGCCGACGACCGGTGTCGGTCCTGGCGGCGGAGCTTGATCAAAGATTTCCACCGCGTTGAACGCCTCGCCTGTGCGGATCGCCTGCGGGGAGCCGGCCCCGAAGATTTCCACCGCCGACTGCACGCACGCGAGCCGGCAATCTATGAATTGGGATTGTTGCTGGAGCTTGGTGGTCAGCGCCCGGTAGAAGATGCGTTCCGCGGCCGCCATGCCGATAGCGCCGGGCAGTCCTTCGACCAGTTGATAGAAGGCATGATTGATGATGCTGCTGTTGAAATGCACGCCGCCGTTATCCCGTCCGGTGAAGGTGTCCAGGATCGGATCGTTGACGGTGATGAACTGGCTCATTCTAGCCGGGAATGGCCGTCCGGGCCGCACGTCGAAGGCGTTTGGGTTTTTCAGGTCCCGCATCTGTTTCGACAATTGGGAGCCGAACTTCCAGTCGGGTGTGCCCCGATGAAAAGCCTCGGTCGCTTCGCCGAAGATGTCCGAGAAGGCCTCGTTCATCGCGCCCGACTGGTCCCGGTAGATCAGGTTGGCGGTTCGTTCCGTCACGCCGTGGGCCATCTCGTGGGCCACGAAGTCCAGCGAGTTTGCGTAATGATCCGCGTTGCCCAGGAGAATGGTCCCCTGGCTCCAGAATCCGTTGTCCACCGGCACTTCCACCACGCCGCGAATCGTGCCGCCCTGACCGTCAATCGAGTTCCGTTGGTGGCGTTGCAGGAAGTAGTCGTAAACGACGGAGAGATTGAACGACGCGCTGATGCTTGACGCGGGGAAGCCGCTGTTGGTGCTGGTCGAGGAAATGACTTCCGGGGCGAAAGCCGCCGCGTTGACCAAGGGATTCACACCTTTCGCGTCGAGGATGATGATGCCGCCGAAGGTATTCCCCGGACTGGGTGGGTTCCCAGTCACTCCGTTGAACATCGGCTTGCTCGCGTCCACCAGATAGTGACGGTTGTTCGCGGACCACAAGTTCACCGAACGGGTCTGGCCGCCTTCGTCCGTGCCGCTGCCCACGGTAGCGGCGGTGCAGACTTTGTTGATGGACTCCACGATCTCGCCCGTGGCCGCGTCCACCACCACCAGCCAATGATCCAACGGTGTGGTATGCATCTCCACCTTGTAGGCCAGCCGCGTTGTTCCATCAATTGGCGCGTAAATGATCAACTCCTGCCGCTCGATCGGGGCGAGCGAGTTCACTCCGACGCGCTGCTGCGCGAGGTCGCCGGCATCAGCCGCGGGAAGCCGGGGCTCCAACTCCAGCCCCTCCGGCGTGGGCACATACGCGCCGGTCAGCAAATGCGCGTGGCCGGCGCGGTCCAACTGCACGGTCAATCCAGCGGGCCAGACCGGCAGGCCCGCATGGCGCTGCTCATAGCGGATCTGGGTGTAACCCAGTTCGTCCCGCGTCTCCTGCGTGCGCGCCAGTTCCTCGCCGGGGTTACTGAGCAGCAGCAACTCGCGATTGCGCTGAAGGAAATTTCCCGCCGTGGTTTCCGCGAGGGTCTGCCTTGGAGCGGGCGTTTCAGCCGGGCGTTCGAGGGAAAGACCTTCCAGGTAACGGATGGTGTTGTTGTCCGCGTTGCCCCGCACCTCCAATTGCTTCCCGCTGCGCCAGCGCAGGTCGGATAACGCGGCCAGTTGCGCGTCGCTGAACCGGGCCGGCGGCGGCACCAGCGATGGATTTGAGTGGCTGTTCGTTGGTACAGGCGGCAAGGTTGGTGTCGGGCCGGCGTGCCCCTGTGCCACCATTGCCAGCGCGCCCTGCATCCGTTGTGCGAGCAACACCGCATCGGGATCGGGTGTGGTTCGGGCGGAAGTGCCGTTGCTTCCGCGCAGCGGGATGGCTTGGGCCAGCGGCACCGGGGTAACCTGCGCTGCATTCGATGCGGAGTTCGCCTCGACGGCCATTGCCAGACGCGCGTCCGGCGGCTGGGAGGCATCAATTACGAATCGGAACGTGCTCCATAATCCGAGCAAGACTCCAACGAGCAGCAAGCCGATGGTTGCCGGGCGTCGGTGTTGAGAAAGGAAGCCAGTCCAACGCGGCAAAAACTTGCGGCAGAAGCCAGTATGGTTCAGAGAGGATTTCTTTTTGGCCGGGACCATTGGCGGCAGAGATTATGGTGTGAAAGCCGGGCGCCAAGCGTTTTTCGCATCCGGGATGCTTCTTTGTTGCCTCAACAAGAGACTTGCGCAAAGCCGGCCAAACGCCACAAGATTGCACCCATAACGGTCGCGTAAGACCGATGATGGCACACGGGCTGGTTTAATTTCACAACTGGATTCAACGCAATGCTCAAGTCGCACGAACTGCTCGGTTTCATGTCGCCGGGCCTCGCCAACGAGATCATCACCTCGATTTTTGAGGAGGATAAACCCACGTACAAGGCGGCGCTGGCCGCCGTGGCGAATGCCCGGCATTTGCGCCCGGTCTTTCTGGAACGCCAGCCAAAACCGCAGCGCCACGCCACCATGCTGACCACGCTCACGCGGCCTTCCCTCGATCTGGCGGCCGGCACGCTCGTCCGCACGTGGCTGGTGAAAAAACAGAACGCCATGCTGGTGGATTTCCTCAACGCACTCGGCATCGAGAACAAGGAGGGCGTTGTTGAGGATTTGCCGGAGACCATGGACGACGAGAAGTTGAAGGCCGCCGTGGAGGTTTTGATCGCCAAATATCCTCACGAAACCGTGGCCGTTTATCTCAATGCGTTCAACGACATGAACGAGGCGAATTGGACCAATCTCAAGACCATGCTCGAAGGCGACGCCCGGCTGCAACTTGGAGCGACCGGTTGATGCGCTGCCGGAACACTACGGACCAGGCGAGTCGCGCAACAAAATTCGCACCACTCCCAAACCAGATTGTCCACCAGTTGAGTCGTAAACAACCAATTTACTTTTATGGAACCACAAGCTGACATCGCCTTGATTGGTCTGGCCGTCATGGGCCAGAATCTCATTCTGAACATGAACGACCACGGCTTCACCGTCGTGGCCTACAACCGCACGGTGTCCAAGGTGGACGACTTCCTCGCCAACGAAGCGAAAGGAACCAAAGTCCTGGGCGCCCACTCCATCGCCGAAATGGTCGCCCAGCTCAAGAAACCCCGCCGCGTGATGATGCTCGTCAAGGCCGGCAAGCCGGTGGACGAATTCATCGAGCAATTGCTGCCGCATCTTGAACCCGGCGACATCATCATTGACGGGGGCAATTCGCTGTTCGAAGACACTAATCGCCGCACGAAGTATTGCGAGAGCAAGGGGTTGCTCTATATCGGCACGGGCGTCAGTGGCGGCGAGGAAGGCGCGCGGCGCGGCCCCAGCATCATGCCCGGTGGTTCGCCCGCCGCGTGGCCGCACGTCAAGGACATCTTCCAGGGTGTCTCCGCCAAGGTCGAAGGCAACGTGCCGTGCTGCGACTGGGTGGGTGAGAACGGGGCCGGTCATTACGTGAAGATGGTTCACAACGGCATCGAATACGGCGACATGCAGTTGATTTGCGAGGCCTACAACATCATGAAGAACGGCCTTGGTCTGAGCGCCGACGAAATGCACCAGGTCTTTGGCGAGTGGAATCAGGGCGAACTGGACAGCTACCTCATCGAGATCACGCGCGACATTCTGGCGTTCAAGGACACCGACGGCGCGCCGCTCGTGGACAAAATCCTCGATACGGCCGGCCAGAAAGGCACGGGCAAATGGACGGTCGTGAATTCGCAGGACCTCGGCATCCCCATCACGCTGATTGCGGAAGCGGTTTACGCGCGCTGCGTTTCGGCGTTGAAGGACGAGCGTCTCAAAGCGGCCAAGAAACTGAAGGGACCGCGGCCGGCCCTCACCACCATCGCTGCAAACGCCGACAAAAAGAAAGCGTTCATTGCCGACATCCGCGACGCGCTCTATGCCTCGAAGATTGTCAGTTACGCGCAGGGTTACATGCTCATGCGCACCGCCGCGACGGAATACAAATGGAATCTCAACTACGGCGGCATTGCGCTCATGTGGCGCGGCGGCTGCATCATCCGCTCGCGTTTCCTTGGCAAGATCAAGGAAGCCTACGACAACAATCCCAAGCTGATGAACCTGATGCTGGACGATTATTTTCGGGGCGAGATCAAGCGTTGCCAGAAAGGCTGGCGCAATATCGTCGCCACCGCCGCCAAGCGCGGCATCCCCGTGCCCGCCTTCAGCACCGCCCTGGCGTTTTATGATCAATACCGCTCGGCGGTGTTGCCTGCAAACCTGCTGCAAGCCCAACGCGATTACTTCGGCGCGCACACCTACGAGCGCGTGGACAAACCGCGTGGTGAATTCTTCCACACCAACTGGACCGGCCGCGGCGGCACGACGGCGAGCGGGACCTATACGGTGTAAGCCCCGCAGCAGCGGGGTGGCGCAACCTCTTGGGCTGATCGGCTGCCGCCGCGTTTTGCCCACGGCAACCCGTCGCTGGTGGTCGGGAGACAATCCATTGTCGAAGGTGGTTAGCCCGACTTCCGCTATTCGACTGGGGAAACAGCGATTTTTCGGGGTCTTTGTTTCGTAAGTTGTTGCCCATGTGGCTGCGGATTTCTCAAATGTGCTGTAGTGCAGACCAACCCTCTTTTTCTTTGCGTGGGCCTGT
>JACZKP010000101.1 GCA_014860005.1 Verrucomicrobiota bacterium | reverse complement strand
GATCGCAGGGCAGAAACATCGGCGTCTGGCGATCCACATTTACAAAACGTGCAGACATGGCCTTTGGATCCGTACCGCCCCCTTTTTGTTCAAACTATTTTCAGAAATCTCTTCGCGCTAAGTCCGACAGGCTGCTAGGTTCAGCGTCTTGCCAGCGTCCTGACCGAAATCGTGGCAACTCACGCAGCGCCGGTTGAAGACTGGTTGCACTTCCGTGAGGTAGTTGAAATCACGTGGGTCGCCGTGCCAGCCCGCAAGCCGGCTCGGCTCGCGCCGCAGAGCGTCTGTGCCCCCGGTTGTTGCCGCGGGCGGGGCGCTACGACGGTCTTCGTGACAGCCGATGCAACTGGCGCGCTCACCCGATTGCAGCATCGTTCCACTGCGCATGGATTGCACCATCATGCCGGATTCGTCGAGCAATTGGAAATAGACGAAGCGATCCGATGGTAGTTCGAGGTAGGCTGATCCGTCAGCCTCCACCGGCACGGTGCCGAGAATGCGCTTGTTGTTGAAGTCGTGCCAGTTCATCGCCGGCCCTTCGATGCCCTGACCGTCCCATGCCGTCGAGGTCCAGTAACGCTTCTCGGGCGACTCGACCACGCGCAACCATTTCACGGAACGGCGCGGCACCGTGGTCATGGTTACGCCCTGATAAACATCCTGGACGTAAAACGTGCCGGGTTGGTTCGCGAAGTCGCGCCGGGATGGAATGATCGGCGGACGGACGCGCGGCCCCAACGGCATGGGGTCGAAGCAGCCGGGCGCCTCGGTGTGGAGCAGAATCTCGTTGCCGAAGACATCGAGCAGATAAATGCCCATTTGTTCACCGTCGCCGGTCATACGCGAGGCGAGGAAATACTTTTCACTGAGCGGATACGGGTCTTCGTATTTCAGTTTGACCTGCTTGAACAAATCAAAAAGCTCCCACCCGGATTGTCTGACGAGATTGGTCGCGTCAGCCGGCCAGGTGCGGATGACGGGTTGGAGCCCGTCCATGCCCAGGCGCCGGTCAATGATGGCCAGCGCGCCCCACGGCCGGTCGTGGCAGGAGCCGAACACGCAGATGGCCTGCTCGGTGCCCGGAATTATCCGCGCATCAATGACCCCGCCGGGCGATGCGGTATTGTTGCCCCAATAGAGCGCGTGGCTCGTGCCGTCGGGATTAACGGTCCACAGCGCCTGCGCGTCACCGAAATTGCGGTCCACATATTCCCAGCGGTCGTAAAGAATGCGGCCATCAGGCATGAGCGTGCCGTGCCCTTCGAAAAGCGTGCTCCTGCCGATCTGGTGGATGTTCGCGCCGTCGGCGTCCATCCGGAAAAGGTTCGCCATGATGTGCCGGTTGCACATGCAGTACTTCGGCTCGCGCGTGGACGAAAACGCGATGCTCCCGTCGGGCAGGTACAGCGGGTCAAGATCATCCACGTCTTTCGCGAACGTAAGCTGGCGCAAGCCACTACCGTCCGTGTTGATTTCGTAAACATGATAACTGTCCGCGGCGTTCGTCCGCATGGAGAAAACGACTTTGCGTCCATCAAAGTAAACCTCCGGATCCCGCACCACGCCATCCGGAAGTTCAAGCAACGTGCGCGCCTCGCCGCCTCTGGCGAAATCCACCACCTTGAGCGCGCCACCGGGGGTGAACGCGCCATCGTTGTATTCGTGTGCCGCACTCGGGAAGAAGGTGGCGGTGTTGTGATGGTCCGGACGGTATTGCTGCCGAACGACGAAGAGGATGGGATGACCACTGACCAGCGGATTGGCGAGGAGGGCTTGGCGTTGCTGCAACTCAAGCCGTTCCTGCACCGCTTTGCGCTCCTCGGCATCTGCGCCGCGGCTGATGGCGATGCGGAGTTCCTCCTCGTGCCGCTGGAGGCTCCGCAGGAATTGCTGGCCGTGCGGATAGCGATTGCCAAAGGTCGCCATGAGATCGTGAACCGCCAGGTGAACGGTGGTGAGTTTGTTTGGATGAACTGGTTCGGTGCGGCTTGGGGAAAGCGGCTGGGGCCAGGATTCCCGGGTGGTCGCGGGCGCGGTGGTGAACACCAGCGTGGCGATGGCGACCGTGGCGAGGGCGGACCCTCGGCTTTGTCGGTGGGTTGGCGTTTTCATGGGGTTACCGCAACGCCTTCAAGAGCCGCTTTGGATGAACCGGATGCACGGGCAGCAAGTCGGCTTCGTTGAGCGCCAGCAGGAGAGCTTCCTCGTCAATGTCCAGCAAGTGCTTGTCCGAGGTCACGAGGAACGGAATCTGCATTAGTGAAGTCTGCGCCAGAATCTTCCCGTCGTTGCGCTCCGTTTCAGGGATAAGCCGGAGGTCGAGCAGCCGCTCTGCGAAACATGCGGCGATGGAAAGACTCAGGGCGGACAGCAGGAACGGCTGACACTCCCAGGCAACGAGACTTTCCAAAGCGGTGATTGCGAAATCGCACTGCGGCACACGTCCCGCTACTACGAGGGCTTCCAACTCCGCCAGAACCGCAGGAGGAACGACCAGACCATAACCGCGTCCAACGAATTCCTCCCGGAAATCGTGCGCGAAGTCGCTTCCCTCGGCGAGGTCGAGCAGGAGATTAGTGTCCAGCGCCAGCGACTTCTTTGTGCTTGTCGCCATAGATTCGGGCCATTGCACGCCGAATGTACTCAGCCTCTTGTTCGGGAGTCAATTTGCTGGCAAGCCGGCGCGCTTCGGTGGCCCAGCGCGTGCCGTTGGTCACTTCCGGGTAATCCAGCTTCTTTCGCTTGCGGGCGGTCTTTCGCATAACGCAGGCAAGGTATCCGATTCAAACGCGCGACACAAGCGGCGCGAGGCCGTTGCAACCGCCTGCGGCACCGGCTTTCTTTGTGACCAAGCCGCCGAGTTGGTCCTGCGCCGCGACTTCCTCGGCCAG
This sequence comes from Verrucomicrobiota bacterium, assembly GCA_014860005.1. The sequence goes on along the minus strand of JACZKP010000101.1, from coordinate 21,281 downwards.
CAGCCAGTCGGCTTCGATGTGCTGCGGCCAGGATTCCTGGGTGGACGCGGGCGCGGTGGTAAACACCAGCGTGGCGAACGCGACTGCGGCGAGGGCGGTCGCGCGGCTTTGTCGGTTGGTTGGAGTTTTCATGGGATCAATGGTTGCTGAATTCAGAAGTCGCCGTGCAGGGAAAGAGGGCGAGGCGAGGTTGCATCGAGGCCGCCGTGGTAGCGAACGCCACGGAACCGATTCCCAAGGTCAACTCAAGCGATTCCTTCAACGCTTTCATATCTGTCGGTTATGTGTCACTGCTCCCAGTAGTACCACTTCCACGGCCCTTTTGGGTTTTCCTTCGTCAACTTTGCTGGCGTTGTCGCGCGTTGGCGATCAGCGTCCTTGACCGGCCGCCATAGTGGGTCGCGCGCATCGCCGGAAAGAACGCCTTTCACATTCGGTTTGAATTTCGGCTCACTGACTCCAATCTGAGCATAATTCTGCTGCGCTTCTTGCAGGGATACGTTATTCGCGCCTCCCGGATACCAAGGATCAAGCAACTGAACTGGGTCGTCCTCCCAGAAGCAAACGTGGCAAATTTCATAGTTCCCAGGACGTCTACGGAAGGTGCGGTATCCGCAACACGGGCATGTGAATTTGGCTCTGGCCCGCCTCATAACCAATGACATTTAGGTGAGCCACAAGGACCGCAGGACCGAGATTGTGATTGCGGCTGGTTAACGATTTCTTTGAATCCTCTCATGCCCGGTGTGGTTCGCTTCAATCGGTCAATCGCTAGGTGTTCACCGGCTCACCCAGCGCAATCACATCCTTGCGGATGCGCGCCAAGTCCGCAGCTTCCAAGTTCAGTTCGCCCGCCTTCGCGTTCTCGGTGACTTGCGCAATGTTCCGTCCGCCGGCGAGGACGTGCGTCACGCCAGGTTGGGCGGCGGTCCAGGCGATGACCAGTTGTGAAAGCGTGCAGGCGTATTTGTCCGTGAGGTCCTGCCACGACCCGAGCAGGTCGAGCACGCGCCGGCGGTTCACGGGGATCAGCCAATCGTTCCACCCGGTGTTGCTGCGGAATTCGCCGGGCTGGAAGACGCGGTCCATGCCGATCTTGCCGGTGAGCAGGCCCTGTTCGAGCGACATGTAGGTGAGCGTGGCGAGGTTCTGCTGCGCGCATTGCGGCAGGATGTCCTGCTCCGCCTCACGATGCAGCATCGAGTAGCGGAACTGATCGCTCACGATCCCGCCGCAGCGGACGTTTTCCTTCAATTCATCGGCCGACACGTTGCAGACGCCGATGGCGCGAATTTTGCCCTGCTCCTTGAGCTTGAGCAGCGCCGCCATGGTGTCGGCGATGGGCGTGTGGTCCGGCGGCATGGATGGCCAATGCGTCTGGTAGAGGTCAATGCAGTCCACGTCGAGCCGGCGCAGGCTGTTCTCGATCTCGATCTGGATGGTGTCGGGTCGGAGGCTGCGGTTCATCTTCTTGTCGTCGAAATCGGCGAAGAAGCTGCCGCGCGCGTCCTCCCACCACAGGCCGCACTTGGTGGCGAGGATGGCCTGATCGCGCCGTCCCTTGAGCGCCTGGCCGACGACACGTTCGCTGCGGCCCCAACCGTAGGCGGGCGCGGTGTCAATGAGGTTGATGCCGAGGTCGAGCGCCGCCTGGATGGTGCGGACTGATTCCGCGTCGTCGGTGTCCTGACCCCAGATTTGTCCGCCGCCGAGCACCCAAGCGCCGAGACCGACGATGGAGGCCGAGAGGCCCGTATTGCCGAGAGGTTTTTGTTTCATAAAAGAATTCCCGGAGCCGGTTCGCGGATTAAATCCATGAACTGTGCTCTTGAAAAATATCTGGCGGAGAGCGGCGCTGAAGACGCACGCACTCCAAACGCTGGCGCGACTTCCTGGCAGGCTGCTCCGGCGCGAAGCGTCTGGAGTGCGCGCGTCTTTAGCGCCGCTTTGGCAATGAGGTCAATTCGGAGTGTGTTTTGCATATCGGGCGAGGACAACTCATAACGACAGCAGATACTCGATCAAATCGCTCAATTGGTCCGCCGTGAGGTGCGAGGTCTTGCCGTGCTGGTCGTTTTTGTTGGCGGTCGTTAGCACATCGCGCATGGTGGCCGCCGAGCCGTCATGCAGATACGGCGCGGTGCGCCAGATTTCCACGAGCGTAGGTGTATCGAACAAATCGGCCGGCTTGTCGAAGCGGCCCAAGGTCCCGACGTCGTAGGTCTTCAAATCGGTGAACAGTGGGCCGGGATGACATTGCGCACAGGCGGTTTCCTTGCTGCGAAAAACCTCTTCGCCGCGCCGGGCGGCTGGCGAGAGTTCACCTTTCACCAGTCGCGGACTGGGGACGGGTTTGAGGGCTTTGAGATAGGCGTCCATTGCCTCGCCCACTTCCGGCGGTTGCACGGTGAAGAGGATGTGCCGGATGCCGGCGCGCACGGCCGCTTCGGGTGTCTCGCGAACGCCCATGCTCATGGAGGGCGGCGTCTCGAAGGTGAGCAACAGGCTCTTGTTGTTCTTTGGATTGCCGATGCCGTCGTTCAGCAGATCCCAGTTCAAGGCGTCCACGCGTGCGTCGCCGGGATGGCAACTGGCGCAACTTTGCCAGCCCTGGAAGCAGATGCGCGCGTCGTGAAAGTACAGTTCGCCTAGACGTTCCGTCGTCATCTGCGGCTTCGGCCCGAGCGGAATTGTCTCCGCCTTCGGGTGCGTGCCATCCAGTTCGAGCACCGTGAGCGTGTCGGAGAAATAATTCGCCACGTAGGCGTGCCGGCCCACGACCACGACTGCGCGCGGGCCGAGATCGCTTTCCGGCAACCGCCGTCGCTCGCGCACGCCAACCAGGAACGACAGATCGTTCGGCACGTCGGAAGGCACGCGGGAAGCCGCGTTGCTGTAAGGCAAGGATGCGGCTGCCGAAGCGGGCGCTGCGGACGAAACCTTCGCCAGCTTTTCCAGCAGAGCCGGGAAGTCGGTGACGCTGACCTCGTGCGTGCCGGCAATGGCCACAACAAGCGTCTTGCCGTCCGCGCTCCAGGCCGCGCCCCAAGGATTCGCCGCGCCGCGATCAATGGTGTCGAGCAACACAGTGTTCAGTACCTGCATCCGCGCGAGGTCAATGAGCGTCTTGGCGTTGGTGTTCATCCAGCCGCGGTCGAGTTGCGTCGTGGGCAGATGAAAGCGCGAGAGAACGTGCGTAACGACAGCATATTTGCCGTCCGGCGAGATGCGGATGTCATTGAGCGAACCACTTCCGTTGGGCAGCCACAAATCATCCACGACCTGACCAAGCGCGGTGTCAATGACGCTGACCACGGCCCCAACATGGTCGGTATCGGCGCGGCCATGGTGCAGATGATTGGCAACCAACAACCGTTTGCCATCGGGCGTGATCGCGGCCGCCACCGGTTCGCGGCGGACGGGAATGCGACGCAGTTCCTTTTGCGTAGCGAGATCAAGCACACTGATGTCGTCATTGAAGCGGTTACAGACGAATAATGTTTTACCATCGGGTGAGAGCACCGGCGCCATCGCCGTGTGGCCTGCGGCGAGCTTTGCCGTCACGCGGGCTTGGGCCACATCCACCACACTCACCTGGCTTTCCGGCGCCGCGCAGGTCACGAAAAGCGTGTTGCCGTCGGCGGACAACGCCAGCCCGGTCGGCGCGGCGGACGTGGCGATGGATTGCATGACCTTCCGCGTGGCGAGGTCGAAGATCAACACCCGGTCAGCCGTGGTGCAAGCGATGTAGAGCCGGTCACCGTCCGGCGATGCAATGAGGGCTGCGGGCGACAGCCATTGGGCCGCCGCCGCGGGTGGTGCCGAAATGACCGAGAGGCTTAAGGCGAGAAGCGCGATCGGCGCAGTCCCGAAGAGTGATTTGAGGTTGGCATTCATATTCCGTTTGCCGGCGTGGCCGGAAGGGAGGGCTTGGTTTTTCTCCCGACGAACTGGCTTCCCCTCGAGGCCCGTAGCGTCGTGAGTGTTTCAACTTTGTCCGCCGCCGCCAAGTCTGTAATCAGGCCGTGTCGAATGTCTGCGGCTTGCGGATGGAGAATCATGGTTCAAGGCTCACATTGCCGTGGGTGAGTGATTCCAGTTCACTCCCGCCGCGCGGACAGGCGGGGCGGGGATTCAATTGCGGCGCAGGCTTCGAGCAAGGCGCGGCGGGTGGAGACTTCGGGGTAATCGGCAGCCAGTTGCCGCAGCGTTGACAGGCTGGCGGGGTCGGCGATGCGGCCCAATGCCTCTGCGGCGGCATGGCGCGTGTCGGTGGCGTTGTCGAGATCGCGGACGAGCTTCAGCAGCACGGGCACGGCGCGAGGATCGGCGATGCGGCCCAAGGCCCAGGCCACAGCGGCGCGCCAGCAGGGGGTGAGGTCGTGATGCAGGAACAACACGCCCGGCCCCAGCGGATCGGGCCGGCCCAGCGCCGCCTCGGTAGGTGATCCCTCGAGGGTGGCGATGAGGAGGTCGGCCGATTGTGGATCGGCCAGTTGACCCAGGGTGCGCGCGAGAAAGAAGCAGACCCAATGCTTGACCGGAAGCCGCGTCACCACGGGAATGCCCGTGTCGAAGACGCGGGGAATATCGTTGGTTTTGGCGCGGTAACGCTCAAGCGCGGCCCGGAGCCGCGGCTCGTATTTCCGGTCACGGCACGCGAGCGAGAGAATCTGGGCGGCACGGTTTTCGGAATCGGGTTTGCCGCCCCAGGCGGGGTGGGTGGCGCCGATGGCTTGGGCGATTGCGTCCGTTGTCACCGCGTTAGCGTCGCCGAGGATGGCCAGGCAGGTTTCCACCACGGCCGCCTCGGCGCCGCTGCGGCGGATGACGCGGCCAATCAGGGTCTCGTAGTCGTCGTTCCCGGGGAACAGGGCGCGGTCGGTATCGGTCGGCACGGAGCGGATGAGGTGCGGCACAATGGGAGTGGCCCGGGTGGAACCGATTGCGTCGAGAGCCTCGGTGATGAGGTAATGCACCGGCGCGGCGTGGCAGGCAATGAGCGCGTCGTGATCGCCGTACCAGCGGGTGTGGTCCGGGTAATTGGGCAGTTGGGCAAAGAGTTCGAGGAGTGCCGTCTCCGCCGCGGTCGTGCCAATGCGACCAAGGGCCTCGACGGCCGCTTCGGCAAGGAAAAGATTGCCCGTGGCGGGGTTGATGTGCTGGTGAACAGTTTCGGCCAGGAGTGGGACGGCTTGGGCATCCTGCAAATATCCGAGGGCCCGGGTGGCAGCTTGCAGGGTACGCGGGTTGGCGGGCGAGAGGGAGTTGAACATGGCGCCGTCGCCTTGGTGGAGTTTACGCCATTCGGGATAGGGGTTGTTGTCCCGCTCCCGCGCGAGATAGTGACGGAGCGCGTCACGGGCGGCCTGACCTCCGATGCGCCCGAGCGCGACGGCGGCGCGGCGAACCTCGTCGCGATTCGTGCGGCTCAGTTGTAGGACGAGAGTCTGTTCAATCTGGTCCCAGTCGGTCTGCTTGAACCAAGCCCGCCAGGCGTGGGCTTGTTGTTTCCGGTTGTCCAATGGGGCGAATCCATCGAAAACCGCGGCGTGTCCAGTTAGATTTTCGAGGGCCAGGGCAGCGGCTTGGGTCACGAGCGAGTCCTGGTCATCGAGCGCCGCAAGCAGCGATGGCACGGAAGCGCGCGTGCCACAGACCGCGAGAGCCAGGGCGGTCGCCACGCGGATTTCGCGGTCTTCGTCGCCCAAGTTTTCCGCCAAGGCCGGCGCAGTCGCGCGGTCGCGGAAGATCGCCAAACGTTGGGCGGCCGAGAGCCGCCGGTCGGGATCCCGGCCTTCGAGTTGAGCGATGAGCGCCGCCACCTCCTCGGCGCCCGTGGCCAGGTCCGGGGTGCCGTCGCCATGGCGATTGAGTCCGGCCACCTCACGGTAGCGGTCGAATTGAAGTTCCATCAGGCCGGTGACGGCCGCGTTGTTGCCGCGGAAGCGATGCGGCTGTCCCTGGCCCAGCAGCCGGAGGGGTTTGGCTTGCGTGGCTTGCAGCATGGGCACGCTGTGGGGCGGCGCAGTCTGGCGGGGTTGATGGCAGCCGACACATCCGCGGGTTTCGCCTGGCCGCACATAGATCCACGACATCTCGTTCAACTCGGAACGTCCCTCGGCGTCCACAGCCTGAAAGGCGATGGCGGTGTCGGCGGGTACTTCGACGGCGAACGAGCCGTCCGGCGCCAGCGGCACGGTACCCAGTTCGGTGACTTCGCTGCCGGCATGGACGATGTAGGAATGGGACGAGCGCACGGTCAGTCCTTTGCCGGCGAGGACGCGGATGGCCCGCACATTGGCCCACCCGGCGGTGCCATGCTGGGTAAAGCGGGCGTTCTGACAGAACAACACGCCGGTCGCTTGAAGTTCATCGGCGCGGCGGGGGTTCACCTTCTGCACCAGCAAGGGAGGCCGTGGGCGCGGACCGAGAAAGACCGGGGAATGGATCGGCTCGCCACCCGCGTCGAATATGATCACCGCCGATTCACCGTCGCGGTCGGGATCCACCAGGGCAATTTGCTCAAAGCGATGATCCGGGTTCGGCCGTTTCCCCTGGCTTCGCGCCACCTCCAACGGCGTCCGGCCCGGCACGGTGCAAAGCAATCGCCCATCCGGCACGGCCGCAACATCGGCGGCCTCGATGCGGAGGTGACGCCAGTCTTTCGCGGCGGCGCCGGGCGAGGCCACGACGATGCTGGAGCCGGTGACGAACGCGACGCGACCGTCGGGCATCGGAGCGGGGCTGCCGCAGTTGAAGGCGCGCAGCCGGTTGCCGTATTCCGGTCCCAAGTCCAACCCGAATTCGGTCAAGCCCAACGTCCCATCAGGATGCACCGCGTGCAGGAGCGTCTCGACCTTGCCACGATCGAAGAAGTTGTCCGAACGGATGAACAGGATGCGGCCATCCGTCAGGACTCGCGGTTCGTTGTCGAAGACGAAGGTGCAGGTCAGCGGCTGGATGCGGCCACCGTTGACGGGCATGACGAACAGCGCGCGTGAAGGCGATCCGTGGTATTCCTCAAAGGTCCCGATGCGGGTCGAAGTGAACACGATCCGGCCATCCGGCAGTTCCGCAGGGTCAATATCGTGGAATGGACCGTCGGTCAGACGCTCGGGGACACCACCGTCGGCCGGAATCCGGTAGAGGTGGAAAAACGCTTCGCCCGACCGTGCCATCGAGAAGTAGATCCAGCGGCCGTCGAACGACACGCTGGGCGCACCGAGCGCACCCTCACCGGCGTCCAGCAATACCGTGGGCGTCACCCCTGGCCGGGCGGGCCGGAGCGCCAATAGCTTTCGGCCCAGTTTGATCGGCGCTGGTAGATCGTGCTCAGGAAAGGCTCGCGAATGATGCGGGTTGAAGGTGGTCACCGTCAGACTGTCGTAACTCGTGCCGGTATGCGTCGGCGGACGATACAGGCTGCAATCGTCCCCCACAAAGACCACAGCCTCGGGCCAGGGATAATCGGCGGGCGGTGTCCGTTCGCGCACTGGTCGCGGTCCCGGCCCAACTCCGAGCCGGGCCGTCTCCTTCAGATGCTCGAGTTCCTCCCGCAACTGCCGGCGGCGTTCATCCAGCGGAGCGCCGGCGCGCACAAGTGCCGGCGGGGCTGCCAGCCGTCCCCAAGGCGCAGCGCCAAAGTCGCCCGCAACATGCACCGCCCGCCAGCCCTGGTCATCGAAGCCAGGCTGAGCCCAGTCCGGCGTTTCATGGTCGGTGCTTCTCCAGGTTTCATCGGTGACGAGCACGATCGGTAGTCCCTCGGTCGGATGCGCCACCAGTTTCACGAGCAGTCCCGCCGGGCTGGGCACGGTGTTGACCGCCTCAATGGCAATCACGTTGGTACCGCGTACGAGCAGGTGGGCCACATCAAACCGTTTCGGACGGCCCCAAGCGCTGCCGTCCACCTCGCTCTCGCCCGCAAGCTGCCCGTTGAGATACAGCGAGAACAAATTGTCCGCTGTGATGATCACCTCGGCGGACCGTAATTGCGCCGGGTCAGGCAGCGTGACGCTCGCCCGAAAATAGTGAACTCCACCGGGAAAACTCTGCGCGGTCGAGAGCGGCATCGGCTCGCGCGAGAACCAGATCCATTTCGCACCATCAAAGGTGGGCGGCGTCTGGGCCAGGGCCGTGAGGCCGCAGAGCAGCACACCAACCAGGCCGGTCGGAAGTGTTTTCATGCATGCATGGTTCAAGATGTTTCCTAAAGCCACAAACGAGTCTTCGGGTGAGCGGAGTCATCCGCAGTGGCGGAGTTAAGAAACCATGATACATCCATCACGGTAAAGCTTGAATGTTTGATAAGTCATCCCGGGATTTCGCCCGGTGGCGCTCCCGTCTCACCGGGAGTGGCTCAGGCGCAAGAGTTGTTCCTTTGGCGGTATGCCCGGCCTTGACCAGCAGCATCCTTGTCACGCCATCACCGCCGAGCGGTTGGAATCTGAACGTCGCCAAATGTGCTTCAACTCATGGTGTCCCCGACCGACGACTTCGCGTCGCGCTTGTCGGCGGGAATTCAACTGTTAGCTTCCCGGCGTGACGCGACCCATGACAGAACCCGACGAAACCCGCCGGACGCGGGAGGCACGCACCGGGTTGATGTACGGTCTCGCGGCCTACACGATGTGGGGAGTGTTCCCGCTCTACTTTCGGGCGTTGGCGCACGTGTCGCCCTGGGTCATCGTCTGTCACCGCATTCTATGGTCGGCGGTGTTTCTGGGCATGATTCATTCGATGCGCGGCGAGTGGCTGCGGCTGTGGCCGGTCGTGCGTCAACCACGCAGCCTGAGTTTGCTGGCGGCTGGCGGCGTGCTGATTGCCCTTAACTGGCTGGTGTTCATTTACACCGTCACCACGGCTCAGGTTCTCGAAGCGAGCCTCGGATATTTCATCAACCCGCTGCTCTCCGTGGCTCTGGGGATGATCTTTCTGCGGGAGCGGTTGCGGCGCGGGCAATGGGTGGCGGTAATCATCGCCGCGGCGGCCGTGGCAAACCTCGCCCTGCGGGGCGACAAGCTGCCTTGGATTGCGCTGGCGCTGGCCGGCACGTTCGGCCTCTACGGACTGGTGCGAAAGAAAGTGGATCTTCCCTCGTTGCAGGCGCTGTTCGTGGAAACGACGGTGTTGTTGCCGGTGGCGTTCCTGGGTCTGGTCTGGCTGCCTGCGCCCGAGCCGTCCCGCATCCCATCTGGCATCACCTTCGGTTTGCTCGCGTTCACCGGCGTCATCACCGCCATACCGCTGCTGTTTTTCGGGGCGGCGGTTCGGCGGTTGAATCTTTCCACAGTTGGTTTTCTGCAATATGTCGGACCGACGCTGCAGTTTGTTGTCGCCATCATGGTTTTTCGCGAACCGCTGGATCAGGCCAAACTCGCCAGCTTCGGACTTTGCTGGGTTGCCATTGGCGTTTATGTGGCGGATTCGCTCGTGAGGCGCACGGCGCAACCCGTGGCAGACCGCCCCGAGTGAACCGGACTCCTTGCTTGGCGCGTGAACCGGTTCACGTCAAACTGCTCCGCCATGAAACTGAACCCTTTTCGCAATCGTTCCCTCGCTGGGAGCTTCCTGTGTATAACGCTCGCAATAAGCCCGGCACCCGGCCAAATAGCTTCCGCCCCAGCCAACCGAACGGAAGCCGACCCGGTGCGTGTGCTCGTGGCTTATGATTCCCTGACCGGTCACACCGAGAAGATGGCGCAAGGCGTGGTGGCGGGGGCCAAACAGGTGCCGGGCGTGACCGTCTTGCTCAAGCCAGTGGACAAGGTCACCAAGGAGGACTTGGACGGGGCGGACGGGATTATCCTCGGTTGCCCTACGTACTACGGCACGCTGCCGGGCAGAATGAAAGTGGTGATGGACGACTGGTCGTGGAAGCTAAAGGTGGACTTCACCGACAAGGTGGGCGGGGCATTCGCGACTGGCGGCGGGCAGGCGGGCGGCAAAGAGTTCACGGTGCTGTCGCTGGTCATGTTCATGCTCAACAACCGGATGGTGGTGGCGGGGCCGCTCTACCGGAATGAACAAACCGGCAGCATTTGGGGCGAAGTCGGAGCGGCGGCAATGACCGGGCCGCTGGATACGGGCGTTGGCGAAGGCGAACTGGACAGCGCCCGGCGGCTGGGAGAGCGCGTAGCCCGCTTGACCGCGAAACTGAAGCGGGTCGAAGTGACCACGCCTGGGAAGCCATAGGCTTTGACCGCAGCGTGTGCAAGCCGAAACCCCGACAAATTGTGGTAACCCAGTGTTGTTTCTCCGCAGGGAAGGCTTACGAACCCCCTTTGCTTTGTTGAATGGCGGAGAGAGGGGGATTCGAACCCCCGATACGGCTTTTGACCGTATAACGGTTTAGCAAACCGCCGCCTTCAGCCACTCGGCCATCTCTCCGACCATCACAACACACCCCTAGGACTTTCCCCGGGTCTCGAAGCTAAACTAGCTTGTTAGTTACGAATTCAGGAAACAGAATGCTTCAGTCCAAGGCATTACAGACGTGGCTGACAACCAGATCCAGAACCTGTTTATGGTGCAAGAATCGGGAATTCCTCACCTCTGGGTCAAGTCGAAAGGTGGAAACGCTGAAATGGAATCAGTTGAATGGGGCAAACCCATTGCCGCCACCAATCGCCATTCGAAATCGAGGGAGCATAAACGCCGCCCTCGACTGCCTGGACTTCAATTCCCCTCACAAACCGTTTTTCAGATTCGCCAAGGCGCGCGCAATGGTTTGGGTTGCAGGCGCTGGTTGGCCTCCGGATCGCCTACGGCCAACTCCTGCTGCGGATCCCATTTCAACTTCCGGCCGAAATCAATGGCCACCAAGGCCAGGTGACTCAGCGAAGTGTTGCGATGGCCCACTTCGGCATCGCCCTGGGTCGGTCCCCGCGATTTCACGGCGTCGAGGAAATCCCGCTTCTCGCTGGGCTTGAACGGCAGGGTGAGATCATTCGCACCGGGTTTCCATGACAGCAATGATTCCGGCTGGGTTTCCATTCCGTTGGGATAGGTGACATGAATCCAGCCTTCCGTACCTTCAAAACGAAGATAGGGTTTGTCCGTCTGGCACGTGAGGCGCACGCCGTTGGCAAAAGTGAAGTGAACCGTGAATTCCTGGATCACGTCCCACAGATTGCCGGCGGGCGGATACTCGCCGGTGCCTTCGATTTCAACCGGCCCGGTGCGTTCGCTGTCGTTGGCCCACAGGGCAATGTCATTCAAGTGCGCGCCCCAATTGGCAAGCATCCCGTCGGCGTAATCGCGGATGCACAGCCAGCCGGGCCGGCCTTTGGCGTCACGGCGGGGATGCACGCGTTTTTCGGTGTAGGGCGTCGCGGGCGCCGGTCCCAGCCACAGGTCGTAATCCAGTTCCGCCGGCACGGGCATTTCCGGTTGCGCGCTCAACGTCGAGTCCTTGGGCGTGGAACTGATGATGCGCTGCAACCGGCCGATGTTCCCGTTACGCACCATTTCCGCCGCGCGATGGAAGGTGCGGTTCGACCGGAATTCGCTGTCGGTGCGGAACACTTTGCCTTTCCGCGCGACGAGGTCGGCGAGTGTGCGTCCCTCGGCGATGTTGCGCGTGAGCGGTTTCTCGCAGGCGACATCCTTCCCGGCATTGATGGCGGCAACAGCCATCGGCACATGCCAATGATCCGGCGTCGAAATCATCACCGCGTCAATCTCCGGGCGGGCGAGCAGTTCGCGGAAATCCCGGAACGTGGCACAGCCCTTGAAGCCACCCGCCGGCGTCTGCTTGGCGTAATGATCTTCAACCTGCTTGCGTGCCTGCTCCATGCGCCACGAATCAACGTCACAGACCGCCACAACCTGGGCGTCGGGTTCGCGAAGAAAACCCGGCAGGTTGGCGTAAATCGCCTGCCGGCCCGTGCCGATGAATCCGATGCTGATGCGATTGCTGGGCGCGGCTTGCCCTTCAAGACCGAGCACACGACCCGGCACAATCAGGGGCGCGGCCGTGGCAACCGTGGTGAAAGCGGTCTGCTTGAGAAAGGCCCGGCGCGTCAGGCGGGCGACTGTAAAAAGCCCGCCCCGGGCGCGACCGTCCGAGTTGTGGGAAGTTGCAATTGGAGGCGAAGCTGGTTTTGTTTTCATGGCCATGCGTGCGCAGCGGTTTCGCGCATCAAAAAGATATTGTCCGCTGACCCGGCAAATGGCAATGCCCCAGTGCTGGCAGCCAATGGTTGGCGACATCCGCAGGCAAACGGCTTTTCTCCCGCGCGCACTTGCCGCACACTTGCGGGGCTTGATTAACGCCACCGACACGATGTTAGCGCACCCGGCGCGCACGCGCGCCTTTCCGGTGCATGATTATGACCTCGACGCGACGCTGGCCTCCGGGCAGGTGTTTGGCTGGAGGCGCCGCGCGGAAGCATGGATCGGTGTGGTGCGTGGCCGTTGGGTGGCGCTGCGTCAATCAGGCGGACAACTCATCGCCGAAACCGTCGAGCCACAGCCGGATTGGTCCTGGCTCACGGACTACTTGCAGTTGAGCGTGAATCTGGAAGTGATTCTCAACACTTTTCCCCAGGATCCGTTGATGCTCGAAGCAATGGCGGACTGTCGCGGATTGCGATTGCTGCGGCAGGACCCCTGGGAATGTCTGGCGGGCTTCATTCTTTCTTCCACCAAACAGATCGTTCAAATCGAGCAGATCATTACTGCGCTCCGAACGAGGTTTGGCGCTCCGGTCCCGGTAGCACCTGGCGAGCGACCGGCGTTCACCTTTCCAAGCGCGACGCAACTGGCAGCCAATAACGAAGCCGAGTTGCGCGCCTGCAAGATGGGCTTTCGCGCACCCAATTTGCGCGCCACCGCTCAACAGATTGCGAACGGCTCATGCCGACTCGCAGAACTGCGGGCAATGCCAATCGAACACGCCCGCGCCGAACTGCTGAAACTGCCGGGGGTTGGCCCAAAGATCGCCGATTGCGTGCTGCTGTTTGCCTACGGTTTCCCGACCGCATTTCCGGTGGATGTCTGGGTGGCGCGCACGTTGCGTCGGCACTATCCGCGCACGCGCCGGATGAGCCTGCCGCAGTTGCGCGAGTTTGGGCAGGCTTACTTTGGCCCCAACGCCGGTTACGCCCAGCAATATCTCTTTCACCACATTCGCCGTCAGGCTGGAAAACTTCTTCCCGGCACTCGACCGAAACCGTAGGTTCGCGCATGGCTGTGGAGATTACGGTAAGTTTTACCCCGGTGGAATTCGAGTCGCTCAGACACAACGACCTGAGCGAAACCTGTTGCGTGGTGTTCGACGTGTTGCGCGCAACCAGCACCATTGTGACCGCGCTGGCCAACGGCGCGGCGGGCGTGAAGCCCGTGACGGAAATTGCCGAGGCGTTGTCGCTGCGGCGGCAGCATCCCGACGCCCTGCTCGCTGGAGAGCGCCAGGGATTGCGAATCAGCGCGGCATTGACGGACGGGATTGAATTTGATCTGGGCAATTCGCCGCGTGAATACACTCCGGAACGCGTTGCCGGGAGAAACATCATTATAACGACCACCAACGGCACGCGGGCCTTGCAAGCGTGCCGGATGGCGCAGCAGGTGGCCGTGGGTTCATTTCTGAACCTGACGGCCACAGTGCGCTGGGCGGTACAGACGCAGATGAAACGCTTGGCGCTGGTGTGCGCCGGCACCGGTGAGGAAGCAGCACTGGAAGACACGCTGGCCGCCGGCGCGTTCTGCGACGCGATGGCGTCGGTCGGGCTGGATTCGAGCTTGAGCGATTCGGCTGAGATTGCGCTGCGTGCGTATCACCACTCGCAACACGACCTGGCCACCGCCCTCAGCGGAGCGAGCAATGCGCGACGCTTGCGGGCAAATGCCGACCTGCGCACGGATGTCGAGACTTGCCTGCGGCGGGACGTTCATGGACTGGCAGCGGTGCTCTGCCCGGATGGACTCATCAGGACATCGGCTTGAGCACCGACTTTGATTTGTTTAATTGCAGGAATCGCGGCCCCAGTCTTGCCAGTGCTTGTCCGGTTCTGGCTTAATGCCGCCCGCGCATGAGTTCAGCGAAGAAGAAAAAAGATTCCAACCAGCCGGAGTTGCCCATCGAAGGGACGCAGCCTGCGCCCACAGAAACCAGGTCGCGCATGAAAACCGCCGCGCCGGATGGCAACGGCGGACAACATGTCGTGGCCGAACAGGTCGAGGCGGTCGCGCACCGGTCATTTGATCCGAAACAGCTCGCCGCCGGCCTGCACACGCGCGTGGACCGCGGCTTTCTCGATTACGCGAGCTATGTCATTCGCGACCGCGCGATTCCCAATCTGGCCGATGGTTTGAAGCCGGTGCAGCGGCGCATTCTGTGGGCGTTGCATCGCACGGACGATGGGCGTTTCACCAAGGTTGCAAACGTCGTCGGCGACACGATGAAGTTTCATCCGCACGGCGACGCCTCAATCGGCGACGCCCTCGTGGTGCTCACGAACAAGCGTTACCTCATCGAAGGCCAGGGCAACTTCGGCAACATTTATACCGGCGATCCCGCCGCCGCGCCACGTTACATCGAATGCCGGCTCACCGACCTCGCGCGCACGGATTTGTTCAACGACGAGATCACCGAGTTCGTGGCGAGTTACGACGGTCGCAACAAAGAGCCGGTTACGCTGCCGAGCAAACTGCCGCTTACACTGATGCTGGGCACGGAGGGCATCGCGGTCGGATTGAGCGCGCGAATTCTGCCGCACAATTTTCCCGAACTGCTCGAAGCCCAGATCGCCATTCTCAAAAAGCAACCGTTCAAGTGCCTGCCCGATTTCCCGACGGGCGGCCTGATGGACGCGCGCGATTATCAAGACGGCAAGGGCAGTGTGAAGGTGCGCGCCCGCATCAAGACGCGCGACGACTCGACGGTCGTCATCACGGAGATTCCGCCGGGCACGACAACCGAATCGCTCATGGCGTCCATTGAAGACGCGGTGCGCAAGGGCAAGCTCAAGGTGAAATCCGTCAACGATTTCACGTCCGAGAACGTTGAGATTGAAATCAAGTGCCCCGCCGGCGTGGACGCGGACAAGCTGGTGGACGCACTGTATGCGTTCACGGCCTGCGAGGTGACCATCGCCAGCCGCATCGTCGTCATCAAAGACAATCGCCCGGTGGAACTGACCGTGAGTGAAGTGCTGCGCGAGAACACGGAGCAGCTCGTTGCCATTCTCAGGCGCGAACTGGAGCTGCGCGAACAGCAACTCCAGGACGAACTCCATTACCGCACGCTGGAACGCATCTTCATCGAGGAACGCATTTACAAGCTGATCGAGAAATCCAAGACGGCGGAAGCCGTCACGGTCGCGGTGTATGAGGGGTTCAAGCCGTTCCGAAAGCAACTCCTCCGCGACCTGGTGGACGCGGACATTGAGCGGCTATTGCAGGTGCGCATCCGCCGGATTTCGCTCTTCGACATCAACCAGCATCGCGAGCAGATGGAGAAGGTGAAGACCGACCTCGCCGAGACCCGCAAAAACCTCAAGAATCTCACGCGCTACGTCATCGGTCATCTCGAAGCATTGCTGGAGAAATACGGCCCGCAGTATCCGCGCCTGACGACCAAGAGCAGCCGCCACGAGGAAGTGGACGTGAAGGCCGTGGCGTTCAAGGCGTTCAAGGTGTCGTATGATCGCGCGAGCGGCTACGTGGGTTACAAGGTGAACGGCGAAGAATTCAAACTTGAATGTACGAAGTTTGACAAGGTGCTGCTCGTGTTCAAGGACGGCACTTACAAGGTCGCGGAGTTGCCGGAGAAGCTGTTCGTCGGACCGGAGTTGTTTTATTGCGGCCTGCCGGATCGCGAAACGGTGTTCACCTGCGCCTACACGGATCGCAAGGCCAGTTACCTCAAACGCTTCAAGTTCGGCGGAACGATTCTGAACAAGGCGTATCTGTGCATCCCGGAGAAATCCCGCATCCTGTTCTTCACGCCTGACACGCCCAAGGTGCTTTACGTCCGCTACAAACCCGCGCCGCACCAGAAGATCAACCAGCAAACGTGTAATCCCGCGCACATCGAGATCAAATCACCGAAGACGCGGGGGCGTCAGATTTCCATCAAGGATATTTCGTCCGTGACCGCAGAACCGACGCGTGGCTGGGATGAGACAGCGACGACAACAGAGATTGTGTTCGTGTAGCGCGAATCTGTCCGGCGAGCACTATCCCAAATTGCGACAATACCACTCCAGCGATTGTTCCAGACCTGCGCGGACCGTTTGTGCCGGAGCGTAACCCAACAGCCGATGGGCCTTCTGGATGTCGGCCTGGGAATGGCGAACGTCTCCGGAACGGAAAGCCCCATAAACCGGTTTGCTGTCCGGCAGGCTGGCATCGCGGCGGCGCAGCCCATCTTTGAGCAGTTGAAACAACTCGTTCAAGGTGGTCCGATCCCCCACCGCAATGTTGTAAATCTGATTCAACGCCTCCGCGTTAGTGGTGGTGGCAGCCAGCAGGTTGGCTTGAACGACATTCTCGACAAAACAGAAATCGCGGCTGGTTTCGCCATCGCCGTTGATGGTCACC
Organism: Verrucomicrobiota bacterium; assembly: GCA_014860005.1. Next base: position 4,730 of record JACZKP010000101.1, on the reverse strand, counting down.
GGTTCGCGGCGCCGCAGCGCGGCAATCCACTTGGGAATGACGGCCGCATACGCGCCTTCCGGGTCCTGGCGCGGACCGAACACATTGAAGTACCGCAAGCCAATTGACGCCAGACCATAGGCGCGGGCAAACACATCGGCATAGACTTCGTTGCTCAGCTTCGTCGCCGCATAGGGCGAGAGCGGCTGGCCAATACGCGGCTCCACTTTGGGCAAATCAGGATGATCGCCATAAACCGCGCTGCTCGAAGCGTACACCACACACCGCACCCTGGCGTCGCGGGCGGCGACGAGCAGGTTCAGGAATCCGGTGGCATTTGCCTGGTGGGTCGCCTGCGGTTCGGCCATGGACCGCGGCACGGAGCCCAACGCGGCTTCGTGCAGCACGAAGTTGACGCCTTCACAGGCGCGCGCACACGCACTGGGTTCACCGATGCTTCCCTCAATGAATTCAAACCTCGCCCATTGCACCGCCGTCACGAGATCTTTGACCTCGTCGAGATTACGGCGTCTGCCGGTGGAGAAGTCGTCCAACCCGATTACGCGCTGGTCCAACTTGAGCAACGTTTCCAACAGATTCGAGCCAATGAATCCCGCCACGCCAGTGATCAACCATGTACGCGGGGTGGTTCGCAGTTCGGTTTTGAGTTGTTCAAAGGCGGTCATGCTTAAGTTGCGCACCGCCCCACTCTTAGGCGGGCGGCGCTGAATTCCAAGCGGCAAGCAGCGGTTGCGGAGGATTACTTACGCCTTCCAGACTTTGCCGGATTCATACTGGGTGGCCACCATGGCGTTGCGGGTGTCCACAATGCACTGCGCCCAGTCCGCCAGCTCCTGATAGTTGACCGCTTTATGCGCAGTGGAGATGAGCACCGCGTCGAAGCTGGCGATGTTTGCCTGATCCCACGTCACCGACTCCGTCCCCGCCCAGTGCGGATGTTCGCGGGTGGGTTTAATCACCGGCACATGCGGGTCGTGGTAGGCCACCTCCGCGCCCTGTTGTTTGAGGAGGTCCATCAGATGATAACTCGGCGATTCACGGTCGTCGTCCACGTTGGCCTTGTAGGCCAGTCCCAGGATCAGCACGCGGCTGCCGTTGACGGCTTTGCGGCGCGAGTTGAGGGCCTCAGTCAGCCGGCTCACGACGTACTGCGGCATCGCGGTGTTGATTTCACCCGCCAACTCGATGAAGCGGGTGTTCTGACTGTATTCACGCGCCTTCCAGGTGAGGTAGAATGGATCAATGGGAATGCAATGTCCGCCCAGCCCGGGTCCGGGATAGAAGGCCATGAACCCGAAAGGCTTGGTCTTCGCGGCGTTGATGACTTCCCACACGTCAATGCCCATCGCCGCGTAAACCACCTTCAATTCGTTCACGAGCGCGATGTTCACGCTGCGAAAGATGTTTTCCAGCAACTTCGTCGCCTCCGCCACCCGGCAACTGGAGACGGGCACCAGGACTTTGATGGCCTTGCAGTACAGGACCTGGGCTTTTTCCAGACAGGCCGGGGAGTAACCTCCGATCACCTTGGGAATCTGCGCCACTTTGCTGTCGGGATTGCCGGGATCCTCGCGTTCCGGGGAAAATGCCAGATGAAAATCCGTGCCCGCCTTCAACCCCGAACCGGCCTCGAGCACCGCGCGCAAATCCACGTCGGTGGTGCCGGGATAAGTCGTTGACTCCAGAACCACCAGTGTGCCGCGCTGCAGGTACGGCGCAATGGACTTGCCGGTCTTCACGATGTAGGAAATATCCGGCTCGCGGTTCTTGTTCAACGGCGTCGGCACGCAGATGATGACCGCCTCGACCTCCTCAACCATGGAGAAATCACTCGACGCCATCAACCGCCCGGTGGCCACGATCTTCTGAATCGTCTCACTCTCGATATGCTGAATGTAACTTCGGCTCGCGTTGATGGCCTGCACCTTGTTAGGGTCAATGTCCAACCCAATGACCTGCACGCCGCCTTCGGCAAACTGCAAGCAGAGGGGCAACCCCACGTAACCCAAACCGACAATGGCAATTTTCATAGTTGAATTCGGAATTTAGCGCGGGGTGAGAATGCCCCAGCCCCCGCCGTGTGGAAAGAAGGATTTGTCCCGACCCGGCCAGGGGAGTTTACGGACCCGCCACCGGAATTCCGTCTCCGGCCTTATTGCGAGAAGCTTGGTCCTCAATGCTCGCACGCAGTTGTCCCGAACCTTGCTGCCTGGCACACCAGTCGAGATACCGAAAGAAGTCGCCGACATGGAATAACGTTTTCCCCTTGCTCGCTCCCGGTTCGCGCAGATTTACCACGCGAACATAAGGTCGCGCGCCGCCGCCAGCCGAGAGCGTGTTGTACAGATGCGTGTGGCGTAAACCTGTGTGCCTACAAACGGCGCCATTAGGAGGGATCGGCGCATAACAGTTTGGATGTCCAGATTTTTCGTCCTCTTCCATAACCGGCTCGATGCTTTTTGTCTTCATGTGCTTCTTTGGTTTGACGCAGTCCTGGGTATTCACGCAGACGCAAGAGGCAAGCATGGTCCATGCGCGGCAAATGACCATTGCGAGCGCGCCGCGTGGTGTCGCGACGGCAATTACGGCTGCCTGTTCGACGGCACGAGTAACCTCTCCCTCACCGGAAAAATCGCGCACTTCGAGTTGGGCTACATCCCAGAGTCGGCGAAGGAGTTGAAGGCCGCAGCGGGTTTCCTCATCACGAATCACGCGCGCAAACACATCATGACGCTGCCGCGCGCCTTGCGGAAGCGGAACGTCTATGAGGAGGTCGCGCGCTTTCTCGATATTCCTGGCGGGCAGGAAATCGTTCAGGAATCCTACGCGCAGCTTCGCAAGTTCAATTGCTGGAACATCTCCATCGTCCAGCAATATGCGCGGTTCAAACAGTCGCGCATCCGCTTGGCAGTGTTCGGCAACAGCCGCCAGTTTTTCATCATGAGGCAGAACGACCGCGCCGACCTTGACGACATGGGCAAGGACATCGCGCTGCCGGATGTCACGCAGCACGCGATCATGAACTATCCGTTGCCCGACCACCAAACGGGCCAGAAGTATTCACCGTTCACCTACCTGCACACCGACGCGACGCGCAATCTCTGCGGCACGGTCCATAACGTCGCCTCGCCGGAGATGCTCTACTGCTCCAGTTCGAGCGGCGAACACTTCGACCGCCGCGCCCGCGAACTGCGGCAGAGTCCGAGTGTCGTCGAAGGAATCATCCTCCACGCCAACCGCCGGAACACCCCCTCGGTCACCCTCTCCCCATCGGATGGGGAGAGGGCAGGGTGAGGGTTTTGATCTCAACACTCAATACAAGCTCCATGAAAACCAAACTCATCACCAACGCATCCAAACTGCTTCTTCTCACCCTCGTTGCCTGCCTGTTCGCCGGTTGCGCCGCCACGCGTCCCATCAGCGACGTGGCGCTCGGGGCGGGCGGCGCATATCTCGGCCACGAAATCTCCAAGGGCATCCTCTTGTCACCGCCGCCGGCGCGGCAGGCGGAGTCATCGTGAGCAAAACGCTCCATTATGCCGCGAAGAACAGGCCGAGAGGGCTTGCGCGACCGGCTACGACAAAGGCAAGAGCGACGCGGTCAAGCAGCAGTATTGGCTGTACGTCTCGATGCGACGCCAACGCAACCAAGTCGGCAACGTCCGCCTTTACCCTGTGCAACTGCCCCAACAGCGCATTGACGGGGTAACGTTCCAACCCGCCACCAAATACCTCCGCATCGAGGAATAACAACGCCCCTAGCAAAAACAGGACGCACGACTGACTGACGCGCGATTATTGCCGACTGCGGAAAAACCGTTGAAGCAGCGCGTTGGTTTCCACCAACTCAAAGATCCCGTTCGTGGTTGTATTCGTCAGGATGGGGGTCCAAAAGGAGAGATTCGTACTGACTTCAGTCATGTAGGGGGCGTCCGGCTTCGTAAAGAAGCGAACCAGCGGATTACCGCCAGTGATCTCAGCTTCGAGGCTCATCTGGTCTCCGTACACCCATTGGCCGTTCACCCATAGGCTGCCGATCCTTGGTGACAAGGTAATGCTGAGTGAAGGCAACGACAGCGGCGAGAAGTTGGCAGAGAAGTCGGAAAAACCTCCAATCGCTACGACGGCACTGCGGGACAAAGTACGATCAGAAAAAAGGACGTAACACTTCGATCAAATGGCGAAGTTCCTCCTGGGGTGCTGAGTTAAGAATCGTGCTTGTCTTCACTGCCAGTTCCCTTTCGTTGTTTGAAATCCATTGGACTCATTAGTGATTATGGTTACGAACCGGTTCACTGAAGCATGAACCGGTAAAAGCGTGAGGATGGGCCGATGGCTTCGTCGTGGAACAGCACCGTGCCATCCGCGCCAATCTGGTTGGTGGCCGTCGCGGTCCAGTTCGTCAGGTCGGGACTCATTAACAGGCAGCAGGTCTGGCCGGCGATGCCGAGAGCCAGGATGTCGATTCCTCCAGTGGGACACGCTGCGGCTTGTGCCTGCAGCCAATACTCGAAAGCGCCAATGTCCGCCGCCTGGCCGTACGGTCGCGGCACGCCACGCTGATCAGTCGGCGGCGCCGCGGCAGTGTTGCCGGCATCAATCGCGGGACTACCGGGCAGCAAGGCCATGGTGAGCGTCGGGCCACAATTATTCGCGAGTGGCCCGAGTTTTGGATCGGTGTTGTTCAGGCTTGTGGCGTTGGTGAAGTCGCAACTGCCGTCGGAACTGAG
>JACZKP010000100.1 GCA_014860005.1 Verrucomicrobiota bacterium | reverse complement strand
GATCGCAGGGCAGAAACATCGGCGTCTGGCGATCCACATTTACAAAACGTGCAGACATGGCCTTTGGATCCGTACCGCCCCCTTTTTGTTCAAACTATTTTCAGAAATCTCTTCGCGGTAAGTCCGACAGGCTGCTAGCCGATGCCGAGGCGGGCGTGTCGCGGTAGCTGAAGGATCGGCTTGGGGCGTGGCTTTCAGAATGGCCCAGGCAAGGACGGAATTGGCGGGAGTCAAGGATCCCATCGCAATGACTCAACCTCGGCGCGGGGCAACTGCCGCACCGAGCCGTCGGCAAATCCCACAATGACTGAGGTCCGGGAATGTTTGTGCGGCGAGAACAACTCCGGACCGCCCGCTGCATTCCAACCCGCGTCGCTTTCGAAGAACAACACCGTCTGGGGATTGATCTCGTCCTCCGGCAGGCCGCCGAGCTTTCGGTTATAGGCAAATGCACAACGCAGGCTGGGATCACTTGGGCATTGAAAGACTTTGTTGGCATGAACCTCATGCTGAATTACTTCACTCCAATTCTCGGCTGGTGGAAAGCGGTCATCGGAAGCCACCGAGTACATGCGCACCGCCAAACTGAGTTGCTTGACGTTGTTGATGCAGGTGATGGTTTGCGCGCGTTGCTTGGCTTTGGCCAGCGCGGGAAGCAACATGGCGGCCTGGATCGGGATCAGCAGCAGGAACACACCCGAAACCACCGTTCCTGCAATCGCAAGGCCGTTGCCAGAAAGCCGTCCTTCACTGTTCTTGATCTTGACCATGGCCACGATGCCGAGCACCAACCCGACGAGCGCCGTAGCGCCGCAACTGACCAAGCCAAGAATCCCCAGCACGAGCGAGGCAATGGCCATGCCGCTGGTCTTGGGCCTGGCCGTGCCGGTTGGCGTGAGCGGCGGCGTCTCCATTGCCGTGGCCGGGGCGGCAGCGAATTCCGGCAACGCCCCTAGTGTAAGCCACTCTGCCGCGCCTTCAGGCTGAATTTGGGTCTGCGCGTTGACGCGGCCTTGTTTGAGCCATTCGCGGAGTTGCTCCGCGGAAACCGGTCCGTATTCCCGGCCGTCGGCACCAATTATTTTATACATGGCAGGATTCTCCGTTGTGCTGTTTTTGTGTGGTCTGGTTGAACTGATTGACGGGCGCCATGCCTAGCGCGCCCCAGGAGTTTAGGCAAGCCCATAAACCAGTCGCCAATTTCCAGATTTCCATTATGAGCGGCAGGCGTTTCTCGGCTTGTTCACGCGCGGGGGAATCGGTTTAAGTCATCGCGCGTCCCAACATCATAATTGGCATGAAGTATTCTTTTTTCGTTTCGCGGTGGTCGTTTCAATGGCGATGGCTGGCGTGGGTCGGCTGCGCATTCCTAGCGGGGCCGGTGCTGGCCGCCAACGACGCGCCGCGGTTCGAACTCAAGGACGGCGACCGCGTGCTATTCATCGGCGATACCTTCTTCGAGCACGAGGTGGGGTGGCGCGACGCTGGCGGATTTATCGATGGATCGCGAGGATGAACAGAACGGTCGCCAGCAGCGCGTCTGGACCTGAACTGACGGACCTGGGTTAGGCGCGCGTTCCAAAGTCTCGCTTTCCAATTGGAGTTGCGAAACTGGAGCGGGGAGGACACGCCGCCGCAATGCTTTGGGGCGAACCTGCGGCCCATTTGAGCAGGGAGCAAGGCTTGCATTGCGGGTGGCCCTCACCCATACTGCGATCCCTAATCTAGGGCGCATTCAGAATGACCCAGCCAGCCAAAATTCTCGTGGTGGATGACAATCCCATTGTCTTGTTGGGCTTGGGGCATGCCTTGAAGTCGGCGGGCCATGACGTGGTCGAGGCGGCGTCGGGGGCGGAATGTATGCGGCAGGCCCGGAAATCCTCGCCCGATCTGGCGTTGCTGGATGCGGTATTGCCGGACATTCATGGCGTGGAACTGTGCCGTCAACTCAAGGCCGATCCGGACCTGGCCCGCATCTTCGTGGTGTTGTTGTCGGCGACGGAGGTATCGGGCGACTTCAAGGCCGCAGGATTGGAAGCCGGGGCGGACGATTACGTTGCCCGACCGGTGAAAAACCGCGAGTTGCTGGCCCGGATCGCGGCGCTGTTGCGCGTTCACCGGGCGGAAATCGGATTGCGGGCAGCCCAGGCGGAACTGGAGCGGCGAGTGGAGCAGCGCACGGAGGAATTGGTGCGGGCGAATGCCGCCTTGCAGGAGGAAGTCCGCACGCGGCAGGAAGCCGAGGAAGCCCAACGTCGGCTGGCAGAACGGTTGATGATCATCCATTCGGTGGACCAGGCGATTCTGGAAGCTCGCTCGGCGGAGGACATTGCAGGTGCGGCCCTGTCCCACATCCATCAGTTGCTACCGTATGAACAGGCGAGTGTGTGGGAGGCGGACGAAGCTCAAGGGCTGGTAAAGTTGCTCGTGGCTTACAAGCGCGGAAGCGTGATGCCGCAAACGCGCCGCCACGTGCCTCTCGAACTGGTTGCCGATTCACATGTGTTCCAGTCGGCTCAACCCTTCCGGCTGACTCAAACCGCAAATCTGTTCGACGTCGGCACGGCCAGCGGATCGGGGGCCAAGCAATGGCGGGCGTTGATTGATCTGCCACTGATTGCCGGGGACAACTTGATCGGCGTGATGAATTTTTCGACGGATGAACTGGCCGTGTTCACGCGTGAGCATGAGGATATTGCCAGGGAGGTCGCCGCGCAGATGGCGGTGGCTTTGATGCAGGCCCGGTTGTTCGAGCAAATCGTGGCCGGACGGGAGCATCTGCGGGCGTTGTCCTTGCGAATGGTCGAGGTGCAGGAAGCCGAGCGGCGGTTCGTTGCGCGGGAATTGCACGATGAAATCGGCCAGATGTTGACGGGCCTGAAGCTGCAACTGGACCTGTGCCTGCCCCAGGCGACCGGGCCATTGCAGTCCTCGTTGAGCGAGGCGTGCGGCTGGGTGGCGGATTTGATGGCTCAAGTGCGCCAACTCTCGCTGGATTTGCGTCCACAGATTCTTGATGACCTCGGCCTGCTCGCCGCGCTGGACTGGCACTTCCAGCGTTATACCAAGCAAACTGGTGTGCGGGTGGATTTCCACCACAGGCTGTGCGCCCGGCGGCTGCCCGGTCATTTGGAAACCGCCGTCTTCCGCATCGTGCAGGAGGCGCTCACGAACGTGGCGCGCCACGCCGGCAGCCAGGACGTGCAGGTGCGACTTTGGCCCACCACTGAAGGTGTGGGCTTGCGAATTGAGGACCATGGCAGAGGTTTCGACGCGGTGCATCGAATCCGGGGCGTGTCCAGTGGTTTGGACGGAATGCGGGAACGCGCAAATCTGCTGGGCGGCAAGTTCACCGTGGAAACATCACCCGGCCATGGTACTTGTCTCAAGGTGGAACTGCCGCTGGACCTGACGGCCAATTCCTTACCAGCCAACCCCTCGCCATGAATCCCATCACCCTCGTGCTGGCAGAAGACCACCACATCGTGCGGCAAGGCTTCAAGGCTCTGCTGGAAGCGGAACCGGATTTTCGTCTTGTGGGCGAAGCCGGCGACGGCTTGGAAGCGGTGCGTCTGGTGGAAGTGCACAAGCCTGCTGTGCTGCTGCTGGATTTGATGATTCCGCGGTTGCACGGCCTGGAGGTAACGCGCCAAGTCCGGCAGAACCATCTCGGAACGCGCGTGGTCATTCTTTCCATGCATGCTGACGAGCCTTACGTAATCGAGGCCCTACGCAACGGCGCCTCCGCCTATGTGCTGAAGGATTGCACGGCCGCCGACCTGGCCAAGGCCGTGCGCGCAGTGGTGGCCGGACACCGTTATTTGAGCCCTGTGCTGGCCGAGTTGGCGATTACCGGTTACATGCGCAAACCTGGAGAAGTCGGCGTGGATGCTTACGAAACACTGACCAATCGTGAGCGAATGGTGCTCCAACTGGCAGCGGAGGGACACACCAGCCAGGAAATTGCGAAGCAGTTGTTCATCAGCCCCCGCACAGCCGAAACGCACCGAGCCAACCTCATGCGCAAGTTGTCCATTAAATCGCAGACCGAACTGGTGCGCTTCGCAATCCGTAAGTCAATTATTCCGCCATAAGGGTCACTGCGGAACATTACGTGACCGGGGACAAGGAAAATACCAGCCTGTACGGATTACCCCGCTTCCCTCACCGCGTTATCTTCACCCACAGTTAAACGAATCTCCCGGTGTGGCTGCCGCCGTGCCTCCATTGGTTCTTGATCTGGCTAGCAGCCAAATCACGCACCAAACAAAGGAATGGCACGTTGAGGCCATGATGCGACAGCGGTTTGTCTCGAATTGGGAGATCGTCGTAGGGCGGGACTTTGTGGAGTCTCGCTCTCTAAACCACCAAAGACCCAAAGTAATTATGAAACCAAACCTCAAAACCTTAATGCGCGCGGGAGCTGTTGCGTTGGCAGTCGCCGCGTTGTCGTACGCTCCAACGAGTAATGCGCAGGATGATCCGCAACAACAGTGGAACCAGGAATATCGCAGCGAATACGAAGTTCCGCAGGGCAACTACACTGGTCGCTCGCCCTTCATGCGACAGGGTGCCCGGCCAGCGCCGGCCCCCAAGCCGGTGGTGGTGCTCCCAGCACCACACAGGTTCACCCCTGTGTCGGACGAGCTCCCATTAGGAGTCGTCCGAGCCTCGTGAGAGGCAGGAGTATTTTCAGGCGGAAGAGGGCAACCTCTTCCGCCCTTCCTAAATCTAAATCGGTAATCTTTAGATATTGGGCTGGGTCGCGGGACAACTTTGAAAATTGGTACCCTGTCGACCCTGCAAACTGGAGAGAGCTGATAAAAAGATTCGGGCCGCTTTCACCGGCCAGGGA
>JACZKP010000099.1 GCA_014860005.1 Verrucomicrobiota bacterium | reverse complement strand
CAAATCGAAGAGCACACCCGCTGCGGCGGATTCGCCCACCGCCGGACTGCTTGCGGGTGAGGTGTGGCAAAACGGCCTCGGCATGAGGTTTATTTCCATTGCTGGGTTTCCTGGGCAGTTCTCGATTTGGGAAACGCGCGTGCAGGATTTTGAAGTGTTCGTGCGCGAAACCGGTTACGACACCGGCGTGACGATGATGACTTTGGGCAAGAACAATCAATGGCGGCAGAGTGAGGCTTCCTGGCGCAATCCCGACTTCGCCCAGTCCCCGGCGCACCCGGTCGTGGGCGTGACCTGGCGCGACGCGGAGGCGTTCTGCGAATGGTTGACGCACACGGAGCGGCAGCAGGGTCTGCTCACCACCAATCAACATTACCGGCTGCCGACGATGGCCGAGTGGCTGCGCGTCGCGGGCCCGGCGCTGTATCCTTGGGGAAACCAGTGGCCGCCGCCCGCCGGTGCGGGTAACTACGCGGGCGCAGAGTTGCGACGCAGCGTGACCCGGCGCGCGGTCATCAGCACCCTTGATGACGGCTTCGTGGGCACCGCGCCCGTAGGCAGTTTCAAGCCGAACGCCTCCGGGCTTTACGACCTTGGCGGCAACGTGTGGGAATTCTGCGCCGACGGCCCGGTGGACGATCCCAGTTCACGCTGGCTGATGGGCGCATCCTGGGAGAGCGGCACGGAGGAGGCGCTGGCGGTTTCGCATCGCGTGCGCGGCAACGACACGCGGCGCTTCAGCCATCGTGGGTTTCGGTGTGTGCTGGTGACAGTGGAATAGGAATCGTGCCTCCGCGTTCTATTGCGGAGTGAGGAGATTCAAATCCCGTTCCCAACCTTCGGAACGCAACTTAACGTGTCTCGACTTCCGCGATTTCTTCGGGGGTGAGTCGGAAATCCATCGCCCCGATAATGCCATCCACCTGCTGCGCGCTGCGGGCGCCGACAATTGCGCCCGTCACCGCCGGATGATTCAGCGTCCAGGCGATGGCCGCTTCGCCCGGTGAACGGCCATGACGCGCCCCAACGGTTCGCAACCGTTCCGCCACTTTGAGATTCTCCGTCAATTTAGGTTCTTGAAACTCCTGATTCTTTGTCCGCCAGTCGCTTTTGGGCAACGCGGCAATTCGCTCGCGCGACATGGCGCCAGTGAGCAGACCGGAACCCATTGGCGAATACACAATCACGCCCACACCCTCGCGCTGGCACCACGGGAATTGCGCCGCTTCCACGTCGCGACGTAGCAGGGAATACGGTGGCTGGAGCGACGTGACCGGCGCGATGGCTTGGAGTTGCTGCATTTCTTCCACCGTGGCGTTGGACACCCCGATCCACCGCACCTTGCCTTCCTTTTGCAGGGCGACCAGCGCCTGCCAGCCTTCGAGCGTTTCGCTCAATTCATCCGCCGTCCAGTGGATCTGATAGAGGTCAATCACCCCGGCCTGGAGGCGGCGCAGGCTGGCCTCACATTCGCGACGGACGGATTCCGCCCGCAAGGAGTAACTGATGCGCCCCTGGTCGTCCCAAAGCATTCCACACTTGGTGAACACATAGGGCCGCGCACCTTTCCATTCGCGCAAGGCGCGGGCCACGACCTCCTCGGAATGGCCCAGTCCATAGACAGCCGCGGTATCAATCCAGTTCATGCCCCGCTCCAGCGCGCGATGGATGGCAGCGACGGAATCCACTTCGTCCTGAGTTCCCCAGCCAAATTGCCAGTCGCCCCCAATCGCCCACGCGCCGAATCCGACCGGTGTGATGGCGAGGTCTGAATTTCCCAAAGTTCTCGTTTTCATCGAATCCGAGACTAGCGCGATCCGCAACGAATGACAATGGGCGGAAAAGGCCCGGCCGAAATACAGGTTGGATTTTCCTCGGATCGTGAGGATAAACTCCATTCGTGCGTGAGACATTTTCACAAGTTGCCCCTGCCAACGGCAGCGTTTCGGAAGCACAGGTTGCGGCGGTGGTGGCGCAAGCCTGCCCGACGGAAGGCTATCGCGGCAAACGGGTGTTGCTCATCGTGCCCGACGGCACCCGCACGGCACCGGTAGGACTGCTGTTCAAAACGCTGCACGAACAGATCGGCCACACGACGAAGAATCTCGACGTGCTCATCGCGCTGGGCACGCACCAGCCGATGAGCGAGACGGCGATTTGCCAGCGCCTGGAAATCACCGAAGCCGAACGGCGCGCAACTTATCGCCGGGTCAATTTCTTCAATCATGCCTGGAATGATCCGGCGGCGCTGAAACAAGTCGGCATCCTCACGGCCGATGAGATCAGCAAGTTGAGCGAGGGGTTGTTTGCCCTGGATGTGCCGGTGGAGGTCAACAAGCTCGTGTTTGATTATGATCAAGTGATCATCATCGGACCGGTGTTTCCGCATGAAGTCGTGGGCTTCTCCGGCGGCAACAAATATCTTTTCCCGGGCGTGGGCGGACCACAGATCCTCAATTTCTTCCACTGGCTCGGCGCGGTGGTCACCAATCCGATGATCATCGGCACGAAATGGACGCCCGTGCGCCGCGTGGTGGATCGCGCCGGCGCGATGGTGAAGGTGGACAAGCTTTGCCTGGCCATGGTGGTGTCGCCGAACAAGGACCTCGCCGGAGTTTTCGCGGGCACGCCCGAAGCCGCGTGGGATGCCGCCAGCGATCTCTCGGCAAAGATCCACATCGTTTACAAGGATCGGCCGTTTCACACGATTCTCTCCTGCGCACCGGCGATGTATGACGAGCTTTGGACGGCAGGCAAGTGCATGTACAAGCTCGAACCCGTGCTGGCGGACGGGGGCGAACTCATTATTTACGCGCCGCACTTGAGCGAGATTTGCGTCAGTCACGGATCGCACATCGAAACCGTCGGCTATCACTGTCGCGATTATTTCCTGAAACAGTGGAACAAGTTCAAAGATGTTCCGTGGGGTGTGCTGGCCCATTCGACGCATGTGCGCGGCCTTGGCAAATTCGACAACGGTGTGGAGCAATGTCGTGCACAGGTGACGCTCGCGTCGCAAGTCCTGCGCGCCACGTGCGAAAGAATCAACCTCGGCTACCGCGATCCGCACTCCATCCGCGCCGCCGACTTTGCGAACCGTGAGGACGAGGGCGTGTTGCTTGTCCCCAAGGCGGGGGAGATGTTGTATCGGCTGAAACACCCGCCGAAGTGGGCGGGCGGGAACTGAGTGGACGAGACCCGGGGAAATACGTCAAAATGATGGGGTCAAAATTATTCTGACCGGTTTAAGGCCTTATGAAACCTTACGCATTCTTACGTTCAATTCCTTTCGGTATGGCAATGGTTCTAGTGGCTGGCTGTGAAAGTGGGAGGCTATATCATGATGAGGCGGCGCTATTTCGCCACAAATATCCTTCGAGCGCGCATTACTACGATCTTCAACCTGTTGCGCGGGAATTTGTGAATGATGAATTTAATGTCCTTCGTCAACGCACAATGGGATTCTTGGACGGCGTGGCAAAACGGAAAGCCAATGTCGAGGAACTGACGCGATACCTTGATCGAGTGAAAGGAGTTTCATTGAACCCTAATCTACTGCCGCGAGATCAAGACATGGAGAGAGTGCTCGCCGAAGGCGGGGTGCTGTACCTGTATGAATACCGCAGAACCAACGCCAACATTTCGGGACTCTTGATTCTTCGCGCCGGCAAAATCGTGTACGGCGGGCCGCAGACAAGCCAAGAATGACGCTGATGGACTGGACACATGAGCGGAACAATATCATGACCGGGGTGGCTCCGTGACTTTCAAAACAGCAAACCCGAAATATTTTACGATGAATCACAAGGACAACTTTGTTTGCAGGGCAGTTTGCATGTTTGCGCTAGTCGGATTGGTCAGCTGTGAGACCATGAAACCTAAACCCGATGAAGCGGCCCTGTTTCGTAGGAAACATCCGGCCGAGGCGAAGTTTTATCGCGTGCTCGGGCCTGCCCCGCTTGACTTCAGTGAGTTTGCGCTTCAGTTGCAGGAGCAGGAGATGTGGAGCCTTTTGGAAGGCGTGGAAAAGCGAAAACAAGACACGGAGGAGTTGGTTAAATACATTGAGACAATGAGAAAGCATTACTCAGACCACAGCTTTTTGACATCGGTGCCCAAGGAGATTGAGGCTACGCTTGATGGTGGAGGTGGCTCTTTGTTCTTTTTCAAGTATCGGCAAGGTAAGTTTTCCGATTCAGGACTGATTGTCCTTCGCGATGGTAATCCTGTGTTCAGGTATCCACGACTGAATAGTGAAAAATGAACTCTCGGGTAGGGAAGTGCCATTGCTGGCACTCCCTCCCCTAAAAGCACCGGCAGTAGTTTGGTGAGTGGTTTACCGAACGCGCAGGTTCTACGACTTTGGCCGGGGAGCTTTTCGCAGCGTTTGACCGATCTGAGTTCCCGCTTGACCGCGAATTGGCTTCCAAGTGGAATGACCGCATGGGTTCAAAACTACTCTCCAGTTCGCGCCTGATGCTCCAATCCACCGGGGACAAGTTCATGAAAACGATCACGGCTATTCTCCTAATGGCGTTCCTGCTCGTGCTCACAGCCACCATGCAAGCAGCGCAATCCGCACACGCAACCCTGTTTTGCTGGTCGCTGCGTTTCCACCAAGGCACCGGTTCGTTTGATGAAACCCTGGATCTGACCACCATTTCCGGCGCGCTGAATGGGGAATTGGCGCCGTGGTATGCTTCCCACACTCATCGCAGCAGTTTCTCGCTCGATTTTAGCGGGTTTCCGATCACGGGGACACTTCTCCTGAACCTGCCGGACTTTCAGGACGCGAATGGAAACGGCTTTGACGATTCCTATGAAGTCTCCCAAGGCATCAGCGGCACGTCTGCCGGCCAGTACACGACCGCAGTCGGCAGTGGGACGATTACCGCGAACTGGAGTCGCCCAGCCGGATCGAGCGCGGGAACTTGCGTGCTCCGGTTGGTGGACAGCACCTACGGCGACCTGGGCAATTTTCGCCACACGTTCGAAGTGTTGGAATACACGGGAGTGCTTTCTTACACGCCCGGGTCAAACACGGTTTCCGGCCGCCTCGATCTGACGCAAACCGGCAACCCAGCCAACACACTGCAAGGCCCGGTCGCCTTTACCAAATCCACTACCGACCGTTTCAATGAACTGACTCTCGAGACCGCGTTTCTGACCAATGCTACTCCCCAAACGCTAGACTTGTACGAGCCTACGCAGTTCTATCGGGACTTGTCGCTCAGGACAAATTACTACGGCGCTGTCGAATTCAACGACGGCGATCCCAGCACAGGCGAGGAGGATTATTACGGTTGGGAACTCTCGATTGATGATCTGAATGACAGCGACCACGACGGCATCCCGGACTTCAGTGACGATCCATCCGCCGTCGTCCTGCCGCGACGACCGCAATTATCTCTGCTGCCGGGGACAACAAACCTCCTCCTTACCGTCAGCGGCGACGTAGGCCGACTGCATCAAATCCAGGAAGCAACCAATGCTGCCGCCCCGACCTGGCAGACGGTGCTTTCCATAACGCTGACGAATGACCCGCAAGTCGTGTCCCTACCCTTGCCTTCAAGTGGAACAATGTTCTGGCGGGCGCGGGCGCAATGAAGTTTTGAACCTGAGCAAGCAGGTCTGCCGGGCCAACCGGCCCATGCCGTTCATCGAGCCGCTTGCGTCGTGAGTTCGTTCAGGGTGCGGTAAATGAGCGAATCATCCGCCGCGCCGTTAAACGTGAACGGAAAATGTTGATTCAATCGCTGGAGCATCAATCCCCAGGACGCACCGTTGGCCACGCTCAACCGCGCCGCCGCCGCGCCGTCCGCGCCTGACTTATCATCCTCGTTGCAGACAACCGGCTTGTTGAATTTCTTCAACGCCGCGACGCGTTCGGGGATCTTGTCCAGCGGCGTGCCGTTAAAGTGGATCAGGATGAAATCGCTGACCTCCGCAACGCGATCCGGAATGCGGCCGTGCCCCAAGCCGCTCGTGGCGACGAGCAGTTCAGGCGCAAGTTGCTTCGCCAGTTGAATCAATTCCACCTGACCTTCCGCCGTTTTCAACAAACGATGGTCAAAACCGCCGTGGTCAAACTCATTCGCGATCTCCAGCGCCACGTGCGCGAAGCCGCGGTTCGTAATCCAGCTCACCACGTTGCTCACGCCTGCCCGTACCGCGTCCGCATCGCGCAGCGCCTGGTCCTGCCGCTGATAGAAACAGCCGAGGATCACGGCAGCCCCGGCCTGGTCACAGGCTTCCACAACGCGACCAACGCGCTTGAGGTAAGCCTCGCGCAATGAGCCGTCGGGATTGAAAGCGGAATTCACTGCGCCCTCATAACCAGGCATGCCGCCCTGAAGATTCAGCGTGAACGCGCGGACGCCACTGGTTACGTAACCAGGAATCCGGGCGATGAATTCGTCGGCGTTGGCTTCGGCGTCAAACTCTGGCCGCTTTGCATCCTCAAACACCGCGTTCACCATGCGCACGTTCATGAGCAAACCCTCGGCCCGGCTGCCGCGATAAGTGATCGTGTCATTGAAATGCCATTGGCCGTCCTGGATGGACAATTTCGTCAGCCGCGAACGTGCATGGAGACCGGACGCGGCTTCCGCCATGAGCCGCGCGGCTTGGTTGCACTTTGAATTCGGATCGCCGGGCGATTGGTCGTGGTCGTCAATCGGCGAGTCGTTCCAACTCACGATCAAGTCCAAGCTCGGAAAAATCCAGAGCGCGCGTTTGCCGCCGTGACCGCTGGCGACATAAGTGTCTGGCGGCGCATCCACGTAGAGCCGCTGGCCGGCCTTGTTCGTCCGGTTGAGCCACCAGTTAAAACTGTAATAGCCCGGTCCGACGCGCGTGATGTTGCGCGTACCGCCAATCGAATGTTGACCGGGCAACATGTCCGCCTCACGCCCGCTGGTGAGAGGTGTCCCGGCAGGAATCGGACTGTTGATGGCCATCTGGATGAACTCAGGCTGGATTAGTTGATGATCCCGCCACTGCCCGCCGCGCAGATAAAGCAATCCGATGCGCGCAAAATCGCGCACCGACAGCGCCAGCCGTCCGTCTCGATCGGGCCGCCGAAAGGCGTTGAACGTAAATGCGTCTTCAAACTGGAGCGGTTCCGCCAGGCGCTCTCTCAGGACTTCGGTGCCGTTGGTTTTGAAAACCTTGCGCGTGAGCGTGTCGTAATACAGCGCGAGCGCGAAGTCGTTGTAGGAGTAAGCGGCGCCCGACGGCTCAGCCAAACCGTAGCCGGAAGTTTGCGACGCCAGATGCCGCCAAGTGATGGAAGCGTCCTTGCCGTTGTTGAGTGATTTGAGCCTCGGCTCAAAGTCAGCGACCAGTTCATCCACGCTGTTCAGCAGGCCGTCCTGCACGGCCATCAGCAACAACGTGGACAGCACCGGCTTGAACGCCGACGCCACATCCGAACTCCTGGTCTGATCACCCCACGAATAAACCATGTAACCATGCCGCACCACGCAACCGCGCCCGCCGACCAGTTCCTTGAGCGCGTCGAGTTTCTCGCGTGACAATCCTGCCTCGTCGGGAGTGCGAGTTTCCCAGTGTGCATCTGGGAACAAGTCGGCTTTGGAATTGACCGAGAAGACGCAGTAAGCGCAGACAAAGAAAACCAAGCATCGTCGCATAACCATGCCACGGCACGATAACCGATCCTGCGCAGCCGCCAAATCAAAACGCTGGGGTCGCGGTCCTTCTGAGTGCCTCAGGGCAAATTCGTCTGGCCCATCAAATACCGGTCGCACTCGCGCGCGGCGCCGCGGCCTTCGTTGAAAGCCCAAACCACCAGGCTCTGGCCGCGACGGCAATCGCCGGCGGCAAAGACGCCTTTGATGTTGGTCGAGTATTTTTCGAACTCGGCTTTCACGTTGCTGCGCGGGTCGCGTTCCAGCTTGAGCGCTTCCAGCAGCGGTTGCTCCGGACCGAGAAAACCCATTGCGAGTAACACGAGTTGCGCGGGCAGAACCTTTTCCGTGCCGGGAACGTTCTTGGGAATGAACTGGCCTTTGTCGTTGCGCTCCCATTGGACTTGCACGGTGTGGACGGTTTTGACGTGGCCGTGCGCGTCGCCTTCGAACTTCGTGGCGGTGGTGAGATAGACGCGCGGATCGTCACCGAACTTCGCAGCGGCTTCTTCCTGGCCGTAGTCCATTCGGTAAATCTTGGGCCATTCGGGCCAGGGGTTATCTTTCGCGCGTTCCAGCGACGGCTTGGGCAGGATTTCCAACTGCACGAGACTTCGGCAACCGTGCCGCATGGAGGTGCCGACGCAATCAGTTCCCGTGTCACCGCCGCCAATGACAATCACGTCCTTGCCGGTAGCGTCAATAAAACTGCCATTCTTGTGGCCGTCGAGCAGGGCCTTGGTGTTTGCAGTGAGGAAATCCATCGCAAAATGGATGCCCTTGAGCTGGCGGCCTTCGATCGGCAGATCGCGCGGCTTGGTTGCTCCGGTGCAGAGCACGGTGGCATCAAATTCTTTCAGGAGTTCTGTGGGCGCGTAATTCACACCAACTTCAGTGCCACAGACAAACTGGATGCCTTCGGCTTTCAATTGTTCGATGCGGCGCAGAACGACCTGTTGCTTGTCGAGTTTCATGTTGGGAATGCCATACATGAGCAATCCACCGGGGCGGTCCGCCCGTTCGAACACGGTCACGAGATGTCCGGCTTTCTTGAGCTGTGCGGCCGCGCATAGTCCGGCCGGGCCAGAGCCGACCACGGCAACTTTTTTATCGGTGCGCACCTTGGGTGGTTCGGGCACCACCCACCCTTCCACCCAGCCGCGATCAATGATCTCGCACTCGATGGTTTTGATGGTCACGGGTGGAGCGTTGATGCCAAGCACGCACGAGCCTTCGCACGGTGCCGGGCAAACGCGACCAGTGAAGTCGGGGAAGTTGTTGGTCTTGTGCAGCCGCTCCAGCGCCTCTTTCCAGAGTCCGCGATAAACCAGGTCGTTCCACTCCGGGATGAGGTTGTGAATCGGACAACCCGAGGCCATGCCGCTCAACAGCGTGCCGGTGTGGCAGAACGGAACTCCGCAATCCATGCAGCGCGCACCCTGCTGGCGGAGTTTGGCCTCGTCCAAATGATGATGGAACTCGTTCCAGTCCTGGATGCGTTCAATGGCGGCGCGGTCCTGCGGCAGTTCGCGCAAGTATTCGATGAATCCTGTGGGTTTACCCATTGTCAGTTGTGGTTGTGAATTTGCTTAAACGCAGAGGCGCGAAGAACGCGGAGAGACGCGGAGAAAGAGATTGAATCTCCCTTCCTGAGTTTCTGCGAACATCGCGTCAATGCACTAAAATTGGTCACGGGAATTAGAGACTAAACGAGCCGGGTTCGAGCGGTGGAGATGGTAGTCCATTAACCACCCGCGAAATTCCCTCCTTCAAAGCCATCGAATGAAAGTTGATAATCAAGCCCAGCCGCAGGTTGGAGAGGCGCAGATAACTCAACAGCTTGGCGCGATCCAGTGGTATGACTACTTCTTTGGCTTTCAAATCTACAATCACCTTCTCTTCCGCGATCAAATCCAAGCGCAAGGGCACGCAGAGCTTCACACCCTTGTAATAAATGGGCACGAATTTCTGCCGCTCGAAACGGATGCCACGCAAATTGAACTCGTAGCACAAAGCCTCTTCATAGACCTGTTCGACTAGGCCCGGCCCGTAATACTTGTGCACTTCAATCGCTGCACCGATAATGCGTTCTGAGATTTCGTTCTCGTGCATGCTCACTCTCCGCTTTAACGCTGAAGTGCGAGGGAAGCTGAGAAACACGGACGTAATCTCCCAATCATTCCTCTCTGCGCCTCTCCGCGCACTCTGCGTCTCCGCGTTAACTCAACCTCCCCCCACCCGCGACACATCGCGGGCATTTACCTCAAAGGCGGCCATCACAGCCTCCTCGCCACTCAAACCTTCATCCGTCACTTTCTTGATGGCCTGCAGCATGCGTTGGTAATCCTTGGGCATCACCTTTACGAACTTCGGCACGAACTGCTTCCAATCAGCCAGGATCTTTGCCGCCCGGTCGCTGTTTGTGTAGGTTTGATGGCGTTGGATCATTTTCCAGACGATCTCGATTTCATCGGGATCCTCCAGCTTCTGCAAGCCCACCATCTGTTGATTGCACCGGGGCGGGAAATCACCCGCTTCGTCCAGCACGTAGGCCACGCCCCCGCTCATGCCGGCGGCAAAGTTGCGCCCGGCAGGACCGAGCACCACCACGCGCCCGCCGGTCATGTATTCGCAACCGTGATCGCCAACGGACTCAACCACCGCCGTCGCGCCGCTGTTGCGCACGCAAAAACGTTCGCCCGCCATGCCACGGATATATGCCTCGCCGCCGGTGGCGCCGTAGAAGGCGACGTTGCCGATGATGATGTTTTCCTCCGGAACAAACGTGGATCGGCGCGGCGGATAGACAATGATCTTGCCGCCCGACAGGCCTTTGCCGAGATAATCGTTGGCGTCCCCTTCGAGGGTAAAAGTCATCCCCTTGGGCATGAACGCGCCGAAACTCTGGCCCGCGCTGCCGGTGAAATTGATCTCGATGGTGTCCTCGGGCAGTCCCTCCGCGCCCCAGCGCCGGGTAACTTCGCTGCCCACAATGGTGCCGACCACACGGTTCACGTTGCGGATGGGCAGTGCCGCCACAACCTTTTCCTTCCGCTCGATGGCGGGCGCGCAGAGTTTGAGCAGCACGGTGTTGTCGAGCGCCTTGTCCAGGCCGTGGTCCTGCGGAATCATGCAGAAGCGACCAACATCGGTCGGAACTTCGGGCACGTGGAGGATTTTGCTGAAGTCGAGGCCCTTGGCCTTCCAATGATCAATGGCTTTTCTCACCTCCAGTCGGTCCACGCGACCGATCATCTTGTTCATCTGGCGGAAGCCCAGTTGCGCCATCAGTTCGCGGACTTCCTGGGCGATGAAGCGCATGAAATTCGTGACGTGCTCCGGTTCACCCATGAAGTGTTTGCGCAATTGGGGATCCTGTGTGGCCACGCCCACGGGGCAGGTGTTCAGGTGACACACGCGCATCATGATGCAGCCCATGGCGACCAACGGACCGGTGGCAAATCCAAATTCCTCGGCGCCCAACAGCGCGGCGATTACCACATCACGACCCGTCTTCAATTGACCGTCCGTCTCGACGATGATGCGCGAGCGAAGGTTGTTGAGCACAAGGGTCTGATGCGTTTCCGCAAGGCCCAACTCCCATGGAATGCCCGCGTGCTTGATGCCGGTTTGTGGCGACGCGCCCGTGCCGCCATCGTAACCGCTGATCAACACCACGTCGGCGTGAGCCTTGGCCACGCCGGCAGCCACCGTGCCAACGCCGACTTCGGCCACTAATTTAACACTGATGCGCGCGTGATGATTGGCGTTCTTCAGGTCATGAATCAACTCCGCGAGATCCTCAATCGAGTAAATATCGTGGTGCGGCGGGGGCGAGATCAGGCCGACGCCGGGCGTGGAATGACGCACTTTGGCAATCGGCGGATAGACCTTCTGGCCCGGCAACTGGCCGCCTTCGCCGGGTTTGGCGCCCTGCGCCATCTTGATCTGCAATTCCTTCGCCTTGACGAGATAGAGACTGGTGACGCCAAAGCGACCGGAGGCCACTTGCTTGATGGCACTGTTCTTCGAATCGCCCTGCTCATTCGTCCAGACGTAGCGTTCCGGGTCTTCGCCGCCTTCGCCGGTGTTGCTCTTGCCGCCGATGCGGTTCATGGCGATGGCGAGCGTTTCGTGCGCCTCCTCACTGATCGAACCATAGCTCATCGCGCCGGACTTGAAGCGCTTCATGATGCTCTCGACCGATTCGACTTCCTCGATGGGCACCGGTCGCCGCAACTTGAAATCCAGCAATCCCCGCAGCGTGCAATGGTGCTGGTCCTGCTCGTTCACCAGCTTCGAGTATTCCTGAAATACGCTGTAATTGGTGGTGCGAACGGCGTGTTGAAGTTTGTGGATCGTCTGGGGATTGAACAGATGATATTCCCCGTCGTCGCGCCATTGGTATTGCCCCCCCACATCCAGTGCGTGACCGTTGACCGGGCGATCCGGGAACGCCCGTTGATGCCGTTGGAGGACTTCCTGGGCAATAACATCCATGTCCACCCCCTCGATACGCGTGGGCGTCCAGGTAAAGTATTTGTCTATCACCGATTGCTTAAGCCCCACCGCCTCGAAGATTTGGGCGCCCCAGTAACTCTGGACCGTCGAGATGCCCATCTTGGAGATGACCTTCACAACGCCTTTGACCGCAGCCTTGAGGTAGTTCTTGCACGCCGTGTGATGATCCATGCCGGTGATCAGACCCTGCCGGATCATGTCGTCGAGCGTCTCGAAGGCGAGGTAAGGATTGATCGCGCCGCAGCCGTAGCCGATGAGCAGTGAAAAATGATGCACCTCGCGCGGTTCAGCGGATTCCAGCACCAACCCCACCTGCGTGCGCGTGCCTTCGCGGATCAGGTGATGATGCACGCCAGCGGTGGCGAGCAACGATGGAATGGGTGCCCACTCCTGATTCACGCCGCGATCGGAAAGTACCACCACGTTGTAGCCGTCGTGAACCGCCTGATTGACCTTGGCGCACACTTCGGTCATTGCCTGCTCCAATCCCGCCGGCCCGTCGGCGACCTTGAAAAGAATCGGGATGGTCGTGGATTTGAAGCCGGGCAGATCAAGATGCTTCAGTTTCGTGAACTCCTCGTTGGTGAGGATCGGTGACTTGAGTTCAATGAGGCGGGCGTGTTCCGGTCCGGGCTTGAGCAAATTAAGCTCCGAACCGATGGCCGTCTCGGTGGACATGATGATCTCCTCGCGGATGCAATCAATTGGCGGATTGGTGACCTGCGCGAAGAGCTGCTTGAAATAGTTGAACAGCAGATGCGGCTTGTCGGACAACACCGCCAGCGGCGTGTCGGTGCCCATTGAACCCACGGCTTCGTTGCCGTCGCGCGCCATCGGCAGCAGGAGCATGCGCAAATCCTCGAAGGTGTAGCCGTACGCCAACTGGCGCTGCAACACCGTTTCATGATCCACCGCCGGCACAACCTGGGGTGCCGGCACGTCGGCCAGCCTGATCAAGTTTTCGTTGAGCCAGAGCCGATACGGTTGTTCCGTCGCAACCTTCTCCTTGATCTCCTCGTCCGCAATGATGCGGCCCTGCTCGGTGTCCACGAGAAACATGCGGCCCGGCTGCAATCGTCCCTTTCGCAGCACGCGTTCCGCCGGAATATCGAGCACACCGACTTCGCTGGCCATGATAACCAGATCGTCCTTGGTGACATAGTAGCGCGAAGGCCGCAGGCCGTTGCGGTCCAGCACGGCGCCCATCTGCTTGCCGTCCGTGAAGGCGATTGAGGCTGGGCCGTCCCACGGCTCCATCAGGCAGGAGTGATACTCATAGAACGCCTTTTTCTCCTCGCTCATGGATTCATGCTTCGTCCACGGCTCGGGGATCATCATCATCACCGCGTGCGGCAACGAGCGGCCCGCCATTACCAGCAGTTCCAGCGAGTTATCGAACATCGCCGAATCGCTGCCATCCGTGTTGATGACGGGCAGGATTTTCTTGATGTCATCACCAAACAACTCGCTCTCAAACAAAGCCTCGCGCGCATGCATCCAGTTCACATTTCCGCGCAATGTATTGATCTCGCCGTTGTGCGCCATGTAGCGATATGGATGCGCGCGATTCCAACTCGGAAACGTGTTGGTGCTGAACCGCGAATGCACCAGCGCCAGCGCCGTCTCCATCGCCGGGTGCGATAGATCAGGGAAATACTCCCCAAGCTGCGTGGTGGTGAGCATGCCCTTGTAAACCATCGTCCTGTAAGACAGGCTCGAGATGTAGAAATAGTCTCCACCCTTGACCTTGCCCGAGTAGCGAATCACATTCACGGCCCGCTTGCGAATGATGTAAAGCTTTCGCTCAAACGCCAGATCGTCCCGAATGTAATTCCCCCGCCCGATGAACACCTGCCGCATCGCAGGCTCGGAAGCCTTCGCCGTCGCGCCGAGAAAATTGTTACTGGTGGGCACGGTGCGCCAACCCAGCAAGTGTTGCCCTTCCTCGGCGACGATCTCGCCGAACACTTTTTCACACTCGGCGCGTTCGGCGTCGTCTTGCGGCAGGAAGACCATCCCCACGCCGTATTCGCCGGCCGACGGCAGCGTGACGCGTGCTTCCTTGGAAACGAGCTTCAGAAAATCGTGCGGCGTCTGCATGAGAATGCCCGCGCCGTCGCCCGTGTTGGCTTCGCACCCGCACGCGCCGCGATGGTCGAGATTCATCAGCAGCCGCAGGGCCTGACTGATGATGGCGTGGGAGATGGCCCCTTTGAGGTTGACCACGAAACCCACACCGCAGGAATCATGTTCAAATTGCGGGTCGTAAAGGCCCTGTTTCTGCGGCGGTTTCGTCCGCGCCAATGTCTTCATTCTTTGCTCGTTCGCTCGGTTCCTCATCGCTGCCCGGTCACCGTCCGGGCCGGTGTTACGGTAAAATTTGCATAGTAATTACCCAAACCGTTCTCCGGCGCAATATAACATTTCAGAAATCTTGTCCTTCGGCGCCATTCACCGCGGTTGCGGGGCGAAACGGCTCTGTCTTGTGGTAAAACAATCGGAGTGCAACAAAGCAACTGTGCGCCGTAGCCGGGGAGATCAAGGTAAAGTCCCTACTCGCCACTCCCAAGTCCAACCACCGCCTATTCGTGCGCCTGAATTACTTCGCCTACGAATGCAGTTTCGAAGTCGGGGTATAACGACCTGAAGGTTGAAGTGAAGTTTGTCCAGAGGAACGTGACGATCTGAGGGCTGGCCAGATCCATCTTCACCGAAACATCGCTGAGATCGCTAATTTGCCGGAGGTAGAGCACGCGCTGCGAGGCGGTCGGTTGGCGCTCATACTGATACTCGAAAAAAACTTTGTAACGCGAGGACTGGAGGCAGAAGCGCACCGGGTCCGAGTCCCGGTTTTCCGCCACAATCACCGCTTCGTCAGTGGTCTTGCGCAGCAGGGATTCGCCATGGAACAGATTCGTCACTCTGAGTCCAAGGAGGTCGAGCACCGTCGGCATGAAATCAACGTGCGTGGCGGCGGGAAAGCGCCGCCTCACCGGGTCGCCCGTCATCTGCGCCGCCGGCAGTCGCAACAGAAATGGCACGCTGGTCTGTGGGCGGAACAGATTGCTGGCATGCAGGAGTTTTCCGTGTTCCAAAAACTCCTCGCCGTGATCGCCCGTCACGGCGAGGACACAGTTTTCATAAGCGCCCTGTTCCTTCAAGCGCGCCAGCACTTGTCCAATAAGCCGATCCTGGAAGTGGAACGCATTTCGGTATCGGTTCATGATCAAGGTGAGTTGGTCGGCGCCGATGCTGAAATCACCGTAGTTCCACTTGGCAGTGTAAGGTGTAAAGGGAGCGGGATTGCCAGCCGGCCAGTCGTAATCGTGATGGGTCGAATGATAGAAAACGAGGAACAGGCGATTGCCGGGTGGTTGCTCCAGTGCCTGAAAGAGTTGATCGGTAACCGCCAGATCACGCGTGGGGGCATTGCCCAGCCCGGACTTCTGCGCGTCGAACATGGCATCGCAGAGCTGTAGTTCGTTTCCGAAGACAAGCCGGTCTATCTCATGATAATCCAGCGTGCTGCTGCAAAGTACGTTTACCTTGTATCCCAGCCCGCGCAACAGTTGCAGGGGCACACTGCCGGAACGCAAGGGCGCGCGTATTGCCGCGCCGAAATAAAGCCCGTGATTGGCGGTGAGCAGTGAATACCAGGAAATGTGGCTGGCATTGGCCGCCGCCAGACCCATCGGAAAAGGCAAACACTCATCGCGCAACCGGGCAAGGTTCGGCGTGATTTGCGGCGTAATGAAATCGCCGCGGGCGCTTTCCAACACAAACAGAAAAATGTCCGGGTGAACTCCAGGTTGGAGGCCCAGCGCCTTGACCGCGTTGGTAGTTTCACGGTCGTCCCGGAGCGGGCGCAAGCCGCCCACAACCATTCGCTGGCCCGGTTTCGTTCCAGGGCTGCCAAAGCGCACCGGCATGGACTTCCTCAATTCAGCGAAATTGATCTGGTAATCATGATCGTCGCTCACGCTCAACATCTGACAAACCGCCAGCAGGAAAGCCGCAAACAAAGCCAGTCGCCCGAGCTTTGTCGGTTGCACCCGTCGCGCCGACCAAAACCGGGAACTTGGAGCGGCCATTATCCAGGAATACAGAACAACTCCCAGCACCAGCAACGCACCCCAGAAGGCGTAAGTTCCGATGGTCCCGGAGGGAATGCCCGTATGGGCCCAATTGATGGCCAGCCGCGACAGCCCGCCTTGAAACAGAATACCCACCGCCGGTCCAAGATGCAGCGCCATCAGACGGTATAACACGGTGTCGAGATACAAGCTCGCAAGGAAGACATGAACCGCCGCAACGAATATCACCCGCCAGCGGCTTCGGGTCGTCGCCAGCAGCCCATCCACCATCAGCACCGCCAGCCAGAACAATGCGCCCTGACACACGAAAAACAGGAGACCCCGCATTTGACCGGCGGGCGTGCCAAACTCGGTGCCCAGCCAGATGATGCGGTTGAGCCAGAGGGAATACCCGAAACCGGGCAGCCAAGTCCAAAGATCAAGCCTGATGGGTTTGTGATACGCGCCGCCGAGTCTGGCGGCAGTCGCGACAAGCGAGGCCCGCCAGCCGGACCAGTCGGTCCGCTCCGCGCGGCAATGGTTCACGCGGTCCATACAAAGTTGATGTGTCGCAATAGAAACCAGATTTGAAACGCGGCCGACAGCGCCACCCCGTACCAAAGGAGGAACCCGTGGTCTTTACGGTCCAGCAGATGCGCCAACACGATGAAAAGCGGGAAACACATCATCATATTCCGCGTGTAAGACAGGAACCACGAGGACGCCGCCGGCACCAGCCCGATAAAGCAGGCATAAACGAAATACACCCTGTTCAGCTTCCAAATCGGATACAGACACGCGAGCAACAGCAAGAACAGTCCCCGGTCCAGCGCCGAGTCCAGCATCCCATGCAAACGCAACGGCATGAACAGATGTGTCAGGAATCCTGGCACATCAAAGATGTTCGCGATGGAAGGTTGGTTCGGATAAAACCGTTGCGCCTCGAATCCCTCAAAGGCATTGCCTGTTGCATAATACATGAAGCCAAAGTAAGCGGCGTACCCCAGCAGCGGCCCGTAGTACGCCAGATACGCCCGCCAGCGCTCCCGCTTCAACCAGAGCTGAAGCAGCAGCGGAAAAATGCAAAACACACCCACGGCTTTCGTCAGTGGAAGCAAAAACCCGATCACCGCCACCCAAACGTACCGCTCTTGAAAGAGGCATAAAAAGAACAGCACCACCAGCAGCAAGAACAGCGACTCGGTGTAAATGAACGAGAAGAATATTGCTCCGGGATACGCCAGCAACAACGCGGCGGAACCATTCGCGGTTGACCTTCCGTGATGGCGCTCCACGAAATAATGGAAGACCAGGACCGCCGCCAGGGACAGCACATTGGCCAGCAAGATTCCTGCGATGAAATGATTGCTGAACGTCAGCCACGAACAGGCGCGAATCAGATACGGCCAGAGCGGATAAAACGCGCACGAAGCTGATCCCCGCTGGTATTCCTCTTCGCTGAGAAACAGATAGTGTGCCCCGTCCCAAGTCGCGAAATGCGTTGCCAAGGTCGGCGGCCCCTCACGCGGCCAGTGAATGTCGTTGGTGTATTCCCGCTGATTGAACGCGGGGAAAAACGTGATGGCGCCCAGCGCCAGCACGAACGTCGCCGCTTTAATGCCCAGAACCAGCCCGAGCAACTTGCGCCGCGCGGGCGACCAAAAGCGCACAGCCTCAGACACGGCGTTTTCAACCGAGTGCGGCGCCTCACGGCCCGAGTCTTCGGTTTCCACTTCCAGGCTCGATTTCATTTCACGCATCACGCATTACGCCTCACGGCTCCCCCGTCAGCACGTTTGACGAGGTCCGCCTTTGCAGCCACAGAATGTCGTTGTTGCCGGTTTGATCGCGGCTGCCTTTCTCCCGAATCTTCGCACCCAAGGCTGTGCGCGGGTCCGTCCATTTGTGAATCTCCGAGTGGCCGTCGGCAAAAGCGATGCCGCAGGCAAAGTTGTGATACGTGCCCGGCACATCCACCCAGTGCGTCGGTATCCGCATCGAAACCGCAAACTGCGCGTCGTTGATGCTGTATTCATCCTCATCCAGCAGGACCCACAAACCCGAGGGCGCGGGCTTGATCATGTCCGCGAATCGGCCGTACGTCCGCCAGGGCTGGTTGGCCGTGTGGCCGTACGTGCCGGTCAGCCACACGCCATCCACCGCTTGCCGGGGCGGCAACGGCTTGGTGCCCACCGCCTGGCTCATGGCAAAGGTCCGCACGCGCGGATACTTCACGCCGGCAATCATCACCGTGCTCTTGTCCGCCGGACAACGGTACAGAGCCGCCGACCCGCCCGTGTACGGCGCCAGTTTGGCATAGCGCGGGTCGGTGAGAAACAACGTGTTGGTTGCCTGCGTGGCCACGCGCATCGTGCCCGCCACCCAACTGGAGTTGGTGCCATGTTCCGGGTTGGGCGGCAGCCAGTCGTTGTACTCATCGGCATACAGATGCACGGCCTTGATCATCTGATTGCCGTTGTTCATGCAGTAACGGCCCTGCGCCGCCCCTTTGGCCCGGCCCAACACCGGCAACAACAACGCCGCCAGAATCCCGATGATCGCAATCACCACCAGCAGTTCCAGCAGCGTGAACGCAACGGTACGGCGCGTCTCTCCATGCCCGCCACTCCGCCCTCGCGCCAACACCATATCCAGAGTTTTCATACGCTTTCTTTTGACAGTTTCACGCCTCACGCCTCACGTTCCGTGTTCTCCATGAACCTTCACGTAGCGGCGGCTCGGCAGAACGCCGCCATTCCCACCGCAGCCAGTATGCGGCGCTCTACCGAGACGCCGCTACGCTTCAAGACTCCGAGGCGCGTCCAAAGTCCGAGGTCGAAGCTCTCCGTCCGCCCCAACGTGTTGCCGTGCGTCCCGCCGGCAGTTCGCACTGACGACAAAGGACCTTGCCCTGCCGGCCAGAGGCGCGGCAGCACGTTGTTCCTCGTGCCAACGCGCGACTAATTCAGGAGGCCGCAACCCTCCATCCACGCCCTCAGCCCTCAGCCTTCCGCCTTCTCTTTCACCCCGCCCAATTGAAATTCACAAACCGCGTCACCGCCCACGCCTGCATCGCCGCCAGCAAGACCACGTAATACCAAAACATCCAACGCGGCCCCTTGGCCAACATCTGCGCCAGCACAACGAACAGGGGGAAACACACCATGATGAAACGCCGGTACGAGAGGAAATAATTGCTCAATGCGGGAAGCAAGCCCGTAGGCAACGTGTACCAGAACCACGTCCGGTTCACTTTCCACACCGCCGGCAACAGCGCCAGGAACAGAAGGAAGAATCCGCGATCCAACGCCGCATCCAACATCCCGTCCAGCGTGTGAATGTTGGCGAACGCATTGGCGAAACCCGCGACGTTGAACATGTTTCTGATCGAAGGCGAATTCGGATAAGACCGTTGCGCCTCGAATCCCTCCAACGCATTGCCCGTCCAGGCATACATGGTCCCAAAGTACGTCGCGTAGCCCAGCAGCGGACAGAGCAGCAGCAGCCAGTGCCGGTGCGCGGCCAGCTTTTCCAAGAACTTGGTAGTGGCATGGGCGTCCCGCCCGTGCGTTTCGATTCGAACGGGCGGGACGCCCGTGCCACTAGCGCCGGCCTTCCCGGCTTCATGTCTAGGGTGCGCCATCCCGAACTCGTGGAGGCTTCCCATAAGTTTTGTAGCAGCGGACGTGAGTCCGCTCCATCTAAAACCCGAGGACGCTGGAGCCGACTCACGTCGGCTGCCACGGTTCGACGGTTCAACGCGCGAATCACTTTCGAGAATCTCGTGGCTGCGGGCGTTCCGCCATTGCTCAAACAAAAACCAAGCCAGCGGGAGCACGATAAACACCCCGACGGGCCGGGCCAACGGCAGCAGAAATCCCGCAAGCGCCAGCCACCACCACCGCCGCAACTCGAGGCTCCAAAAGAACAACATCAGGAGCACAAGATAAAGCGACTCCGTGTAAGGGAACGAGAAAAAGAGCGCGCCGGGAAACGCCAGCAACAAGATCAATGAATCCCGGCTGACCGCCGCCCCGCAACGCCGCTCCACCAACCGGTACAACAACCACAAACCAACCAGCGAAAGCGCGTTCGCCAGCAGCACCGCCGCCAGCACCGGGCGATTGCCGGTTATGACCGTGCCCACGCGCAGAACCGCCGGCCAGAGCGGATAAAAAGCGCACGAAGGCGAGCCGACCTCGTAACCGTCCCGGCTCAACCGCAGGTAATGCGCGCTGTCCAAAGTCGTCAGTGAACTCGATAATGGCGACGACTCCTCGCCACGCCTGCGCTCGCTAGCAGGAAGAAGCGGATCACTGCTGAACGTCCAAACAAACCCACCAGTTATTGCCAATGCAAGGGTTACCCTAGCCGCCAAAAGTATCCCCCACGGCCTACCAATTGCCTCACCGTGTTCCATCGAAAACCAGATCTGTCGCAGAGCCGACTGGAGAAGGCCAACGACGGAAGACACCGGCTCTCACACGCAGTACGCATTAACGCCACAGGGCGTTGAGGCTCCCAAGTCCTGGCAGGAACAAGGGAAGAAAATGAAACCTGCGTAGCATTCTCCCTCCTGCATCTGCCCTGTGACAGTCCAAGGTCCCCCGGTCAAACAGTATATGCCAGGACTCCGATTGGACGAGAACTGAGGAGTGGTGAATTTTACGCATGCCGCCCCGATACAACCGGGCGCGAGTCCAGTGCAATCGTCATAGGAGCCACCTCCGCAGTCGAACAAGTAAGAGTCGGCATGGAGTGCCAATGCAAGCCCTGCCAATACCACTATTGTCATGAGTCGTTTGAAACTACCGCGGTCACACGTGCTTTCCAGATTTTTCATATTCCATTTGTTTGTTTCCATTTGTTTGTTGTTCTCTATTTGCTGAATCAAACTGTTCAGCAAATCTCGCCCCACCCAGGCCGAGAAATCACTGATAATCCTTCATGTTTCTCAAATTCGACCATCGTGTCTTAGATGGGTCTTCCGCAAGTTAGCTCGAATAACGAGGGCCAACGGGACTGCACATGCGAGGATAAACAAAACAACCACCACATAGTGCAAACCGGCACTACGCGTGAGTTTTGTTCGATATTTACGGAGAGGGGGCTGAGCAAAATTGGTCGCGCCAGAATTGACGTCATTCGTGTTAACAACCCATGTGGAACCTTTCAAATTGTATAACGCTAATCGGCGCCACTCATTGTCACCTTTGTAGCGAAATCGCCGGTCAGACACGGTGACGACGCCCTCAACTTCCGGCAAGAGGTTCGTTTGAACTCGAGCAGCAACATTCGTTACCAATCCCTCGAACGTCACATACGGCAGTACGGCGTTCGGCGTATCAATGCCAATCGGCCCAGCCATGTAGCAGTGAAACACTTTCGGCACGAGCACTCCGTCAACCTCAATGACTTCTTCCGCCTTGTACTCGGCACGCTTTAGTTGGCTCGCACTTAACTCACGATAGGCACGGAAGCGGAGCCTTTGGATTTGTACCGCTTCGTCCGTGCCAGGCTCAT
Organism: Verrucomicrobiota bacterium; assembly: GCA_014860005.1. The sequence goes on along the minus strand of JACZKP010000099.1, from coordinate 12,660 downwards.
CCAACTCAACATAGTCTGCCACACGCGCCTTAACGTAGTTGGTATTCAGAACATATGTGCCTGTAGCAACCAGAGGACGTCGAGACTTTGCCGCCTCCAAGACATACTCGAAATCACAGACCCACGTCATCGGGTCCGTGCGCGCATCAGTAACGATCAGATTTGGAAGCTGCAAGCTGCTGGCACCAGGGTCTGCATATCTACCACCGACAAAGGCAAGCCAGAGCAAACCCACCGCCGCACTATGATCGAGTGGGTAAGGCCCGCCACTGACACCTCCCGCGTTTCTGTGCGGCCCTGAATCCTCCATCCTAATTTGACCGGCTGCTAGATTCATTGTGTGCGATGACACAACGAGGCTGTAAATATTCGTGCCATCGTATGAAAGTGTTACACGTGAGGAAAAAGGATACTGTGGATTGGGGAAAGTCGTTGAGTATTCCACTTTCCACCTCCCATCTTCATCTTCCATCACACTAAAATGCCAAAACTGGTCGTTGTGAGGCTTCGCCCCATGTATCTGTTGCTTCAGGATCCCTTCAGCGCGATAAAGGGGCGAGAAAGGTTGCGCTCCCGCCAACCCATTGGCCACCCAACTAATTGCAATTGCGAAGCCGAGTCTAGCAATGGTGCTTGTGCGTGTGTTGGTGCAAGATGTCATGCGTTTTCTCCTCTATGCTCTCTCCGAAGTGCATGAGTAATCCGAGATGATCGCCGAACAAGCAACACTGACACGCCTCCGAGCGCCAAAAGGTAAGCCAGAAGGACGAAGGCTGCCAAATCAGAGTATTTGCCGAGAATACTACCTGGGCCACCAAAGCACCTACAAACCGTCCTCACGCTTTCGGGAGCGGTCATGAATCCTATACGGTACAGGAGGAACAGCACAGAAAGCCAAAGAGCTAAACAAAGTCCTGTCATAGGTGAATGCTTCAGATTGACCGCTATCAACGCAGCCACACCGAGTTCTATGAACGCTACGAGAAACACCAACTGTCTCGCCGTCAGGAATGATATGAACGGGTCGCGCAGAAGAAGCTCCTCGGGAGTGTAATCCGCCGTCAGTTTCGCGGCTGCAGTGAATACAAAGATACAGACCGCAGATGCCAAGTAAACGCGCACCCACCTTTGGACAACACAGTCCCCGCTGGTTCTGCTGCCACCTACGCACTCGGAGTAAGTCTTCATTGCTAGAGAAGTCGCATCCTGGATTGCGTGCTTTTGCAGCAGCCTCGCTCGAGACTAGAGTCGCGAGAGAGGCTTTTCGATTGGCAGTTGAACCTTACATTCACTGCAATATTCCAAAGCATGACCATGCCCATGATCAGTTTGTTTCGGTCTATCGTCATTTTTTTTCCCGCACTTTCTGATTGAGCAGAGAAACTCGAGACCAGAGCAATGTCGCTTGCAGCGAACCAACCTCGGGAACGCTAGGGGCAACCAATGTGATCAAATGTTACCCGCGAACACCCCGGCGCGGGAATGGTGCCAATAGGGCTACCGCCAACACAGAAGCAGTAATATATGCCGAATTCGTTATGCCCCTCCCGCTTCGTCAATTGCAGCCTCGTGCAGGTCGCGGTGTAGATCTCATTGGTACAGTAATAGGAAGTGGGTGCGCCGGTGCAGGTTGAGTTTGCGGTCGTGCAGGTAACCGCAACGCAACCGTTGTAACAATCGGCGTATACAGGCGTTCCACATGGCCCTCCCTACTTGAAGCCCTGGACGCAGGCGAGCGCCGTGAGAACGCTGCTGCCCAGCAGCGCGATTGTCAGACGGACCTTGTTGTTTAGTTTCGGATTCATCTTATGCCTTTCGTTGTTTGTATTTCTGCCTGAACGCCGCTAGGCCCCACAAGCCCAGAGGCAAAACCAGCAAGAGCCATATTGCGTATCTAAACCACGTGAACTCACTTCTTGGGTGGTTGAGTACGGCAAGAACCTCTGACTCAAATGAGGATTTAGGTGAATTCTGGGCGCGAAAAACGATGAAATCGTCATCAACAGCGATCCAGCCGTTGGTTGCCACGTAATCTATTCTTGCCCAGCCTTCGTTTGCGAGCCGCCGGTCAGCGACAAGCACTCGGCCGTTGGGGAGTGGCACGGGGATTGCGCCCACCGTGGCAGGTCCAACGTTGGTGACGATACACCTAAAGGAGAAAGTCCTTTCGAATTCCGCTGAATCGCGGCTTCCAAATTTCGGGGCGAATGCTGTGAATTCAAACTCCCTCGGCACCCGCACCGCACCGACGTTGGTTGTGCCCGACCAAATACCAATCCCCTGTACGAATCCTTTGTCATAAGGAGGTGCGCCCTTGAGGCGGAGCACTTTCCCATCCCGGTTATCTCGTACGGCGAAGTAACCATCGTTTGTAAGTGTGATTTGATGCGTCCTTAGATTGTTCGGGTCAGTTGTCCGGTAGTAGCCGCAATAAACATTGGTGTTGCCGTAAAACATGGCGAGATCAACGCTCTCCATCGGCTTAATCCTGCCAGAGGAAGGTGCCAGTACACAGTCGGCGGCAAGAGCAAACCAAATGGTTTGCAGTGTGAATTCCTCTGGCGGCGGGTATGCACCGGGAAATATTTTCGCGATTATGGTCGGGAGCTGGGCTTTAACGGAATCGTAACGGTTGCCCCAAGCCTTTTTCACCGCGCTCTGGCTCTGGTATTGAACGAAGTAGATATTCGTGCCGTCGCAACTCGCGGTCGCTCGGACATTCAGCAGTTCGGCGTTCGTCGAGGCTGAAGTGTCTTCATAAGCAATAATCCATGAGCATCCAGACAGCAGCACGTCGAAGTTGTATTCGGCGGCAAACACCGGCACTGGATTGTCCGGTCGGACGACGTATCGGTAAATACCCTGCATCCTCACCTCGGTTTGCTGATCGGCTAATCCCGCACAAACGAGCGGCAGGACGAGAAGAGCGACCAACCACTTAACTGCGGCTATGCACTTCCTTTTCCTCACGATGTCTCCTCCAGCCCACGGCCATGAGAATGCCGCGCAAGTTGCCGGTGCGTTATTATGGAGCCAATTGAAACTGCCCCCAGAATAACAATCAACGAATGTGCCAAGCGGTCTGCTTGGTACGAACTCAAGTGGAGCCAATCCGGCGCCCGTCCCAAACAGGGACATGGCGCTTCGATCCCAAGGCTATAGAGTCCTAGCCGATAGGCAACAAATGTGCCGCACAAGGCCAGGAGTCCGTAACGGGCGTGCCAAGACTGCGGACGCAACGCGATTAGAATGGCAAAGAACAACTCCACCTGGCCCACCACCAGAAGCAAGAGCCTGACGCTGATGAATGGCAGGACTGGATCGGGGTAAGCCAATGACGCTGCCGTGGTTGATGCTTGACTCAACTTGAGAATACCCACCACAAACAGGATCGCACCAGCCAAGCGCATTGAGAATCTATCAATTGGCTGCCAGTTCATCGGTCAACCCTTTCTCTCACTCTCGCGCCTTTCTTCGTCCAGTTCGCCCCCAAGTCTGAAGCGGATTGCATTGGTGCGCACTGCCAATTAAACCGCGCATTCATTCCGAAATTCCAGAGTGTGACCAAGCCAATGGTCAGCAAGTTTGAGAGGTAAAGATTCCAACCCAGCAAGCTGTGAAACAAGTGCAGCAGCAACACGGCAAACACGATCCCGAGGCCACAAATCCCGTTGAAAAACACGAAGCGACGCAGTCGGGGAGAACGGAGGTAGGGCGCGTCAGTCCTCTGCGCGCCGCTCTCCCCGCCAGCCAACCCGGCGCGCACGCAGTGACGCGCCCTACCTTTGCCGCACCCCTTGAACGTCCACAACTCGTTCCAGACGAAGTTGTTCACCAGCGCCACTTCCGCCGCGCAGACTTTGCTGATCGCCACATTCAGCGCCAGCGTCTTTGGATCTGCCAAGAGGAAAAGCACGCCCATGTCCACCAGCGTCCCGCTCCCGCCCACCAGACAGAATTTAACGAATTGCAGACTGCGCTCGGAAAGGAACGGTTTAGCCAGCGCCGCAGTCATGCCGGGACCACTCACGCCCTGGGTGGTCGGGGCACTTGACGGGCGTGGGTCACGAGCCGAGACTTGTGTGTGTGTGGCGGGGAAGGTTTGCGTCCCGCCTCGCAAGCCCGCCAGCAGTCTGAATGAAAATCCGTGATTCACACGCGACTCCAATCTCCAACCGGGAGGCGTCACCAGAAAAGCTCAAGCGGACACTTCAACCGACTTCGCCTCCACTAGCGCGATTGTCCCACCGGTGTTCAACCTGTCCAAGCATCTATTGGCGAAAACCAACCGGATATTGGCCTCGGATAACTTGCCGTTTGGCGCACATTTCCCCGCCTACTTGACCGGTGCAAAGTGAAACAATTGCGCCCCGTGCGCCGGACAATCGAGGTAAAGCCCCTGCCCTTCCAGATCGTTGCCAAAGCGTTCGTAACTTTCTGTCCCTAGGAGATCGCGCAACGACCAATTGTGCGTGGAGAGATTGGGCACTTTGAGCGAGACGTAGCACTGGCTGCGGTGCGGGGCCAGGTTGACCACCACCAGAGCGAATCCGCGCAGAGGCTGCCCAAGTTGTTTTCCAACCCGCGCACCGACGCGCGGCGTCCGTCCAATGCGACTTAACTGGTGGCAACGAGATTCGCGGCGAGCGAAGCCACCGCTTCCGGCACGGGTGCGGCGTGAATCTGTCACAACCAATCAACGCGCCAGATTGGGAGACCGGCGTTCCACAAAAAGCAAGCGGGGGAATCGTTGCCGATTCCCCCGCCTGTGTTAGATCGAAGTGAAACTTAGTCTGCTTTCACTTGAAAGAATTCCGTTGCGTCCACCGCCGGAACGGTGAATGTGACCATACCGCCTGTGCCCGTCTGTGGATTCGCCGGAGTGACGCCGGTCGCCGTGCCCCAATCCGCGGGACTCAACGTGTCGGTGGATTCCAGCGTGTAGCTGAAGCCCGTTTGCGACGTGAAGCTGATGTCCACATTCGCGCCGTTGGGCGTAATGGTGAGGATGACGGGATTGGGCGTGGAAGAAACGACCGCCGACTTGAGGTAGCCGTACTGGGAAATGGCCGTCCAGCCATCCGCCCAATTGTCGCTCGGGCCGGAGAAGGCACCGCGATAGTTCACCGCCATCGGCGCCCCCGCGAACACATTGTTGAACACAGGGCTGCTGGGTTGCGGCCGCGGATCCAACACTTCGTTGTTCTCGTAACTGATCGGGCCGAGCAGTGCGTCCTCGACCGTATTGTTGAAGCTCGGCGTGGTGAAGATGAACTTGCCGTCGGCGCTGGAAGCCCCGGCGTTGCCGTCCCAGAGGTTGTTCTGGATCGAAGCCAGCGGCGTCGCGTACGTGTGCCAATACAAGCCATCCGCGTCGAGCTTCAATCCTTGATGCCATGCCGCAAACACCGAGTTGAATACATTCGGCACGTCTTCGTCCCGCGTGTTCCACGCCACCCCGCGATCCGCCGTCGCCACCATCCACGGCGCCTTGATCCCCAACCAAGGCTGGTTCGTGCCCCGATAGCCTTGGTCCGTGTCGAAATCATCGTCCTCACAGAACGCCCTCACCAGATACTTGCTCCCCGCCGTCGAGGTGGGACAAGGGGTTTTCATTTTTCATTTAGCGCCATCCTCCTTGGAAAGGAAATCTCACGACCCTTCAGCCCGGTGGGCCAGTTCTCATGAGCACAGGTGGGGCAATTTTCGTGAGCGCTAACGCTTACAGAGGCGCACATCAGGAGCCCCGCCCTTTGGGCGGGGATGATTTACTTTGCTTCGGTTGACGCTGCGGCGCGAAAGCCCTACGCTGAACCTGTATTATGAGTGAACTGCAAAATTCCCTGATCGAACTAATCCGCCGCACGTCCGCCGAAATCCCGGATGATGTCCATCAAGCCATCCTGGCGTCGCTGGAAAATGAGAAGAAAAACTCCCTCGCGGCGAACGCGATGAAGATCATTGACCAGAACATCGCGCTGGCAAAAAACAAGTCGCAGCCCATTTGCCAGGACACGGGGAGCATCTTGTTTTTCGTGGATTGCCCGGTTGACTTCGACCAGATCACGTTTGCCGACACCGCGCGCGAAGCCGTGACGCTCGCGACCAAGAAGGGTTATCTCCGCCAGAACTCTGTGGATTCGCTCACCGGCAGGAACGACGGCACGAATGTCGGGCCGGGCGCGCCCACGTTTCATTTCCATCAGCATCGCTCGCCGGACATCAGCGTGCGGCTCGCGCTCAAGGGTGGCGGCTGCGAAAACGTCGGCGCGCAATACTCGTTGCCTGCCGAGAAGCTTAAGGCGAATCGCGACCTCGACGGCTGCCGCAAGGCGATCCTCGACGCGGTGTTGCAGGCGCAGGGCAAAGGCTGCGGGCCGGGCATCCTCGGCGTGTGCATCGGCGGCGACCGCGCCACGGGCTACGAGCTGAGCAAGACGCAGTTCCTGCGGCTGATTCCCGACCGCAATCCCGTTCCTGAACTCGACGCGCTGGAGCAGGACATTTTGAAAACGGCGAACGAACTCGGCATCGGCCCGATGGGTTTCGGCGGCAAGACGACGTTGCTGGGCGTGAAGATTTGTGCGGCCAACCGCCTGCCCGCGTCGTATTTTGTGAGCATCAGCTACATGTGCTGGGCGTATCGCCGTCAGGGCGTGACGCTGGATGCGGATGGGAAGATTGGGAATTGGTTGTATTGAGCGCTGAGAAAAATGAAAGCCACGCTCTACCTGGAAACCACCATTCCCAGCTATCTCACCGCGTGGCCGAGCCGGAATCCGCTGCGCTCCTCGCATCAAGCAATCACAAAAGAATGGTGGGCGAAGCGCAGGCAGGATTTTCAAATGTTTGTGTCGCCGATTGTCCTCGCCGAATCAGCGTCGGGAGACCGCGAGGCCGCGGCGGAACGGCTTCGGTTGCTCGCAGATCTGCCGCGCTTGGAAGTGACCACTGAGGCCGAAGACCTGGCGCTCGAACTCATCGGGACAAAGGCCTTGCCCAAAAGGGCCGAACGCGATGCCTTTCATGTCGCCATCGCGGCAGTTCACCGGTTACACTTCCTGCTGACGTGGAACTGCCGTCATCTGGCAAACGAAGACATACTTATCGAAGTGCGGCGGCGGTGTCAGGCCGCAGGATTCAATTGCCCGGTGGTTTGCACGCCGGAAACACTTATGGGATGATGACCGTGTTATGAAAGACCCGATTGTCGAACAAGTCCGCCGCGTCAAAGAGCGGCTCGCCGCCAAATTCAACTACGACATCCGCGCCATCGGTGAAGACGCGCGGCAACGACAATGGGATTGGGGCGGCAAGGTGGTGTCCTGGGACGCCAAGCGCGGGCGGTTTGTCACGGTGAAGAAGCCGAAAGCTGCTCGCAGAAAAACTCTGGCCGCGCATAAATGAAAATCTGAGCGGCTATGTCCAGCGCACGAATTGAAAGAGCCTTGGAAGCCTGGCCGCAAGTCGAGCCGACCCTGCGCGTGCCGCACAACGAGCGCGAATACCGCCAACTCGTGAAGTTGCTCGACCGCCTTGTGGACGAAGTGGGGGAAGATGAAAACCATCCGCTCGCCTCACTGATGGAAGTCCTGGGCGTGCTCATCGAGAAGTACGAGGATGACAACGTCGCGGAACTGGCGTGAGCGTGAGCTACGTATGGTGGGCGTGTCGTCGTCAGGGCGTGACGCTGGATGCGGAGGGGAAGATTGGGAAGTGGTTGTATTGAGCCAGGGTAAATGAAACCAACTCTGTATCTCGAAACAACCATCCCGAGTTTTTTGACGGGACGACCTTCGCGCGATCATTTGATTGCCGGCCAACAGGCAGCCACGAAAAAATGGTGGCGGCTGCGGCGGAAACATTTTGAATTGTTCACGTCGCAGTTTGTTGTGAATGAAGCCGCGCAAGGTGACACAAAAATGGCAGCCAAGCGCCTGCAACTCTTGCAGCCAGTCCAAAAACTGCCCGTGCCCCTCGAAGCCGATGAGTTGGCCCGACTAATACTGAAAAAGCATTTGCTGCCGCCAAAGGCGGCGGTGGATGCGTTTCACATCGCGACGGCGACAGTCCACGGAATGCACTTCTTGCTGACTTGGAATTGCGTTCACATCAACAACCGTGAGATTATTCCAGATGTCGAGCGGCTCTGCTTGCAAGCGGGTTATCCTCTGCCTGTGATTTGCACGCCGCTCGAATTGATGGGAACATCTGAATCATGAAAGACCCAATTGTTGCCGATATTCATCGCCACCGGGCGGCCTACGCCAAGCGGTTCAATTACGACATCCGCGCCATTGGCGACGACATCCGCCGCTGCGAAGCCAAATCTGGTGGCGTGTTTGTAACCTTGAACGCGCGGCGGAAGCTGACGGTGAAGAAGCCGCGCGCCAAGGCTTTGGCGGCGCACAAATGAAAATCCGCGCAGCGAACCGGCTGCCCGCGTCGTATTTCGTGAGCGTGAGCTACATGTGCTGGGCGTATCGGCGTCAAGGCGTGACGTTGGATGCGGCGGGGAAGATTGGGAAGTGGCTGTATTGAACAATCACGAATGGACACGAATGCGGCCATCGTGAATGAGATCACCGATAAATTTGGAGGCGCAGACGAACTCCGCAATGGCGTGCTCGCACCTGACGCTCGTGCGTTCGCGGCGTAGAAAGGCTATGTCAAACGACAAGAATACCTCTCCGCGACTCTTCCCCGGCGTGATGGTGTCCAGCACTTTCAAGGATCTGGAAAAACACCGAACCGCTTTGATGGATGCTCTGCGCAAGGAAGAGTTGTTCGCTATCGGAATGGAAGATTACGTGGCCTCACCCGAGGAAGACGTGATTTCCTCATCCTTGAATATGGTTCGGAAGGGCAGCGCCTACATTGGTCTGGTAAGCCATCGCTGCGGCCAAGTCATCGAATGCGCCAAGCGAAATCCGCTGAATTACTCGGTCACGCGTCTGGAGTTCGAGGAAGCCCAGCACCTTGGCCTGCCCACGCTAATCTTTGTAATGGGCGAAGACCATGACGTGAAGCCACGAGACGTGGAAACCGATCCCGACAAGATTGGGAAACTCAACGAATTCCGAGATGCCGCAAAAGCCGGGCGTATTTACATTCTCTTCAAGAGCCTTGCGGATTTCACATCTCAGGCAATCCATGCCGTCGCAAAACTGCGTCATTACATCGAAGAGGAGAGGTCCCGGACGATAGAGGCTGGAAAGAAGCAAGCCGCAATCCCCAACCCGATCCCGACACCGCCAGCGTTCTGTGCAGAACCTCCCTACATCGGTTCACACAAGTTCATCGGCCGCGAGGCGCAGCTTGATGTATTGAACGACTGGGCTGGGGCTGCCGATCCACATCCTGTTCTTCTATTCGACGCCATTGGCGGCTCGGGGAAGAGCATGCTCACCTGGGAATGGACGACCAAGCACGCGCATCAGACGCGCAAGGATTGGGCAGGGCGGTTTTGGTATTCATTTTATGAAAAAGGCGGCGTCATGTCTGACTTCTGCCAGCGTGCGCTCGCATATATGACTGGCAAACCATTGGAGGATTTCCGCAAGAAGAAGACGCCTGAGCTAGCCGAACTGCTGCTCCACCATTTACAGATCAAACCTTGGCTTCTTGTCCTAGACGGGCTTGAGCGTGTGCTCGTGCATTACCACCGCATTGATGCTGCTGAACTTTCCGAAGAAGCGGCCAATCAGCCGACGGATCAAATCGCACAGCGCGACCCTTGTAGCGCCATTCGGCCAGAGGATGATGACCTGCTCCGTGCTCTCGCAGCAGCAGCTCCCTCAAAGCTACTTTTCACCACTCGTCTCGTGCCGCGAGTATTGCTCAATCAAGCCAGCCAGCCGATTCCAGGTGTGCTCCGCGTCTCGCTTCCAGGCCTTCGGCCAGCGGATGCCGAAGCGCTTATTCGTTCTTGTGGTGTCACTGGCGACTCGCAGGCAATTCAAGATTTCCTGAAACGCCACTGCGACTGTCATCCACTTGTAACAGGCATCCTCGCAGGTCTCATCAACAACTACTTGCCGAGTAGAGGGAGTTTTGACGCGTGGGTAGGCGATGCAGCGGGAGGCGGCCAAATCAACCTTGCGAACTTGAACTTAGTCCAGAAGCGTAACCATATCCTCGAAGCCGCCCTCCATGCACTTCCAGAGAAGTGCCGTGAACTTCTTTCCACTTTGGCGCTCGTCTCCGAAAGTGTTGATTATCCAATGCTCAATGCCTTCAACCCCTATCTACCTCCTGAGCCGAAGGAAATTCCGGCGCCACAGAATCCCGAAAGTGCGCCGTGGTGGAAAGAGATGCCCGATGGTAAAAGGAAAAAGGTGCAGGAGTGGTATCGCAGTGCGATCAAACACCGAAAGTTATACGAGACCGCGATTGAAGTCTGGCGACAATCACCGGAATTCCATGCCGCTCCGCAAGCGCTGGCGAAAACCATTGAAGACTTGGAGCGCCGTGGGTTGTTGCAATTCGACCGGCAGTCGCAACGCTACGATCTACACCCTGTAGTTCGCGGCATCGCCGTTGGCAGACTGAAGTCGGCGGAAACAAATCGGTATGGCGAGCGTGTGGTGGACTACTTCTCCCGCCAAGCACACAGGCCGTATGCGCACGCCGAAACTCTTGAAGACCTAAAGCCGGGGCTTTATGTAGTCCGCACGTTACTCAAAATGGGACGCTTGCAGGATGCCTACTGGGCTTACAGTGGCGACCTGGCGCAAGCGCTAAAGTTCAACGTAGAAGCGGATGCTGAATGTATGTCACTCATGCGGCCATTTTTCCCGAAAGGGTGGTCCGTTCCTCCCAAAGGCTTCGGAGCAAGGGAACGATCTTATCTTGCAAACGAAGCTGCCATCGCCCTGCGTGGAACGGGGCAAAGAAGAGAAGCTCTGCAAGCATTCGGCGTCGCCTTACTCACGGACCTTCGCCAGAAAGACTGGCAGAACGTCCGCACCGACCTGTGCAATATCACATATGTTGTTAACAGCACCGCAAAGAACGAGCGATTCCTTGGCTTCGCGCTTGATATCGCTGAACTCACGAACGACGCAACGGGTTTATTCGTTACCCGTTTGGACCGGTTCAGCCAGCTAGATGAACTCGGCCAACTGGAAAAAGCCGAAGCGATGTGGAGAATCCTTGATCCAATGGGCCGAGAGTGGTCTCGCAATAACTATCGTCCCGGTTCTGCCGAGAGTGCATACGCCCGCTTCAACTTTCGGCGAGGGCGTTTGAAGGAAGGAGACCTCGCTCGTGCAGAACGTTTAGCGAAGGAAGGCAAGAATCGAGGAGCAGCACGTGATCTTCACTCGCTTCGTGGAGAATGGCGTTTAGAGCAGCGCAAATGGTCGCTGGCTGCCGAAAGTCTTCGTGAGGCTGTCCGCATGGCACGTGAGGTAGGACAAACCAATGCTCGCGCGGAAACCCAGCTTGCAATTGCCAAGTTCTACCTTAAACAGCTGCCCAACCCTGATCAGGTGGCGACGCAGCTTGCTCAAGCTCGATCTGTTTCTCACCGAGCACTAGCGGAACTCTGGACCGCTGTGGGTGACCCCAAACAAGCGGAGAAGCACGCACTCGCTGCTTACGAGGCAGCATGGGAAGATGGCGAGCCCTACGTTTTCCGTCATGGGCTAAACAAAGCCACGGCACTACTAAAGCAACTCGGTGTAAAGATTCCCAAACTCCTGCCCTACGACCTGAGCAAGGACCAGAAACTTCCGTGGGAAGATGAAGTTGGCGATGCCATTGAAAAGCTCCGATTGGAAAGGAGACCAAAGATGACCAAACCGAGAGGAAAAATCCGCGCCCGGAAAGGTGGTGGCGCGTGAGCGGTTGAGTTGCCATGAAAACTACGCTCGCAGTCATCAATCAGATGCAGGCCGATGGCGTCATTGGCAAATACGCGATTGGCGGTGCGGTGGGCGCGACGTTTTATCTCGAACCGGCGGCGACCCTGGACATTGATGTTTTCGTTTCGTTCCAGAAGGCAGGTTCGTTGCTCACGATGTCGCCGATTTACGATTATCTCGCGGCGCGCGGGTTCAAGGCGGAGAAGGAATACATCGTCATCGAAGGCTGGCCGGTGCAGTTCCTGCCGGCGGGCAACGCGCTGGTGGAGGAGGCGCTGGCGCAGGCGGTGGAAACGGAGTTGGAAGGCGTGCGCACCTGGGTGATGACGGCGGAGCATTTGACGGCCATCCCGCTGCAAATCGGTCGCGCCAAGGATCACAACCGGATTCTGCAATTCATCGAGAGCGGGACGCTCGCGCCGGACAAGCTGGACCAAATCCTGGCGCCGGTGGTGAGTTATCTGGTGGCGAATCCGAGCCGTGATTCCATTCTCGCCGCGCATCAGCGATTCAGGGGTAAGCATTGATTGTCGGGGCGGAAACAAAAGGAGACGGCTGCGAGTTCAAAAGGAGACAAGCGATGGGGCTGTGTTATGTGTCCCTTGGTCGAGGGCTTGAGGAGGCCTGAGCGAAGCGAAGGCCGACGAAAGCCCTCGACCAAGGGACAGCGGTTGGTTTGACTTGGGGCTATTAAAAAAACAACTCGCCAAACGCCTCACCAATCTGTTTCTCCAGCAAATCCTCCAGCAGTTCAATGATGGCTCGGTGGATGCCGATGATTGCGCCCACCACC
>JACZKP010000098.1 GCA_014860005.1 Verrucomicrobiota bacterium | reverse complement strand
GTGGTCAGGCACCACACGGGCTTCCGCGGCAGATACCATTGCTGTTCGAGGTGATCGAGGAGCGGTTCTCCAGTACGCAACACCTGGGCATCTTGCTCGGCGGGAAGCCGGCCAAAATCGCCCGGGCAGATGTCGCAGGGACGCCGGCCCAGCACCTGCGATTTGTACCGGTAACCGTGGCGCTTGATCAGTGATTCATTCACCGCCACGTAGCGTCCCGCGCTGTCCTTGACGAAGAAGGCCAGATCGGGAGCGTGATCGAAAAGCTCCGCCAGCACGCCGGTCGCCACCGACAGGTTGCTGGCCCGCAGCCTGGCATTCACTGCGTTCATTGTGCTGAGTTTCACATTATCCCGATAAAATGAACCAAGACAGGACGGCAGGCAAAGCTAGACTGAAGGGGAAGTCATCTGCGGTTCGCCGCAGTCACCGGTTTTTACGTTGACCGTTCGAGACAATCGGAAGACGCCTGACATGCTGGCCAGCATATTCAACGACGTGATCGGCCCGGTAATGCGCGGGCCGTCGAGTTCGCATTGCGCGGCCGCATTGCGAATCGGGCGGCTGGCGCGCGATCTGATGGGCGGCGCCTTGGAGGAGGTTCTGATCGAGTTCGACCGCAACGGCTCGTTGCCCACGACGCACGACAGCCAAGGCTCGGACATGGGATTGGGCGGCGGGTTAATGGGTTGGGAAGCCGACGACGAACGACTGCCCGACTCGATGCAGACCCTGCGGGAAACCGGGGTGCGCATCCGCATCGAAACCGTGGACGCGGGTGATCCGCATCCGAACACCTACCGGCTCACGTTGCGCAACGGACACGAAACCCGGTTTCTGCGCGCCATCTCCACCGGCGGCGGCATGATTGAAGTGCTGAACGTGGATGCATTCGATGTCTCCGTGTCCGGCGATTGCTTTGAAACGCTGCTGTGGGTGCGCAGTCACGGCCCGGAACTGGCGCGCCGGCTAGCTGCGTTGATGCACGCCAACGCCGTGCTGGCGCACGAGGCCGGCGGCGCACACCTGGTTGAAGTGAAGGCGGGCGAGTTCGTCAGCGATGCAATTCTCGCCCGCTTGAACGGAGCGTTCGACATTCAGGCGGTGAAACGTTTGGCTCCCGTGTTGCCGGTGTTGACGCGGCGGGACGCGCAGGTGCCCTTCACGACATGCGCGGACATGCTGCGTCACGACGCGGGGCGCAACACGCCGCTCTGGAAGCTCGGGGTGGCATACGAAATGGCGCGAGGCGGCCTCACGGAGACGGAAGTCATGGCCAAAATGGTGGACCTCGTCCGCATCCTGCGGCAGTCCATCGCCCAAGGCATCTCGGGCACGCGCTACGACGACCGGGTGCTGGGCCACCAAAGCGGCAAGTTCAACGATTTGCTGCGGGCGGGGCGGCTGCTCAACGGCGGGGTGCTCGGTCGCATGGTTCTGTATGTGACCGCGCTCATGGAAGTGAAAAGTGCCATGGGTGTCATTGTGGCCGCGCCGACGGCGGGGGCGTGCGCGGCCCTGCCCGGAGCGGTGATTGCCACCGCCGAGGAGTTGGGAATCGGGGAAGTGGAAATGGCCAGGGCGATGCTGGCCAGCGGCATCATCGGCATATTCATCGCCACGCAATCGAGTTTCGCCGCCGAGGTGGGCGGATGCCAGGCGGAAGGCGGTTCCGCGGCGTGCATGGCGGCGGCGGCGCTCGTGGACATGGCGGGAGGCACGCTGGCTCAATCCGTTGCGGCGGCTTCGCTGGCGCTCCAAAGCATGTTGGGCTTGATTTGCGATCCGATCGCCAATCGCGTCGAAGCCCCTTGCTTGAGCAAGAACGTGATGGCTGCCAGCAACGCGCTCGCCTGTGCGAACATGGCCCTGGCAGACTACGACCCTCTCATCCCACTGGACGAGGTGATCGAGACGGCCAAGCGGGTCGCCGGCCAGATGCCGCGCGAGTTGCGTTGCACGGCATTGGGCGGGCTTTCCACCACGCCGACGTCAAAGGCGATTGAGCAACGGTTGGCCGCAAGAAAAGTCGTCGCGTGCGGAAGTTGCGCCAGCCGTCCGGCACTTGCACCCTGACCCAGCGCGTTATGGACCCATGCATATTCGAAGACATTTAGCCGTCCACCGAACCATTCACAACCGACCTGAGAGCCGCGAGGCAATCTGCAAGACTCGAGAAGTGCCACCATGAAAACTGAAAACAGACCTTTTCACCGGAGGAACACTGCATCTCTCAACCGGCGTCAGTTCCTCCGTACCGCCGGACAAACGGCCACGGTCCTGGCCGCTGCCTCCACCGCTGTGCCCTCGATTCTGTCCGCACCCGCGCCCAGCCGGACCATCGGCGTGGGTTGCATCGGAATCGGCACCCGCGGCGGCGACCTCTTGAACGCCGTCGCGTTGACGCCCGGTGTCAAGGTGGTGGCGGTCAGCGACGTCTATGAGCCGCACCGCCAAAAAGGCCTTGAGCGCAGCCGGAATCCCGATACCAAAGCCTACGAGGATTATCGTGAGTTGCTGGCCGATCCGCGGGTGGACGCGGTCGTCATCGCCACGCCGGACCATTGGCATTGCCAGATGGTGCTCGATGCCGTCAAGGCGGGCAAAGACATCTACTGCGAGAAGGGATTCTCCCGGACCCTGGCTGAGGCGAAGCTCATGCGCGACGCGCTCAAGCAGAGCCGGGTGATCTTCCAGCTCGGTCACCAGGCACGCCAGGCCACCTGCGCCTTACAGGCGAAGGAACTCATCGCTCGGGGCATCCTTGGTCCCGTCACCCTGGTGCGCACGGGCCGCTTCAAGTCCACCGAACCGAACCGTCCCAACTGGCGCTGGTATGGGTATTACAGTCAGTGGGAGCGCCCCGAGCCGGAGCAGGTCCGCCAAGCGGTGAACTGGGACCTCTGGGTCGGGCCAGCTCCGAAGATACCGTGGAACGAACGGCATTTCTGGCACTGGCGTTGTTACTACGCTTACGGCACCGGTTACGCCGGCGACCTGCTGTCGCACGAGTTGGATTTCGTGCAATACCTTCTCGGCCACGGCATCCCGGACACGTGTGTGTGCGCGGGCCTGAACGCGCTGCTCCAAGACGACCGCGAAGTGCCCGACACCTGGGTGGCGACCTACCAGTTCGAGAAGCTGCGCCGCACGGTCACCTTCGATGGCAGCATGAACACCACGGACCGTCAGCCGGTGACGATCTGCGGTCGCGACGCCACCTTGCGGTTCGATGCCATTGCGCATGATGTCAGCGCGTTCGAAATCATCCCTGCCCACCACTACCGGAATCCCGAACTGCCCAAAGGTTATGTGCGCGGTCAGACGCCCTCTCAGCCCAATCATATCGTTGATTGGCTGAATTGCATTCGCAGTCGGGGCACGCCGAAATGCTCGACCGAAGAAGCGTTCATCGAAACCGCCACGTTCCTGATGTCGCTCAAGGCCCAGCAAGAACGGCGCATGGTGCGTTGGGACGCGGCTCGGGAAGAGATGGTGTAAAAGCAACCCCTCTTGACAATGAAGACCGCCCTCCACCTCATCGCCCTGCTCGCCTGGCCGTGTGCCGCCCAAGACACATCCTCCAATGCCACAAAGCCAGCCGATTCCGGCAACGTGACATCCCACTCCCAAGGACTGCACGGCTACCTTGGCTTTGGCCACGAGAAGCTGCCGGCCGATGGTGGTTACAGCGCGGGGATGGGCTTCTATGCCGCGGTCTGGCCACTGGTGGACCAGCCGCTGGCCAACTTCCAGATCGGCCTGCCCAGTTCGTGGATTCAGCCGGACAACTCGGACAATACAGACACACCGCTTGCGCCGGAAGGCACGCTGGCCCGGACGTGGAAAGCACGCGGCCCGACCTGGAGCAGCGTGTTCCAAACGGTGGAAGGCGGCCTGGGCTACTGGGCGCGCACCCATTTCCGCTACGGCCCGCCCAAGTTCAGCATGAACGCCACGCCGCAATGCTACGATTATGAGATTGGCTCGCCGGGTTGGTCGTTCTTCTACGACAACGAGGCGCTCCCCGACCATCGCCTCGGCATCGCCCAACTCAGCAACCGCGTCTTGATTCCTCCCGATGCGCTGCCGTTCCAAGGCAATCCCAACGGCGAGTTCCTCGGTTACACCTGGATGGCCCTGCCGTTCACCGATCCCACCACGGGCGATCCCCCCACCGGCGACCAGAACTGGACCTGCTTCCTCAGCGCGGCCAACTTCAAAGGCCCCATCGCCTACTACATCCCTGAGACCTGGAGCAAGATCGGCAAGCTCTTCAACTACCCCTTCCTTCACGGACGCGGCCTCGACGCCCGCCCGGGCGTCATGGGCGGCGGCGCGATGGAGATCAACACCGTGCCGCGCTTTGACGCGACGGACGCACAGGGCACGATCTACTCCAAGCTGCCCAAGCTCCAGTTCCCCGTGGACGACCAAGGCCGGGCCTTCCTCGTGCAAGATGTCACCTACTACTCGAAGGCGGCCCTCTACCATGCGTTCAAAGCCTGGCGCGATGGCGGCCCGGCCTGCTCGGGGCGCTTTAATGAGAAAGGCGCTTTGAAACCCAAGCTGTCACCGCGCCCCACCCGCTACACTCAGGCTGGCAATAAGATCACCGGCGTCGAGCGGGTCTTTGAAAACACGGTCTTCGATGGAAACGCCTGGGGCGTGCAGTGGCTGGCCGACGCACCCAGCCCGAAAGGTGTGTTTCCGCAATACTACAAACAGGTCGGGGAAGAACGTGTGGTGATTCCTTCTGCGGACGTACCGGCTGAGACCAGGTTGCCTTTGCAGGAATTCAAGCTGGCCGAACCGGGAGTCCCCTACACATCGCCTGCGACCGGAGCCTGGGCCCAACCTGGGGCCAGGACCGGACCGTTCACCGCGCGATTGGCCGATGGCTCGCTGGTGACCTATTCCTGGTATCGGTTCGTGGATCAACCTGCCTTCCAGCAATACGCCTGGAGCGCCGAGAAGAAGGCGAAGCTGCAGTCCTTCGTCGAGAAACTCCACGCGAGTTGGCCGATGGACCGCGACTATATGCCGCCACCTACTCGTGGCAAGTTGGTGGCGCTCGACCCTGCCCTGATTGTGACGCCGCCCAAGGGCTTGGAGGTGGGTTATGTCCCCATCGTCACCCGCCAGGAAAAAGCACCTTGAGGGAGCAGCACGACCCGAGACCCAACCTTGGTTGGGGAGACGATGGTCAAAGCCCTGACTGATTTGCAAAAAAACCGGAGTGTGAGAACAGACGACCAGGCGGTAACACGAAACGACATTATGAACCGACAGCTCCCCCAGAAAATTGGATTTAAGAAAAGCAACAGGGCTCGACAAATCGGCAGGTTGCGATGGATCGCGACAGTAACGCTCGCTACGACAGCGGTCGCCTCGTTCGCGCAAGTCGGTGACCGGCTGCAGAAAGGCGAGATGGCTGGCTACCTCCTCGTCCCCAACGAGAAGGTTCCCGACACCTACAACGCCGGCTTCTCCATGTATGTCGCCGCTTGGCCGTTGCTGGATCAATATCCGGGGCAACGCTTTCAGACCGGACTGTTCGGCACCTGGATGTTCGCCCGGAAAGAGCCTGCGCCTCCGATCAAACTCTATTCCGACATCGAGGGCGGCCTGGGCTGGTGGCGGGACACGGAGTTTGCCACGGAGACACCGAAGTTCATCATGGGTGGTGTGGCGCCGAATTTCAGCGAATGGGCCAACGGACCCGGAGCCGGGAAGGGTCGAGATTGGGAACAACCCAAAGGTAAATACGGCGTGGCACAACTCAGCCCCTGGCT
>JACZKP010000097.1 GCA_014860005.1 Verrucomicrobiota bacterium | reverse complement strand
CGGCGAAAGACCCGCCGGCGCGTCCGGGAACGCAGTCAGAAGTCCGGCGAGCGGGCCGCAGACCCTCGGTATTAGCAGCGACCGGGGACCGCAATAGTTTCCACTCCTTCAATCGGTTTTCTAAGTCCGACAAATTCCTAGCCAGGAACATCCAAAAACAAGCCGCAAATCTCAACTGGATCAGTTCTGTCTCACACCCCCGCGTGGGTCAATCCGTCGCCGGCGTCTTGAGCGAGCACCCGTCCGCTTCGACTTCATATAGCTGCATCCGCCGGTCCAGCAGAAACGGGCCGAAGGGCACCAACGCCGCGACGAACACCGCCACGCCTCTCGCCAACGGCCATTTGACCCGCAGCATCGCCTGCAACAGCGCCCCGCAAAATACGAGGAACAACACCCCGTGAATCCACCCCACCCATGTCACCGCCATCGGCAGGCTGGCAAAATACTTGAGCGGCATCGCGACCCCGAGCAGCACCAGAAGCGATACGCCCTCAATCAGCGCGATCGTTCGAAGAAATGAAACTGGCTTTTTCATACGGCAACAAAGTCCGTCACTGTAACGCCAGAATCAGCGCAGGCAAGCGAGGGGGTTGAATTTGTCTCCTCCATGATGCCCGCCCGCATGCCGGCGGAGAAGACGTGGGTGCGGGGATCATTGAACTCTGGAGGGAAGATTAGTGCCGTTTCCCAAAACGGAAGAAAGCTTGCGACCGGCAGAGACAGGCGTAGGATCGCGGAAAGTTAGTTGGACGTAACAAACAGCAAGTCCCCTAAAACCTCGGGTGTCAAAAGGGAATTTCTTGTAAGCATCAGTATCAACGGCGCGAAATCACGAAACCTCGACACTAACAAACCAACAAAACCACCATGACTACATCCTTATCTCTGCATCGGCGTGTGAAGCGGATCCGAATCCGAACGATCACCGCGGCTTTGAGCGGCCTTGTCTTATGCGCGGTGGCGCCTGCGGCTCTGGCGCAATCGTCAACCTATACCTTGGACCCAGCGTGGGTCATCCCTCCCACGGAGCCCTACGACTGGGTTTCCACCAACGACCGGCACCGGGGTCTGGCCTTCAATCGGGTCACTGGCAATCTCCTGACGACCAGCCGATTTCCCGAAACGAACGCGGCGGTTTACGTTTTGAATTCTACCAATGGAACGCTTATCGGCAATTTGAGTGTTGCGGGTGTCAAGACGGACATTAATTTTCCGCTGAACAAGATCGGGGTGGCAGCCGACGGAGCCACTTATGCGTGCAACCTCACGGTGAACAGCACCAACGAAGTGGCATTGGGAAATAACGGTCCATTTCGCATTTACCGTTGGGCCAACGAAAGCGCGGCTCCGGTGCTGGCTTACGAGGGGGACCCCAGCGCCAACGATGCAGACGCCAACAACCGGCGCTTCGGTGACAGCATGGCCGTCCGCGGTTCCGGCCTTAACACCGAAATCCTGGTCGGGACCCGTGCGGGAACCATAGCGGTGCTCTTTAGAACGACCGATGGCGTAAACTTCACGCCGTTGATTATCTCCGTGCCTGAATTGTATGCCGGGGCCGGTATTGCCATGCAAAGCATTGACTGGGGCGAAGGGGATACGTTTTACACCAAAGCCGATACGGCGGGGGCCGCCGGACAACGTCCGCTGCAATATTTCAGCCTCGATACCAATTCGGCCGCCGCCACGCTGTTGGATAGCCATTTGACGCTCGCGGCCCGGCTCGGGGGACCGTTTGCTTTTGATCGCGAACGCAGCCTGTTGGCCATTGTCAAACCGCATGTCGTCGGCAGTTACGCAACCCATCAGTTGAGGCTGTTCAAGAAGACCGTCTATGGACTGGATCAACAGGATCTGCCGGTGCCGTTTCGCCCGTTTCCGACAAAGAATCCAAATGGCAATGGCGTTGGCGATGTCGCTTTCGGAGGCGGGAAGTTGTTCGCATTGGATGCCAACAATGGCATCGTGGCCTTCAACCTCAAGGAATCACCGATCACCACGCAAATCTTTTGGGCGGAGGACGGCGGTTTTTCCGGACCGGAATTGGGTTCCGTCTGGAAAGTTAATGCGGACGGCACGGGTAAAACGCCTCTTGCCACCGGTCTAAATCGTTCCATTGGGGTCGCGCTCGATTCGGTCAATGGCCATATCTATTGGGCTGAAGATGGCTCGCCAGACGGCACCCTGCCCAGCCAAATCGTGCGGGCAAAACTGGATGGCTCGGAAAAAACGGTGTTGTTTAATCAGGTTGACCACGGATTCAGTAATGCTCAAATGCTCCAACTCGACGTGGCGAACGGGCATGTCTATTGGACCGATTACTTCCAAGGCGTGATTCGCGGTAATCTGGATGGCACGGGTTACACGCTGCTCGGAGGCGGTCCGGGCTCGGTCCAGTACACGGCCATTGATCTGGACCTGGCGAACGGCCAGATCTATTTCAACGATCCCACCCAAATGGGAGTGCTGTTCCGCATGGACTTCAGCGGATTGAATGCGGTGGAACTGGCCAGAAACATTTCCACAATTGACAGTTGGCATTTCAACACGGTCTCGCTGGATGTGGCGAACAACAACATCTATTACGCCGATGCGGGCACCCATGAAATCAAGCGCATGGATTTGGCCGGCACCAATCCAGCGCTGATTCTGGTGGATCCCGTGGCGATCCCGTTTGGCGTCGCTCATGGCCCGGGGAACACCCTGTATTGGGTCGCCCGCGCCCAGCGCCTGGCCTCGGCAAATATTGACGGGGCCAATTACACGCCGAGCATCATTGGTACGGGCCTTACTCCCTTCGGGATCGCGATTCATTCCACTCCGCTTCCCCGAGTCGAGATCACCGCCATCCGGGTTGCCGGTTCGGTCGTAACGATCACCTGGGAGGGCGGCGTGGGGCCGTTTCAATTGCAGCGTCGGGCCAGCCTGATGACCGGACAGTGGGAAAATGTTGGGGACCCCACCACTGCCCGTGAAGTGACGGACAGCGTCAGTTCGGAACAAATGTTCTACCAAATCGTCGAGTAATATTGGTCGGCCCGGCCAGCCTGCCAAGGCTGTGCTTTTCGCGTGCGGGTGCGCAGACGTGAGTTTGCGCACCCTTCGCTTTTGCTCGCCATGGTTTCTTCGCGCTTCGTCCTGCACCTGATCACTTCAGACGCAATCCAGCTTCCGCTTGGAACCGGAGTTGGTCTCCGGAGTGGGAGGTGATCCCACGAAGCGGAAGTATTTGACGCCAGGACCAACCTCATTCGGTTTACTCCGGGCGATCCGCCACGGGTGGCGCGGTATGCGTCAGGAGCGAGTCAGCTACATAGACACCGATGGCGACCCAGCAAAGCCCGAAGCTGGCGAGTTTGGCCGGATCCAGCGGGCAGTTCTCGTCGGCCTCTGTCGGGGATTACGTCATGCCCCGAAACTAACAGTTGAGTTCACGCCGACAAGCGCGAAACCAAGGCGCTGCCGCCCTTTGAAGCGTGCGACCGTGGACGGCGCGGCGGCTCGTTCAGCGACCAGTCTTCCGGAAGCGCACGAAGTAGTTCTGCTTGAGCAGGTCCAGCTCGCCCACCTTCCGAAAACCCACCGCTTCAATCTCGCGTTCGAATACCTCCTGCCCGGCGCGGACATGATTCATCGTCCACTCCGAACTAACGCCGGGGATGCGCTTGAAGTCCACCAGCACCACTTCCCCACCGCGTCGCAGGGCGCGGTGCAGCGAGGTCATCGTGCTCTGCGGAAACTCAAAGTGATGATACGTGTCGCAGATGAACGCAATGTCCACCGAGTTCGGCGGCAACTCCACGGTGCGATCCGTGCAAAGCACCGCGCGCACGTTCTTCAGGCCGGCGGTCGCGGCCCGCTGCTCGAGGTGCTTCACGAACTCCGGCGCAATGTCCACGGCGTAAACGGTTCCTTTCGCGCCCACCGCCTCGGTAAACAATGGCATGAATAATCCCGATCCCGCGCCGATGTCCGCCACGCTCATACCGGGACGCAAGCCAACCGCTTTAACAATCTCCGCGCGCTGGTCGTAGATTTCCCGGCCTTCCCGCTCAAAGCGCTCGACCCATTGCGTGACCGGCAGTTCCGGCTTGAGAAACTCCGCGTTGACCCCGGGTTTGACGCTGTTCTCCGCCGGAGTCGGCGCCGTTGCACAGCAGCCCGCCAGCGCGGCACTCGCCACCACTGCGAACCAGACATCCATGGTTTTCTTCATTTGTTAAGTTTCGGATTTCGGTTCCAACTGCGGGAACCGGCTTACGTCGCGGTCCTATTCTGTACGGCGTGCTGCCGCAGTTCAACTCTCCCCTGCCAATCGCAGGGCCTCTGCGGCTACGGTATGCGCGCCGTGCCAGAGCTCGGCTTTGACCACGGAGCACAGCAGAATTTCGGAAGGAGCAACCCCATTCAGCCGTTGCTCGACGGGTCCATTGGGGTTCTTGAGATGGTGGATCCAGACATTCGTGTCGAGAAGCCACGTCATTACCAGTCCTCACGCTTTTCAAAGTCCCCCTGCGGCGGGCGTTCGAACGGCTCGGTTCTCCAATCGGCCCGAACGTCCTCCCAGAAGCCCGTTGGCCAGGTTGCGGCGACGGCCTTTTTCTTCTCCGCGAGGTGCAAAGCATCGCGCACCAATTGTTCGACCGACGCGGCAGTTTCGGGATCGAGGCTTTGAAGTTTCCGAGCCAATTCGACGGCGATGGCGTTCATGGAAACAGTGTATGGCGGCGGCGCATATTTGCAATGTCGCTATTTCTACTTCAACTGCGGGAACAGGATCACGTCGCGGATGCTTTCCTGGCCGAGGAGCATCATGCAGGCGATGAACTAAACTCAGTTTTCACCAGCCAGCCGCAGGGCCTCAGCGACCACGGCATCTGACAAATACAATCCGCCTTTCGTCTCCAGCAGATTCAACATCTCGCGGGCGGAATCAATTTTTCCAAGCTGTTTTGCTTGAACGATCATGCCGACGAGTCCGCTGCAGGGGATTCGCAGCCGCCGGGCGGCGAGTCGTGCTTTGCGGTCGTCAGTCAGCAGCAGTCGCGCGTTTAATTCTTTGGCCAACAGCAGCGCCTCGGCTTCGCCGCGTCCGAGGAGTTCGGTTCCTTTCAGGCGCTCGGTCGCATCGCGCACGGGACGGAGTTCGACAAAGGTAGGCAGGTCGGTGTGGAACTCCTTCAACTCATCCCAGACTGCCTGCGGCACAAAGACGCGCTCGAACAACTTTTCAAGCAGCCGGGCTTGCTCCGCTTTGAGGAGCGTTGTGATTGCCGTCGTGTCGCTGACAACGCTCATGGCTTCGCGAGCCGTTGGTCAGGGTTTGTCGTTCAATGTTGCCATGTCGGCCTGTAAATCATCCGGCCCGTAATTGATGGGGATGTGCCGGCGGCCCAATTCCCCGAGCAATTGGACGGATGAAATGCCCGCCACTTCTGCTGCCCGGCCCAAAGATACTTCCTCCCGCTTGTAAAGGCCGATGGCGATGTCCACCAAGGCGTCGCGCTCACTCAAGCGCAAGTTCGCAAGTCTTTCGGAGGGAATGGTGAGTGTCATCTGGCACGAAAGTAATCCTTCGTCCCGCATCTGGCAACCCGGCGTTCGGATGTCTTCACTTCGGCTTCAACTGCGGGAACAAATTCACACCTCGAATAGCCAGGGGGAAATTTCCTGGCCGTTGATGCAGCACTCGAAGACTTCGACAGTGGTCGGGTCATCGGGCGTGAGTTTGGCGAGCGGCACGAGTTCCTTGGAAATAATCCCTATTCTTGAATTATGGAATTCATGTCCGTACTCCTCACTCCAACCACTCGGCCACCTCGGAAATAGACTAACAACGAGTGCGTCGCTCCGCTGTTTTGAGCGACAGCTTTATGAAAATAGCTCCACTCTCGATCATTGTCCGTGGAATAGTATGGAACGCCCAATTGCTCCTTTATTTCCACTGTGCTCTTCCCTTTGAGGAGCGGCCACCATTCATACGCAGTCAGTTTTCTGCTGCTCGATTCTTGGGCGTGCCGGTGTTCTTGCTCAAGGACTCTTAACTTCTCCCTCAACTGCTCGATTTCATTCTTGGCATCCGCACTTGCAGCCTTCGATTGTTCTAATTCCTTCAGCACTCGTTGATGCTCTTCCTGTTTTACACCGCAACTTGTCAACCAGACTACGCAAGACAACACAAACCCGCTTGTAAGCAAGTTGGTCACAAATCGCCGATGCCGATTCAACTCAAGTTTTTTGGATTGTGTTTTGGTCATTTCCTCTCACTTCGGCTTCAACTGCGGAAACAATATCACATCTCGAATACTTTCCTGTCCCAGTAACATCATGCACAAACGGTCAATGCCGATGCCGATTCCGCCTGCCGGGGGCATGCCGTGTTCGAGGGCGACGAGGAAATCTTCGTCCAGCTTCTGTTGCTCGCCGCCGGCTTGCTGTTCCAGCGTGGTGCGTTGCGCGATGGGATCGTTCTGCTCGGTGTAGCCTGGGGAAATCTCCTGACCGTTGATGCAGCACTCGAAGACTTCGACGGTCGTCGGGTCGTCGGGCGAAAGCTTGGCGAGCGGCACGAGTTCCTTCGGCAGATGCGTGACGAACGTGGGTTGGATGAGCGTTGGCTCGATCAATTTTTCAAACACCGCGCCGGTGACTTCAAAGTCCTCGTATTCCTTGCCGATTTCCGCGCCCATGTCGTGTGCGCGCTGGCGACGGACGGCAGGAGGAATCTCAAACCAGTCAGCCCCGGCTTTTTCGCGGATGAGGTCCTTGTAACGGGACTTATGCCACTGGCCCAGATTGATGGGCTCAGATTTTTCGGTGAGCATTGAAAGTTCTCCCACGATGTCCATCAATTTGAATGGTACAAGTAAGGTTGTGGTCCCGGCCTTCAATTGGCTGTTTGGGATTGCAGTTTGGAGAGCTGAGTCTGCCTGTTTGCAGAGGGAGATGGCTTCTTTTGAGAGATCAATGGAGGAGCGCTCCCCAATGTCTCGTTCAAGGCACTTCAGAGTTTGAAGTATGTCTGATAAGGTTGTATCCGCTGGAGCCCTTAGAGCGGTGATGGTTTCGGTCGCCTTTCCGATAAGCTCTCTCAACGATTTCGTATTTCGTTGGATTTCGAGTTTGCCCATCACCTTCTGCGCGACGTGGCAGATGAGCGATTGCACCGTCTCCATCATCGTCTCGTAATCGCCGAATGCCTGATACGCTTCGAGCATCGTGAATTCGGGATTGTGCCGGCGCGAGAGGCCTTCGTTGCGGAAGTTCTTGCCGATCTCGAACAGCTTATCAATGCCGCCCACGAGCAGCCGCTTGTGATACAGCTCCAGCGCGATGCGCAGATAAAAGTCACAACCGAGCGCGTTGTGAAAGGTCTTGAACGGTTGTGCCGCCGCGCCGCCGGGAATCGCCTGCATCGCGGGCGTCTCCACTTCCACGTAGCCCCGACTGTGAAAGAACGCGCGAATCTCATGCACGATGGCGCTGCGCTTGAGAAAGACTTCCTTCACCTCGGGATTGCCGATGAGATCGAGGTAACGCTGGCGATAACGAATCTCCGTGTCCTCCAGTCCGTGCCACTTGGCCGGCGGCGGACGCAGCGCCTTGGCGAGGATGGTGAAGGGCGCTTGCGTAGTGGCACGGGCGTCCCGCCCGTTCGTTTCTTTTTGGGGAACATCCGAACTTCGAACGGGCGGGACGCCCGTGCGACTACCGCCGAGCTTCACGGAAATCTCGCCGGTCTTGGTGGTAAACATCGTTCCCCGCACCCCAACGAAGTCCCCCAGGTCGAGATGCGTGAAGATGTTCCATTGCTCATCGCCGAGAACGTTCTTCTGCGCATAAACCTGCATGCGCCCGCTCTGGTCGCGGATGTCAATGAACTGGCTCTTGCCCATTTCACGGTGCGCGGTGATGCGGCCGGCCAGCGCGACTTCGCGGCCTTCGACGTAATTATCGCGCGCCTGCTGGCAGGATTCCGTGGGGGTGAATTTGTTCTTGAAGGGGTCAATGCCTTTCGCGCGCAGGGCGGCAAGATTGGCTTTGCGTTGTTCGATCAGGGAATTGGCGTCGTCCATATCCGGGAGGGATGAAACACGAAGCGGGAGTGGAATCCAAGCACAGGATTCGCGCGCTAATGGCGGACGCCAGTCGCAGGCATCGCTGTAGGCGCTGGCCGGAGGGCCGTTCGCTCAGTAACCGAGCGTGAGTTTGTAGCGGAGAATGTTGCGGCAGGGGACGGAATCAATCGTGGCGCGGCTGCGCCAACCCTGGCAGCAAGCTTCCCCGGATACGCTCGTGCGCCGCGCGGCCACCGCTTCCGCCAGCACGTCGCTCAGATCGAAATCGCCCCGGACACATTCCGGGTTGTGGCACGCCACGCGGAACACAGACTTTGCGTGCTCGAGATTGACCGTGTATTTGATCTGGCTGCTGCGCGTGAGACCTTCCGGGTCATAGTGACCGAGGTCCACCGTCACGGTTTTCAGACGCGGAAACTTCTCCGCGATGGAGGGTGACGCCTGGGCCCGCTGATTTTCCTGTTGAAGATATTCGCTGCGAGGACTGGTTCGGGGGCTGTGCGTCATAAAAAATGCCTTTCTAACAATGGGCGGCGACTTGATGCGGCTTTGAGGGCAACGCAGGCTGCGCCACCCGCTCACCGTAACCGCCAGGTGATGCGCGCCTTTTCCAGATCGTAGGGCGACATTTCCATCTTCACGCGGTCGCCGACGGTCAGGCGCACCCAGCGTTTGCGCATCTTGCCACAAATTGTGGCGAGCACGAGATGTTTGTTCTCGAGTTCGACGCGGAACATTGTTCCGGGCAGGACGGTGGCCACGCGGCCTTCGACTTCAATGTGTTGTTCTTTCATGCTCGTCCAGCGCGCAAAGCGCACTGTAAATGACAAGGCGGGGTCCGGTTCACCCGAACCCCGCCGCGAAATCCTTGCGTCGGATCAGTAGCGATTACGTCCGCCACCGCCGCCGCCGTATTCACGCCGGCCACCACCACCGCCGCCGCCGCCGGAACGCTCTTCGCGCGGCTTGGCGACATTGACAGTCAGGGCGCGACCGTCAATCTCCTTGCCGTTCAACGCGGCAATGGCCTTCTGCGCCTCTTCGGGTGAACTCATGGTCACAAAACCAAAGCCACGGGGGCGATTGGTCATGCGATCCATCATAAGGTTGGTTTCGGTGACCGTGCCGTGCGCGGCGAACGCGTCCTGCAGGTCGTTTTCAGTGGTATTGAAGGAAAGATTTCCAACAAACAATTTATTACTCATGTGATGATATACTGTCCGACAAACCGGTGCTTTCCACAGACTGTTCCCGAACATCGGGTCTAAAATCATCACTGAACGGAGTTCACTTGAAGATTTACCATGCCTAGAAAGAGACAAGCTATCTTACAGACGCAGGCAGAGTGCCGGTTTCTGGCCGAATAGCAACAACTATCAGCAACAATCTTTGGCGCTACAAGCAAGTGCGCCCCGCTATCGTGAAAAACCGCACGTTAATAACGATGGAACATGCCCGCCAACCGCAAGAGTTCCGGATGCGCCCCCGAGAGTTTGGGCAGCACCACCCGGATGCGGGAGCGATACTCCGCCAGCTTTTCCCGCAACGGTCGCAAGTCCTCCACTTTGTCCCAGTGCAACCGGTTCAGGTCCAACACCAGCCGGCTCTTGCTCCGGGCCAGGGAATCCCGAATGCGCAGCGCCAGACCTTCGGCGTCCGCGGAGGTAAGCGCGCCCTCCAGGCGCATCCACACCTGCTGCTTGGCGTGCTGCAACTCGACTTTGACCGAGAAGTTCGGGCTGGCCACCTTGGCTTGAAACTCCTCCCACAACTCGAACGCACTCCAGCGCTGATCGGGCAGGCGATAGGCCGTGCGTTGCAGGCGAGGGTGCTGGAAAAGATCAAATTTCAGAGTCAGCCCGGTCCACAGCGCCGCCCCCACGGCCAGCATGGACTGGAGGCGCTGCGTCAACGAGGGACGTCCCAACTCGGCGTGGATGCGCGACTCCACCTCGCCGATCCACTTGCGAATGGCGGCGTTTGGCCCCAGCAATCGCCCGGCGAGAAAGACCGGATACGCAATGCGCAATTCCTTGGCGTAGTATTCCGCCTTCTCCCGCAAGACCGGATTCGGCGAATCCTTGAGTTTGAGATAACCCAGAAGGCGCGTTTCGAGCACGCGATAGATGCTCGGCCCCAGCCGCTGAAAATCCTGCTCGAAACACCAGGTTTGAATGTCTTCGATCGCTTCCGGCGACAACGTCGGGTGTTTGATCATCGTGCGGAAACCGTCGGCACGCCGATAGAACAAATCCTTGTCGCTGGTGTAAACGTCCTGCAACAGATTCTCCTTGATGACGCGTTCGTAGAACGGTGTGCCCGGCACGGGACCGTAGATCAGGAATTGCGAGAGCGCCGGTTTAAGCTTCATCAGCCCGTCGAGTTCCTGGGCCACGATTTCCGGGTTCTGGTAATCGAAGCCCACAATCATCGAAGTCAGCACCGTGATGCCGTGCGCGCGAAACTCGGTGAGAATTTCCTCCACGGGCCGGCCCTGTTGCTTGGCGTAGTTCGAACGCGTGCCCTCGTAGCCGATCCAGAAACCGTCAATCCCCATCTCCAGAATCTCCTCCACGGTGTACTGGCTGATGGCCTTGATGCTGGAGAACGCGAAGATGGACGGTTTCTTGCCGCCCTTCAGCACACACTCGCGGAACTCCAGCGCGCGCTTCTTATTGAGAAGAAAATCCTCATCAATAATCAGAAACACCAGGCTCGGATCGAGGTCAAAATATCTCTCCACCACGTTGTAAATGTCCCGGCCCGTGGGCAGCAACTTGATGTGTTTGCGCGAGAAGAAATGCGAGGTACAACAGAAATCACAACCATTCGGACAGCCAAGACCGGCAAAGATCTTGCCGGTGCCGGACACTTTCCAGCCAAAAATCTTCAGCCAACTCACGATGAGCGGATGTTTGTAGGGCATTGGGATTTCCGGTTCGCCCAGCAGCCGCCGGAAATAGCCCACGCCTTCCTCGCGGCAGATGTAATCCGCGTAGGGCTTGAGCACCTCGTCCTTCAACACCGTGCCGTAGCCACCGAGGACGATCTTGCTGTTCGGCGCGTGTTCGCGGATGAGGGCGACCGTTTCCTTCATTTTGTGCATCACGGCCATGATGAAGGTTATGCCCACGTAATCGTAGCCCTTCTTGAGTTCCGCAATCAGCTCGCGCTTCGACGGGTATTGCAGCACCACGGTGGGTGCATCGAGATTCTCCGCGATGTAGTCCAGCCCAAAATGCACGTTCACCGTGCGAGGGCTGAAGATGCCTTGCGCACGCGTCACCTGGCGGTAAAGCAATTCATACCCAACCGAAGACGCATCGCCATATTGCGGCCCCATTGGACGGCAAACACTGGTCAACAAAACTTTATTGCTCATGGACTTTCTCAAACCGATTTCCGGCAAGGTGGCAGCACGGCTCCGCAGCTCGAATGAGGCTTGATCGGACGGTTGCAACCCGGCCATTCCTAGCAGACGGCAAACGCGCCGCGATGTCAAAGCAGCGTTCGTTCTATTCCTCACCGTCCTTTGCCCGGCGCAGAGCAATTCCAGTCGCAGGGAGACGTCCTCCATGATCAGCAAAGTATATTTGGCGCGAGAGCCGCCTGATTTCTGCTGCCCCGCCCTTGACAGCAGTTCTCATTTTGATTAAGTGCGGGATGGTTACAAGCGGGGGTGAAGGTGGATTGAGGCAAAGCAATGTGGGAATATAGCGGCGCTGAAGACTGTGGGATGAAACGCGAGCAAGGCGTAGCCTCACGCTGGCTGG
>JACZKP010000096.1 GCA_014860005.1 Verrucomicrobiota bacterium | reverse complement strand
CGCCCCCGGCCCCGCCGCGAGTGCGAAAGAACACATGGCGCACCGGCTGAAGACGGCGGTGGGGCAGGCGCTGTATCGGTTGCGCAAGCAGACGGTCGAGCCCGTGTTTGGGATCATCAAAGAAGTGATGGGCTTCCGCCGGTTCCGGCTGCGCGGGCGGGCGAAGGTCTCGCTGGAATGGACGCTGGTGTGTCTGAGCTACAACCTCAAACGGCTCTTCACGCTCAAACACCAAGCGGCGGCGGGCTAAAAGAAAGCGGCAACGCCTCTGGCGGGTAATAAAAGGCGATCGCACGCGGCAAAAAGCCAACCGGAGCGGCCGGGAATGCCAGCAGCGGCCCGGCGAGCGGGCCGCAGACCCTCGGTATTAGCAGCGACCGGGGACCGCAATAGTTTCCACTCCTTCAATCGGTTTTCTAAGTCCGACAAATTCCTAGGTGGGTGTTCACCCCAGAAGCCTGCTCAAAACGTGGCGGAGGTTGGGGTCTGCTCTCGCAGGATGGCAGCCCGGATCGCACCGGGTTGGCTTAGAGCCTGTCTGAAAACCCCGGAGCGCGGCTGTGTCGTCCTCGACCAGCCGCAGCCAGCCACCCAATTTCAGTGCATTGGATTATTCTCAGCATGCTGCGGCTGGTCTTCGACACAGCCGCGCTCCTTTTTCAGACAGGCTCTTAGAACCCGCAGGGACTCTCTGATCAAGCTAGGACTTTGCTTGCGGGGACGGCGGCGCCCGCCGGGGTGAGCAGTTGCAGCACCTCGTCCCTCGTGAGCGTCTCCCGGTCAAGCAACGCCTTGGCCAGCTTCTCGGTATTCTCCTTGTGCGTCTGGATAAGTTCATGCGCCTGGCGGTCGGCAGTCTCGAGCAGGCGGTTGATCTCCGATTCCGCCTCGCGCTGTTCGGGTTCGTAGTAGAGTTTCTCGCCCATGCCCCATTCGTGAATCATCTTCCGGGCGATCTTGCGCGCGACCTCAAGATCGCCCGCCGCGCCGTTGGTGGTGGCGTCGTAAAAAGTTTTTTCCGCCGCGCGCCCGCCCATGAGCACAAGCAATTCCTCGAGCAGGAACTGCCGGCTTTGGATGTGCTGGTCCTCGTCCGGCAAAAAGGTGGTGACCCCCAGCGCCTGACCGCGCGGCACGATGCTGACTTTGTAAAGCGGCGGCAGCAGCAAGGTGTGCAGGTAAACGATGGTGTGGCCGGCCTCGTGATACGCCACCATCGCGCGCTCCTTTTGGTTCACGACCATTGATTTGCGCTCCTGGCCGTAGCGGACTTTGTCGCGCGCCGCCTCGAGGTCGGTCTGCGAGATTTGCGTGGCGTTTTGCAAAGCGGAAAAGATGGCGGCCTCGTTGAGGAGGTTCGCAAGGTCGGCGCCGGACATGCCGGGAGTGGTTTGCGCAATGACATCCAAAGCCTTCGATTCGTCAGCGATGGGTTTGCCCGTGGCGTGGGTCTGCAAAATGGCGCGCCGGCCCTTCATGTCGGGATAGGGCACATAAACTTTGCGGTCGAAACGTCCGGGCCGCAGCAGCGCTTCATCCAGGTCCTCGACCCGGTTGGTGGCCGCAATCACCACAATGCCCTGGCTGCTGTCGAAACCGTCCATCGCGGCGAGCAAGGCGTTGATCGTCTGCTGATGTTCGCTGTGCGTGTCGAGCTTGCGGTCCTGGCCGACCGAATCAATTTCATCAATGAAAATGATCGCGGGTTTGTTTTTGGCGGCCTGCCGAAAGAGCTGGCGGATGCGTTTGGCGCCGACGCCGACAAAGACCTCGGTGAAATCACTGCCATGCACGCTGAAGAAATGGGCGTTGGCCTCACAGGCAATCGCCTTGGCCAGCATCGTTTTGCCGGTGCCCGGCGGGCCGATCAGCAGGACGCCTTTGGGCAGCCGGCCGCCCAGGCGCTCGTATTTCTTTGGGTCACGCAGGAAATCCACCACCTCGGACACCTCGCCCTTGGCTTCTTCGATACCGGCTACGTCGCGGAAACTCACGGTCGGCCGTTCCCTGACGAGGGCATTTTTCCCGCGGCCAATGTTGCGCTGATACATGACCACGCCGATGACCACGCCGACGATCAGCAGGTTGGAAAGGACCATCACCCACTGGCCGCTGCTTTGACCGGGAATTTCGATCTTGGCCAAATTCTGGTCGAACAGGGTTTTTATCTGGGCTTCATCCAGGTGTGTGGTGAGGAAGACCCGCTCGGACTTGCCAGGCAGGTTGTGTTTGCCTTCCACACGGTAAATGCCGGCGTAGGGCGTGGGCCGGACGCTGCCGTCCGTGAGGGTCTTTGTCTCGACCATCTGTTCCAATTCGCCTCGCGTGATCTCGCGCAATGGGGTCCGGAAAACCCAGATACCGAGGAGTGTCAGGCTGGTCACTAGCAAGGCGGATCCAACCATCAGTTTGGTGTTTTTCAAAAATTTCATGAGTGTGGAGTGAGTGTCGCCAGTTGGTTGACCAGTTACTCAACGGTAAATGTAAAAATGTTGGTTCGTCCGGCTTCCTGAACCACAACGGTCACCGATTTGCCAACGGAATCCTTCAAGCGTTTCTGGAACGCGGCGAATCCTCCCGCCTCGGCGTCGCGCGCATTGCCATTGGCAGGGCGCAGTCCCGTCAAGCTGTACGTCGGGGCCGGCGGGCCGGTGGCCGCCAGTTGCTCCCAAGTCATCGCTCGTTGAGAAACCTTGAGTCGGGTGAATTCCTGGGTGGGAATGGCGAAGCTCACGTTCTGCGCGTCGGCCTTCGTCCACGAGGCGATGCCGATAACTTCACCGCGCTGGTTCAGGACCGGGCTTCCACTATTTCCCGGAGAAATGGGACAAGACAATTGATACTGCAGCACGCCGTCCACCTTCCGAATCTGGCTGATCAGTCCATCGCTGATGCTGAAGTCATAGCCTTTGGGCGCGCCGATCACATAAGCGCGGGCGGCCACCGCCTGCAGTTCCGAGCCGAGAACCGCCTTTCGATGGGGCAGTCGCTTTTCCAACTTCAGCAGCGCCACATCGCGCCCGCCGTCATGATCAATGCATCCAATCACTTCTACGCGTTGGCCGTTGGCGAATACGGCCCAAACCGAACGCGCATCCGCAACGACGTGCCAGGCCGTCATCGCAATATCGTCCGCCAGGGCCAGCACGGCGCTGCCGACAAACCGTTCCCCACTTTGGCTTTCCACCTCCAGCGTCATCACCGAGGGTAAAACTTTTTGGTAAAGCTTTTCGGGCGTCAGCGCCGCGCACAATCCTTCCGGGGCGACCGCGCCGGCCAGCCACAAGCCCAACCAAAATATCCGATGCCAGTTCACTGCTACCAGTTTACCTGCGCGCACGCTTCCGAACTGGCTAATTCACTTTGATTCTCCTGTCAGCGTTGCGACTACAAGGAGCGGGCGCGGATTCCATCCGTTCAAAGTAGGGTAACACCCCATCGCGCCGCCTCGCGTTCCTCGACTAGGGTGGACTCTGTGAAAAAGCGTGAGCTTGTCACAACGAACGGCAACAAAAAAACACAGACCAAAATATGAAACGAAAACTGCAAATCCTCATCAGCGCCTCCGCCAGCTCAATCCTGGCGTTCTCGACGCTGGCCCAAGACACCCCCATCCCCAAAACGGATGGTCCAAGTTACACCCGTGAACGCGCTCCCCATGCGCAGCGGGCGGATCGGCTGAACGGCGCGGCCAAAGCCAGCGACCTCATCGGCATGGAAGTCAAAAACTACCAGGACGAGAAACTCGGCAAAGTGGAAGACCTCGCGGTGGATGTGGAATCCGGCCGCGTCGTCCAAGTAATCCTGTCCTCCGGCGGGTTCATCGGGATTGGCGATACGTTGACCGCCGTGCCGCCGGGCGCCTTGCATCACGATGTTGCCCAGAAAGTCCTGCACCTTGATGCCAGCAAGGAGAAACTACAGAACGCGCCCAAACTCGATAAGTCAAATTGGGCGGAATCCACCGACTCCGCGCAGTTGTCCACCGTCTATCGCCATTACGGCCAGGAATCCGCCTTCACCTTCATCCAACGAGACGAGGCGACGGATAATCAACGCAACATCACGGACGGCCAACGCCAGACGGATGGGCAACGCTACAACCGGGATGATCAACGAAACGCGGCTGATCAACGCTACACCACCGAGGGTCAACGCACGGCGGATCGTTCACCCAACACGGTTTCCACCCGCAGGGCGGATGGGACCTGGGACAAGGACCGTATCCCCGGCCAGAGCAAAGAGAGTCAATCCCAGATTCCGGCGGCGCGCCTGGGTCAGATCCAGAAGGCCAGCAAGCTCATCGGCACGTCCGTGAAGAACCTCCAGGATGAAGAGCTGGGTGACGTGGAAAACCTCCTGGTGGATTTGTCCTCGGGCCGCATCGTGGCCGTGATCGTCTCGACCGGCGATTTCCTTGGAATGGACGACGTACTCAGCGCGGTTCCCGCCAGCGCACTCCGATACACCACCGATCGGGACACCCTCCAACTGGACACTACCAAGGAAACGTTGAGTAAGGCGCCGCATTTCAAGGCCGATCAATGGCCGGACTTCAATCAACCCGGCTACGCCCGCGACGTTTATCGCGCCTACAATGTTCAGCCGTACTTCACCACTGACGGGACCACCGAAGCCGACGATTCCCGGCGCTATGTTCGCGACCGTGAGGAACGAACTCCCGCGACCCGGCAGCCGGATAACACGGCGCGCAACGTTCGCGACCGTGATGACCAAACACTGACGCCGTTCAATCAGGGCAACAGCAAAGCGGACGTGGACACCACGGCGAAGATTCGCAAGGAAATCACCGCCGCGGATGGCATGTCCGTGAATGCCCAGAACGTAAAGGTCATCACCCAAAATGGCCGGGTCACGTTGCGCGGGCCGGTCAAGACCGCCGAGGAGAAACGTCTCATCGGCGAAATCGCGAATCGAATCGCGACTTCCGGGAATGTGGACAACCAACTGGAAGTGAAACTCACCACCAGCGACGACAAGTAAACCAACAAATACACAAACCAAAGGAAGCAAACGATATGTCAAAGAAATCTGTATTCTGCATTGCCACTTCGCGCGAGCAGGCTGATCGCATTGTTGATCAGTTGAAAAACGCGAACTTCTCCAACAACGACATCTCGGCGTTGTTCGCGGACAAAGACACGAGCCGCGACTTTGCGCACGAGAAGAACACGAAAGCACCCGAGGGCGCGGTCACCGGAGCCCTCTCTGGCGGCGGCATCGGTGGGGCGTTGGGCTGGATCGCCGGGATCGGCGCTCTGGCTATCCCGGGCGTCGGGCCGTTCATTGCGGCTGGACCCATTATGGCCGCGTTGAGTGGTGCGGCCATCGGTGCGGCGGTCGGCGGTATTGCCGGTGGCTTGATCGGCTTGGGCATCCCGGAACTGGAAGCCAAGCGTTACGAAGGCAAGATCAAGGAAGGCAATATCCTGATCTCGGTTCACACGGACGATGCGGGCGACATTGCCCGGGCCAAGGACATCTTCAAACAAGCCGGGGCGCAGGACATCTGTGTCGCGGGTGATGCCTCCGCGCCCAAAGCCAGCAAGCCCAGTGGTGACACCGAAATCTTGCGCCCGCTGGCCAAAGAAAAAACCTACGCCGGTACTCGTTGAGCCGTAATCAAACCACCCCTGCGGCTGGGCGGACTGGCCGCAGGGTCCTCTCCAATCAACCAATTACCGATAAACAACAACCAACATGAAGACACTCAAAGATTTATTTCTGGATGAACTGGCGGACATGTACGACGCCGAGCGGCGGATCATCAAGGCGTTGCCCAAGCTGGCGAAAGCTGCCACCTGCCCTGACCTGAAGAAGGCGATCCAGTCCCATTTGAAAGAAACCGAAGGCCACGCGAAGAAGCTCGAACAGGTCTTCCAATCGTGCGGCAAAAAAGCCAAAGGAAAAACGTGCGAAGCCACGGTGGGCCTGTTGAAAGAGGCCGACGAAATTGCGGCGGAGTTTAAGGGATCACCGGCTCTCAACGCCGCGTTGATCGCCGCCGCACAGAAGGTGGAGCACTATGAGATAGCGTCCTATGGCTGCCTGCTCGAATGGGCCGAACTGTTGGACAACCAGAAAGCCGCAGGTCTGTTACAACAAATACTCGACCAGGAGAAGCACGCCAACGAAGCGCTCAATGAATTGGCACATTCGTCCCTTAATGAAGAG
Organism: Verrucomicrobiota bacterium; assembly: GCA_014860005.1. The sequence continues at coordinate 9,577 of JACZKP010000096.1, read as the reverse complement.
GCGCTCGGTGAATCCAATGGCAACGGATCGCCGTATGAATCTGCCTACGAAGGGCCCGCCAGTTTGCGCCGCGGAGTCCGCCCGATCAGCCGCGACCGTAAGCGCCCAGCGTTCCAGGTGTAGCCACCGCAACGGCCCTGCAACCGCCGCGAGACGGTTGCCGGGCGAAAAGCCACATCGTGAAAGGACCGTATGAAAATTCGACTTAATCGCAAATCGGAGGAAGGCAAGATCGGCTGGGTTGTGTTATGGGCATTGGGTATTCCGATTCCCCTCCTTCTCATCTTCTTCCTGCTGCGAGGCTGCACGTGAGGCCGACCGCGCCGTTTTCCGGACGACCCAACCAACCATCAAGACGTTGATGAACCACCACCTCAAGCAACTCATGCACACCGTCCGCCGCGGTTCGTCTTGTTCCGCAAAGCCATCACGAACCAGGAATGGTCGTTAAACAATTCGACAACGGAAAAGCAAATAAGAGAAAGAAGCAAACACATGACCCAAGAAACCATGAAACCGGCAGACGAACAAAATGGGACGGACGCCAATCGTGATCCCACCACCGGAACGCCCGTGGGCGACGGAGTAGTGGTCGCCGGGCCCAAAGCGCGCGGCCGGGCGGAGAAAATGGATCCGACGGTCGAGAACGCGTATTGGCAAACCAATTACTCGAAGCAAAAGTACGTGGAACGCAACGCGCCTTATACCGCCTACCAACCGGCCTACCGCACCGGGTATGAAGGCCGCAGCCAGTATCCCGGGAAGAAGTATGAAGAGGTGGAAGCGGACCTCCAACGCGACTACGAAAAATCCAGCGGACCTGCTGGATTGAGCTGGGACAAAGCCAAGCGGGCCACGCGCGATGCCTGGGATCGGGTGGAGGAGGTCCTGCCGGGCGACGCCGATGGAGACGGCCGCTGACCAGTTGTCGTCCGATGGGGAAAGGGCTGGTTTCGATATTCGAAACCAGACCCCCAGAAACGGCGGCGGCGAGATCGGCGCTTCAAGTATGAAAGGACACAACTCATGGAAATTATCTATGCAATTCTAATTGGTTTAGTGGTCGGGATCGTCGCCAAGTTGCTTATGCCCGGGAAAGATCCAGGTGGATTCATCATTACCACGTTGCTTGGCATTGCTGGCGCCATCGTCGCGAAATACCTCGGGCAGGCATTCCATTGGTATCAGCCGGGAGAGCCAGCCGGGTTTGTTGCCTCCGTGATCGGGGCGATCATTCTGCTCGTGTTATATCGCGTGGTCTTTGGCCGCCGCTCCCGGAGAGCTTAACGGTTGGCGCAACGTGACCAGTGGCTGGATGGACCCTTCATCGCCATTTGCATGAAACATCGGGGCAAAACCAAAATGTGGTGGGTAATCCTCATAACCGTGTTGCTCACGGGCCTGTTCACGCTCGTGTTTCTCAATCTTCGGGCGGGAGAAAAACAAATCCGCTACCAACTGACGCACCGCTTCTCCGTCGAAGACCCGCAGTTCCTGCGGTCTATGGGACAATTACTCGGCCCCGGTATCCTGCCGGGAAACCGCGTTACGGCCCTCCAAAACGGCGATCAGATCTTCCCCGCCATGCTGGAGGCTATTCGCAGTGCCCGGGAAACCATCACCTTTGAAACCTACATCTATTGGTCGGGCGAAATTGGCAGGAAATTTTCCGCCGCCCTGAGCGAGCGTGCGCGGGCAGGCGTGAAAGTCCATGTGATGCTGGATTGGGTGGGCAGCGGCAAGATCGAAGCGAAATTCCTGGAAGATATGAAAGCTGCCGGGGTGGAGGTGGAACTTTATCACCCGCTGCACTGGTACAACCTGGCGCGCATGAACAATCGCACGCATCGCAAACTCCTGGTGGTGGATGGTCGGATTGGGTTTACGGGGGGAGTCGGCATTGCGGATCAGTGGCAGGGCCAGGCCCAATCAAAGGATCACTGGCGCGATTCGCATTATCAGATCGAAGGCCCCGCCGTGGCCCAAATGCAATCCGCCTTCATTGACAACTGGATCAAAACCCGGTCCGTGGTTCTTCTCGGCAGCAATTATTTTCCCGAATCAAAACCGGTGGGCCCGGCGCTGGCGCAGGTGTTCAAAAGCTCGGTGGGTGAAGGCAGTGCAAGCGTCCGCCTGATGTATCTGCTCTCCATCGCTTCCGCCACCAAAAGCATCCGCTTGCAGGCGGCTTATTTCGTGCCGGATGACCTGGCCATCGAAACCCTGGTGGCCGCGCGCAAGCGGGGCGTGAAGATTGAAATCATCGTGCCCGGGCCGGTCATGGACACCAAGATTGTGCAGAAGGCGAGCCGCTCGTTGTGGGGCGCGTTGCTGGATGCCGGCGTGGAGATCTACGAGTACCAGCCCACCATGTATCACTGCAAGGTTCTGATCGTGGACGATGTTTGGGTGTCCGTGGGTTCGACTAATTTTGATGACCGCTCCTTCCGGTTGAACGACGAAGCCAACCTGAACATTTACGACGCCGCCTTCGCTGCGGAACAGGTGAAGGTGTTCGAGGAAGATAAGAACAAGTCCCGCTTGATGACGCGCGCCGAGTTTAAGAACCGGTCCGCCGTCGGAAAATTGTTCGACGAGATTGCGGGCACGTTACGGAGGCAATTGTGAAAGCTGACTTGTCTGGCCCCGCCAATCTCGGAAAGGGAATTACTCCACAGATCCGTTACCAATTATGAAATACAACCATCACGATGACAAACTCCGCAGCGCTGTGAAGCGCGCGCGCTCGGAATCCGCTCACCCCACTGCCCGCGCCGTTTCCAGCGCCGCAGACCGCGACGACTCGCAGCCCGAGGTCAGAACGCCACCTCCAGCGGAAAACGGTCAAAGGCGCGAAACGTTAAGTGACCGGCAACGACTTGAGTTGCAGCAGGCGTCTGATCGAAACAAGGATTTTTTGAATCCAATCCAATCCTTCTGGCCAACGCCATCAGAGTGATCAATCGCGTGGCAAACTAAAGGCTGAAGCCCAGTCACGCGACGGGAAGATCGGTCGCATGTTCCTGTTTGCATTTCATGAACGTTTCCACCACCAACGCCTAACTTCAATGCCAGCCAGGATGGGGGATATACCCAGTCGCATATTCTGATTTCTCACTTAACTTCTTACCTGCGGTTAGCGAATGAACTGTGTGGTAGGGACAACTTACACATGTGATGCACGCGGTCCTGGAAATCAGAGACTCAGGGTAAAGTCTGTGAAAGCTGAGTCCTCAAAGCGCCCATGGTTGGTCGCCAACCGATAGAACTTAAACAAGCCAAAATGCCTAAAAAGCCAACCTTCTCAAACAGGGTGCGCGTTCCCCGCCGTCGTGCTTCGGAAAAAATGGTTTCCACGGGTATTCACCGGGCACACCAGCCGATGATGGCTGCGCTTTACCACCGTGCCGAAGCCCGCCTGCGCGAGCAGCAGAAGCGCCAGCGGTCCAAGGCCGGCGCTCCGGCATCCGGCCCCGAACGGCTGCTCCACGAATTGGAGGTTCATCAGATTGAACTGGAGATGCAGAACGCCGAGTTGGAGAAGGCCCGGAATGAACTGGAGGTGAGCCTGGAGAAGTACACCGACCTCTACGATTTCGCCCCCGTGGGCTATTGCTCGGTGGATGAAGCGGGCGTGATTCTGGAGGCGAACCTGACGAGCGCCGCCTGGCTGGGCCTTGACCGTTCCCGGCTGCTCCGGCGGAGCTTGCCCCTGTTGGTCGCCGCGCCGAGTCGGCCGGACTTTCTGGCCTTCCTGAAAAAGGTTTTCAGCGGGCCCACGAACCAAATCTGCGAGGCGCTGCTGCAGCGGGAAGGCGGCGGCACTTTTTGGGCCGGCTTTCGGGCCGTGTCCGCCGTCGCGTTGGCGGGGACGGGGAAATGGTGTCGGATAACGTTCGGAGACATTACCGCCCGCAAGCAGGCCGAGGAAGCGCAACACCGCGTGGAAGCGCTGGCGGTCGCGAACCGCAAGCTGCAGCAGGAAATTGTCCGGCGCCGGACGGTGGAGGAAGCCCTCAAGCAAAGCGCGCACCGGACCATCCGGCACCGGAAGGCCCTGCGCGAAAAAGTGCCCGAAGACGAATGACTCATGTCCATTCCCCAAACGATACGCCACTCCTCCTGCCACGAATAACGCCTGCAACCGAACGCAGCAAATGAAAGGTTAGATCATCATGAACAAAAAGAAGACTCCCAGTAATTCTGGAAAGCCCCAACCGAAAAAAGCCTCGGCAATCGCCGGAGATTACCAACCGGCCGCCGGCGGTGAACTTCACCAGATCGCAGGTGGAGCGCACCCGCCTGGCAAAATTGGAAGCCGAAGCTAAAAGCTTCTGGAAATCAAAAAAGCCAAAGAAAACAATCTCTGGAAGTCGAAAACGTCTGGCAACCAAACATCAGTAACCGATTGAGCAAAACCATGAAAACCACCACATCAACAACCAAGGAGCCCCGACCATGAACACGATCACCACCAAAGACGGCACCCAAATCTACTACAAGGACTGGGGCACGGGAAAACCCGTCGTTTTCTGCCACGGCTGGCCCCTGAGCGCCGATGCCTGGGAAAGCCAGATGGTGTTTCTGGTGTCCAACTACTACCGCTGCATCGCCCATGATCGTCGCGGCCACGGCCGTTCAAGCCAGCCCTGGAACGGCAACGAGATGGACACCTATGCGGACGACCTGTCGGAGCTCATCGAAACGCTGGACCTCAATGGCCTCACTCTGGTCGGCCACTCTGCCGGCGGCGGGGAGGTCGCCCGCTACATTGGGCGCCACGGCACCAAACGCGTCGCCAGGGCTGTGTTGGTGAGCGCGGTGCCGCCGCTGATGCTCCAGACGCACGCCAATCCCTCCGGCCTGCCTCTCCAAAAGTTTGATGACATCCGCGCCGGCGTCACCGCCGACCGCTCGCAGTTCTTCCAGGATCTCACGACGCCGTTCTTTGGCGCCAACCGACCGGGCTCGAAGGTCAGCCAGGGCATCCGGGATGCCTTCTGGTTTCGGGCCATGCAAGGCGGTCTCAAGAACCAGCTCGACTGCATCAAGGCGTTTTCCGAAACGGACTTCACCGAGGACCTCAAGCAGTTCGACATGCCAACCCTGCTCATCCACGGCGACGACGACCAGATCGTGCCGATCGGCGTCTCGACTCACGCTTCGGCCAAACTCGTCAAGCACGCCACCCTAAAGGTTTACCCCGGTGCCTCGCACGGTTTGGCCGACACGCACAAAGACCAACTCAACGCCGACCTGTTGGCATTCCTCAAGACTTGAGGAAACTGTGCCGCCGCCGCCTGGGTAGCATCGTTGCGTTTATGACTTGGACGTTGTGGCGAACAAGGGGTGCGGGTTTTCCGATCGTATCTGCCAGCTAAGTAGCCGCCCAGCCTCAATGAACCTCACTTCGAGTCATCCCTTCTGGTCGGTCAACAACGGACTGCCGGCGGATTACCCGTCGTTGCAGCGCGATGTGAGTTGCGAGGCAGTCGTCATTGGTGGTGGAATCACCGGGGCGTTGGTGGCGGTGCATCTGGCGGAAGCGCGCGTAACGACGCTGCTGCTTGACAAGCGGGACATCGGCACGGGCAGCACCAGCGCCAGCACCGCGCTCCTCCAATACGAAATTGATGTGCCGTTGCGGGAACTGATCAAGAAAGTCGGCCCGGTTGCGGCGCGGCGGAGCTACGGGTTATGTCGCGAGGCGATTGGCAAATTGGAACGACTCGCCACGCGCTTGAAAATTAACTGCGGCTTCGCGCGAAAACCCAGTTTGTTTCTCGCCCGCTATAAATCAGAAATCCCGGACCTGCGCGAAGAATTTCGATTGCGTCGGAAGATGGGAATCAAGCTGGAGTTCTTCGATGAGCCAGCGATTCGGAAGCGCTTTCCCTTCACGCGCCCCGCGGCACTTTTTTCAAAAGATGGCGGTCAGGTGGATCCGCATCGGCTGACGCACGGCCTGCTGGCGGCGGGGCAGCGCGCGGGCTTGGAGGTTTGCGACCGCACGGAGATGAGGCGGATGGAACAAACCCGCCGAGGCGTTCGCATCACCACGAAGAATGGTTTTCAGATTACCGCCCGGCGCGCCGTGATCGCGGCGGGCTTCGAGTCAAAAGAACTTTTACGCGGGGCGGCTGGAACTTTGAAGAGTACCTACGCCCTCATCAGCGAACCGCTGCCGAAGATTTCCGGATGGCATCAGGAGTGCCTTATTTGGGAAAGCGGCTCGCCCTACCTCTATCTGCGGACTACTACCGAAGGGCGCGTCATCATCGGCGGGGAAGACGAGGACTTTGTGAATGGGAAACGCCGGGATGCGTTGATTTCGCAAAAGACCCGCACCCTGGTCAAAAAGTTCGGACGATTGTTTCCCGATCAGCCATTGGAAGTCGCGTATGCCTGGGCCGGCACTTTCGGGGAAACCAAAGACGGCCTGGCTTACATCGGGGTCCATCCCCGGTTTCCGCACGCCTATTTTGCGCTGGGCTACGGCGGCAACGGCATCACCTTCAGCCTCATCGCCGCCGAGCTTATTCGGGACGCCTTTCTGGGTCGGAAAAATGGCGATGCCTCCATCTTTCGCTTCGGACGTTGATGGGCAATGTTCAAGCACTGTGGACCTGATCGTTGCAAAACCCGAAGGACTCTATTGCGCGTCCGGCGATTTCTACATTGACCCGTGGCGCCCGGTGGAGCGCGCCGTCATTACCCACGGGCACAGCGACCATGCGCGGAGCGGGAGCAATCACTACCTGGCCGCCGCGCCGGGTGCGGGCATTCTGCGCAAGCGTCTCGGTGCGGACATCCGGCTCGAAACTCTGGCCTACGGCGAGATCATCAATCATCACGGCGTCACGCTCAGTTTGCATCCGGCGGGGCACGTGCTCGGCTCCGCACAGGTGCGGTTGGAATACCAAGGTGAAGTGTGGGTGGCGTCGGGCGATTACAAATTGGAGGACGACGGCACCTCCGCGCCGTTTGAACCGGTGCGCTGCCACACTTTCATCACCGAATCCACGTTTGGCCTGCCGATCTACCAGTGGCCGGCCCAGGCTGAACTCGTGGCCGACATCAATGCGTGGTGGCGGGACAACGCCGCGCGAAAGCGCGCGACCGTTTTGTTTTGCTACGCCTTCGGCAAGGCGCAGCGCGTGGTCTCGGGGCTTGATCCAGAAATCGGCCCGATCTTGATGCATGGCGCAGTGGAACCGCTTAATCAGATTTATCGCGATGCCGGAGTGAAACTACCGCCGACACAATACGTCGGCAACCTGACCGACACTTCGCAGTTGAACCGCAGCATCGTGTTAGCCCCGCCCTCGGCTCAGGGCACAAGCTGGATGAAACGCTTCGGCGATTACGCCGATGGTATCGCCAGCGGCTGGATGCAACTGCGCGGTACGCGGCGGCGGCGGGGCGTGGATCGCGGCTTCATCATGTCCGATCACGCGGACTGGGCGGGCCTGCAACAGGCGATTGCGGCCACGGGTGCGCACCGCGTGTTCGTCACTCACGGTCAGATCAACGTGATGGTGCGCTGGCTGCGCGAACGGGGGTTGGACGCACAAAGTTTCGCAACGGAATACGGCGAGGAAGAAGCGGAAGGCCCAACGGCCACGGAGGACGGCGGCGCATCTGTTGAACCAGCGAAGCCCACATGAAAAACTTCGCCGACCTCTACGCCCGGCTCGACGCGAGCACGAGCAGCAACGCCAAGCTCGCCGCGTTGGAAGATTATTTTCGTGCGATCCATCCCGCCGACGCGGCTTGGGCCGTGTTCTTTCTCTGCGGCGGCCGGCCGCGCCAGTTGGTGCCCACGAAGCTGCTGCGGGAATTGGCCATCCAAACCTCTGGCCTCCCGCAATGGCTGTTCGAGGAATGTTACCAGGCGGTCGGTGATCTGGCGGAAACGATCTCGTTGCTGCTGCCGCAATCTGAACACAGTTCCACAGAAGGTCTCGCCACCTGGGTCGAGGACAAGCTGCTGCCGCTGCGCGGAATCGCGCCGGAGGAAATGATTCCGCGCCTGTGGCCCTTGCTCCAGCAGTTGGATCGCCGCAGCCAGTTGGTGTGCATCAAACTCATCACTGGTAGCTTTCGCGTGGGCGTTTCCAAGTTGCTTGTCATGCGCGCACTGGCGGCACTCGCGGGCCTTGATGGGAAGCGCATTGCGCAACGGCTCGTTGGCTACACTGATCTTTCGGCGCGGCCGACCGCCGCGAGTTTCCAGCGTTTGATCGCGGTTGTTTCCGACAGCGGTGAAGACGAACGCGACCTGGGCCAGCCGTATCCGTTCTTTCTCGCGCATTCGTTACAGATTCCCACCAGAGAATTCGTCGCGCAAATCGGCCCTCCCAGCAACTGGCAGATCGAATGGAAATGGGACGGCATCCGCGCGCAGTTGGTCAAACGCCAGGGTCAGTTGTGGCTTTGGTCGCGCGGTGAAGAACTCGTGACGGATCGCTTTCCCGAACTCGCCGCTCTCTCCCCGCATATGCCGAACGGCACGGTACTCGATGGCGAAATAGTGGTGTGGAAAGACGGCCAGTTGCAGTCGTTCGCCCTGCTGCAACAGCGCATTGGGCGCAAGACCGTCAACGCCCGGTTACTGGAAAAGGTGCCGGTGGCGCTGGTGGCTTACGACTTGTTGGAATGGCAGGGCGAGGACTGGCGTCCGCGTCCCCAGTTCGAACGACGCGCGCAGCTTGAGCTGGTGGTCGCGCAATGCGCCGCGCCGCAATTGCAAATTTCGACGTTGCTGCATGGTGAGGACTGGCAGGACTTGGATCGTCAGCGCGCCAGTTCTCGCCGTCTCGGTGTTGAAGGCATGATGCTGAAAAGCAAAGATGCGCAGTATGGCGTCGGCCGCACGAAGGACGTGGGCGTTTGGTGGAAGTGGAAGATTGATCCTTACACCGTGGACGCCGTGCTCATCTACGCGCAGCGCGGTCACGGCCGGCGCGCGAGTCTCTATAGCGATTTCACTTTTGCAGTGTGGGACGCGCCCGCCGATGTCGCCGGGCGCAAACTCGTGCCGTTTGCCAAAGCCTATTCTGGCCTGACCGATGACGAGATGCGTCAGGTGGATGCCATTGTCCGCAAGACCACCGTGGAAAAGTTCGGACCCATGCGCAGCGTGACGCCGACGATGGTCTTTGAACTCGGCTTCGAAGGCATTGCCCTGAGTTCGCGCCACAAGAGCGGCCTCGCCGTGCGTTTTCCCCGCATGTTGCGCTGGCGGCAGGACAAGCCGTTGGCCGAGGCCGATACACTCGACACGCTGCGCGCACTGCTGCCGAGTGTGAAATCACCGCCAGCAACAGTGCCGACTCAAACCGCAAATTTGTTGTGAACTTTTCATTGCCCACAATTTTCAAACAAAATTCCATGAATCCCAAAGGGATTCCGTCATCAAGCCCAGGGTTGCGAGGGCTTGTCATTACCCACATCTTTTCAAACTTGTTTTAGCGCATCTGATTAGCACTCTGGTTTGCGGATCGGCGATGCTGCGGCACGCCGGGTCGGTTCCTCACCGGTGGGTTTATGAGCACGCTGCTGCTACCGCCTGGTC
>JACZKP010000095.1 GCA_014860005.1 Verrucomicrobiota bacterium | reverse complement strand
CACAGGCCCACGCAAAGAAAAAGAGGGTTGGTCTGCACTACAGCACATTTGAGAAATCCGCAGCCACATGGGCAACAACTTACGAAACAAAGACCCCGAAAAATCGCTGTTTCCCCAGTCGAATAGCGGAAGTCGGGTTAGCGATCAAGTCGTGCAATTCCTCGGGCTGCGACCGGAGCATCGTGCGCCGTCAGGGCCGCGCGGCCACCTTGAACTCATCCATCTGCCGGCGGACCTCGGACATGATGTAAAACATCTCGCGGGCGATTTCCCGGCAACGCTCGTTGTAGGCCGCCGTTTCAGTGGGTGTATCATCGCAAAGACGGGGATCGGCGTAATGAATCGCGTGACGGGCGATGGAACCGCGGACGACGGGACAGGATTTGTCGGCTGAACTGCAGGTCATCAAGGCGATGAACTCGCGTTTGGGATTGGCATCGGCATTGTAGAGCTTGGAATACGCGCGGATGGGCGAACGATTGCCCGCGTATCGCACGAGATACAACGGGTTGTCGCCGCTGGTGGCGTCCTTGATGTCAAAGCCGACCCGGCGCATGGCGGTGATGGTGCGGCAATTGCAGGCGGTCACTTCCGTGCCTCCGGAAAAGGCGTGAACATTTTTCAGACCGTAATAATAGGCGGCCGTTTGGGCCCAGATTTGCGACATGTGACTGCGCCGCGAATTGTGAGTGCAGATAAACGTCAGGCTTGCTTCTTTCCCTTCTTTGAGTCGGGTCGTGGCGTCGGTGGCGATTGCGCCCAACACATTTCTTCTTTCCGCCGGAACTGCATTCAACTCGTTGGCAACTTCGTTCACGTAGGGAAGCAGCGCCGGAAGCAGGCCGGCGTCAGACTGCGATTGACGCGTGCTGGAGCAACCCACGCAGCAAAGTGCCATGAGGCCAACAGCAATTATGATTTTCATACTTGAATAAGATTGCCTGGATTCACTGACGATCCAACCGGCTAAAGTCGTTGCCGTAGTTTCCCAAGTCCACACAAGCCACAGTCGAACCGCCTCGCACATAAAGCCGCGCCCCCACCAGTGCAGGATGCGAATACACCTCCACGTCGTCTTCAAACACCTTCAATCGCGAAATGATGACGCACTCGTCCGCCTTGGCGTCCAGGAGAATCAGTTCACCGCCCAGCGTGGTCACCAGCACGCGCTCATCGTCCGCAATCAACGACGAGTAATCGCCCAACGTGTCGTCCTCGCGATGCCAGACCTTTTTCAATCCATTCTGCAGGTCCAGGCAATACAGCCCCTGATCCGCCCCGAACACGCGCCCGCGCGTCACGACCGGCGTTGCGGTGTCGGGTGAAAGGTCAGCGAATTCGCCCGCCGGCTTCGGAATAATCCGGCCCGCGCCGTCAAAACGATAAAACCGCGTGCCGTTGTTTTCCGTGGCCACGATGACGCCGCCGTTCACGGCAATGGGCGTGGGCACGTTGAAGTCGCCTTCCGTGGGCGGCACGAATTGCCAGAGCCGCGCGCCGGTTTTCACATCCCAGCCGCCCAGGGAATTTTGATCGTAACCGACGATTTGGCGTCGTCCGCCGAATTCGCCGCAAACGAACGCTGAGTAAGCCGCGGGATTTCCTGGCGCAGTCCAGCGCGTGCGGCCAGTGGCACGATCCAACCCCGCCAATGAAGCGTTCGTGCTGCCGGGATTCACGATGAGCAAATCATCCACCACGAGCGGCGGGGAACACATTCCCCAAGTTGGCAACTCGGCCTTGAAATCACGAAGCAGATGCCGTTTCCAGATCACCTTGCCATTCGTGACATTCACACAGCGCAACTCTCCAAACGCTCCAAGCAAGTAGGCACGGCCCTCGTGAATGACCGGCGTGGCCCGCGGCGACTGGCCGTAATCCAATGTTCCGCGCGCGGGAAATTCCAAGCGCCAGAGCAATTCGCCATTGTTTGCATTGAGGCAGCGATACACGTCGTGCTCCTCGGCAAAATCACGTTCGGCCAGAATCAGCCGGCCGTCGCTGACAGTTAAACCGGCAAGGCCGCCTGTCATGGCGGCCTTTTTCCAGATGAAGCTCACTTTCTCCGGTAGGCGCGCGGGAAGCCGCGGTACATTCCCATCTCGGCCCGGCCCGCGCCAATCGGGCCAGTCCGGTTCAGTATTCGCCTGTGATCCGCCGGGTTTCGCATTAACTGGTTTGAACCCGTCCCGGCTTTCCATGGCGTTCAGCAGGTTCTTGTTGCTTTTGATGCCCAGCAGACTTTTGAGAATTTTTTGCTCCTTCTCCGGCGGAATGTTCTCAGCCACAAACAACGTGACGAACGGCACGGGCTGGGTTTTGCCAATCACCTTCAAGCTGCCGGGCGTGATGCTGCCGCAACCTTCCAGCAACCGCACCGCGTAGCCGGGAATGACTGCGACGGGTTTTGGCGACGACTCACTGTCCAGCACATCCAACGCAGCGCCGCTGTAAGCCGAACGCTTTTCCGGCGTGGGAGGTTCGACTCCGGCGGCTCGTAATGCAGCCTGGGCGGCAGCATGATTTTCCCCTGTGTCCGCCAACCCAAACAACAACTTTCGTCCGGTGATATCTTTCAACTCTTTGGCGGGATCGTCAGCGCGCACGACGAACGATCCCGTGAACGTGGTTCCGCCCTCGGGGTCGGTCAATTCGCAGATGGCGTGGCATTTCAACCCCGCTTTCTTTGCGCCCTGAATCACGAGCGAATGCTCGCCAGCGATGATCACTTCCTGCCCTGGACTGGCGAGGGCCAGAGTTTCAGCGAGGTCATCGGAGAACTCGATGCTGACCTCCTGCTTGAGGGCCGACTTAAGCCGCGCTGCAAGTTTGCGATAATCCCGCTGGCCGTAGCCTTTCACACACGCGCAGGCTAATTCCTTGGCCAGCGGGTCTATCACCACCAGCAGGATGGGCTCGGGCGGTTTGGCGGAAACCCTTTCGCCACCGAACAAAAGGAGCGCAAGCAACACGACGCAGAAGCGCATCACACTGCCTTGTTTCGGGTGACTCATAAAGAAACTGGAGCTTGAGCCGGCTTAACCCTTCGCCGCGAAGACGCGGATGGCGTCGCGCGTGGTGTCCAGCAGGTAATACCGCTTGCCATCTGGACTCATTTCCACCGTGACCCGCACGCAATCGCCCTTCGTCTCCACTGCGGCAATGACTTCGATGAACTTGCCGGTTGCCGAGAAACGCTTGATGCACGTCGGCGGTCCGGACTCGGCGGCAAGAATCTCGCCATTCGGCAGAACACGCATGCACTTGGGCTCGCAACACCCGCCGAAATCGCTCGGCTTCACCCGGCCAGCCTTGCCGAATTTCGCGAGTTCCTTCCCATCGCGATCTCGGCTTTCGACTTGGTGACGGGCGTTGTGCGGAATCCAGAGATTGTCAGCGTGCGACTGGATGTTCATTTGCCCGCAACAGCCGCGCAGTTTCTCGACCACGAGCTTCGGATTCTCCAGCGCGTGATTGAACCGATAAACGCGATAGGTGAAATCACTGGGCGCACCGACCGCCATGAACACATCCTGCTCCGTCGCCGCCAACCCCGCGACATCCGTGCGTCGCTTTTCGAGGCTGGTCAACATGCGCTCCCTTTCCTCTTTGATGGGCCGGCCGGATTGCTTGAGCATTTCCTCAATCTCTTTTGTGATTGTCACCGGCTCACTCGCCACCGGCGACACGGCGGAAGCCAGCACCTTTCCATCCGCGTTCAGTTTCAGCACCCGGCCATCGCCCGCTGCGAAAATCGAACCGTCCTTCGCAACGCAAATCGCGCCCGCCTGGATTTCCAGCGGCAGCGTCTTCAGCAACTCACCTTTTGGCGAATACACCCGGATGGCCTTACCGAAACACGCCAGAATGTTGCCCTCGGCGTTCAGGCAGAAATTCCGGAGTGTTCCCGGTTTCTTCTTGTCGCCAATTTGAATCAGGTCCACCTCCTGGCAGGACGGCTTCCACGCCGGGTCTTTCGCCCGCGCTGCCGCTGCCGCTTTCAGTTGGGCCTCGTAATCGTTGGCCATGCTGTTCATGGCCCCGTTCCAACACACACCCGCCATCACCGCGAGCGCAACCATCCATCGTGCCTTCGATTTCATGTGTTCTCCTGTGATTTGCTGTTTAGACGCAAACGTGCGTCTGCTTTCCTTCAAACACCGCCTCGTGGCGAATGTTGCCGGGATTTGTGAGTGATTAGACCGGTCTCCTCCGATTTCTGCACGAAGAAAGTTGACCAAATTTTGTAATACTCAGTCCGGGCAGGAACTTCATGCCGGGCACGTCAATGATTTAGCCCGAGGTTTTGTGCAAGCCGGACACCGGGATCGCCAGTTTTAGTGCATCGTCACTCCACTTTCGACGCGCTGCGATCAGCATTAATAACACCTGCCTCGTGCAAAATGCCGGTGCGCGCGTCAACCATCACTGAACGCCGCCAGGCTGGCTTCGGCATTCACGTATTTGATGATCATCCACGCCACCACGATTCGCCTCGCCGGCCTTGAACCACAATGGCTCGCGCATCCCCCGCTCGGGACGCGCTTTCCGGCGGACGACGGTTTCGCAAAATGACCAAATCAATGACCGATTCGTTGACAGGGAGCGCGGTCAATCGCAACTTGGCGCGCCATCATGATTGCCTGTGCTCGTTTCGCAAATCTGAAATCCCCGCTCGCGTGCCTGGTTCTCTGGTCCGCCACGGCGGTGGCGCAGGATGCGCTGCTGATCCGCACCAATTACTACCCCGTCATAGGCGCGACGCTGCCGGAGTTGCATCGTTCGCTCGAGCAGCGACGGCCCCGGGGCACATCCGGCAGGCACGACGGGTTTACGGTCTGGAAGGTTGATTGGAATGCCGCCATCCGGCAGCACGGACAAATGAACCGCCCTGGGGCGTTCACCACGCGGACCACGATCACCATTACTTTACCGCGCTGGGCGCCATCCACCAACGCCGCGCCCGGACTGGTGAAGACCTGGAATGATTACATGGCCAAGCTGTACGAGCACGAGCAGGGACATGTTCAATTGGTGCGCGCGGCCGTGTCGGACATGCATGCGCGCGTGAAATCCGTTCCGCCCGGCAGCGATGCCCGGGCCGTGCGCCAGCAGATTGATGCTTTGGCCCGCGAGATTCTCGGGATCTGCACCCGGCAGAATCAGGAATACGATCAGCGAACCCGCCATGGCGCCACCCAGGGCGCGATGCTTCCCTCGGGACACCGGGCCAGGGGCAGGACGCTCCCGCCGAATCTTTGACGAAATAGCTGCGGAATCGTAGACGCCGACGCGAGGAGGCGGATTGCAAACCGAGGTTCCGTTATGCTCGGTCCCCATGAGGACTCAGTGGAACAACTTCAAGGAAATGAATTGACCTCACCCCATCCCGCTTGAAAAATCAGAGCGTGTTCGGCGTTGCAATCTCGTGCCGCGCTTTTGAAGCGGCGGACAACACCAATCATCATGCTTGTGGATCATTAACCTGTTCTTGTTATGCCTTGCGAACATCCAAACAAATATCAGTGGTGCAAAGGTCCCGACGGCACCGGCCCGGGCCGCATCTGCACCTATTGCGATAAGAAACGAGCGGGCGCGGCCGTGAGCGCGCTCAAGCCGGTCGTCCCGGTCAAGCAGATCAAGCCCGCCGTGCCTGCGACCAGCGCCAAGCCCGCCCCGTCCGTCGCCCAAGGCCCGCCCACGCCGACAGCGGATAATCCGTGGCGCATCTCCCTGCGAAAAACGGCGGCCAACACGGCCCCGAAAGCCAAGCGAACGCGGGGGGAAACCATCACCAAAGACCATGTGCCCGCCGAGCATGAATTCACCGCTTACCGGGGCGATTCGCGAGATCCCGATGACATCTTCAAGATGGGATTCCAGACCTGGGTCACGAAGATATTCACCGTCGAGGACGCCCGCGATTACATGCGCTATTACGTGGGGCTTAAGACCAAGGAGGAGTTGTCGTTCAAGAAACACGTGGATACCGGCGCTGTCGAGATTCTTCCCCAGACCAAAGGCGCCAAGCTGGGCCCGAATGATCTGATGCGGAACATCATCGCCGCGCGCAACAAAAAGCGCCCGACCATTTCCACGGACACCAACCCCGCGTGCGGTGGTTATGGCGAGGAGGGCTTCATTTACCGGATGCACATTCCCGATTTGAAGAAACGCGACTGGGTTCAGGCGTTCGGCGGAGATGCTGGCTTGAAACCCCAGGCCGTGTGGCCGGATTTGTATCTGAATCGGCCCACGATTGACGATGCCACGTGCATTGCATTGTTCAACGAAATCGGCAACGCCACCACCGAACTCTCGTTCCTGACCGATATTCCGCCGCAATGGATCATCCAGGCTTACGTGACGTGATAACGACTGCGGAATTGCAGTTCTGCCATACCGTGCTCTTGCAGCTTGGGAACATGGGAAACCACTGATAGCTCGCGGCATCGTCTCCACGACGCAGGCTTCGCCACGCCACGGTGAGGTGAGTCCAGTTCTCCGACGCAACGCGATCACTGCTCCCAGTCCTCGCGGGTCTTGATTCTGTGGCAACCCGCTTTCCCGCCTTGAAAGCGCAGCGGCATCACGTTGCGGCCCAAAAAAAAGCAATGAATTGCCAAAAACGGTGAAGCAGGCGCACGGCCAGCCCGTTAACTTTTACCACAGGATGACGCAGCGTCGGGCTGGGTAACGTCGTCTGTGCCGCGGACCGGCCATCAGTTTCGCCGGGTCGCCGCCGCACGGACGAAGTGATTGGGATGGAAGCCCGGGTGCGTTGTCTGGAATCTGTGGCGGCGGGCACAAGGTCCGCCCCGCACCCGCAACGGCATCACAACTGGTCGCCGGCTCTGCGCGCCTTTCAGGCGGCGCATCTGGACAGGATGAGATGACTTTGAAACGCGAACCCGCCAACACGCGCGCCAGGCCCCGACCCGAACGGTCGGCGCAGCGCACGTGGCACGGGTCTTTTGTACCGCGCCCCTGCTCTCACCCCCGCCATGAGTGACCGGAAACTGGCCTTCATTTATTCCCCGGAGACTGAGCTGTTAAGCTACCCGCCGGATTGCCCGTTCAAAACCCAGCGCGCCGGCCTCACCCGGCAGCGGTTGATGTCGCTCGGCTTGCTGGACGGGGTGCGACAAGTGGAAGCGGCAGCCCGCCCGGCGACATTGAATGAACTCCGGGCATGGCACACTCCCGTCTATCTGGACGAACTCCAGCGCGCGGCGGCGGGTGATCTAACCGTCACCGGCCTGAAAATGGGCCTCGGGGGACCGGACACGCCGGTGTTCAAAGACCTGTTCACCTACGGCACGTGGGCGTGCGGTGCCGGCCTGAACGCGGCGGATCTGTTGCTGGCCGGCGAGGCGGACATTGCGTTCAATCTGTTGGGTGGTTTCCATCACGCCATGGCGCAGCGCGCGGCGGGCTTTTG
Organism: Verrucomicrobiota bacterium; assembly: GCA_014860005.1. Next base: position 25,848 of record JACZKP010000095.1, on the reverse strand, counting down.
TTATCTCAATGACGTGGCGCTCGCCTGCATGAGACTGGCCGACGCTGGAAAACTCGTGGCGTACCTGGACGTGGACGCGCATCACGGCGACGGCGTGCAGGAGGCATTTTACCGGCGCAATGACGTGCTCACGATTTCCATGCACGAAAGCGGCAAGACGTTGTTTCCCTGGGGTGGTTTTGAAAATGAAATCGGCGAAGGCCCGGGCCGCGGTTACAATGTGAATGTGCCGTTGCCGGCGGAAACCCACGACGAAGCGTTCCTGCTGGCGTTTGACCGGGTGGTGCTGCCCGTGCTTGGCGCGTACGAACCGGACGTGATCGTGCTGGAACTGGGCATGGACACGCTGGCCGGCGATCCACTCACGCATCTGTGCCTGACGAACAACGCACTCGTGGACATGATCCAGGAACTTCTCAAACTGAAAATCCCGATTTTGGTGGCCGGCGGTGGCGGTTACAACGTCGAGCACACGGTGCGCGGCTGGACCTTGGCGTGGCGCACCTTCGCCGGGCAGGGCGATGATGACGTTTTCAGCCTTGGCCTGGGCGGCGTGATGCTGGGCAGTTCGGAGTGGGCGGGCGGTCTGCGCGATCCCGTTCGATACATCAGTGCGGAGCAGCGCGCCGCCGTGACGGCCGAGGTGGAGGCCATGATTCAGCGCGTCGCACAACACGTTTTCCCCCTTCACGGGCTGGGCCTGCCCGCAATTGCCTGCCCGCCGACCGTCAAAGGCGGTTGACATGACCGCTGATTCTGTAACATAAGCAAACACAAACCCAGACACAAAAAAGTATATGACTGAGCAAAGCAAAACGGTTTCCACGAGTTCACTGTTGCAGGAGAATCGGACGTTCCCGCCGTCGCCCGAAGTCATCCAGCGCGCCTACATCAACGCCGAGCAGTACCAGAAAATGTACGAACGCTCGATCAACGAATCCGACAACTTCTGGCTGGAACAGGCCGGTACACTGGAATGGATCAAGCCGCCTACCGTGGCGCGCAAATACACCTGGGACACTGCCGCACGGCGCATCCACCACACGTGGTTCGAGGACGGCCAGCTCAACGTCACGGTCAACTGCCTGGATCGGCATCTCAAAACGGCCGCGCGCACGAAGACGGCCCTGGCCTGGCAGGGCGAGCCGGAGAACGATGTAAAGAAACTAACCTACGAAGAACTGCACGCCGAGGTCTGCAAGTTCGCGAACGTGCTGAAATCGTTCGGCGTGAAGAAGGGCGACCGCGTGGCCATCTATCTGCCGATGATTCTGGAACTGCCCATCGCCATGCTGGCTTGTGCGCGCATCGGGGCGATTCACTCGATTGTCTTCGGCGGCTTCAGCGCCGAGGCGCTTTCGGGCCGCATCAACGATTCCACCTGCAAATTGCTCATCACCGCGAATGGCGGGTTGCGCGCGGGCAAAACGATTCCACTGAAGGCCATCGCCGATGAGGCCCTGAAGCACTCGCCCAGCATCGAGAAGGTGGTGGTCGTCAAACACATCGAGAACCCGGGCAACATGACTGCAGGCCGCGACCTCTGGTGGCATGAGTTGATGGCCGGGGCGAGCCCCGAGTGCGCGCCTGAACCGATGAAAGCCGAAGACGTGTTGTTCATGCTTTACACCTCCGGCTCCACCGGCAAACCCAAAGGCGTGGTCCACACCACCGCCGGCTACCTGCTACACACGGCCCTCACGCACAAGTACATCTTCGACGTGCATGAGGATGACATTTACTGGTGTACCGCGGACATCGGCTGGGTGACCGGACACAGCTACATTGTGTATGGTCCGCTGTGCAACGGCGCAACCAGCCTGATGTTTGAAGGCGTGCCTACGTTCCCGGACGCCGGCCGTTTCTGGCAGGTCGTCAATAAATTCAAGGTCACGGTTTTCTACACTGCGCCCACCGCCATCCGCTCGTTGATTCGTTTGGGTGAAGACTGGCCAAACAAATACGACATGAGTTCGCTGCGCACCCTTGGCTCAGTGGGGGAACCGATCAATCCCGAGGCGTGGATCTGGTATCACCGTGTCATTGGCAAGGAACGCTGCCCGATTGTGGACACGTGGTGGCAGACCGAAACCGGCGGCATTCTCATCACCCCGCTGCCCGGCGCACACACGCTCAAACCTGGCAGTGCCAACCGGGCCTTCTTTGGCGTCGAACCGGTCGTCCTGCGCGATGACGGCACCGAATGCTCGGCGAATGAAGGCGGCAAGTTGTGCATCAAGAAACCGTGGCCGGGCATGATGCGGACGACATGGGGCGATCACGATCGCTTCATTGACACGTACTTCACGATGTATCCGAACCTCTATTTCACCGGCGACGGCTGCCGCACTGACGAGGACGGTGATTACTGGTTGATGGGCCGCATTGACGACGTGGTCAATGTTTCCGGCCATCGCATCGGCACGGCTGAAGTGGAGAGCGCGCTGGTGAGCCATCCGAAAGTTTCGGAAGCCGCCGTGGCGCCGATGCCGCACGACATCAAAGGCCAGGGCCTTTACGCTTTCGTGACCCTCAAGGAAGGCGTCGCGGAAAGTGACGAACTCAAGAAGGAACTCGTCAATCATGTGCGCAAGGAAATCGGGCCGATTGCCGCGCCGGATAAAATCCAGTTCGCGCCCGGCCTGCCGAAAACGCGTTCGGGCAAAATCATGCGCCGCATCCTGCGCAAGATTGCCGAGAACGCCATGGACCAGATTGGCGACACCACCACGCTGGCCGATCCGCATGTCGTGGATGCGCTGGTGAAGGGCAAGCAGTAATCGCCGGTTGAACAACTGCGCCCGCCCGCGTGCTCCGCTGCGAAATGCGTGGAACGCGGGTCGGGCGCGGCGATTGGTTTGGATGCGGAAGTTGTTTCTTTGATGACGTAGCGCTAGTTAGAGCAGATAACTTTGGGATCGGGGGAAGGATACGCTTATGGCAGGGCAATTGGGGCGGGGGACAGCAAACGGAAAAGTAACCAGCATTCGGGACAGCGGCTCGCCAGGGACGGCAAACCGGGGTTGGACGGTCGCGCTGGCCGGTACCGGGATCAATCTCGCCCTGGGTGTGCTTTACACCTGGAGTCTCTTCAAGGGCGCCATCGAAAAGGAGTTTGGCTGGCAAGGCTCGCAATTGAATGATCCCTACGCCTTGTGCTGTCTGGTGTTCGCATTCGTGATGATTCTGGCGGGGCGCTGCCAGGACCGGTTTGGGCCGCGGCTCACGGCGTCCATCGGTGGGTTGCTCGTCGGCGCCGGCATGGTGCTCATCTCGACGACCACCAACTATGTAATGTGGTTGCTCGGCTTCGGCGTGTTGGTGGGGGCGGGCATCGGGTTCGGTTATTCGTCGGCCACGCCGCCCGCGTTGAAATGGTTTCCGCCGGCCAAGACCGGCCTGATCGCCGGCCTTGTGGTTGCGGGCTTCGGTCTGGCGCCGGTTTACCTCGCGCCTTTGTCGCAATACTTGCTGGCCCATTACCAGTTGCGCGGCTCGATGCTGATATTCGGAATTGCCTTTGTCGTGATCGTCTGCGGCCTGGCACAACTGCTGATCAATCCACCGTCGGGTTACGTGGCTGGGGTGAAATCAACCGCGTCCGCCAGTACCGCGAAGCCTGCGGCGGCGGTCCATGTGGCGCCGCGCGAAATCCTGCGGCAACCGACCTTCTGGCTGTTGTGGGTGATTTACTTCATCGGCGCGGGCGCGGGGTTGATGGTCATCGGCAGCATCAGCGGCATGGCCAAGACGAGCATGGGTGAACTGGCATTTGTGGCCGTGGCCGTGATGGCCATCGGCAATGCCGCCGGACGCATCCTCGCCGGCACGCTCTCCGACAGAATTGGACGGCGCTGGACTTTGTGCCTGGTACTGTTCATCCAGGCCGTGCTGATGTTCGTGGCCATCCCCATCACCGCTTCCCCGGACATGGCCGCCGTGGTGATCGTGTTGGTGGCGGCGCTCATCGGCGCAAACTACGGCGCAAACCTGGCCTTGTTCCCGTCGTACACCAAGGACTTGTGGGGCTTGAAAAGTTTCGGGGTGAACTACGGAATCTTGTTCACGGCCTGGGGCGTGGGCGGCCTGGTGTTGCCCCGGCTGCAACAAACGCTCACCGCGCAGAGTGGCGGCAGTTATCAATCCTCATTCATCACCGCCGGTGTGCTGTTGCTGGTCGGCGCCGGGCTGACGCTGTTGCTGAAATCGCGTTCCTCAAGTACCGCAGTCACCACGCCCGCCGGGGAAACCAAACTAACATCACCAGCCAAGGGTGGGGTGGCATGAAGAACAAGCTTCGCGGCAAAGGCATCGCGATTTCGCGAACCTTCCGTCGTCACTGCTTGATCGTGGCTCTAACCATGGTCGCGGTAATCTGCGGGACCAAGAGCCAGGCGCAAGGCTGGCAACTGGCCAGCAACCTGACGCTGAAAGCCGACCTGACACTCAAGGAAACGTTCGATAGCAATGTCTATCTCCAGGACGAGAAACCCTCACCCGCCGTCGCCGATGCCGCCCAGCCGTTCCAGGAATCCCTCGTCACCTCGGTGACCCCGAGTCTGGCCCTGGACTGGCGGCCCATGCCGGAATTCAACTTCGGCGCCGCTTACGCACCCGAAGTTAACACCTACCATTCCGAGTCCTCTGAAAGTCATGTGGCACACCGGGCCAGCCTGGGGTTTCAGGGCGTGGTGCGTATCGTGACATGGCAGATGCAGAACAGTTTCACGTGGGTTGACGGCAGCCGGGAGGGTTTGACATTCGGCGCCCCGGGCGGCGCGCCGGCCATCGGCGGCATTCCGTTGCGCGACCGGCGGGCGGCGTTCATCTACCGGAACAGCTTTGGCGCGTTTCACAAACACGGCGATTGGTTCTTCCGCCCGGCCGTCTCCTCCTACATCCACGATTTCAAGACCGAACGGCGGAGTCCGGCGACGGACCCCTTTTACCAGAATTACGTGGATCGAAACGATTTCAACGTCGGCTTGGACGTGGGCTACAAGGTGTTCAAGGAAGGGTACGTGTTTGTCGCGTATCGCTTCGGCTGGCAGCACGAACCTTCGCTGCCCAGTCAGAGCTACGATTACTCGAACGATTACCGGCGGCTGCTGCTGGGGTTCGAAGGCAAGGTCACCGATTGGCTGAGTCTGAACCTGTTCATCGGCCCGGATTGGCGGGACTTCAACCACGATCCTCCGGACGGTTTCGACTCCCAGCACGTGAAGCTGTTCGTGGATGGCGCCGCAGTGCTCACGCTGACGAAGTCCGACACCGTGACGCTGACGGCAAAACAGTTTGAGCAACCGGCATTTGGCGCGCCGTCCGCCTATGAAGACATCACTTACGAGATTTCCTGGCGTCACCGGTTAAGTGAAAAGTTCACGTCCGTAGCGGGTTTCAAAGCCTACGGCGGCGTCTGGGAATCGCCGGTAAAGCGCGAGGACTGGATCTTCACCCCCAGCGCCGCGCTGACGTACAAACATAACCAGCATCTCAGCGCGGAACTGGCCTATTCCTATGATTGGGCGGACAGCCGGATTCCCAACACCGAGGGACGCGAGTTCACGCGACACTTGGTAGCATTGGGAGTGAAGTACAGCTTCTAACTGAACCTGGCTTGCACCCTGGGTTAACGCGCGATAGACTCAAACGATGAGCACGGCTGAAATTATCTTTGAGAAGAGCAGTTCGCTTCCGCCCAATCTCCAGCAAGAAGCGATGGATTTTGTTGAGTTCCTGTGGGCGCGCAAAGGTGAGGGCCAGGAAGCCAGAGACTGGTCCCGCTTCTCGGCGCAACAGTTATCCGCACAATACGCCCCCGCCGATGCCATCTACGATCAGGATTGAACTCAATGGCAGTTTTCTTGCGAGGCGACGTGGTGTTGGCTTGGTTGGTGTTTTCCGACGGACAAGGTTCATAACGCCGTCCCGTTTTGGCACCCCTGCGGGCCCGCTCCTCAACTCATTCTTGCGGGTAAACCAGAATCCGGTCATGCACCACCACGGCCAGATCGTTCTTCCCGTCGCCGGTGAGGTCTGCCACCAGCGCCTCGCGCGGTTCGGGGAATGAGCCGCTCCGGCCGCGGAACGTGCGTTCTTCAAAAACCTGCCAGCGATCCGCCGGCACCAGCTTGTGGTTGGCGTCAAAGATCACCAGATCCAGATGGTTCCTGGCGGTCTCCATGAAGACCAGGTCCTTGCGCCCGTCATTGTTCAAATCGCCGGAAACCACGTCATGCAGGAAACCGTTTTTGATGGGAGTTTCGTAACCATCAAGCGAGGTCAATTCCCATGCGTCGCCCGACAACGGCAACCAGGCGACCGCGTTCAAGCCCAGAAACGCCACGGCATTTGGCGTGGTGCCGCCCAGGGTAACGGGTTGCAGGCTGCGGAATTCGGAAACCGGCAATGGCAGGTTGCGCACCACCTGCCACACCCCGGACGCGTCGCGCTCGCATAACGTCAACGCCTTCCGCTCCGCGTCGAGCAGGAACAACGACGGCACGGTATTCGTGCCGTGCTGTACCGCCGCCGCGCCGGTAATCCGGGAATTCCCCGCCGCCCCGTTGATCTGATCCTTCACTTGAAACACCCAGCCGGCGCCCGTCGCGGATTGGCCTCCCGGCTCCGGATTGAGCACCACGGCGCGCACGAAATTCCGCTGCGCCAGCAGGAGTTCGGCCTTTCCGTCGCCGTCCACGTCCGCCGTGCTGAACCACGGTTGGGCGATGTCCGCTCCGCCCGGCGGGGCAACGTCCAGTTCGTCAAAATCCTTGTCCGGCACCTGCAAAAGCACTTTGACCTTCTCGTATGGGATGAGCGCGAGCAGATCGGGCAAGCCGTCTTGGTTCACATCGTGAATCGCCAAGGTCGAGGGATTGGATTTGAAAGACTCGCTCAACTTTTGCGTCCGGCTCGTGCCGTCCGCCCCGCGCGTCACCAGCGCCCGCTTGCCATCCTGATCCACAATCACCGCGAGCATGGGTTTCCCCCCTGGCTGCAAGTTGCCCACCGCCATCACCAGGGGCCGGCCATCGAACGGAATCAGTGAGGGAAACGGGAGTCGTTCTCCGTCATCCAAGCGCGCCACGCCAATCTGCCGCTCCTCCGCGCTCAGCAGAAACGCCTCCGGCTTCCCGTCGCCGTCCCAATCCGCCACCGCGATGTCGCTCACGCCCGCCAGCGTGGGGAAAGCGCGCGGCGACGCCAAAGAGCCGTCGGGCCGCTGGAAGAAGATCGAGAGCTTGCCGCTTTCCGGTTCGGCCACGAGCAAATCCGCGCGCGCATCGCCGTTCACGTCCGCCCAATGTTGACCACGCCGGGCCTTGTCCGTCTTGTTCAACGGCAACACCTGAAACTGGCCCTGCTTGAAATCTCCCGACAGCGTTTCCGCCGGTTTGCGCGTGAATTGCGAAATCTGCGCCCGGCCGGAATTCTGTGCGATGGTCATCACGAAGGTTTTTTCATTGGCCTCCAGTGTGTCGGCCCAATACGAGCGGATGGGCGGCAGCGTGAAATAGATCTCCGGCCCAAGCTGGCCGTCGGCGCCTTGCAACCGGAACCGGAAAGGCGTGGGACTTTCCCAGTTCACGAGCAGCATGTCCTGTCGTCCGTCGCCATCCAGGTCGAGCACCTGCACTGATTTCACCACGCCGGAGACGGGGATTTTTTCCGGTTCGGCCAAGGTGCGGTCTTCGTTTTGAGCGAGGAGATAAACGTGGTTCTCCGAGAGCAACACCAGGTCGGTGCGGCCATCGCCATTTAAGTCACCCGAGGTCATCGCATTCTGCATGAGCTGGCCGTCGTCAATGGGCCAGCGCCGCGGCGTGGTCCAGTTGTTGGAGCCCTGATTGTAAACCACCACCAGTTCCTTTGGCTCGCCGTAATAGGCAATATCCGGCCGGCCATCGCTGTTCAAGTCGGCCACCACCATGGCAGCAATGCGCTTTTCCGAGGCAATGGAATCAATGCGGAACCGCGCGTCGGGCGGCAACTCGTTCAGTTCACGCTTGGTGAGCGGCTTTGTGTTTGTAAGAAGATTGGTCTTGCCTGTCTGGTTGTAGAGCAGGTTGATCTTCGACCGGGAGTTGTTGACGATGATGAGGTCGTTCAGGCCGTCACCGTCCAGGTCTGCGGCGTGCAACAGGCCGATGGCGCTGTCAATTGGGAAGATTTCCGGGCCGGTAAAACCAAAGCGGTTGGTCGGCGTCTCCGTCGAACTGGCCACGACGAATCCGGCCATTCCAAGGGATGAAACAACGCCAACAACCGCGCGCGCAACAAAGTTAATTTTTTGCATGAAACGTGGCGCAAGCTGCCATTGCTGCGAAAACTTGGCGAGTTTATTTCCCCACGAAATGCAGCACGACGCGGCGCGTGTGCGGCGCGCGGCGGTGTTCCCACAGATAAATGCCCTGCCACGTGCCAAGCGCCAGTTGCCCGCCGCTGACGGGGATGCTCAGGTTCACCATCGTCAACGCGGTGCGCACATGCGCGGGCATGTCGTCATCGCCTTCGCAGGTGTGGTCGAACAGCGGATCGCCATCGGGCACGAGCCGCGCAAAGAAGCGGTCCAAGTCGGCCCGCACGTCCGGGTCGGCGTTCTCCTGAATAAGCAGCGACGCGGACGTGTGCTGAAGGTGCAATGTGACCAGACCGTCAAGAAAGTCATTCTGAGAAATCCACTCCTGAACCCGGTGTGTGAAGTCGTAAAGGCCGCGCCCGCGCGTGGCGATGGTCATTTCTAGCAGCAGTTGGCGGAGCATGGTCTGGATGGTGGTTGGCCCGTCGGCTGACTGATTGTCCACCGCACCAGCAAGCGCGCAAGAGAAAAATCCTGCTAACTCACTGTGACCGTGGCTGCTTTGCGCTGGGATTCCAGCGCGGCGGTGAACAAGCGGTGACTCTGAAGTGCTTCATCGGCCGTCACGCAACCGGCAAATCTCGAGCGCGGTTTGCCGCGTGAGAATTCGTCAAGAAAAGCCGCCCACATCTGGAGCATCGCATCGGTAAAGCCAAATTGAAAAATGCCGCCAGTGATGGTCTTGAAAGCCGTCTCGTGGCCGATTTGAATGTGACGCCAGCTTTGCTCGCCACTCTGGTAATCCATCAGTTCCAGCGTGTCAGCATTCGCGCTGGACCACCGAACTGAAAGTCTGGTCCCGAGGATTTCCACGTACCAGTTGTTCTTCTGGCCCGGCGCGATACGATGGGTTTTCAGACTCCACGGAAAGGCTTCACCTGTTTGTGGATCGGAAGTCTCGCACAGCAGCGTGGCATTATCCCAAGTCTCGCAGGGCACGCGTCCGCCTTGGCCGTCCGGACGCTCCTTGATGATGTTGCTCAGAATCGCGCGCACGTTGCGCGGCCTCCAACCGGCACGGAGCGGGACATGGCAGGCGTGCATGCCGAGGTCGCCCATCACGCCGTATTCACCGTTGAAGTCGATCATGCGTTTCCAGTTGATGGGCTTGTCGGGATCAAGGTCGCTGGAATGCAGGAATCCCGTGTTCACCTCAATGATCCGTCCCAGCGCGTTGGCCTCAATTAATGCGCCGATCCGTTGGACCGCCGGATAAAACACGAACTGCGACGAGCAACGCACAAAGATTTCCGGATGTTTGCCCGCACACGCAACAATGGCTTCGCAGGCCTTCTGATTGATGCCAAACGGTTTCTCGCCCATCAGGTGTTTGCCGGCTTCGATGACCGCGCAATAAACCTGCTGATGAAGATGATGCGGCAACGCCACATACACCGCATCCACGTCCGGGTTTTTGAGCAAGACCCGGTAATCATCCGTCGTCTGGGCGATGCTCGGGAAGTTCTGTTTGAACCACGAATGCGAAGCGGGATTTCGGCTGCACGTTGCGACAATTTCCGGACCGGCGTTCATGCCCGTGAGATGACACCAACGCGCCGCTGCGCTGGCGAACTCGCGTCCCATCAAGCCGCAGCCAATGATCCCGAACCGCACCGTTTTCATTTCCATATCAACTCCCATTGTCCGACAGGCTTCGCCACGCCATGCGGGCAGCCCCCACACAAGGGCGACCTTCAGCAACCTTCAACTTGACGCCAAGAGTGTCGGAAAGCATCTCCACCCACAGGGGATTGTCGCTCCCGCCGCCGGCAACGAAAACTTCCGTTCTGTCCAGGCGGACGCCGAGTCGCTGGATCAGTGCGGACATGCGCCGCGTCAAGCTTTCCAGCACCGACCGAGCAAAGTCAGCAGGCGTGTGGTGGAAACCGAGATTGTTCCAGGAGCCTTTGCTGTCATCAACATTCGGCTCAAACGTAAGCCCCCGGCAATCCGGAGGAGACTTTGCGGCCATCGTGAAGAAGTTTTGGTCTGTCTCGCATTCCGCGATCACCGTCTTCGCCCAATTGATCACGCTCCCGCCGCAACCATCCGCCGCCATGCGGTAAAACCTCTGACCCGGAAACGGCCCTCGAAACAGATTGGCATGCGGGCGCGGCATTCGATCCGTGCAAATGTAGGCCGCCTGGGCGGTTCCCAACGTCACCAGCAGCCCGCGATTCTCGTCCAATCGCGCGGCGTAGGCACCAGCAGTTTGATCATTGCCCGCCAGGATGACCGGGATGCCCTTGGGCAACCCAAACGAGGCAGCACCAACATCCGTGCGACCAGCGACAGCCCCAATCGGGCAGACTTCCGGCAACTGACTGTTGAGCAAACCACAAAGGCGCAAGGCGGCGGGCCACCACGCTCGCAGGGCCAGCGAATACATACCGCTCATGGCTGCGAGGTTTTCATCAATCACCGCAGTTCCGCACCATCGGTGAACAAAATAAGTGGGCAGGCACACCACCACGTTATCGGCGGCAAGCAAAGCTGGCCGCGTTTCCCGAAGCTGTCTGAGTTGGCAGAGTTGGAGCGGCGGCACCAGTGAGCCGTAACTGCAGTGACGGCCGAAATCGCGCAGTTCACTTCGTTGCTTCATCTTTTCACATACGCGAGCCGCCCGGTTGTCCTGCCACGAAATAAACGGCATTCGAGGCCGGCCTTGCTTGTCCACGAGCGTGAAGGTTTGTGCCTGACTCGTAATGGCGACGGCTCGCAGTTTCACAGCGCGAATTCCGGCGGACGCAAGAGCCGCGCGAATTGCTTTGCGGAGCGCTGAGGTTGCTTCCGCCACCTCGAGTTCCACCTTGCCGCTGGCAGCGAACTGGTGCTGAACCTCCCGCGCGTGGGATCCGTGGATTTGCAATTCCTCATCCAGCACCGCCGCCTTGAACGACGTTGAGCCGAGATCAATCGCCAGAATCACGATGACACCTTTCCATGACCCTGCTGCTGGTAGCCGCCGACGTGAGGAGGCGGATGGCATTGTGAACCGGGAGATTCCGCCTCCTCACGTCGGCGGCTACGGTTCTGGGGATCAAGGCGCAAACCTTGCCTGGGAGGAATCTCTCCCGGATGTTCGCCCGCCAATTCCGAGATGGCAGCAAGCGCGGCGTTTACCATGGCAGCGCCGGCTTCAGGACCAAACAGACTGCTCGCCGCTTCGTAGCCACCCGCAACCGCCGCTTCGGGCGTGACGAGGTAACCCTGTAACTCCCCGTTCGCATACGTGATCACGAAGCTTTTCATCGGGGCTCGTTGCTTCAACTCCAACCCATATTCGGCGAAGAACTCGCCAGGCAATGCGACCAGGCAAGCTTCGCCAATACGCAAAACCTGCACTTCAAAAGGCCGCAACCGGGCAAGCAAGCGGTCAAGTTCTCCGGTTTGCTGCGCCCGAGCGAGTTTCAATTTGGCCTCCGCACCAAATACCGCCACTTCCGCCGTGCGCAGTTGTGGTCTTTGCGCCCCATTTGTTTTCAATCGTTCGTAGTCGGTTCGGTATGCCGCGAGCAGTTCTTCCGCGGCCGTCACGGATGGCAATTCGCTTTGCTTCAAATCCACCGATTGGCGCCAGCCGGCCAGCGCCACGTTGTCCGAGAATTTCAAGTTCTCCATACCGGCGAGCGCGGCGTTGCCCAGTTTTCGCCCCAGCCGCTCCGCTTCCGAAAAGGTTTGGCCGGTGACATGGTAACGTGGACTTTGATTGCCCGCCGGACCAGTGTGATAGAGCACCACCAATTCGCGACCAAGCGTTTCGCGAAGTTGCACTCTCGCGTAATGGGGAAAATCCGCCGACACAAGCGTCGAGTCCTCGTGCAACACTGTGGGGTGCATGCCATAAATCAACGCCACAGCCAACAGCTTGCCCGCCGAGCGGACGACGAGCGCACCGACTTCCGGATCAGTCGGACCCTCTGGCGAATGACGATTGCCACCGACGCCTCGCGCGTCGCCGCGCGTCCACGCCAGTTCCGCGGGTTGGGCTTTCGTCTTCGCTTCCATCGCCGCCTGAACAACGGTTCTTTCCACGAAATCCAGGTATGAAAGATCAGGCGGCGGCATCGCGACATCGCCCTTGAACGGCAGGTAATCCAACGTGACTGGCGCCGAGTGTGTATGGGTGCAATTGATCAACACGCCCGATTCCGCCACGCCGAGCGCTGACGCGATGGCACGTCGAATCCGGCGTGCGACATCGCTGTTGAGCATAATGAGATCGAGCGCACACAGCAGAATCGCAGATGATTCGTTGCGCAGAAACAGAGCAGACGCAAGCAGTGGATCGTGGATGCCCGTTGAGATACGCCGCACGTGCGGGTAGCCGCACAACTGCATCGGCTTCGTTGGACTGATTTCGCGTGTGGCGGCGCCGGCGTGCAGGCTCATGGCTCAACTGAGTTCGTTTTCAACTTCAGCAATGGATTCTTCGATGATGTCCATCGCCTTGTGGGCGACTTCCTCGGGCATGACGATGGGCGGACTCATGCGCAGGATGTGGCCGGCCGGAATCCACGCCAGCCCCTTTCGGAACGCACGTTGATAAACGAGCTTGCCTGCTTCGTTGTGCGGTTCTTTCGTCTGCTTGTCTTTCACGAGTTCGACGCCCATGAGGCAGCCCTTCACGCGCGTGTCGCCGACAATGGTGAATTTGTGCTTCCAGGCTTCCATGCGCTTGGCGAACAGCTCCCCAAGGTGGTTCGCGTGTTCGAGCAAACCCTCTTCCTCGATCACCTCTGTGGACGCCAAGGCCGCGGCGCAGGCCATCGGATTACCGCCATAACTCGACGAAGCACTGATGGCTTCAAACTTCTCCTTGTACGGCTCGCGCACGGCAACGCAGGTCACGGGGAAGCCGTTGCCGAAACCTTTACCGATCGCCACCACATCGGGCACGACACCCCAATGTTCCATGCACAACCACTTCCCCGTGCGTCCCCAGCTTGTAAGGACTTCATCGGCCATGAGCAGAATGTTGCGCTCGTCGCAAAGCTTGCGCAGCTTCTGGAAGAAATCATCCGGCGGGATCACCGAACCGCCCCAACCCTGGATGGGTTCGAGCACGAAACCCGCGACCGCGTTCACCGTGGCGCGGTCCAGATATTCGGCGTAGAACTCAATGTATTTGTCGGTGTCAATCGTACCGTCCGGTTTGGTCCAGTGCGGGCGGTAAGGATTCGGCCGCGGCAACAGGTGCGTGCCCGGCGCGCGCACGGCGCCGTACACGGGCGAACGGATTTCCGCCAAAGACACCGCGCCGTACGTCTTGCCGTGGAAATCGTAGAAGCAGGATAACAACTCGTGCTTCCCGCTGCCGGCACGAACAACCCGCATACCCGCCTCAACTGCCGCCGTGCCACAATCATAGAATTGGAAACCGTTGAGATCGCCGGGCAGCACCTCGGCCAATTTTTCGCAGAGCTGGGTCTTGATGCGCGTGGTGAAGTCGTGACAGTTCATCAACTGCCCGGCGTATTTCTGCACCGCTTCCGTCACTTTGGGATGGCAATGGCCCAGAGTCGTGACGTAGATGCCGGAACTGAAGTCAATGTATTGATTTCCATCCACGTCGCGCAAAGTGCAGCCGCGGCCCGATTCAAACGCCACGGGGAACAACTTCACCTGACCGCTCAGTCCCTTGAAATACTTCGTGCAACGTTGATGCCATTCGTTCGATTTCGGCCCCGGAAGCGTGTCGGTGACGATGTTCGGGTATGCCTGGAAGTCCACGGCGTAGCGTGATGGATCGTAAGTGCCGGTGACGCCCGGTGAGTGCTTAGTTCTGGATTGGGTGAGGGTGGAGGTTGTCATTTTGAAGGTTCCGAATTGGCGGCGGCGAATAGAATTCGCGCACCCATTTCCCGCAGCGTTGTCCGATCCTTGCGAGCGACTTCATCGTCGGTAACCAGGGTCATCCCCGGACCCAATCGGCCCGCCACCGCAAGGCTGTGTTGCCCAAATTTTGAACTGTCCATGACCACAACGACGCGAGCTGCCTGCTGTTGCGCGGCCCGCGACAGCGCCGCCGATCCGGTGTCTGCGCCATAGAACTCGCCGCGCGTCACATCGAGGGCATCCCCGCCCACAATCGCCACATCGAGCCGGTACTGCTTGATCTGGGCGAGCGCAATTTCATCCACGAGGTCTGGATTCCGTCGCGCCAGGACGCCCCCGTAAACGATGACTTCCACGCCTTCGCGTCCGAAAAGCTCCATGGCGACGCGCAGATTGTTCGTGAAAACCCGAAGTCCAAGATGCGGCGGCAATGCGCGGGCGACTTGCAGCGCCGTCGTGCCCGTATCGAGATAAACTGTTTCGCCACGCTTGAGCAGTTTGACCGTCTCGCGGGCAATGGCGGTTTTGTGTGACTGGCGCCGGCGGCGCTTTTCAGGGAAGGACAATTCGGCCACAAAGGGAGATTGCAGCACGCAACCTCCGTGCGTGCGCATGAGCAGGCCGGCTTGTTCCAGCGCGGTCAAATCGCGCCGGATGGTCATCAGCGCCACGTCCAGCGTGCGGGCCAGCGCGGCCACGCTGAGCCGTCCCTGCGTCGCCAGCAGGTTGCGGATTTGTTCCTGACGTTCGGTCAAATTGAACATTGGACTTGCCTCGTATGTGCGAAACGAACATTATGGCTGTGCGAAACGATTGACAAGTAATTTCTAAAATGGACGCGCAACTGATCACCAACGTTCGCATCGTGGAGCCGGGACGCCGCATCTACCCGGGACAGCTTCTTATCCGCGAGGGGCGCATTGCCTCGATGGACCAATCCAACTCTGTGGTGACGACGGGGGCAACGCGCATTGATGGCCAGAATGGATTGCTCACGCCGGGCCTCATTGACGTGCATACGCACGGATTCATGCAATTCATCTACGAATCCGGCCCTGAGGCGTTGCTCTCGGCGGCAAGGGAGTTGGGACGATTTGGCGTGACCTGTGCGTTACCTACCATCGTGCCCCGGGTCGAGGTGGCCTTCCTGCGGAAGTTGGAACTCATTGCCGACGCGACTCCTTCAGTACGCGGAGTGCGGATTCCAGGGTTGCATCTGGAAGGTCCATTTGTGGCCATTGCCGGCGCGGCGTGTGCCACAGTGGATGGCGACCTGGGCTTGCTTGAGGAACTGCTCGCCGCGGGTCGGGGACGGGTGAGCGTGATGTCGGTCAGCCCGGAAACACCGAACGTTCTGCCGGTGATCAAGCGGCTGCGGGAACGGGGCATCAAGGTGTTTCTCACGCACACGCGGGCGACAGTCGAGCAAACGCAGGCCGCCCTTGACGCCGGGGCCACTCACGCCACGCATTTCTACGACGTGTTTCCGGTTCCGCCGGAAACCGAACCCGGCGTGCGGCCCGTGGGCGTGGTGGAAACCATGCTGGCCGACCGTCGGGCCACGGTGGATTTCATTGCGGACGGGGTTCATGTGCATCCCATGGCCATCCGCGCCGCAGTGGCAGCGAAGGGTTACGAAGGCGTGATTCTGATCACCGATTCAAACATTGGGGCCGGCTTGCCGCCCGGCGAATACGACACGCCGTGGGGGTATCGCGTGCGCGTCCGCGAGGGAGACGCAGCGCGCCATGCCGAGAAGAACTTTTTAGCCGGCAGCGCGCTGACGATGGATCGGGGCATCGCAAACCTGTTGCGGTGGCTAGATCTGCCGGCGGAACAGGTTTGGGCAATGGGCACGTCCAATCCCGCGCGCTTGCTTGAGTTGAATAATCAGGGCACGCTCAAAGTCGGCGCGCCCGCAGACCTTGTGTTGTGGAGCGAAGATTTGCACCCCGTCAGAACCTGGATTGGAGGAGAATGTGTCTATGCGCGTGATGAAACCGGTGTTTAAGTTCAGTCCGTCGGAGTTTATTCCATTCCGTGATCGCGCCGTCATCGAGCGCGTGCGTCGGATCAAAAAGGAGCAACTCACCAAACATTCGAACCCTGAATTCAAAATCAGAATCGTCAAGGATGCGGAGATCGAGTTTCTCTGGCTGGCAGACTTGTTTCATCGCATCAAAACCGCCGCCGACGAAGGGCGGCGACTGGTGATGATCATGCCCAACCCTTGGCCTGCGTACAGTCGCCTCGCACACCTCATCAACCAGTTTCGCGTGGATTGTCGGCATTTGCACACGTTCAACATGGATGAGTACGCGAACGAGCGCGGCGAGATTGCGCCGGAGACGTGGGAGTTTGGTTTCCTTCATTCGTTCAAGAAACACTTTTACGCGAACCTCGATCCTAAGTTGCGTCCGCCGGAAAAGCAAATTCAAGGTCCGACCAACAAGAACCTCAAGGACTACGGGCGGATGATCGCCGACCTCGGCGGCGCGGACATTTGCTACAGCGGGCCGGGATGGACGGGACACCTGGCGTTCATTGAACCGGACGCGCCGGAGTTTGCCGGCAGCCTCGCGGAATGGAAGAAAATGGGACCGCGGGTTTGCACCCTCAGTCCATTCACGATTGCCCAAAACTCGTTGCACGGAAGCTTCGGCATGAGTGGCGATCTCGCGGCTGTGCCGCCGAAAGCCGCGACCATTGGTCCGGCCGAAGTAATTGCCGCGAAGCATCGCATTGACATGCACGCCATCACCGTGGACGGCTCCTTCGCCTCGTGGCAACGATTCACGACGCGACTGGTGCTGCACGGCCCGGTGACGCCCCGCATCCCGGAATCAATTCTCCAAACCCTGCGCACCGACGTTTGGGTGAGCGATAGCGTCGCCGAGAACATTGAACCGCGCTGGGAAAAGGGATATTGAAAAACCCGGAATCAGAAGCTGGAACGCAGAGAAGCTTTTAGCGACGATCTGACGGCGTGCGTGATGAAACAAGTCCGGAAAAATAAAGTGACAGTTGCCCACGGTGTTGATTTGCGCTGATCTTTTGCTGTCAAGCACATGAACTACGGCAACCACCACGCAAACTGAATCTCACTTGTCCCGGCATGAAATCCGCAAACCATAACCTCCCAACCGATGCGCGGTCCGCTCACACCGCCTTAAGCCGCCGCGATCTGCTCAAGGGCGCGGCAGGCCTGGCTGCCCTCGCCGCGGCGGCGGGTTGCTCCACAATCACCGAGGAGTCCAGCGATGGGGCCGCGATTATCAGGCAGGCAGATTTAATTCGTCGCGAAAACGCCAAGCCCGGTACGCGGGACTGGCGATTGCAGAATACCCGCATTGATCCGGCCACCAAATATCGCTGCCCGTGGATTGAGGGTTACTGCTCGCGGAACAGTGTTCGCGTTGGGGAAGAAATCAGTTTTCACGTCAGCACAAATCCGGCTTCGCCTTTCACGCTCGAAATTTATCGCATGGGCTATTACGGCGGTGCGGGCGGACGGCACGCCGCCAGCCTGGGGCCGTTCGCGGGGACAGTACAGCCTGATCCGCCCATCGGGCCAAATCGGCTTCGCGATTGCGACTGGTCGCCTTGTGCGACGCTCACAATTCCACGCGACTGGGTGAGCGGAGTGTACGTCGGCAAGCTTACCGCCGCGCGCGAACGGTGGCAGAGCTACTTGATCTTCATCGTGCGCGACGACCGCCGCGCGGATTTCATCTTCCAGTGCTCGGATACGACGTGGCAGGCATACAACCGCTGGCCGAATCAGTTTTCACTTTATGACGATGGCAAGGACCAGTGGTATTGGGGGCCGGGGGTGGACATCAGCTTCAACCGGCCATACGGCAAATACTGCCAGATTTTTGACGCACCGCTCTCGACCGGTTCGGGGGAATGGTTTCTCTGGGAGTTTCCCATCGCCTATTGGTTGGAGGCGCAAGGTTACGATGTGACTTACATTTCCAACCTGGACACGCACGCTGATCCGGCGGGACTGCTGCGGGCAAAAGGATTTTTGTCCGTCGGCCACGATGAGTATTACTCCATCGAGATGTTCAACCATCTCAAAACCGCCATTGCTGGCGGCGTCAATGTCGCGTTTCTATCAGGCAACACCTGTTGCGGTCGCATCAATCCACGACCGGACCCACGCGGCATGCCGAATCGGATTTTCGGGCGCGTGGGAGTCTTCGGGCCGCCGGGCGGAACGCGTGATTTCGTGGCGATGCAGTCGCTGCCGCACGAACGGCCTTACGCGAACGAGTTGGTCGGCGCGCACAGTACCGGTCCGGTCACCGGCGGGGCCGACTGGATTTGCGCTCGACCGGATCACTGGCTTTTCGCCGGCACTGACATGAAGCAGGGCGATGGCATTCCCGGCCTGGTTGGATGGGAGTGGCACGGCGACCCCGCGAACATCGCGGGCCTCGAGATCGTGGCGACCGGTCCAACGCAAGATGCCCCCGGCAAACTCAACGGCGGCATTTACACCGCGACGATTTATCCGGGGCCGAAGGGCAATTTCGTTTTCAACGCCTCCACTTGTTGGTGGGGCGATGGATTGTCGGCTCCGCCCGGTTACGTGCGCCCTTCGGTTTACACGTCGCCGAAAGGTCCCGATCCGCGGGTGCAAAGAATCACCAGCAATCTCTTGGAGCGAATGCGAGGCAGATGATTTGGTTTAAGTTGCGGTTAGCGGGCGGTGGAAACCAACGGCTCACGGCAGCGAAGTTGCCAGCTTGTTGGGTTTGGACCAAATCACACGGGCCACAAAAGTCGCGCCTTCCGCACCGCGCTGACGTGAGTCTTTCATGAACATTCCTTCCGACACGGTGATCCAAGACTCGGCTTCGTTGATGGCAGCCGCGCCGAAATTGCCAAGTTCCGCGCCACGCTCCGGCACGACAATCTTCTCGGTGCGGCGGATGACCCGCCGGGTTGCGGGGTCCACCTGCGCCATGAACAGCGGGGCGCGGTGGCGCATGATATGGTCGTTGTCCGCACCGCGCCGGGTGTAAACCAGGAAAAGTCCGTCGCTGTGCGCCAGCCAGTGTTGCTGCGTGTTGTAACTGCCCAGTTCCGCACCGTCGTCGAACCGCCACGGCTGCGGCGCCTCAAACTGCAAGCCGTCGTCGCTCGTGCTCACGTAGCCGCGCACGTCATTGCGAAGCGTCAGATAGTACCGACCCTGGAAAGCGATCAATGACGGTTCGTATAGCCCGCGCGCGAGGTCCAGACGCAGCACGTTGCCATGCCGTTCGTAGGCCAACGTGGTGCCGTTAAAGCGACATTCGGCCACCGTGGTGCTGAACGGTTCGCGCGAGTTGCGCCCGATGTAAAGCGGCACGAGCAACCGGCCATCAGGCCGCACGACCCATTGGGAACAGGCGTTACGCGCGAAGTTGAACTGGTCTTCTGGTGGGAGTTCGAGTACCTGCCACGGTCGCCACCGATTTGTGATCGGATCGAAGATCGCATAGACCGTCTGGTGTGCGCGCACCACATCGTCGAGTTGCTGGCCCTTCGGGCTGTAACGAACCTGGCAGCCAATGGCGAGCAGCTTGCCCGTCTGGGGATGCCAGCCGGGCGTCACGTCGGCGACGCTGATGGTGACGCCGTCGGGTTGCTTGCGCCAATCCAGCTCCGGCGGCAACCCCGGTCCATTCCATGGCGCTTCCAGATTCGCCCGCGTCATGACATGAAGACCGGAATAATAATCTGAAACCTTCAAGTGCTTCTGAATCGTCATCACCGCGGCGGGTCCGGCTTCGCCGTTGACGGGGATGGCGGCCACGCGCGGGTGAAACCACAGAAACTTGCCGTCATCGTGTTTCATCACGGTTTCCAGCTTCACCGTAAAAGCCAGGGACGAGCGTTCCGCGTCCGAGATAACCGCCGGGGTTTGTTCCGCCGCCGTTGCCAAACCAACGGCCAGGAAAAGGCCGCCCGCGGAGATCCTTATGGCGGTTTCGATTGCCAAACAACCGCAAATCCGTAGCGTTCTCAAAACATAAAGTAGCAGCGTGATCACAAGCCAGTTCCATAACAAATGAAAATCAAGAGAGCAACGTTTGCGTTCGGAGCTGGGAAGTTTTGGCTTCAGGGATTGGTCGGCGCCTTCGGCCTGACGCTGGCGCTGCTGGGGAATGGTTGTTCCAGCCCCACGAAACCGGCCAGTCACACGCGGGTCGAGGTGGTCTCGGAATTGAAGCCTTGGAGTCATCTGGCGTTCAACAACGATCCGAACAACTTCCAGTTTGTGGTGGTGTCCGACCGCACCGGCGGGGCGCGTCCGGGGGTCTTCGAGGATGGCATTCGCAAAGTCAACCTGCTGCAACCGGAATTCGTCATGAGCGTGGGCGACCTGATTCAAGGCGGCACGCGCGACCGACAGGTCATCGAAACGCAATGGCATGAGTTCCGGTCATTCGTCGAGCAACTGCAAATGCCGTTCTTCTTTGTGCCCGGCAATCACGACATCAGCAACGAAGTGATGGCCGAGGAATGGCTCAGACGCTTTGGCCAGCCGTTTTATCACTTTGTTTATCGCGACGTGCTGTTTCTGTGTCTCAACACCGAGGACCCGCCGCCCAGTAAAATGAGCGCGGCGCAGCGGGATTACGTGGCGCGCGTGCTCACGGAGCATCCGAAGGTCCGCTGGACACTCGTGTTCATGCACAAGCCGCTGTGGGATTACGAGGAGGACACCGGTTGGCGGGCGATCGAGGAACTGCTCAAGGAACGCAAGCACACCGTCATCGCCGGCCACCGGCACAACTACACCAAGTTCGAGCGCAATGACCAAAGTTACATCGTCCTCGCCACCACGGGCGGCGGCAGCAAGTTGCGCGGACGCGCCTTCGGCGAGTTTGACCAGGTCGCCTGGGTGACGATGACCGATCGAGGCCCGATTCTGGCCAATCTCCATCTGGACGGCATCTGGGACGAAAACGTTCGCACTGTGGAAATGGCCCGCACGATACGGGGCGCCCTGACCGGCAAGGCGGTGATGATGGAACAGATGTTTACCAACGCGTTGTTCCGGGCCACCAGCCCGACGTTCCCGGGCGCCACCACGCAGGTGCGCCTGGTCAATGACGCCGATCTGCCAATGAAGTTCAGCGCGCGATTCCACTCCACCGACCAGGTTCATGTGAAGCCGGCACAAGTGGAGCGAGTGCTCGCCCCGCGCTCCCGCGAAACCATCGAAGTCCGCTTCGAGCTCCCGCACCCGTTGCCAGTGGTGGATCTGTCACTGCTCACCGCGGAGTGGAGCGTCATTTATGAATTCCCAGACGTGCCGCCCATGGAGATTACCGGGAAACACAATTGGTAAGTCGCCCCAGCCTGTGAACTCGAACCTCTCAGTCCAGTGAAAGAACCACTCAATTTTTCCATCCAACTGTGTATTTGCCGCCTGGCTGAACCCGCGGCAGAGAGTTTATGAGCAAAACCAAAGTCGCCCTGCTGGGGGCTGGATTCATTGCGGACATTCATGTTGAGTCCTATCACCGTTTCGTTCCCGAGGCGGAGGTCGTCGCTGTTTACGCGCGCAACGCGGATAAGGCCGAAGCCTTTGCGCGCAAGCATCACATTGCGCGTTGGTTCACGGACCTCGAGAACGCAATTACGGAATCCGGTTGCGACGTGGTGGATGTCTGCCTGCCGAATTTCCTTCATCATCGCGCCGTGATGACCGCGGCCAAGGCCGGCAAACACGTCATCATTGAAAAACCACTGAGCCTCACGCTGGAAGAGGCGGACGAGATGATTGCCGCCTGCAAGGCTGCTAATCGAAAACTGATGTATGCCGAGGAACTGTGCTTTGCGCCCAAGTATGAGCGCGTGCGATTGCTGGCCAACGAAGGTGCGTTTGGAAAAATCTACATGCTCAAGCAGGCCGAAAAGCACAGCGGCCCGCACAGCGACTGGTTTTACGACATCGCTCAATCTGGTGGTGGCGTCATCATGGACATGGGTTGCCACGGGTTGGCGTGGTTTCGTTGGATGCTCGGCGGGCGGCCCCGCGCCCTCAGTGTGCTGGCGCACATGCAAACTGGCCTGATTCACCAAGGCCGCACGCGGGGCGAAGAGAATTCGGTGGTGATCGTTGAGTTTGAAGGCGGGGCGATTGGGGTGGTCGAGAACAGTTGGGCCAAACCTGGCGGCATGGAGGATCGCGCCGAAGTTCATGGCGCGGGCGGCGTGTGCTACGCGGACTTGTTCCAAGGCAACGCGGCGCTCACTTACAGCGAGCGAGGTTACGATTATGCCATGGAGAAAGCCGGTTCAACGAAGGGTTGGACGTTCACGGTCTTCGAGGAAGCGTTCAACCAGGGTTATCCGCAGGAACTGAAACATTTCATCGAGTGCGTGCGCGCGGACAAGCCACCGCTCGTCACCGGCGAGGATGGCCGCGCAGTCTTGGAACTGATCTACGCCGCCTATCGCTCGGCAGGCACGGGGCAGAAAGTCACGCTGCCGTTTCACGCAAAAGTGGCGAAGCCGATTGATCTGTGGCTCGGTTGAGCCATGACTGGCAAGTAAGGACAGGCGTCGCGCCTGTCTCGAACTTCATTGAAACCGACGTTCACAAGGTGCAACGTTCCGACTGAGCCAAACTTGAACCCCTCATGCAAATAGTCCAGTTCGATTCAGAAAGCGCTTGGGCCGACTCCCTCGCCAACCGCTGGGGTGAGCGCCTCCGTGCAACTCCGTCCCTCCGGATGTGTCTGCCCGCGGGCCACACACCCGTGCCGGTTTATGCCGCGATGATCGCAGCAGTAAAGCGTGGTGAAGTTTCCTTCCGTGGGTGCGAAGTCTTCACGCTCGATGAGTTCGGCGAACTGCCGCCGGATGATCCGGGACGTTGTGCCCAACAACTTCGCCGCAGCCTGGTTGATCACGTTGATCTGCCGCCGGAGCGATTTCATTTTATCCGCACCGAGGCGGAAGATCTGGCGGAGGAATGTCGGCAATATGATATTGCGATTGGTCGGGGCTTCGACTTGACGCTTCTGGGCGTCGGCTTGAACGGCCACCTGGGGATGAACGAGCCGGGCACCCCGGCGGATCGCACCACGCATCGCGCGGAACTCCACGCCAGCACAGTCGCGGCGTCCCGTCGTTATCTCACCCACGCGCATGCGCCGACTTGGGGCGCAACCGTTGGGCTGAAGCACTTGCTCAAATCCAAGGAGGTCTGGTTGCTGGCGTGCGGCGCAGGCAAAGCCGGGATTGTTCAGCGCACGCTCCGAGGGGAAATCACGCCTGATGTCCCGGCTTCGTTGTTGAGACAGCACCCCAACAGTTTCCTGTTCGTGGACTCCGCAGCGGGTGCGGGAGTGTAGGGCGAAAGGCTTTTTGACGCTCGCCGTGCGGGTTTGTCACAGATTGGGCCACACGCCGGCAACGCGGGCTTTACGTCCGGGCAATCTTGCGTAACCTCAACTCCGGTTTGAACGCGCAAGGCCAACCGCGGTGGCAGAGCGTAACGGACACCACTTTGAAGTTGGACGCGCGGAGAATGCCAGGCTGCCGCGTTATGTTTCCGAAAGTGACTTGGAGCTTCACTTCCCGCCGCAGCCCAAAGCTTGATGCATGGCGAATGCCTTGGCGAAGGGCCATGGAACCGGGTATCCTCCGGGACATTGGGTGCAAGGAAGAAAGGGTTTGATTATGCAAAAACGGACCAACGCAGCTTCGGCGGTGCTACTGGGCGTCGCGCTGAATGCTCTGAACTTAAACCACCTCGCGGCGGCTGAACTAAACCTTCCGCCGCTGCGGCCGCCCGCAGTGCCGCTGGTCGCGCATGACCCGTATTTCAGCATCTGGTCGCAGGGCGACAAATTGACGGACGTGGACACCACGCACTGGACCGGCAAGTCGCATCGGCTCACGAGTCTGGTGCGAATTGACGGCAAGGCGTTTCGCCTGATGGGCAAAGAACCGGCCGACGTTCCCGCGCTGCCGCAAACGAATCTGGAAGTGCTGCCGACGCGGACGATTTACACTTTCGAGGGCGAGGGCGTGCGGCTGACGCTCACGTTCATGACGCCGGCGTTGCCGGAGGATTTGGAGGTGTTGGCAAGTCCGGCAACCTACATTACGTGGACCTATGCTTCAATGGATGGAAAAACGCACCAAGTAAGTTCGTACTTTGACTGTGCCAGTGAGATCGCCGTGAATTCGCCACAGGAAGAAGTAAGCTTCAATTCTTGGAACGACTTTCCGTTCACGTTCTATCAGATCGGTACGACGGATCAGAAAATCTTGGAGGCAAAGGGGGACGACATCCGCATCAACTGGGGACACCTATACGTAATCCAGAATAATGTCGAGTCCGGCGGTATTTACTTTGCGGGTTCGCTCAACGTCAGTCGGAATTGGTTCGCAAACGATGAAGATCCGGGAACGTTAACTGATTGGAAAAGGAAGCGTCCCGCTGACGACAGAACGCCGGGAATTGGGCTGCATTTCAGTTCTAAAGAAGTCTCCGGCTCAAACGTGTCGCACTACGTAATCTTGGCATACGATGACATTTACTCGATTCAGTACTTCAAGAGGAATCTTCGACCATACTGGCGCATTTCGCTGAAAGGAGTCGAACTTCGGATCGAAGATTACTTGCACAAATTCGGCAGTCGGTACGAATCGCTCAAGAAACGTTGCGAGCAGTTCGACGCGGAGTTGATGACGGATTTGCGCAAGGCCGGCGGCGAGAAGTACGCCCGGCTCGCTGCGCTCGCCTATCGCCAGTGTTTCGCCGCGGGCAAGTTCGTCGCCGACGACCACGGCCAGCCGCTTCAGTTCAGCAAGGAGAATCATTCCAACGGCTGCATCGGCACGTCGGACGTGTTTTATCCGATGGCGCCGCAGTTCCTCTTGTTTGGGCCGTCGCTGGCCAAGTCGTTCCTCGTGCCGTTCATGAATTACGCGGCGAGCGAGCGTTGGAAGTTTCCCTTCGCGCCGCACGACCTCGGCACGTATCCGCACGCCAATGGCCAGGTTTATGGCGGCGGCGAACGCAGCGAGGAAAATCAGATGCCCGTCGAGGAAAGCGGCAACCTGCTGATCCTTATGGCGGCCATTGCCGAGATGGAGGGCAACGCGGATTTCGCCGGCCTGTGGTGGAAGCAGCTCGAACAATGGGCTGAGTATCTCAAGGCCAAGGGATTTGATCCCGAGAACCAGCTTTGCACCGACGACTTCGCCGGCCACCTGGCGCACAACGTGAACCTGAGCGCGAAGGCCGTCATGGGCCTCGGCTCGTTTGCCAAACTGTGCGACCTACGCGGCGAAAAGGCCAAAGCCGCCGAATACTGGAAGCTCGCGCGTGAATTTGCCCAACGCTGGGTAAAGGAAGCCGACGACGGCGATCATTTCCGATTGGCTTTCGACAAGCCCGGCACGTGGAGTCAGAAATACAATCTGATCTGGGATCGTATCCTTGGCCTGAACCTGTTCCCCGCCGAAGTCGCGCGTAAGGAAATGGGTTCTTCGCTGTTTTCGGTGGAATTAAAATTGGGGGAAGCGGAGTTTTCCGGCGACGAAGTAGAGCATGGTGATCAGATGCGTCGTCGAACGGTAGCCGCGAGCCTTGCGTTTGGTCGCGCTGAAGACGCTGTTTAATC
>JACZKP010000094.1 GCA_014860005.1 Verrucomicrobiota bacterium | reverse complement strand
TGCCACGGAGACACCGAAGTTCATCATGGGTGGTGTGGCGCCGAATTTCAGCGAATGGGCCAACGGACCCGGAGCCGGGAAGGGTCGAGATTGGGAACAACCCAAAGGTAAATACGGCGTGGCACAACTCAGCCCCTGGCTGCTGTGGCCGCCCGATGGCTTGAATCTCAAGCAGGGCACCTGCGGCGAGTTGTTCGGCTACGGCTACCTGCCGCTTCCGCTCACGCCGGTCAAGACCACCACCGCCGGCAAGGACATCCTGACCGGGGACCAATCCTGGACGCTGTTCCTGAACACGCGGAACTTCAAAGGCCCGGTGGCGTTCTTCACCCCTTACTTCTGGTCTGCTGGCGCGGTTGCCGAGCCGCACTTCAGCGGTATGCTCCTGGATAGCCAGCCCTCTGATCCCAACCGCGCCTTGCAAATGGAGACCCAGCACGTCCCGAGCATTCAAGCCGTGGACGCCAAGGGTGAGACGTACGCCCGCATCGCGCCCACGTTCTTTCCCTGTGAGACAAACGGCGAATCACGGCTCGTGCATCACATCACCTCCTACACCAAGCAGGCGCTCTGGGACGCGGTCAAGACGTGGTTCGACGGCGGCGCCGAGGCCAGCGGCACGATTCAACCTGCCGGCGCCATCCTGCATCAGTTCACCGGCAAAGGCGGCGCCACCTGGAGAATCTATCCGGACGGCACTCGCAAGGAAGAGAAGACGCCCGTGGCGTGGAATTCCTTCGCGACACCGATGGCGGCCGATCCCAATACCTTCGGCTATCGCTGGGATGCAAAATTCGTGAAGCAGACCAATTCCAAGAATGGCCCGCTGGTGAAACTCCCCGAATATTTCCACCTAGTGAAGAGCGGAGCGAAATCCCAATGGGTTCCGGTGCGGGCGGAAGAAGTCCCGGCGGAAACGGGTTTGGTCAAGGCACGCTTTGATCGGCCCGAGCGACGCCCGAAGGCCTACGTCACGCCCGAGGATCCGGCAAGTTGCTGGAAAAAGCCCGGCCCAAAAGCCGGGCCGTTTCAGGCGCACCCGGGCGACGGCAGCGTGGTCACTTATTACTGGTATCGCTTCGCTGACCAGCCGGCCATGCTCAACGCCGACATGACGGCTCAGGAGCGGGAGGCCTTGCAGGCGCGCGTGGAGAAACTCCACCGAAGTTGGAAGAAAGACCGCGAGTATCTGCCGCCACCCGCGTTTGGCAAACTGGCCGAACTTGACTCGGCCTTGATTGTCACCCCGCCGCCGGGCCTCGAAGTTGGTTATATTCCCATCGTCACCCGACAGGCACCCAGGAACTGACTCAACCATGAAACACGTCACCGCATTTCTCTTCCTTGCGTTGGCCGCAAGCTCATGCGCCACCGCAGCCACGAAGGCGGTGCGGGTCTTCATTCTTGCAGGCCAGTCCAACATGGAGGGAGTCGGCCAGATCAAGGCCGACCCCAAGCGCAACGGCGGCATGGGCTCGCTCGAATTGGAACAATCGCCGAGCAATCAGGGCTACCATTGGAACTCCAACGCCGAAACCTATTACCTCATCGGCGAGGCCATGGGCGAGGCGATGAAACAGATGCTGGGTGCCCGGTGACTGGACTTCGTCACGCACTGGGTTGTCAGCGTAGCTCAAGCCGACAAGATCTGGCTGCCGAGCAAGCCCATTGTGCTCCGCCGGTAACCTGTGTTGCCCGCCCGCTCGCGCCCGGAAAATATCAGTTGGCTCTCGACCTGTTTGATCGGACATCTGCCGTAGAGCGGCCATTTGAGTTCGCGCTCAAGGTGGACTTGCGCGACGATGCGGGCTATTACCGGATGGCAACCTTGAAGTTGACTGCACCATGAAACCCGCCGCCATTCTCATCCGCTTCGCGATTACTGTGGTTCTCCTGGCCGCGCTGACCGCTCACGCGGCGGCGCCCGATCCTTTGCGCCAGGTTTTCCTGCATCCTCCGGACGAGGCCAAGCCGCGCGGCTACTGGGTGTGGCCGCATGGCAACTTCGATTACGCGGCCATGCGGCACGAACTGGCCGAGTTCAAAGCCAAGGGCCTTGGTGGCGTGGACATCTTCGATCTCGGGGTCCGCGACCCGAAGAAAGTCATTCCGCCCGGTCCCGGCTTCCTGAGTGTCGAGCAGGTGGACGGCATCGCCTTCGCGCTGGCCGAAGCGAAACAGCTTGGTTTGAAGATGGGCTTGATCGTGTCGAGCAGTTGGAACGCCGGCGGCACGTGGACCCCGCCGGAGTTCGCTTCGATGAACCTCGTCGCGTGGCGCGAAACCAACACCGGTCCGCTGCGCTATGAGCGCGTGCTGCCGTTCCCCGGGTTGCCGGAATCTTTTCGCAAACCTTACGGCACATTTCCGCTGCACGTGCCCAAGGACGAGCAAGGCCGGCCGCTCTATCGCAAAGACGTGGCCGTGCTTGCGTATCCGCTCGACGAGCAGGGCCACATCGCTGATCCCAAGCAAGTGCGCGTGCTCAACGATCATCTGGACGCCGACGGCAAGTTGACGTGGGACGTGCCGGCGGGCCGCTGGGTTATCATGCGCGCCGTGCTCGCGAACTTCGGCCAGCGATTATGGCTGCCGAGCGCCGCTTCGCAGGGGCTGACCATGGACCACTTCAGCCGAGAAGCCACGCGCCACCATTTTCGCACCGTGATGGACCGACTGGAAGCGCGCACGGGTCCGCTGAAGGACACGGCGTTGGAACGGCTTTATCTCGCCAGCTACGAGGCCAACGCCGATGTGAACTGGACGCCCGGCTTCGAGGCGGCGTTTGTGCGAGAGAACGGTTATCGGCTCGAACCGTTTCTGCCGGCGCTCTTCGGCGTCGTGGTCAAGGATCGCGAGACGACCGACCGTTTTCTTTACGATTACCGGCGCACGGTGTCCGAGTTGTTCGTGAACAATCTCTATCGCGAGGCCAGCCGGCTTTGCCGCGAGCGCGGGCTGTTGCTTTGCTCCGAGTCGGGCGGCCCGGGCGCGCCGCTTCACGACGTGCCGACTGAAGACCTGAAAGCCCTCGGCGCGGTGGACGTGATGCGCGGCGAGTTTTGGAATGGACGAACGCAACAACTCACGCCCGAAGGTTTCGAGGAATTGCAGGTGGTCAAACCCATCGCCAGCGCGGCGCACATTTACGGGCATCGTATTGTCGAGATGGAGGCGTTCACGAGCTTTCTCAACTGGCAGGAAGGGCCGGACGTGTTCAAGCCGCTGGCCGACCGCGCGTTTTGCGAGGGCATGACGCGCGTGGTCTATCACACGATGAGCCACAACCTGCCCGAAGCGGGCCGGCCCGGCTGGACCTACCAGGCCGGCACCCATGTCAGCACTCACCTCACCTGGTGGGAACTCTCCAACCAACTCCACGCCTACCTCGCCCGGTGCAGCGCGCTGCTCATGCAAGGGCTGTTTGTCGCCGACGTCGCTTACTACTGCGGCAACGATATCCCGAACTTTGCCAAACCCAAGCACGTCCGCCCCGGCCTCGGTTACGGCTACGACTATGACGACTTGAATACGGAAGTTCTATTGCAAGCCAGAGTGGACCGGCGCGGGCGGATCGTCCTGCCCTCCGGCATGAGGTACGCCGCGCTCGTGTGGCCGACCAACGACCGGCGCATGGACCTAGCGGTGTTGCAGCACCTCGAACGGCTCGTGAAACAAGGCGCCACGATCATCGGCGACCAACCCGAACGCACCTACGGCCTGCGCGGTTTCCCAACCGAGGAACGGCAACTCCGCGAACTCGCCACGCGCATTTGGGGTGAAACCTCCAATGGAATCTACGAACGCAAACACGGACGCGGACGAGTCGTCGTGGGCAAAGCCGAACGCGACGTGTTGCGCGGGCTTGGGCTGGGGCCGGACTTCGACGTGTCGCCGGCGGAAGCCCGTGCGGATGTTGACTTCATCCATCGCCGCACTGCGCGGGAGGACATTTATTTTCTCCGCAACGCGGACTCCAACGCCATTCGCTTCGAAGCGAACTTCCGCGTGCGCGGGAAACAGCCAGTGCTTTGGGACGCCGTGCGCGCCACCATGAAGCCAGCCGCCGCGTTTGAGGAAACCGCGGACGGAATCCGCGTGCCGCTGCATCTGGACGGCCACGGCTCGGTGTTCGTCGTGTTCACGCCAGCGGAGAAGAAACGTCTACACGTTATTGCCGTCCAGCATCAAGACCAAGCGTTGTTTCCGAACGGCCCGTTAAACGCGCCCACCTTCGAGGCTACCCGTGTGAGCGACGGGGACATTCGATTCAGTGCGTCGGCGCCCGGTGAATATCAGCTTCGCCTCAACAACGGCACGGCCCGCGTGGTGACCGTTCGGCCCGACCCAGCCGCGCTGGAACTGACCGGCCCGTGGGACGTTCGTTTCCCGCACGGCTGGGATGCGCCGACACGACAGGTCTTCGCGGTGTTGCACAGTTGGACCGAAGCGACCAACGCCGCTACGCGCGCCTTCTCCGGCATCGCCAGCTACGCGAAACAATTCCACCTGTCCGCAGATCAACTTCCATCCGGCCAGCGCGTGCTGCTCGATCTCGGGGAAGTGCGCGAGGTGGCGCGGGTGCATCTCAACGGCCAGGAAGCGGGCCTCTCGAGCTTTGCCCCGCACGTTCTCGACGTCACCGACCTGCTTCGGCCCGGGGAAAACTCGTTGCTCATCGAGGTCGCCAACACTTGGTTGAACCGGTTGATTGCGGATGACGCCATGCCCGAAGGCCAGCGCAAGACCCAAACAAATCTTACCGGCCCGGCGGCCGGCAAACGCTGGCGCGACGCGCAACCCAAGCCGTCCGGTCTGCTGGGGCCGGTGCGGCTCCGGTTTCCCCAAGAAGTGCGGCTCGCGCGATAACAGCCCGAGGCGCGGGTCACCACCTGAAGAATCGGTACGGATCATCCCACTCTTCCGGTTGGTCGAGGTAGAAACCGTTCAACCAACGGCCTGGTTCATCTTTGGCAACCGGCGTGGACCAGCGCGGCAGGAGCGGCGTTTCACTGCGCGCCCCCAGGTTGGCCAGAAGTCGCGTGACGAGGAACGCGGTGCGGCGGTAGGTTCGTTTGAGGCCGTAGTTCTTCGCGTAGTCAAATTGCCAGGGTGCAAGCTGGCAGAAAACGACATTGGCATTCGTGGCAACCGCAAGCACGCCGTTGCCGACCACATTCGCGCCTGACGAAACGAGGGACAACGTGCGCGGATCGCGGCAATGAACGTCCGCCGGGCCGATGCCCGCGAGGGGTGAGCCGAAGCGAGGCGGCTCGAAGGTGGTGTTGATGTGTTCTGCGGATGTGAACGAAACCTTGAAGGGCAGCAATGCATCAGCGTCCGCTTGATTGAAACTCAATGCCAGGAGATGTCCGCGCGCTTTCAGGAACGCGGCGACGGCGTCCCGCTGCGCGCCAAGTTTCGCTCCTGCACCCGGCCCGACAATCAGCAGTTGATCTGGTCTGATTTCTCCGCCTGCGTATTCGCCAAGTTGAAACCCGGCGGCTTGAAGGCTCGCCCGCCCCGCAGCATCGCCTGCATAGAGCGCCGCGCGCTTCGGCGATGGTTTCCAGTTTCCGATATATTCAATCAGGTTGGCGGCCAGTCGCTCCGCCGCCGGTTCGCGCCCGGTCCGACCGGTCACGTCCAACTGGCAGAAGATAACCACTCCCATTCCCTCGCGGTATTCGAGCAGCGGGCTGTAATGCAGGCTGAATCCACCGTCCACGAGGGGAAGGAAATCTCCGCTCGCGGGTTTCTCGATGAGCACCGAAGCCACGTTTCCCTGATTGCCGCAGCGCCAGGCGCGGGTCACGGGCATCCCAGACCACGTCACGGTGGGGGCACCATTGAACTTGGGATTCAGTTCGTATTTCAAACGCGGCGAGAGCAGTGTTGCCGCGCCGCTCCAATCGCGCAGTTGCTCCGCCCGTAAGCCGGCCATTGCGGGGTGGTCCGGCACGCGGGGAAAGACTTTGCGCAGTCCGTATTCGGTGACACGGAAGCCAAATCGCTTTTCCAGCAGCTCCGAGGTTTGCTCGAAGACCAGCACCTTGAGGCCGTCGCGCACGCGGCGGATGTCCGGCGCCGGGCCATCCACGGTCAACACACTCTTGCCGACAACCAGCACGTCAAACGCGGCCAGTTCCGCTGTCGCATCCACACCCTCGAACTGGATGCCCAGCGTTCGTAGCAAGTCTCCCGTTTCGCCCTTTGGGTCAAACAAAGCGATGCGAGCCTCAGTGCGCGGAGGCGGGCGTTGCGGCAGGACGTGAATGGTGAAGTCGTCGGCCTGCGCCTCGCCGGTGTCGAACTCGACCTTCGCCGTGAGTTTGTATTCGCCCGGCGAGAGATTGGTCGGCAGAACAAGGCGCAGTGGAACGCGCGCCTGCTGGCCAGTTTCGACCACGACATTGGTTTGCCCCTCGATTGGCTGATGCAGATTCTGCTGTTCTGGCTCACGCGTTTCCCGTGGAGAAGTTGGTGTCTTGGGAGTGATCCCCCTCACCCCGTCCCTCTCCCCCTCGGAGGGGGAGAGGGTGTCCGCAGGACGGGTGAGGGGCTGCGCGATGATCTCACCATTTTCCAGCAATTCAGGATTTCTAAGGTTCAGCGTCCACGACGCTCGGGCGCGAACTGTGACGCGAGAGTTGTTGATGACGATGAGTTGTTTCTCGACGGTTTCGGCAGGCAGAAAGAGATGGTCCTTGCTGGTGAAGCGGTCGGGCTTGCCCGCAATCCACGCCAACAGTGGACGGTTGTTTCGCATCAGCGCCTCACCGCCGCCGGTGGGCGGCCAGTCAGCGCGTTCGTACGCGAGGTCCATGCGTTCGTACCGCTCCGCAAGAACGTCCGGGCTGAACCCGGGGCGCTGTAGATCAGCCCAGTCCACGGGGAGGTCTTCGCGGCGGTTGCGATTCATGCCGGGACGCAGCTTGAACAGGACGTGGTGTTCCCAGGGCGAGTTCGCCGAAAGTCCCCACGTGCGGAAGGCGCGCCAGTTCTCCGCGAAGTATTGCGCAAAGATCGGCTCGCGCTCGGGAAAATCATTCGAGCCCAACTGGTGCGGATAATCCCAACGATGCCAAAGCCGGCCTTCTCGGAACTGCCGCGCCTCCCAGCGCAGATTGCGCTTTTCCATGTCGCTGATGGCAAACGCGCGGTCGCCAAAGAATTGCGCGTTCCATTCCGCAAGGCAGAATTCCCATGGCACGACCGCACTGCCGAACTCGCGTTTGCCGCGATACCAGCCGCGATACATCGCCCAGTCCCATGTGAAAGGCGCGCCATATTCGCAAAGGAACACGGGCTTGATCCCGTTGGTAGCCCAGTGCTCGAACCAGTCGGACATCTCCTGCACGGGCACGAAGTTCGGATAGAAATTGCTGAGATGCATCGGACCGAGGTTGCCGGAAGCGTGGTGGTAGATGATACGGCTCGGGTCCATTGAATGGATGATGGCTTCTGCGCGCAGGGCTTTCTTCACGTTGTTGCGAGACCAGGTGTCGCGCGGATCGGAGCGGCCATCCATCAGGTCCGGGTTCATGTCCTCGTTGTAACCGGTGGCGTTGTGACTGGTGGCATACATCACCACGGCGGGATGGTTGCCCGCGACGCGCGCGTAAAATTCCGCGTGACGGGCGTAACTGTTCGTCGCGTCCGCATCCGGCGCGTTCCAGTCGTAATGACTGAAATGCGGTTGCGTCAGCGCGACCAACATGCCGAGGTCATCCGCGGCCCGCAGAATCTCCGCAAAGCTCAGGTGCGCGCCCGGCTCGCAGTCGTAGTTGTGGGTATAGACGAAATTGATGCCGAAGGTGCGGAGGCGTTCGAGGCTTTCCCTTGCCGCGGAGTAAGTGGCCGCAGCCGCGCCGACCTGGGCGTTGTCGAGCGGCACGGCCGAGAGAAAGAGGCGCGTGCCATTAAGATAAAAGTCGCGCCCCCCGATCCAGAACTCGCGGAAACCAAACCGCACGGGCGGCAGGACATCCAGCGAAGCACCGTCCGCGTCCAACAGCGACAGGTGCAAATCATACTGATGCTGCGGCGTGTGGATGTCCCAAAGCTTTTCCGGCTGCCAGGGCTGCGTCATGGCCAGGCGGCCGTCTTTGAGTTCGCCCGCCCGGAATGGTGCGCTGCGAAACTCCTTCACGGTGCGATTGCTTTCAGTCATCCGGGCGGCCAGCGTGTAGGATTTTTCCGATTCGAGATTTTGCACCGCCGCATTCAGCGTGATCTCCCACCGGCGCACGGATGTCGTGACCTGAACGTCTGCGAGGCGTCCTTTCGCTGGTGTGCTGGTGAGGAAGACATCGCCGCAGAGGCCACGGCGCGCCACGGCGCCTTTCACCTCGCGGGCCGAGGCGCTGTCCGTGTAAGAGAGCATCACACCCTTGAGCGGCAAAGCGACCACCAACAGCGACAGGCGGTGACGCTCACCGGGACGACAGACCCTCGTGAGGTCCAGTTCACCGGCGGGGAAGTGCAGTTCACCCGCCTTTTGCCCGTCCACAAACACGGTGGCAAAGGAGTTCAGGTATTCGGCGCTTAACGCGATGCGCCGACCCGCCCACTCAGCCGGCACGGTGACCTCGCGCTCATACCACGCCGCCGTCACGTCTCGCAGGCGCGTCTCCTTCCAACTCGGATGGACATGGACGGTCTGCGAGTCCTTCTGCATGTAGTCGGTGATACCTGGCCACGATCCGGGCACTTTGAAATAACCCCAGTCCTTTGTCGGAATGGTGTCGGCATTTGCCATGGCTGGTTGCCAGCGCCAGAGGCCGTTGAGGCAGATGCCTTCACGGGTCGGTGTGGTATCCCGGTAAGCTTCGGACATGTCCCAGACCACGTCCACGCCCGGCGGCAACGACGCAGCAAAATCGTCAGCCGCGCGAGCCGGTCGCGCGGTCGTGGCCACGCTGAGGAGCGCGGCGAGAAAGAGACGCAAGCACATGAGCACTCCGATGAAACGCACCCTAACAAGGCATGCACATTCGGTCAACGAATCCACGGCGCGAATCCAACGGCAAAGTTCGCGGGACGCTTGCATCGGCGACGGCAAACGGGCTAGGCTTCGCGAAGAACGGAGACACGCGTTTATGAACCATAAACTTCTTCACTCGATTCTGTTGGCGGTCGGTTTGGTGTTGATTGGCCTTCCTTCCCTCGCGGCGGAGAAGATCCGCGTCATCCTCGAT
Organism: Verrucomicrobiota bacterium; assembly: GCA_014860005.1. The sequence goes on along the minus strand of JACZKP010000094.1, from coordinate 38,001 downwards.
ACCGACGCGAACAACGAACTGGATGACCAGCACGCCATCGCCTATCTGCTCTTCAACGGCCACGTGTTTGATGTCGAGGGCATCACCGTCAACCGCACTCGCGCGGGCGGCGATATTCATCAGCATTACGCCGAGGCCGTGCGCGTGGTGGAGCTCTGCGGCCTGAAGGACCGGATCAAAGTGTATCGCGGTGCGGACGGTTCGTTCACCAACATCAAATCTCAGTTGGCGCGGACCGACTTCGACGGGGCCGAGGCGGTGAACTTCATCATTCAGCGGGCCAAGGCCGCGGACAACCGCCGGCTGGTGCTATTGCCCGTCGGCAAGTTGACCAACATCGCGCTGGCCCTGGCCAAGGACCCTGCCATTGCCTCGAAAGTTCGCATCGTTTGGCTTGGTTCCAATTACCCAGAGCCGGGCGAATACAATCAGGTCAACGACGAACCGTCCCTCAACTACATCCTCGACACCGGTGTTGACTTCGAGATCGCCCTCGTCCGTTACGGCAAACCGTCCGGCACGGATGCCGTGCGCGCCACGCTCGAGGAAATCCGCCGCATCATGCCCGGGAAAGGGCCGCGCCTCACCCCGGCGGTCAAGGGGCGGCACGGCGGCGACTTCCACACGTTCGGCGATTACGCCGTGAGCCTGTTTGAAAACATTCAGCTTCACGGCAATCCGCCATCGCGGGCGTTATTCGACATGGCGGCCGTGGCCATCGTGAAGAATCCCGCGTGGGCCACCGCCGTCAAGCTGCCCGCCCCAATTCTCAAGGACGCCAAATGGGTCGCCCGCCCGGACAATCCGCGCCGGATTATCCTGTGGGAGAACTTTGACCGTCCGGCCATCATGAAGGATTTCTACGATTCCATGACGAACTATCGCCTGGCCGGAAGCAGCCAGTAGCCGGGGACAAGTGCTGAATTGGGAAAGCGTCCGCGAACCCGTCGCAAGAATGCAACTGACGGCCGGGGGAATTTGAAAACCCGGCCAGGGTCGCCGGGCCAAACGCATGCGCAATGAACTCATCGAGTATTGTTAAAATCTTGCCCGCCCGCGTTCGACGCGATAGTCAGAATTGAAGCACGCTAAAGCCAACGCCACGGATTCAACCTCCAACCAGCAATACCATGAAAAGTTCTTCACTCGCCGCGTTCGCACTGGCGCTGATTGCATTCGTCATTTCCACTGGCACCGGCACCGCGCAGACCGCCACCCCCGCCCCGCAATGGCAGGAGGTCGAACTCACCTTCACCGCCTCACGTACCGCCGCCAACCCCTACACCGACACTGAAGTCTGGGTGGAGTTTACTCACGACGACGGCGCGAAAATCCGCCGGCCCATGTTCTGGGATGGGGGCCGGACTTTCCGCGTTCGTTTCGCTTCAAACCGTCGCTCCGGGAACTGGCGGTGGCAATCCAGCTCCGCCGATCAGGATCCCGGATTGCACGGCCGCACCGGCACCCTGACCGCCGCGCCCGGCCGGACTTCAGCGGAGGCCACGATCTTCGAGCGGCACGGGTTCTGGAGCATCCCGCCCGGCGGACGCAACCTCATCCACGCCGACGGCACGGCGCGGCTGCTGTGCGCAGATACGCCGTGGGCGTTGCCGTGGCGGGCAACGGTGGAACAGGCGGAAGTCTATGCCCTCGACCGACGGGCCAAGGGCTTCAACGCCGCACTATTGATGACCGTGCAGCCGGATATGGAAGCCACGGGCCCGCGTTCGCGCACGGAGGATCTGGGCTTCGACGTCGGCTTCGAAGATTTGCCCGAGGGCACGCTGCGGCGGCTGCGTCCGGAGTATTTCCAGATGTTCGACAAGCTGGCGGGCATTCTGGTCGCGCACGGCATCGCGCCGGTGTTCCAGCCGGTGTTTCACGGCTACGGCTGGAAGGGGCGGACCGTCGCCGGCAACGTGGTCAGCGCGGAGGATTACGCGCGTTACTGCCGCTATCTCGTCGCCCGTTACGGCGCGCGGCCGGCGATCTGGCTGGTCGGCGGCGATGGACCGGGCACGGCGCCGAACATTCTTGAGCAACTCGATCGCGCGGGAAAAACCATCCGCGAGTGGGACGCCTACCGGCAGCCGATCGGGATTCACTATTCACCGCACGCGCTGAACCGCACGCATCAGGACAAGGACTGGCTCGACTTCCAGTGGTGCCAGACCGGTCACAATGGCGAGCACGTCCCCGAGCGCGTTGCCGACATGTTGCGCAACCTGCCGGTCAAGGCCGTGGCCAACGGCGAACCGACCTATGAAAACATCGGCCGCACCGGCCGCGGCGCCGGCTGGTGGCAGGGACACGAAGCCTGGCAGAACCTCACCGCGGGCGGCACGATGGGCCTGGTCTATGGCGCCGCCAGCCTGTGGCAGTGGCGCTTGCACGCCAACGAGCCGGACCACGCGGACTGGTGTACCGCGCCCAACGCCGGCTGGCGGGAGGCGCTCGACTTCGAAGGCTCGCGTTATCCAGGCATCGCCGCAAAAATCTTCGCTGGCCTGCCGCTGGCCGCGATGGAACCGAATTGGATTTACACCTACGGCCGGCGCGGACTGGCCGTGCCGGGCAAACTGTTCGTGCTCTACCTGCCCGAGGGCGGTGGCAACGTGGCCATCCTGTCACGCGACGTGCCGCGATCGTATCGCGTGTTCGATCCGCGCACCGGCGAGGTGCTGCGTGAAGACCGGCTGCCGGACACGGCACCAGCCCAAGCCATCCCTGGCCCCGGTAACGGACCCCGCGTGCTGGTGTTCACGGCAGAGTGACCGGCCTTGCCTTGGGTGCCCGACATCATTCATTTTAATCACCGAACCCGACCATGAACCGCCGCCGCGCTTTCTTGAAAACCGTCATCGTCGCGGGCCTTGCCACCGGCGTCCGCGCCCAAACGGCGTCGCAAATTTCCACCGATGAGCATCGTCGGATCGCCGACAAACCAGTATTGGATATTTCGTTCCTCAAGCAGCCGGTCAAAATCGCCTCGGTGGAATTACTGCGCAACGGAAGCGTGTTCCTTGTCCGCGTGCGCTCGGCGGATGGCGCGGAGGCAGTCACCGTGCCGAATCCTTCGCGCATGGCGCTGATGTATCCGCTCTTCCTGCGGCAGGTCGCGCCGTTCTTCGTCGGCAAGGACGCGCGCGAACTGGAGCGATTGCTCTGGGAAGTTTATCGCCACAGCAGCAACTACAAGTTTCAAGGTTGGCTCTCTGGGTCTGCGTGGCGGCCATTGAAATGGCGCTTCTCGAACTCATGGCGCAAACGGCCAAGCGTCCGTTGGCGGATTTCTTCGGCGGGACGGTGCGGCGGGACATTCCCGTCTATGTTGCCAGCAGCAACCGCGGTAATTCACCGGAGGCCGAGATCGCGCACCTGCAAAAGCTCGTTGCTGACTCCGGCGCGAAGGCGCTCAAGTTCCGATTGGGCGGGCGTATGAGCCGCAACGCCGACTCGCTGCCCGGTCGCTCGGAGGCACTTATCCCGAAAGTGCGCACGGCTTTTGGCGATGCCATGACGCTCTACGCCGACGCGAACAGCAGTTACGACGCGCGTGAGGGCATCCGCATCGGCAAACTGATGGAAGTACACGGTTACGGCTTCCTCGAAGAGCCGTGCGAGTTCGACGACTTGTGGAGCACAAAGGAAGTGGCCGACGCGTTGAACATTCCCGTGGCGGGCGGCGAACAGGAGTTCAGTCTGCATCGCTGGCAGTGGATGATTGCGAACCGCGCGGTGGACATCGTGCAACCTGATTTGCACTACGGCGGCGGCTTGATCCGCGCGACGCAGGTTGCTCGCATGGCGGCAGCCGCCGGCCTGAAAGTCGTGCCCCACATGTCGGGTGGCGGACTGGGCTACCTGGATGTGGTGCAGTTCGCCTCGTTCACGCCCAACATCGGTGAATTCATGGAATTCAAAGGCAACACCGATCTGCCGGTGAGCTGCGCGACCTCCTCGCTCAAGTGTGAGCGCGGCAGCGTGCGCTGTCCGTCGGGAACGGGCTTCGGCGTAAGCCTGGATCCAAAGTTCGTGAGCCAGGCGACGAAACTCGAATCCGGCGCTTGAACCGGTGGCCTGGCTTTAAGATGGTTGTCACCAATGCCAGTTGGTTGCGCATGATCAACAGAACCAAAATCCTGAACCCAAAACTTATGAAACGCCTGTTGCCACTTCTTTGTCTAAGTTCAACCTTGCTGGCCGCCGACCGGCCCAACGTTCTGCTGATCTGCGTGGACGATCTCAAGCCGACGATCGGGTGCTTTGGCGACCCGCACGCCAGGACGCCGCATATTGACCGGCTCGCAAAGCGCGGTGTGGCATTTCAGCGGTCTTACGTCAACCAGGCGGTCTGCGCGCCGTCGCGCAATGCCCTGATGACCGGTCTGCGCCCGGACCAGATCGGCGTGTATGATCTTGCCACCTGGTTTCGTCATGGGGCAAAAGACGCCGTGACGCTGTCGCAACGTTTCATTCAGGCCGGCTACCATGCGGAGTCGCTTGGGAAAATTTATCATCGCGGCCACGGCAACGTCATTGATCCGGCAAGCTGGAGTGTGAAGTTCTGGTATCCGTCAGGCGGAAGTCCTACCGCAGTTACGACCGGTGGACCAAAGCCACCGCCCGGAGCCAAGTTGAATCCACGCGCGCAACCGAATGGCCGGTCGCGCGGCCCGGCTTGGGGCTGGCCGGATGAACCGGACGAGCAGTTCGGAGACGGGAAAATTGCCCGGCACGCGGCTGATCGCCTGGCCGCGCTGGCCAAGGAAGGTAAATCATTTTTCCTCGGCGTGGGGTTTGCCCGACCGCACCTGCCGTTCATCGCGCCCAAGCGTTACTGGGACTTGTTCGATCCGGCGAAGCTGCCGGTTCATCCGACGGATGCGGGCTTGCCCAAGGACGCGCCACGCTTCGCCGGCCATGACGGCGGCGAGTTGCGTTCTTACAGCGACATTCAGGCGACCGGGCCACTGACACCGGAGCAGGCGCGCACGATGGTTCATGGCTACTACGCCTCGACGGCGTTTGTGGACGCGCAGGTCGGCGTGGTGCTGGACGCGATGGATCGCCTGGGCTTGTGGAAGAACACCATCGTCGTGTTGTGGGGCGATCACGGCTGGCATCTCGGCGATCATGGAATCTGGTGCAAGCATACCAACTTCGAGCAGGCCGCGCACAATCCGCTCATCATCGCGGCACCGGGCAAGACGGCTGGCAAACCGTCGGAGGCGCTCGTGCAGACGGTGGACCTTTATCCAACTCTGTGCGCGCTCGCGGGTCTCGAACCGCCGGCGAATCTGCCCGGAAAGAGTCTCGTGCCTGTTCTCGACGACGTAAGCCGGAAGGTTCACGACGCGGTGTTTCACGTTTATCCGCGCGGCACACCCGGCGGTCCGGGTCTTGGCCGCGCCGTCCGCACCGAGCGTTACCGTTACGTCGAGTGGCGCGCGTGGAAGTCCGGTGAAGTTGTCGGCCGGGAGCTTTATGATTATCAAACCGATCCGGTTGAGACGGAGAATCTGGCCGGACGACCTGAACACGCGGCGTTGGTGAAGCAACTCGCCGCGCGCATCGCCGCGCTCGGGCCGGCCAAGCCGCCGGTGGAAAAAGACCCGACCCTTGTCGAACCCACCGGAGCGAATTGAAAAGCAACGCGACAGGCAATTTGAATTCCGCCCCGGTGGGCCTCGGCATGATCCTGATGGTGTGTGCAACAACGTCGTCGTTCGCCGCCGCATCGTCTTCAAATCGAATCGCGGTGTTGCCGGTCGCGGTGACCACCGCCCCCGGTCCAGTTTGGAAGCGTCATGTCATTGATGATACTTCCGAGGGCGCGGATGGCGTGAAACTTGGCGACCTTAACCGAGACGGATTGCAGGACATCGCCACGGGTTGGGAGGAAGGCGGCGAGGTGCGCGTTTATCTCAACCCCGGCCCGCGACAAGCGCGCCAGCCTTGGCCGCGCGTGACGGTTGGCAAGGTGGCCAGTCCGGAGGAAGCGATTTTCGCCGATCTCGATGGCGATGGCCGATTGGGAGTGATCAGTGGCACCGAGGGCAAGACGCGGACGATCTATTGGCACCGCTTCCGTGGCGATGGGGAGGAACTGCTAAAGCCTGAGCGTTGGAGCACGGTGGCCTTTCCCGCCACCAGCAATTCGCAACAGTGGATGCAAGCGGTTGCAATGGACCTTGACGGTCAACATGGCTTGGACTTGATGGTTGCGTCCAAGGGCGCTAACGCGAGCATCGGCTGGCTGCAAGCCCCAGCGCGGCCCGATGAACTCGGCGCCTGGAAATTCCATCCATTGCGCAAAGCCGGCTGGATCATGTCGCTCATTCCTCATGACATGGACGGGGACGGCGACTTGGACGTGGTGTTCAGCGACCGGCGAGGTGGACGTGCCGGCGTTTTCTGGCTGGAGAATCCCGGCGCGAACGCCAATCGCAATCATGCCCCCTGGCGCGAACACGCCATCGGCGGACTCGGTCGCGAAGTGATGTTCGCCGACCTTGCGGACGTGAACCGTGATGGACTTGTGGACGTGGCGGTTGCAGTCAAGCCTCGCGACATATTAGTCTGCCTGCGCAAACCGGACGGCAGTTGGAGCGAAAAGGTTTTGACTTTGGACGGGTCCAACATTGGAAATGCAAAGGCGGTCAAGATCGCTGATGTGAATCGCGACGGGTGGCCGGACTTGTTGTTCACCTGCGAAGGCGCGACCGGCGAACGCGAAGGCATCGGCTGGTTGGAGCGCCAGCCTCAAGGCCCGTGGCTGCAACGCCCGCTCGGCGGGCCGGCGGGAGTGAAATTCGATCTCATGCAGGCGCTCGATTTGGACGGCGATGGCGATCTCGATGTCGTCACTTGCGAGGAGAGCGATGGACTGGGCGTGATCTGGTATGAGAACCCGACGACACGTCCATGAACCGTCACCAAGGCGCGACGGGTCTTCACCGATTAAAGGGTGCGGGAGCGAATCCCGCTAACCCAGTTCCCACCCCGGACGGTAGCTGCCTTTGATCAACGGCTCGGCCTCCGGCGCGTTGGTGACTTTCATGGCTTTGGCATCCCACTCAATTATGTTGCCGGTGCGCATGGCGACCAGACCGAGCAGGCCGACTTCCGTGAGCACGGCGCCGTAATCGAAATTGGCGCTGGCCGGCAGGCCGCCCTTGCACGCGTCCAGCCAATCGCGATGGTGGCCTTTGGATCGAGGCAGCTTCTGCGGCGGGCGTTCGTAAGCTTCGTCACGCGAACCAGGCAGCAACATGGGCCGTCCTCCCCAGCCGCCACAGGTGAGCATGCCTTTGTCGCCGACAAACAGAATGCCATTGCCGCCGGCGCCCAGACGGTCCTCGGGTTCAAGCCCATCGGGCCGCGCCGGTTTGAGTCCGCCTTCATACCACGTGAATTTCACGGGTGGCATTTTCCCACGCGCCCCGAACCGATACGTATAGATGCCGCCAGGCGGGGCGATGTGCGGGTCCACGCCACCGACGGCATGCGCCTCGATGCTCAACGGCTCCTTCAGGTCCAGCGCCCAAAGAGCGGGGTCGAAGTTGTGACAGAAAAAGTCTCCGATGGGCGCCGTGCCGAAATCCCAGAAATCCCGCCACGTTACCGGATTGTAAGCCGTGCTGTAAGGCCGGGTGGTGCGCGGGCCGAGCCACAAATCCCAGTTCATTCCTTTGGGCACATCGGAGGTGGGCGGCGTGCCGCTGGTGAGTTGCTTGTTCCAACGCGTGGCGCCGGTCCACGCATGAACCTCACGCACGTCGCCAATGGCGCCGGACCAGATGATTTCGCAAGTCGTGCGAATGTCGTTGCCCGAATGACCCTGGTTGCCCAACTGCGTGGCGACGCCCGTTTCGCGCGCCACGCGCGCCACGAGCCGCGCTTCGGCGACATTGTGCGTGAGCGGTTTTTCGCAATAGACGTGTTTGCCCTGACGCATCGCGATCAGGCTGATGTAAGCATGCAGATGATCCGGCGTGGCACAGAGCACGGCGTCAATGGACTTTTCCTTTTCCAGCATGACCCGGAAATCCTCGTAGTCGTTGACTTTGAAATTGGGCGTCTTGGCCGCGTAATGGTCCTGCACCGTTTTCTTGACCACGAGGCGACCGGATTCATAACGGTAGTAAAACGCCCGCAAGTCCTGATGCTCCGCCGGGTCAGCCACGGCAATAATCTGTGCATCAGCCTGGGCGGTGAGCGCACGCACGTTCGTCATTCCCTGACCACCGCAGCCGATGATGGCCACGTTGACCTTCTCACTGGGAGGCACGAATTTCGGCCCGCCCAAAACGTGGCGGGGAACGATGGTGAAAGCGGCCACCGCCGTCGCGGAGCGCGCCAGAAACTGGCGACGGGTGTAGGCGGCGCTACGTGGGCGGAGAGCGGTGCTTTGGTTTTTCTTCATACGACGCTTGGGCTTGCTGGGGTTACCATTTCATTGCTGCCGGACCGCCGAACCAGCGGCCAGCCGTTGACGCGATTATGGCGGGACAACGGTAAGGCTCAAGGGTTATTCTCTGAACGCTTATGAATCGCCGTCATTCGTTCCAAAGTCGCATCGTGTTCGCCGGTGGCTGCGGGTGGCTGGCGCGCGTGCTCGGGCAAACGTCCCCCACGAAGGCGCGGCATTTCCTCGCGACTGCCCTCCTCGTATCGGTGTGTGGACTGAAAGCCGCCGAACCCACCGGCAACCGCCGTGTGATCGAACAGATGCCCGGCCTCGTAGCGTTCTGGACTTTCGGCGAAGAGGCCGGCCTGCCGCGCGATTCGTCCGGCACGAAAGAGAACTTGCCGTTGCAGGAAGTCGGCGGGCCGATTGCGCGGGTCGCAGGCGGGCCGTTTTCCGGCTATTCAGCGGAGTTGAACGGCAAGCAGTACTTCAAGATTCCTTACGCTGAAACTGGCGGGTTAAACATCAGCGGGCCTGACGCGCAGGTCAGCATGTTCGCCGTGGTGCGCCTCGTGAACCTTAACCAGAGCCGCACCATCGCCGGCATGTGGAGCGAGGGCAAGGGAGCGAATGACGACACTGGCACGCGCCAATACGCGTTGCTGATGAACATGCCAACGTACGGCGGGCCACGTCAGCTCGTGCCGCACATTTCCAGCGAGGGTGGCGTGACACGCCGCGCCGACGGCAGCGCGTTCCCGTGGTGCGCCGATTACGCCGCCACGCGGAGCGAAGTGCCGGAAGAGGAGTGGTGTTCGCTGGGCTTCACCTACGACGGGAAATACATCCGCGCTTATCTCAACGGCGTGCTCGACGCGCGACCGCTGGATCCGGTGAAGGACAAGCGCAACGACCGTTACTTCACCCACGAAGGACCCGGCGGCAGTGATCGCGGCATGAATCCTTACTACCACGGACGCGGCATTTTCCGTTACGACGCCGCAAAGCACGCGATAACGAAACCCGGTGGCGGCTCGGACTTCACCGTTGGCGCGCGTTACGCCGTCGGTTCGATGCTCAAGGAAGCAACCATCGGCAAGTTCGGCGGCCTGGCGGTGTTTAATCGTGCGTTGAATGACGCCGAGATAAAGGCACTCCATGAAGCAGCGAACATCAAAGCATCAAAACCATGAACCGACGCCACTTCCTCCAAACTACACTGGCCGCTGCGCTCGCAACTTCTTTGCGCGCCGCAGTCCCGGGTCGTCCGCCGCGCATCCTGCTGCGCTCCTCGTGGCAGGTCGTGAACATCGGCGACATCGCACACACCCCGGGCGTGCTGACGCTGATTGAGAAACACATACCCGAAGCCGAGACGATGCTTTGGGCATCCGGAGATTTGTCGCCCGAGGTCGCGGCAATGGAGCATCGGCGCTTTCCGAAACTGCGCATCGTGAAGGGCAACATCGGAGCGGACGGCAAGGCTTCAAATCCGGAACTCGCCGAGGCGATTTCGTGGGCCGATTTTCTCCTGCACGGCTCCGGCCCATCGTTGGTGGCTGCTGGCGACGTCGCGGCATTCGCGAAGCACACGGGGAAACCCTACGGTGTTTATGGTATCACGCATGGCTCGTTCTTCACCGGCAGCCGGGACAAGGAGATACTCAGCCAGGCAAGGTTCGCATTTTTCCGCGACTCCGTTTCCCTTGCGAAGGCGAAGGCCGATGGCGTGACTTGTCCCGTCATGGAATTCGGACCGGACGGCGCGTTCGCCTGCGATCTGCGAGACGATGCAAAGGCAACCGCGTTTCTCAAAGCGAATGGATTAGAGGAAGGGAAATTCCTGTGCTGCATTCCACGACTGCGCTGGACGCCGTATTGGGAAATCCGCAAAACGCCGATGGATGCGCGGGCCAATGAGCGCCACGCCCGCAACGAAGCAATGGCAGAGCATGATCACGCGCCGTTGCGCGCCGCCATCACCGCCATCGCGCGTGAGACGCCGTTCAAGGTGCTCGTGTGTCCCGAAGACCAAAGCCAGATGGCGGTCGGTAAGCGCTGGATCGTGGACCAGTTGCCCGACGATGTGCGTTCACGCGTGGTCTGGCGCGAACGGTTCTGGCTGACCGACGAGGCCCTGAGCACTTACCTTCGCAGCGCAGGGCTGTTCGGCCTGGAAATGCATTCGCCCATCATGTGCATCGGCAACGGCGTGCCGGCCATCGTCTGCCGTTTCGCCGAACAGACCAGCAAGGGCATTATGTGGCGTGACATTGGCCTCGGCGACTGGCTCTTCGATTTTGACGTGGAGGAGGAAATCAAACGGCTTGTGCCAGCCGTCCTCAAGATGGTGAATGATCCCGCTGCCGCAAAGGCGAAGGTGGCAAAAGCTCGCGCCTTTGTTGAGCAGCGCCAGCGCGAGACAATGGCGGAGTTGCGAAAGCATTCAAGATCATGATCCTTCAGTAGCATGAAAAGAACCTCACTGCCTGTATCGCTCTTCTTCACCCTCGGCCTGTCGGTCTGGCCATCCAACGCGGGGGCGGCTGATCTCACGGCTCCATCCAACTCCGTCATCAGCAGGTGCGACCGTCCGTTCGTGTTCGGCTTCGGTTCCTGGGAACAGGCCCCCAAGGATTTCAGCGTCCAACCGGAGGGCATCCGCATTGTGGCCCAAAGCGCCCAGGGTGGAGCAGGCATCCCCGGGCTGAACGTGGCCTTGGACGGTTACGCTGACTGGTCGCCCGCGCTCACATTGACCGTGAGTACGTCAAACCGCATCCGAACTCTGAACCTGCATCTCGGGGATGCCGATGAAACAAGCCACGCCTACGGCTTCGATGTGAGCAACCTCACGCCCGGCGTGCCAGCGCAGGTCGTGGCCGAGCACGGCGCGTCCATCGCGTTCCCGCAGAATATCGAGAGGCCGGGGCAAGCGGCCGGACTCACCAATATCGCCAGTTGGATTCTGATTGGTGATTGGAGCAGCAGCGCGGTGGATTTGGTTTTGTCCAGCGTCGCGCTCGTGCCGCCGACCGAGGAGCTGCGGGCCCAGCGCGCGGAATTCAAGCGCCAACTTAACCGCGAGGCGGAATTTAAACGACTGGCGGTGGAGGGGCGGGAGAAGGCCCGCCAGGAAATGTTAGCCAAGGGCGTCGCGCATCCGGCAGACGGCCCTACGGTGACGTCGGTCTGCGCCGTCGCGCCCGATGTGGTCGCGATAACGCTTCAGGCAGGACAACACGCCAACAACCAACTCCTCCCCTACGCGCCCCAACCCGGCGACGAACTGGTGGAGGAAGCAAAGGACAAGCCCCGCCACACGGTGAAGGCAGGGAGGGTGCTGGCTTACTTTCCCAAGGCGCTTTACCGGAGGGTGAACGAGCAGCGAACCCGGGTGGGCCAGCTTTCTCCCGACGGCAAGCACGTGTTCATCGAGAAGGCAACGACCGGACAGTCGCTCGAGGAGGGGGTCGTGGACGAACCCGCCGCATATCGGATCCAGTCCACCTACGATCCTGCCTACACCATGCCGACTGTTCCGCGGGCCGTTTTCCGCAAGGGCAAGCCCAACGGCTACAGCCAGCCCCTGCCGTTCCGCTACACGATTTCGCTTCGGCTGCCTTCGCCACTCAAGGAGGGCGCGACTTACGTCATCCGCTTCGTGGGGGTGAATACATCCACGGAAACCGTCACGTATGTCCACAAGCCCCGCGAGTCGCGCAGCCTGGCGGTGCATGCGATTCAAACCGGATATCGGCCAGACGATCCCTTCAAGCGGGCCTACCTGTCTTTCTGGATGGGCGTGGACAAGGACGGCAATCACGGCAGTGGCACCCACTCAGTGGACAGCTTTGAACTGCTCGATCTGGCGGGGCAAAGCGTGTTTACCGGCAAAGCGCAACTCGCCAAGGCTGGCGGCGCGGAGGAACAAATCTCCATCCACGAAAAGCTCGACTACACCAAGGCGGCGGTGCATCGCCTCGACTTCAGCGCGTTCAGCAAGCCGGGCGAATACCGCGTCTTCGTCCCCGGCCTCGGGACCAGTGGACCTTTCCGCATCGCAACCAATGTGTGGGAGGCGCCATTCAAAGCCGCCATGCAGGGCATCCTCACGCAGCGTCAGGGGATTGAACTCGGCCCCCCCGCCAGCACCTACCAGCGCCCGCGCACGTTTCATCCCGACGACGGAGTGGAGTTCTACCAATTGGACATTCCCTACCAGGCCGGACAGGAAGGCACGCGCGGCGAGCACATGCTTGAGTTGGCGAAAGCCGGCCCCCTCCAGCGCGTGGACGGAGTCTGGGGCGGTTACCAGGATGCCGGCGATTGGGATACGCTGGGCCATCACCTGAGCGCCACGTATGACCTGCTCGGCCTGTACGATTTGAACCCCGCCGCGTTCGCGCGGATGAAACTCTCGCTGCCGGCGGAGGAGGCGAAGAACAACCTGCCCGACATTCTTGATGAAGCGCTCTGGCAAATGGCGCTGTGGAAGCGGCTGCAACTTCCCGATGGCGGCGTGCGCGGCGGCTACGGGGACGGTTGGGGTTGCTACAGCGGTGAAACCAGTTCCATGCTCAAGTATGCCGGCGTCTATGCGGTGGATCACGAGACGACCCTGCACTACGCCGCCGCCGCGGCACGGGCCGCGCGGGTCCTCGCCGCCTACGACAAGCAGCGATCGGTCGAATATCTGGACTCCGCCCAGCGAGCTTGGAACTGGGCCGAAACGCACGCGAAGGAAAGCGACCCGACCTACCAGAAGGTCCTCGGGTTCCACAAAGAACTGCCCAAGAAACTCCGCGACAAGCGCGCCATGGCCGCGGTGGAATTGCTGTTCGCCACCGGCAACCCGGCCTACGACGCCGCGTTCAAACAGTCCACCGAACTGGCCGCAGAGGCGAAGCTCTACTTGGAACAGCCGGAAGCTGATTTCGCTTACGCCCGACTGCCCCAGCGGTTGGGCGATCTGGAACTGAAGAAACGCGCTGTGCAGCGCATCACGGCCTACGCCGACCACGCCATCGAGTTCAGCCGCAAGAACGCCTTTGACATCATCACCGGCCATCGCACCGACATGCCCATGATCTTCGTCAGCCGGTTCTTCAGCACGCCGGGTGCGGGCGGTCTGGCCCTCATTCACGCCTACGAACTGACCCAGAAACCCGCCTACCTCGCCGCCGCGGTCCAGGGCGCGAACTACAGCCTCGGCGCCAACCCGGACAATCTCTCGTATTGCACGGGTGTGGGCGACAACGCGCAGCATTTCAACTTCATCGTGGATGCGCTGGTCACCGGGCAGGCGCGGGACCTGATCGTCGGTCACATTCCGTACGGGCAGGGCAACGAGGGAAACGCGATGAGCCGCAGCGCCAACGGCTGGGTGCAGCAATGGCTGCTGAATTTCGGGCCGACGAAGAAGATGGTCCCGAACTGGTACGACTGGCCGGTGAACGAGCAATACATAGACTTCGCCCGCTATCCGCTGCACAACGAGAACTGCTTCAATCAGACCACCGTGCCCGCCGCGTGCTACTGGTTTTATCTGGCGACGCGACTCTGAGCACAAGATTTGACATGAACAACCACGCCTGTCCGAAACGCACAACCCTGCTCGCCATGAGGCGAGCACTTCTTTGCTGCATCACCGGGTTTCTCCTTGCGGCGAGTTCGCTGTTCGCCGCGGAAAACGTGAAACCACTGCGCGTCTATTACGTCGGCAACAGCGTCACCGATACCATCCGCTACGGCCAGTTGGCGGAACTGGCGGCGAGCCGGGGCGTCAAAATCACCTGGGGCCGGCACATGATTCCCGGCGCGCCGTTGGAGTGGCTGTACCAACATCCCAACGACGGCTTCCGCGAAGAGCCGTTCGGCGGCTGGCAAAAAGCGCTCGGCGAGTTCGCCTGGGACGCGGTGTCGTTGCAGCCCTTTGATCGCCACTTGCACGGCAAGAACGACCAGGGCGAAGACCTGGGCGACGTTGCGTTGATTGTGAAACTGGCCCGGATGGCCGCAGCCAGGAATCCTGACGTGCAGGTTTACATTTACGTCCGCTGGCCGCGCGTCACGGTCGGTGGCAAGAGCGTGGCCTTCGACAAAAACGACTACGATCCAGCCAGACTTGGCAGCGGCAACGATCTTTCCAAGGTGGACGACTTCGCCGCGCGCTGGGAAACGAAGTACACCGGCGGCTGGGACAACACGAACGAGACACGCGATTACTTCGAGACGTTGTTGCGCGAGGTTCGCATGGCGACACCAGAATTGAGGAAGCCGGTGCGGCTGGTGCCCGTGGGTCATGTGCTCGCCGATCTCCACGCGCAGATGAAGGCGGGCAAAGTGCGCGGCTGGACGAGTGTTCATCAGTTCTACAAGGACGGCATCCACCTTAACGAACCCGGCAGCTACGCGGTCACCTGCACTTACTTCGCCACCTTGCTGAAACAATCTCCGGTGGGATTGCCTGCCGAACCCTATGGAAACATTGCGCCGGAACTGGCGCGAACGATTCAAGAAACCGCTTGGCGCGTGGTGTGTTCGATTCCCGAAGCCGGCGTCAGCAGTCGGGACCAATAACATGAATTCTCTCTCATTCCTTTCGCTAACCGGAGCCGCAATGTGCTTCCTTTCGAGTTTGCTGCCGGCAGCCGTGCCCCCCGTTCCGTCCGCCGCCGAGCGCATTGTGTTCCCCAGTGATCCGTCCGTGCTCGATCTCAAACGCGACTTCGGCGCGAAGGGCGACGGCGAGGCTGACGACACCGCCGCGCTTCAGGCGGCCATCGAGGCGAGCTCCAATCGCGGTCGAATCGGCGGTACGGCTGTGCTCTTCATTCCCAACGGCACGTATCGCGTCACCAGCAACCTTGTGGTCAACTCCCGCGTCGGTCCGTGGGTCTATGGCGAGTCGCGCGACGGTGTGATCATCCGGCTTACCGACGGAGTGGCGACGAATGTTACCGCCGTACTGCGCACGCAACCGAGCGACACGCAGGCCAGTTCAGCGGACTTCTTCATGCGCAACTTCCGGCACCTCACGATTGACGTGGGCCGGAATCCGCACGCCGATGGCATTCGTTGGTATGGCAACAACAGCAGCATCCTCAAGGACGTTCGCATCACGGGAACCGGCCGCGTGGGCATCAACGCTGGATTCCTCGGCCAGAACGGGCCGAGTCTGGTGCAGGACGCGCTGGTGGAAGGCTCGTTCGAGACGGGCGTGCGCTGCGCCTGGAGCTGGGGGCAAACTCTTTCGCGAGTGACCGTCCGCAGTGCGCGAAGCGAAGGCGTTTATGTAAACGCCACTGCGGTCGGCATCGAAGACCTCGTTGTCGAGAACACCCCGGTGGCCTTGCGCAACGAATATCCCAACGACTGGACGTGGTGGGGCGGGGTGGTGGCGTTGGTGGGTGGACGTTTCAGCGGAGGCGACCCGGCGCAACCGGCCATTACCAATAGCAGCGTGCTATACGCGCGCGACGTGACCAGCCGCGGTTTCAAGCAAGTTCTCAGCAGCACCACACCCGGCGGCAGCGTTGTCGGCACTGACTTGCAAGAATACCTTTCGCACCCGACCAAAAAACTTTTCGCGGAGGCACCCGATACTTCGTTGAACCTGCCCATCAAGCGCGAACCAAATGTCGCCTGGGAAACCAACCTCGCGAACTGGGTTTGTGCGAACGACCACGGCGCAAAGTTTGGCGATAACCGCGACGACACCGCCGCGCTGCAAGCGGCCATCGATGCCGCCGCGGCTGCGGGAAAGACGGTCGTTTATCTGCGCGGCATCGGCGGCGGCGATCCGAACCATTACAGCTTGGACGGCGAAGTGCGCGTGCATGGCAGCGTGCGGTTAATTATTGGGTTGGGTTTCGGCCGGGTTATCGGCGGAGAGAAAGGCCGCTTCATTGTGGATGATCGTTCGGCGCCGGTGGTGAAGTTCCTGCATCTCCAGGCTTTCGGCGGCCGGCCGGCCATTGTCGAGAATCGTTCCGCCACCAACACACTCGTCGTCGAAAGCTGCGACTTGAAAGTGCTGGGCACCGGCGGCGGAGAAATCTTCGTCACGGATTGTCCGAGTGGCATTGAGCTTCGCTCGCCCGGCCAATCGCTTTGGGCGCGGCAACTCAATCCCGAGGGCGACAGCGACACGGGTTTGGTGCAGAACCACGGCGGGCGACTCTGGGCGCTCGGCGTGAAGCACGAAGGCCGCGGCGTGCGCTTCCTGACTGCTCGCGGCGGTCAGACGGAGATTCTCGGCTTGTTCAACTACCCCCCGAGCATTGAGACCAACGATTTTCGCCCCGCCTTCGATATCCGGGACGCCGCGTTTAGTGCGCAAGGCGTCCGGGAGCTTTCCTTTGGGAATACCTATCCCGTAAAGGTGCGCGAGCAGCAAAGCAGCGACGTTCGCACCGAGCAAGGGGGCGGATGGATCGGCTGGGCGCTTTATCGCGGTGGCAACACCGGGACTGGCGACGCATTGACTCCGGGTTCATCAGACGGCGGCGGCGCTGCCCGGTCATTGCCCCGACTCAAGGTGAGCGCCAACCAACGTTTCCTGGTTTCTGCCGATGGCAAGCCGTTTTTCTGGCTGGGCGATACCGCGTGGGAATTGTTTCATCGGCTCGACCGTACGGAGGCAGAATTCTACCTGCGCGACCGCGCGGCCAAGGGCTTCAACGTCATTCAAGCCGTCGCTCTCGCGGAACTGAATGGCCTCACTGAGCCAAACCGCCGGGGACACCTGCCGCTGCTGGACAAAGACCCAGCCCGACCGGATGTGAAGGATGGTCCGGCGAATGACTACTGGGACTTTGTGGACGAGGTGCTCGATCTGGCCACGACCAACGGCCTTTATGTCGGCTTCCTGCCGACGTGGGGCAAGTACGTCACCTCCTCGGCGTTCGACGGCAAGGTGGATGGCATTTTCAATGTCACGAACGCGCTGATCTACGGGCGCTTCCTTGGGGAGCGGTATCGCAATCGGTCGAACCTGATTTGGATTCTCGGTGGTGACAAGGCGCCGTCAACCCCAGAAGCTGTCGCGATCTGGCGTGCAATGGCACGGGGCCTCGTCCTCGGTGTGACGGGCCGCGAGGATTACGACGCGGTCTTGATGACCTATCACACGTCCGGGCCGGGACACGTTTCGGATTATCTTCATGACGAGCCGTGGTTGGACTTCACATCGGCGCAATCGAGTCATGGGGATTTGGTGGAGAGCTGGCGGTTCATTGAGAAGCACTGGATCCGTCAGCCGATCAAGCCGGTGATTGATCTGGAGTCCAGTTATCCGGGCGCGCTGATTCCGGCGGCATGGTTGCCCGGCCACATGCGGGCCGCGCATCCTTCCACCAAGCCCTCGAACGACGACCACGCGCGGCGTGCAGCGTATTGGGCGGTGTTCGCCGGCGGGTTCGGGCACACTTACGGACACAACTCCATCTGGCAGATGTATGCGCCGCCACATAAACCGATCCTTGAGGCCAAGCTCACTTGGCGCGAAGCCCTCGAAGCCCCGAGTGCGAAGCAGATGGGCTACCTTCGTCGTTTGATGGAATCGCGCCCCATGCTCGACCGCGTGCCCGATCAATCGTTGCTCGTGGACGGCGCAGGTGAAGGCGCGGCCCATCGACGGGCGATACGGGGCCGCGACCACGCTTTCATCTACTCGCCCGACGGGGCTCCGTTCACCGTTCGGTTGGGTAGCCTCGCTGGAGAGAAACTCCGTGCGTCCTGGTTCAATCCGCGCACCAGCGCGGTGGAAGCCATCGGTGAATTTCCGAACACCGGCGAACGCGCCTTCACGCCACCGCAGCCCGGCGAACTATTGGATTGGGTGCTCGTACTGGACGACGCGGCGAAGCGGTATCCAGCGCCCGCAAGCGCAAACCACAAAGCTGATTGATTACCGCAGCCTCTACCAAATGGGCATAAGGCGCAACTCACCGCGGCGTTGGAATGAATCAACTGATCGTTTCATGCTCATCGCCAACATGAATCGCCTCCACCTCAGTCGCCATTCGGTCGGTGCGTAATGCCAAAGCACCATGAAGCACGCCTTCACCAAGGTTGCCTGGATCGCGTTTGCGAAAAACTGGCTGCGCAACGCGCTTTTATACCTCGCCAGCGGGTACGTGCTGTTCTTTGCGTCCGAGCGCGTGTTCTGGTCAACGTTCCGGATCGGGGATCATTTGGGTGAACTGGCTTTGACATGGCTGGCTTACAGCGTCACCGCCTGCGTTTTCGTAAACGTCGTGTCGCGTTTCCGGGCAACCACCGCCGCAACGGTGTTTCTCGCCGGTGCGCTTTACGGGTGGCTGACGGAGGGCGCGCTCGTGGGCACGCTCTACGGCACCGAGGATTCCGCACCGTTTCCCCTCAGCCTCGTCTGGACGGGGCTGTCGTGGCACGCCTTGATCTCGGTCCTGGTTTGCTGGCACTTCATCGGGCGCGCGCTGCGGGAAGCGAAGCCGTGGAAGTCGCTCGCGTGGGCCGCCGCGCTGGGCGCTTACTGGGGACTTTGGGCGCCGTTTCTCTGGCGTGAAAATCCGCCGGAGGTTGCGCCCGTGGGGTTGTTTGCCGCGCACGCCTTCGTTTGCACCGCGCTGTTGATGTTCAGCCATGCGGCCGTGCTTAGAGTTCCGGTGGCTTCAATCCGCCCGGGATTGCCAGGCCTCATCTTTTCGCTGCTGGTGCTGGGTGTTTTCTATTCGGCCCAGGTGAAGTCCCTCGGTTTGCGACCGCTGCTGTTGTTGCCGCTGTTGAGTGGAACGATCCTGGGTTTGCTGTGGTGGGCCCGTCGCAGAACGGCCACCGCCGCGACCGGGACCGAAGCAACTTTCGTCAATTTCCGGAACCTACTGGCGCTGCTGGTCGCCCCGGCGGTCGCCGTGGCGCTCTATGCCGGGCAGCTTGCCCTGGAGGTGAAGGGGATCGCCCCGATTCATTTTTATCGCGCAGGCGGAATCCTGGCGGTCGCTTTGCTGGGGTGGGCGGTTTACCGGGTGGCGCGACCACCTCGTGACCATGCTCCCTCTGGATGACATACCTTTGCCTTCATCCCCTTGCCATGCCTTTTGCCCGTTCGCGCCCGGTTCACAGCAATCCTCGGTCTACTCGAGTTGCTTCTTTGCTTGCGGCCGACCTCTTGCGCGTTCAGCGCGTCGCGGTTCTCCTGAACCTTCTCAAAGGCCCGGGCGATGTCGTCCATGTCCGCGCGCGTGCCGGCAGTCCGATTTATGAATAAATAGTGCTTGTCTGAAGGAGTCGGCAGGTTCTTAATCACGCCGTCCCAATCGTGATAGCATACAGCATTTCCGGGTGTTCCCTGCGTGAACCCGGACAGCCTGTTTTCAAAATGAGCAAACCTTGCATGGAAAGAAATGGACCAATGACAGTCCCTCTCGCGGGATTAGCTGACCGCCTTGAATTCACTTGCTGAGAACCATCAACGCCTGAGCCTGCCATGATCAAAATTCAACCGCCTTTCTACCCCATTATCTATGTGCGCGGCTATGCCGGGAGTACCGCCGAAGTCGAAAACACCGTCGCCGATCCCTATATGGGATTCAATGTGGGTTCGACCAAGGTGCGGCAATTGTGGACCGGCCAGGTGCAGCGGCACTATTTCGAGTCGCCGCTGGTGCGGTTGATGAAAGACCATCAATACCAGGATGTTTATTCGCACGGTACGGAAATGCCCGCCGACATTAAGATCGGGCCGCGCAGCGTCATCATCCACCGATATTACGATGTGGCCTCGTCGGAGTTGGGCCAGGGTACCCGGCTGCCGATTGAAAAGTATGCCGAGGGGTTGAGTGAATTGATTCTGAAGGTGCGGGACCGGGTCTGCCAGGGTGACGCGGCAGCGATCAAGGCGTTCCGGGTGTATCTCCTGGCGCATTCGATGGGCGGATTGGTGTGCCGGTGTCTGCTGCAGAATCTGCAAGTCGGCAGCGACGATGCCCGCAAAGTGGTGGACAAGGTTTACACCTACGCCACGCCGCACAACGGGATTGACTTGAACGTGATTGGCAACATCCCCGGATTTCTCACCTATCACGAGGCGGACACCTTTAACCACAAGCGCATGAGAAAGTATCTGGCCTTGCCCAACTCGGCGGAGGACATGAGCAGTTTGAACGGCCAGTTTGACCCCGACCGGTTCTTCTGTTTGGTCGGCACCAACAGCAAGGATTACGATGTGGCGATGGGCCTGCCGCGGCTGGCCGTCGGTCCCATGAGCGACGGCCTGGTGCGGATCGCCAACGCGACCGTGTTCGGCAATTGGAACGAGCAGGGGAAGACGATTCGCAAGAACAGTCCCCGCGCCTTGGTGCATCGCACCCATTCGGGCCATTACGGCGTGGTGAACTCGGAGGAAGGTTATCAAAACCTCACCCGCTTTTTGTTTGGCAGCGTCCGGGTGGACGGCCAACTGGAAGTGGCCGAACTCACCCTCCCAGAGCCGATTCAGCAAGCCCATGACGCGGGCAAGGAAATCCGTGCCTCCTACCATTTTGAAGTTGTGGCGCGGGTCCGGGGTGCCCAATGGGATTTGCACCGCCGGACGGTGGCGGAGAATTCCGCCATCTTCCGCTCGTTCGACGAAATGCTACGCCCGGAACATCTCGGCCCCAAGGCATCGCCGCGCCATCCATTCCTGTTCTCACTCTACCTGGATGCGCGGCAACGGGTGAATCCGAAGCGCCGTTCCCTGGGCTTCAGTCTCGATCTGGGCGTGCTGGTGCCACAGTATCAGGTGGACAAGAAATTCTGGTTTGATGACTACTACGAAGGCAGCTACCTCTACCGCGACAAAATCAACCTTGAAGCCGTTCCCCCCAAGACCAAGAAGTCCAAGGCGGGTTGGACATTGAACTACGGCTTCGATTCAGAATCCCCAAACACCACGGCGCACGCCGCGCCATCCGCCATCGAGAATGGGGAAACGGTGTTTCGCATCCCCATTGAGAAAAAGACCAAACCGGGGATCACGGCGCAATTGGTTCTGCGAGCCAGGCTTTGGAATGGTTGAGCGGTACGTTTGCCCGCCACCGTATGACTGGCTTGTCACAACCCTCCGGCATGGCGTAAAGCCGAGGTCAATGTCCACCGGTAACGGTGTATCCAGCCCGGCGTAAATCCTCCGCCAAATCCATTTCCATCTGAGCCGCAGCCTCGAATGGCATTGGGTTCAGGTGCTCGTAAAGTTCCGGGAGCAGCCGGATGCCGTAGCGCTTCACCACCGCGGCCGCCTTGTCACCCGCCTTGTGATTGGCGAATCGTTGCTCCGGTGTCAGCCCGGACATGCCGACGTAAACGCAGGGTTGGCTCCGATTACGTTTACGGTTTTCAGCCCGGACTTTCCGGAGATTTCCCACGGCAGGATCAAGCAGGACGACATAGACATTATGATGATCCGGGTTCCCTTTGGCGCGAAGAGTTTTGAGAGTTCGGCGCTTCATCATTCGTGTCCGGCTAAACCGTCACCTGCTCAAAGACTGGCATGAAATGGAAAGTCCGTGTAACCCTGAGCAGTCGGGGCCGACCATGCTTTCTGGTCCGCTGGTGGATTCAACTCCCATCCGTTGGCGAAACGTTCGACGAGATCCGGATTACTCAGATAAGGCCGGCCAAAGGCGATGAGGTCTGCGTGACTAGAGGCAATCGCCGCCTCTGCCGTTGCCTGCGTATAGCCGCAATTACCCATCAGCGGTCCGGCAAATACCGCGCGAAACTCGGGGAGCGTCATCGGTTCGCCTTGTTGGTGAAATCCAAACGCCAGCCCGTCCACCACATGCAAATAAGCCAGTCCATAAGCGTTCAATTGACCGGCGGCGTAAGTGAAGGTTTCCCGGAAATCCGACGATCCCATGTCATTGAAATTGCCGTTGGGTGAAAGGCGAACCCCGACCCGGTTGGCCGGCCATACGGTAACAATGGCCTCCAGGATTTCCTTCAAAAACCGGAAACGATTCTCGACGCTGCCGCCGTAGCAATCCGTCCTTTTATTTGTCTTCGATTGGAGGAATTGATCAATCAGGTATCCGTTGGCGGCGTGAATTTCCACGCCGTCAAATCCCGCAGCCCTGGCCCGCCTGGCTGCATCCCGGTAATCTGTTACCACTGTGGCGACCTCTGCCGTTTCCAACGCGCGCGGCGTTTCGTAAGGTTGCTTGCCCACTGGCGTATGAATGTAGTCCCCGTTGAGTTTGATGGCGGAAGCCGATACCGCAGGTTGCCCCTCGTGAAAGCTGCTGTGCGAGGCGCGTCCGCAATGCCAGAGTTGAAGGAACACCGGGGTGCTCCGGGCGTGCAACGCGGCGACAATGCGTTTCCACCCGGCTTGCTGGGCGTCGTTGTAGATGCCTGGGGAATCAACCCAGCCAATGCCCTGTTCGGAAACGACCGTTGCTTCGGTGATGATCAAACCGGCTGAGGCGCGTTGCGTGTAGTACTCCGCCATCAAATCGTTTGGCAGGCGCTCGCGTCCGGCACGGGCGCGGGTCAGCGGAGCCATGACCATCCGGTTGCGTAATGCCAAGCCACGCAGATCAAATGGTGAAAGCAAATGTGGTGAGTGGGTCGCTGTGGAAGTTGTCGTCATGATTTGGCTGTGTGCAATCGCGCATAGATTAGCGGTTCACCTGACTTTCGCAAGTGACCCGCTTCAGTCGTCATCTTTGGCAACTTTTCCTCAACGGAGCAGAGCGCAGCGAGATTCCAGGCTGGCGGGGCAAGCTCAACCGTGCCAAGGCCATCGTGATTCGATTGGCCAATCTAAACATCACGTCCCGCCGGGGAAGGTTTTATCGTGGAAAATCTGTGAGCCGCTGCTTGAAGTTGAAGGCTGGCCTTTTTAGAGTCCTACGCACGCATCATGACTGAAACCCTGCAAAGCCTGAACTCAACTCTCAATAGCTATGTCTGGGGCTGGCCCATGATCGTGTTACTGATGGGTACGGGGCTCATACTCACCGTTCTGACTGGCGCGGTACAGTTTCGTCGCCTGGGCTTTGCGTTACGCGAGGTGCTGGGCAAAATCACCCGGCGCGGAGGCGGCCAGGGAGATGTCCGGCCTTTCCAAGCCGTGGCCACCGCACTCGCTTCCACGGTGGGAGTCGGCAACATTGCCGGCGTGGCCACGGCGATTTGCCTCGGTGGGCCGGGCGCGGTCTTCTGGCTGTGGGTGTCCGGGCTCTTCGGTATGGCGACCAAGTATGCGGAAATTGTCATAGCCATGCATTACCGGGAGACGGATGCCTCCGGCGCGATGCGCGGCGGGGCGATGTATATTTTGAAAAAGGGGCTGGGCTGGCCGTGGTTGGGCAGCGCGTTCGCGTTGCTCACGGCGCTGGCGGCCTTTGGCATCGGCAACATGGTGCAGGCCAATTCCGTGGCGGACGCACTTAAAGCAACTTTCAATATTCCAACCTGGCTGACCGGACTTACGCTGGTAGGGCTGACCGCCGTGGTGATTCTGGGGGGGATCAAATCCATTGCGCGCGTTACACAATGGCTGGTGCCCTTCATGGCGTTGTTGTATCTGAGCGGGGCCGCCGCCGTGCTGGTACTGCATGCCGATAAACTACCGCACGCCTTCCGGCTGATTTTTGAGGGCGCGTTCTCCGGCACGGCCGCGGTGGGCGGCTTTGCCGGGAGCACAATCATGATGGCGCTGCGTTACGGCATTGCCCGGGGACTCTTCTCCAATGAAGCGGGACTGGGCAGCGCGCCGATGGTTCATTGCGCGGCGGACACGGATCATCCCGTGCGGCAGGGCATGTATGGGGTGTTCGAGGTGTTCGTGGACACCCTGCTGATCTGCACGGCGACGGCGCTGGTGATTTTGACGACTGATACGTGGAGCAGCGGCATCACGGGCGCGGCGTTGTCGGCCAAGGCGTTTGAGACAGGACTACCCGGGACGTTCGGTTCCGTGGTGGTCACCGGCGGGTTGATGTTGTTCGCCTTCTCGACGCTGCTGGGCTGGAGTTACTACGGGGAAACGGGCATCGTATATCTGCTGGGCACCAAAGCCGCCATGCCCTACCGGCTTGCTTGGCTGGTGTTTGTTTACTTGGGCGCGACCGGCTCGCTGCACTTGGTTTGGGACATAGCTGACACGCTGAACGGCTTGATGGCGATTCCGAATTTGATCGGCCTGCTGGCCTCCATTCCGCTGCTGCTGCGGCTGCAACGCGAGTTCTTCAGCCGGTCGCCGAAATGAGCGCGGGCATAATGCTGCGGTCAATCGCTGATCACTTCCCGCGGCAGGGAGAATTCCGTGGAACAAACCGTTTGATTGTGAGCGGGAAGTTTGCAGATTCAGAACGCCTTTTTCCAATTCGGACAAGTTGGTCAAGTTCCATTCTGAGTGGCCTTGATGGTCGTCTTCAACTTTCTGGACTCTCAAACTGGCCGCACCTCGTCGCTTCTCATCGCTTGACGCCGAGACGCGACCAGCGCAGGCTCGCGGTGTGAGGAAAAACTTTATGAACTCAATGCCACTCCGAGTTGTTGCAGTCTGCCTCGTTATTACCCCCGCCTGGTTGTACGCCGCAGATTCACCCGTCAAATTCGTCGCCCATCGCATCGGCCAGGTTCGCAGTGAGGCGGTGGGCGTGGGAGATTTCAACCAGGATGGCCGGCTTGACATTGTCGCCGGCCCAAACCTGTATCTCGCGCCGGATTGGAAGCCGGTCAAAATTCGCACTCTCTCCGGCGAGGTTGATGCGGAAGGTAAAGGTTACGTGGACGATTTCATGAACCTGCCGCTGGACGTGGACGGCGATGGCCGGCTGGATTTGGTTTCCTGCGGGTGGTTCTGCAAGTGCGTGCGCTGGTATCGGCAGCCCGCCGGCGCGGCGGCTGAGTGGGTCGAGGAGGTCGTTGATTCCAGTGGCAACTATGAATCGGGAGACCCGGTGGATATTGATGGCGACGGCCAGTCCAACGAAATCTTGGCCAACTGCGCGCCTACGGTCTGGTATGAGGCCGCGGTGCTTCCGTCGGGCAAGCGGGGGCTGGTAAAGCACGTCATCTCCGACAAACCCATGAACTTCGGCGGTGGGGTGGGGGACGTGAACGGGGATGGCCGCCCGGATGTGTTACGGCCGGATGCCTGGTTTGAAGCGCCGGCGGATCCGCGCCAGGGCAAATGGATCGAGCATCCGTGGGCGCTGGGCGCCAAGGACGGGAAGGCCGATCATACCCCGCAGATTCTGGTGCTCGATGTGAACGGTGACAAATTGCCGGATGTGATCACCAGCAGCGCGCACAAACACGGCATCTTCTGGTATGAGCAGGTGCGCACCGACGGGAAGATCACCTGGAAGCAACACTTGATTGACGATTCATGGAGCCAGGCCCACAGCCTCGCCCTGGCCGACATCAACGGCGACGGCACGCCCGATCTCATCACGGGCAAACGCTTCATGGCCCACAACGGTTCCGACCCGGACGCGTACGGCAAGCTGGGCGTTTACTGGTATGAACTCCAGCGCGGCGCGAACCCCAAGTGGACGCGGCACACCATTTCCTACGATGCCGGCATCGGCTCCGGCGTGAACCTGTGTGCGGTGGACCTGGATGGAGATGGTGACGTGGATGTGGTGGTTACCGGCAAGTGGGGCGGCCCGGTTTGGTTCGAGAACAAGCGGAAGTGAAGAGCTGACGTGCGTTGGAGTTTCTACATTTAGACTTATCCGTTATTGCGCCCGGCCCGCCTTGCTTTCTATAGTCTCAATCCTATGAACAAGTCATTGAACACACTCACCAGCGTACAACTGAAGCAAGCCGCCGCCCTCAAGGAAAAGATCGAGGGTCTGGAGAAACAACTTGCAGCCATCTTGGGCGATGTAGCCGCTTCCGCCGGTTCGGCGCCCGCCCTCGCCAGGAAAAAGAAAAAGTTCACGATGAGTGACGCCGCGAAGGCAGCCATCAGCCGGGCGGCCAAGGCGCGGTGGGCCAAGATCAAGGCGGCGAAGAAGGGGTGACCCGGAGAGACGCCGGATACCCAGGGCTTTTTCAACGGCCATTTCCAAATGCCATGAGACGAAATCAAGCTCTTGGTGACGGCCCTGTCCGACGTGCTTTCACCCTCATCGAACTGCTGGTCGTCATTGCGATCATTGCGATCTTGGCGGGGATGTTATTGCCGGCCTTGAGCAAGGCGAAGGATAAGGCCAAGACCATCCACTGCTTGAGCAACCAGAAGCAGATTGGCGTGGCCTCGGCGATGTATAGCGACGACAATCAGGGGCAAATCATCCCGCTTTATATCAACGGGCTGAGTGGTAAAATCACCATCACGCCCGATTGGATTGTCCAGAACGGGGATGCCATTTTCTGGCAGGACCGGCTGCGAATGGGCGGGTACATGAAGACCTTCAGTTCGTTTGATTGTCCTTCCTTGAAAACCCTGGCCACCAAAAGCATCGGCGGCGGCTTTGCCGCCAATCACACGCTGGGCATCGGCATCAATTATCCCGAGATTGGCACGCTGTGGCAGGAGGCCAACCTGTCCGCCCGACCGTTCAAAATGAATGGCGTCGCCAACCCCTCCCGGTGCATCGGCTTTGGCGATGCTGGAGCCGTGACCCTGGCCACCAGAGCCTTGTCGCCCGACAACTGGTTGCCGGATGCGGCGTTCGATGCCGTTTTGCAGCAGTACTATGGCGGTGGGGCCACTTACTTCCGTTCGCCCTCGGATTCCGGCGGCTATGCTTCGGGCGATGCGCGCGCGATCCCGCGCCACAATCGGCGGGTAAATTTCCTGTTCATGGACGCGCATGCCGAGACGACGCTGAACAGCCGCGCCGGCTGGGGTTGGCCGACGCCGCTGCCACGCACCCGGCAGGAAGCCTTGTGGGCGCGCCACCACCGGGGGACTGATCCCAACGCACCATGAGACAGTTATTCCTGACCTGTTTGGTGGTCCTGGCACTGGCCGCTGGTTGTGGGCGGCCAAAGACCGGGGCTGAGAACGCCGCCTCTTTGGAGGAACTGAACCGCGCGTTGACGGTGGTGGCAATGCGCAGCGGTTCTTTTCCACCCTCAACGAATGAATTGGCTGCGTTTTTGGCCATCAGTGGGAAGACCTTGCCGGTTGCGCCGCCCGGCAAAAAGCTGGTGATTGACCCCAGCAAACGTCAATTCATCCTGGCTGATGAATAGGTGTCACGGGCTGGGTCGAGGCGGCCCGGCTGCACGCTTGAACGTTGAAGCCGACGATCAGTTGTGACAACTGAGTCAACCCGCAACAATGAAATTCATCGGCAAATGGTCAATCGCCTTCCTGAGTTTCGCTTCTCCCACGCTCTCGCCCGCGGCGCTGAATCTCAAGCTTACGGCAGTCGCCCCAACTCTTCGATGGCCCGTGCCACCCGCTCACGTTGCTTCTCGATAGGTGCCCCGTCGGTGGCAAATTCCGTCAAGCTGCGGGTGATGTCTTCGGGCACTTCCAACAGGCGGGCGAGGCGTTGATAGGTCGCATCGGAAAGGCTGGGGCGGCGCTCCGCCAGTCGCTGACGCAAAATGCAGAGGTATTCGTAATCCTCAATGCCATCGCGCAGATGTTCCCAGCGAATTGAATCCACCGGCCCTTCCAGCACCGGCGTATCACTGCCCGAAGCTGCGGCCAGAGGCGGATAAATGAAGCGTCCATCGCCGTTGCCCCAAGGCCGACGGTCGCCCGCCGGCGTGCTGTAGCCGGAGGTCCAACTCATCGGGTCGGTGTAGGGATTCTGCGGGCGGCTGGCATCGGGATATGCGGCGCTGCTGTTCCAGTAAGTGGTTTCCCAGACCAGAACGCCCTCGATGTTGCGCTGAAACGTCTGCCAGAGCCAGATGCGCATCTCGGGGGCAGGATGATCAATGAACAGGCCGGCATAGGGCGCTTTCGGACCGGTGCAGACATACCACCAGAATTTCTCGCCGTGCTTCCGGCGTTCTTCCGCGCGAGCGTGATCATACGCGTCGGTGATGCTGCACCAGATGTTTGGTCCGCCGATCAACCCCGGCTCGACTTGCTCGGTCAACATCCGGGCGATGCGCGGGCAGCAACGCTTGAGTTTGTCAAAGCCATTCATCACGAACGGGTATTGGTCGGCACTGGGTTCGTCGAACCAGTAGATGAATGCTTTGTCCAGCCAGCCTTTGGCCTCAAGGTGAGCCTCCAATTGCCGGCAGTAGGAATCGAACAGCACGGGATATTCCGGCGTGTTCTCGGCAAAGCCCAGCAGGTTGGGCGGTGAAATCTCATGGAACGTTCCACCGCCGATGCCGGGAATGCTCACGCCGAAAGAGTTGAAATGATACTGGTCCATCGCACGGGTCATTGCCTGATCCCAAGTGGTGAAATCGAGTTGAACCTTAAGCCGATCCAGTGGCACAACGGGTTGGGTGCGCGGCTGGCGCTCGAAGTCTCCGCCCTGCATCAGTTCAACCCCGGTTTCCGCGTCGGTGATGGAAATGTCATCGAACCACACCAGGCCGAGTTCTTCGCCTTGCTCGGTCCAGACCGTCGCCCGGGCATGGAAGCGAACGTATTCTGCGCCGGGCGGAAAGCTCGTGAGTAGTTCGTTAATATTCTGCCACTGGCCGCTGCCGCTCAAAGTGATGTCGTTGTTGCGTCCGGACATCCACTGCTTCCGGGCGTCGAAATGAGTGAAGGTCACGAGAAAGCGATGGCCTGGCACCGCGGTGCGATACCAGCATTTCACCCGCAGTCCCTTGGGCGGAATCTTGATGAGGGGTTCGTAAGCCACCGTAACGTTGGCGTTGACCTGATCGTCATAGATCAGTAATGCCCCCTCACCTGAATGAACTTCGTTGCTCACGATGCGCAGGCCAGACCAGTTGTCCCACGAAGTCTTAGGCGGCTGAATGTCCGGCCACTTGACGCCGATCGGATCGAGGGGCGCGGGGTCGTAAGGCGAAACATGGTGCGCGGCGAAGTTGGTCCAGTATTTTTCGAGGACCAGCCGTTTCTGTTGCTCGGTCTTCAAGCCGTGATAGCGGAACACATTGTCAGGGGAAAAGCCAAACGCCGTGGTACACGTCATGCGGTCGGGCAGCGCAAAGTCGTAAACGGTCAGCTCAATGGGAACGCTTGTTGCCAGACCCTTGGCCTGCAATTCAACGGCGCCGCGGTACGTTCCTGCCGGCGTACTCGACGGGACGAAGACGCGCAGCCAGAAGGCGTGATTGAAATCGGGCTTCAATTCCAGCGGTTCGCGGACGGGCAGCAATGGATCAGGCCAAAGACCTTTCTTCGAGGCGCGATCCGTGGGTTGGGTGATGTCCAGATACATGACCTGGAGAACTTCGATAGCGCCGCGTGCGATCTGGGCGCCGTCCGGTCCGGTCAGGTCACCGCACGTGAGCCGAACCTCTTCGAGCCGACGGGTGGTGCGAATTACCAGTTGCACTGCCTCGCGTTCGTTGCCAGCGCTGCTGAGCCGGATGGTCGAATTCGTGACGGTCGGCGGCGATTGGTCAGGCAGGATCTTGGCAGCGCTGGACAAGGCCCACCACAGCGTGAGGTCCGGCGGTTGACCGGGCAGGCGCATGGCAGAAACCGCCGGGGCGGAGTCTGGGGTGCATAGCGAGATCAGGCAGAGGGCGAATAGCCATACAGCAGGCAGTGGATTCTTCATGACCGTTCCAGTTTGAGCGTCGCTTGACACGAGGCATTGTAAGCTTGAAGCCAGCGATGCAAAGGAATTTGGAGAAGGGATGGACGGTGACGCCGAGCATGCCCGGTTAGCGACCTGCTCCGGGGCTTGCGCGCTACTACCACTACAAAGATACAATCCCGACAAGCCCGTGCGGTAAATTGCTGCCGCGCGGGTTAGTGTTTTCATCGGGTGCGCGTCAAGATGGACTGTGTCCGGCCCCGAATGGA
Source organism: Verrucomicrobiota bacterium (assembly GCA_014860005.1). The sequence continues at coordinate 7,669 of JACZKP010000094.1, read as the reverse complement.
ACGTTACCCTCAGAAATCCCGGCAGATCATGTGCCTTCCCCTTCGTACAGAACTTGGACCTTCAGAGTGCCAGATCCGGCCGGCAGGGTGATTGGACTCCGTGATTCGAACTCCCGGTGCTCGCGGTCATTCACCTTGACGCGATGAATCGCGCGATTCTCCGGATGGCGCAGGCGGAGGTGGATGGATCTGGGCGCGGTCCGCTGAGGCGGCATGATTCTGACTTCGATGCTCGCGGGCAGCCGCGAATTGACGTGGTAGCTGACCGGACCGAAGCGCGTTGGGGCATTGCTCACGCTCAGACTGCGTCCGGCGCGCAACCATTCGCCCGGAATCAGCGGCGCAAGCCACAGCTCCTCGCCCCGCTCCTGCACGAGCAAGGTCCGCGTTTGGTGCAGGAAGTAGCCCGTCTCGTGGGTCTTGTCCCAGGCGCCGCTGTGGCGAAAGTGCTCCCAGAGAGTCAGGACTTCTGTGTTAAGCAGCGAGGCAAGGCTGTTGAAATACGTACGCAGGAATGGCTTCACCTCATCGCGCATCGCGTAAACTTCCGCGTTGCGACCGTAGTACGGCTGCACCTTCGCGAAGCCGCCGAGGTTGAACCAGTCCTTCGCGTTCTCCGCCGCGGGATAGTCGAACCAGCCCTCGCCCAGGAACTGAACGTCCTCCAGGTGATTGAGCATCCGTGTCACTTCAGGATCGTCGGGCGCGAGGACTCCAGCAGGCACGAGTTGATGCGCCCCCAATTCGGTGTCGTAAGCCCAACTCCGTCCCGCGTCGTCGCCCGGAAAAAAGTCCGCGAGCTTGCCGGGGCTGTGGACCTGTGAGGGATAGTGCGGAATCCATGTGCCGTCACGTAACTGCAACGCGGGCGACCGGGCCTGCGTCCAACGGTAGGCGCGGAGTATGTTCTGGCGCAGTTCGTCCGCACCGCGTGTGTAGGTGCTGGCGCGCGGGTCGCCGATACTGGTCAGGCCTGCGCCAAGTTCGTGCAACGCCGCGTGGTAGTAGCCATTCATCATGAAGTGGAACGCAAACGCGTTCCAATCGGCCATTACGCCGGGGGGCATCAGTCCGGACTCCGGCAAGGCCTGGCCATCCAGACCGTCGCGTCGCGTCTTTTCCTGTTGGCGGAGAATCCAATCGCCGACGCGTTTCAGTTCAGGCGCGTGCTTTCGCAGCCAAGGCTGGTCGGCTGTGAGTTGAAAGTGTTCGCCGAGCGTCCACAGGTGCCAGGCCGTGCCGAACGTGGTATAGCCGGTGGTAAGAAAACCATTTGTGTTGTAGCGATGGATGAAATAGTCCAATGCGCCGCGCGCGAAGTCGTGGTGACCCAGGAAATCCATGCCACGAATGATGGAGTGCGCCTCGCTTTCCCACGGGCCGTAAGCCATCGCGGCCAGCCAGGGTGCGAGGCGCGCGCCCCCGGCTTCGTTGCGCGTGGCGATGAGGCAGCGCACCTGCGAGGAGCGGATGACATGGTTGAGCTGCGCGTCCGGTGTTTCGATTTGCGTTGCGGGGGCGAGGACCGCGCGCCAATAACTTTCCACGGTGTCGCGTAACCCCGGCAGGTCGGCAAGCTGCCGCGCCCCCACGTCCTCCTCCCCGAGAAACACCACCACCCGACTGCGACCCTGTGGCGGCAGAGTGCCTGTGAGGGTGAGTGTGCCATCGGCCGCCCGACCGGCGAGTGAGCCGTTTTCCTCCAACGCCACCGCCGCCTGCATGAGGCCCAGCCGGACGGAAAAGCGCGATTCACTTTCACGCTGGAGTGCGGCCGCTGGCTTGGGGTTGCCCGCCAGCCGGAACAGCAATTCCAGCCGCGCGGGGTTGGCCGACTCCCGGAGATTCTCGACGGTGAACTCGATGACGCATACCGCGCGGCGGTTCAACCGGGCGGGATTCGTGCCATCGTCATCGGCCGGCGCGACGAACACCCGTTCGGTGCAGCGCACCCCGTCGCGCTCGAACGTGATCACCGGAATCGGCAGCCAGCCGCCGTCAAGCCGGCGGCTCGCATGGTCGCGTTGACCGTCGCCCAACACCGCGCGAAGGTCGCCCGCGCCGGCAAACCAGTCGTTGTTCGCCATGACGGGAAAATTGACGTCGCCGCCCCGTCCTACGACGAGTTTCGTGTTGTCGCAGGCCAGCGAGAGCATCACCGGCCCCTCATTTTGCACGTCGCGATGCGTTCTAGCCATCGCCTGCGCAAAGCTCTGATCCGGCAGCGTGCGCACTTCGTCGAGGATGCTCATCCGGCCCGCGATGCGACTCTTGTATTCGGCCAGCGTCGGTGCGGCTGACTTGTCGTCCGCCAGTCTCACAAACAAACCGTGGCTTGGCAGATAGACACAACCGTTGGTCAACAAATCCTCCATACCAACTCCCACCCCACCGCCCGGCAGGCGGAATTGCAGCACCGTGGCGTCAGTCTTCAAGTACGATGGCCGGGCGTATTTCAACTTCAACCGAAGCGGTCGCGACAATTCCCAGGTATTCCATCCCGACGCCGAAATGGTTGATTGGCCCTCGCTCGCCAGCAGTTCGCCACTGAAGACGCGCACCTGACCCCGCGCGCCGGCAGACGCACCCTCGGTTTCCACAATGACGCTTGCCTGCTCCCAGCGTGTGCGCGTGAATGCCTTGAGTTCGCGAATCGTGAGCGGCTTTTGCTTCGTGGGCAGCAACCAGCGGATTTTGCGTGTCTGCAACAGGCCGCCCTTGGGCGCTTTGGGCGAAAGCCGCATGACGAGTTCATCGCCTTCAGCGGTCAAGTTGCCCTCCAGCGGCAGCCAGTTGCCCTGCCACGCGGATTCGCCGAACCAGCCCTGAACCTTCGCGGCGTCGGGCGACGGCAGTTGCGTTGGTTCGGTGAAGCGCAAGCGCAGTTCGCGCAACGCGCGGCGACCAAACCAATTCAATCCGATACACGCGATGCCCTGCTCGTCGGGCGCAACGATGTAACTGCCGTCGGAGGTTACCGGGAGCTCGGTTTCGAGGAACACATCCTCCGCGCGAAACTCCTGGAGACGATCAGCCTTCGAGCCGTCCATGCGATTTGCGTCCGAGGTGACGACCCGGCCGGAGTCAGCAATGTTGACCGCTTCGGCATCAGACTCCTGGCGCGCCGCTGTGGAACGCGTGAGCCGTGCGTTCGCCCAGTTGGCCATGTCGCAGGCAATTCCATCGCTCGCGTCGTTGGCTTCGAGCACCAACTCCTGGACGCCGGCGACTGAAACATTCACCGACCTGGCCGCGTCGTTCGCGTGCATGATGCCGCTATCCAGCAGGGTCCGGCCGTCGGCTGACACCCGGAAGATGACGCTACCGCCACCGCCGCACGGCTGAAGGCCAATCTCGGCTTCGAACGTGGCGAACTCGCCGCCAAGCAACACAACCAGTTTGCCGTTGGCGTGATGTCCCAAACCGTTGGTGTAGGATTGGGTGGCGATCCGCAACGGTTCGCCGGGTTTGTGCGGTTCATGGGCGGCGCGGTCGAGACCGAGTTCGCCCCAAGACTGGCTGTGCGCCAGCAGCAACTCGGGATGTGCGGACAGAAACTCGGTTGAAGGCAGTTCCGTGTCTGTCGCCGCCATTGCGGGAGTCGTCGAGATAAGCGTGGCGAAGAGAGTCATACAAGCCAGCCACCGGCGGGAGCGGATCCGGCGTGGCCAGAATGAGTTCAATGACCGGCGATTCATGTGTTGAGATTTCATGGCTGCAATTCCAAATCGGTAACTCCGTCATGCCCGGATGGAAAGTGGTTGCCGTGGTAGTGCAGCCCCTTCGGCCCGGTCAATCTGGGAGCGACCCCGACTGCGTCGCGGTAACGCGCCGTTACGTCCGGCGGCGCGGTCTTATTGGCCTCGGCATCGCCGTCGCCAGTGGCGATGATATTCCCGGTCATGACCCTCCGGGGCAAGGACGGATCGTCCAGCTTTTGGTCCCGGTCGAGCAGGTCGGTGCGCGGGCAACTGGGTGGACTTGGTTCGCGAGTGTTGGCGCCAGCCTCTCCCCTTCCTCGATTGTTGTCGTGAGACCGCGCGCTATTTCTGCGGGCGCTCGTCGCGCAGCTTTATCTCCGCCTTGAGGATGTTGCCTTCGAGCACGACGTCGCCAGCGCGTTTGCCAATGCGAACCGCGGTTTTCTGCCGGCCGCTGCCCGTGTCCTCCACCACATTGCTGCGGATGATGGTGCCGCGCGTGGCGCCGTCCACGAACAGCCCACAACCCTGGTTGTCGCGGACGACGTTGCCCTCGAACGTGATCCGATGGGCTGCCATCGGTTCGGTTTCCGCGCGCCAGAGCACGCCCCCGCGCTGGTTGCCGATGATGGTGTTGTTGCGAACAAAGTTGTCGCTGTCCTTGTGCCCGATGGACATGCCGTAGCCGGCGTTGTTCTCGAGCCAGTTGCCTTCCGCCACTCCGCCACGCACGCGCCAGCAAAAGAAGAAGCCGTCCTCCCCGTTGGCAAGGGCGCGACAGTTGACGACAATCGGGCGTTGGGAGCCACTGCCGGGATGCAGGCCAAAACCCGCGCAACGTTCCACTAAGCAGTCCTCCACCTTCACATCGTTGGATTGCTGAAAGCTGATGCCGTCGCCGTTGTAATCGCGCACCACGCATTGGCTAATAACGGTGTTGTCGCTGCGGTAGAGGAAGATGCCAGCCGTGCGGCAGCCGTCCACCTTGGTGGGGTTCTCCGTGCGGTTGCCGTCCACGGTCAGATTCTCCACCCGCGCATCTTCCAGCCGATCGCCGCTGATGACCGGGTAGGTCGTGGCGGCGAAGCCCTCTTCATTCATCATGATGTCGGCGTTCATTGCCCGGGTGAGGGTGAAATAATTGGCGCGGGCATTCAGGATGGTCGCGCACACGCCATGAAAATGGCGTTGGGATTTCGAGGCGACATAAACGCCACGGCCAATCTCAAATCCGGCAGGTTCCTTGACCGTGATGGCTGCTTCTCCGAAATCGGCATCGGCGGCCAGGGGCGAGCGGAACTCCCGATCCTTTTTCAAGATGGTGTTCACGCCCGTGCCACGCACGGTGACGCGGCTGCGCAGATGCAGCGAGTCGCGCATGAGATACTCGCCGGGACCGATCACTACCACGCCACCACCCAGGTTTGCGACGTAATCCACGGCGGCCTGCAGGGCACGGTTGTCCCGCCCAATGATGTCCGCGGCCTGCACGCCGACAGTGATTTGAACGGCGGGGCGGGCGTGGAGTTCGTTCTCGGCGTATTTACGTCCGGCCTGGTCGGCCGTGGCGCAAGCGTGACTCAGGAGGATGACGCTGAGAACGAGGAGTTTCCCAGATTGTTTCATGCCGGCAGATTACTTGGTCGGGGCGGGTCGCCAAGTTTATTGAGCGATGTCGGAGAACTATGCGGGTGCTGAGGAAGTCATTGGATGTTAAGGGGAATGTAGCCAACGTGACAAATGCGACGTTTGCTTTCGGACTTTCAAACTGGAACCCTTTGCGCAATCGCTGTCACCTGAGGAGTCCGCGCGGAGGAGGTCGAAGCATGGATTACGAAAGGAGTTAGCGGAGCGCGAGTAGCAGCGGGGAAAGGCTGAAGTTGGAAATGGACAGGCGAAAAGCTGAAATGCGGAAAGTGTTCGCGGAAAACGCGGTCTTAAAACTCCTGGTCAAAAACCTCCCGTCCGAAGAGTTCGGCATTTTCGCGATAGGGGTGGTAGTACACGTAGGCCTTGGATGCGCCGCCATCGGACCATTCCACGCGGATGTCTCCGGCCTGCATAACTGCGTGCCTAGGGGTGATCTCGTCAACCGATCCTTCTCCCGAACTGGCCTGGCCGCCTTGCGTGGACTTGAACCTCCAGGCGAACTACGATTCCTTTCCGCGTTGCGGGCGAAGGAGCAACCAGAGACTGCGAATGAAGAAGAAAAATCCCAACGGCATTGTGATGACGTAGAGAACCCAGTTGGTCGGCAATGTCAGTTCCCAAGTCGGCACCGGCGCGTACACCCCGATGGCCGTGAGCGGTATGAGAAACAGCGGCAAGCAGGAACGAGGTGAAATGCGGCCAAGCACCGTCTCCAATAAGTCAGGCCGCTGCTCTTGCTGCTGATTCCGCTGTAAACCATACGCGCACACCAGCAGCAACGGCGGCAGGATCAGTGCGGATCGTGGCGTGGCTGGCAGACGGATGACAAGGTAGAAAATCGCAATGATGGCGGCCAACACCGGCAACTCCCACTTTACCGGGCGGAACCATTCAGACCGACTGACGCCCAGCCCAACCCAGGACAAGATCAGAAAGAAAGAACTTGCCAGCGTGTGGCCGGCGAACGCTGCCAGCGATGATTTGGCATTGCCCAGTTCGGCAGGCCACCATCCGGCCCACAACCCCCAACCCAACCCCACAGCGACTGAGTACAGCGCGATCTTTCCGGGATTTCCCGAAATTAACACCTTCGCCTGACCGTACCAGCCGATGCCCACCGAAATCAGCGCGTGCCAGGCGAGTCCGGTGAACGAAATTGATACGGGGAACGGGTTGTCGGCATTGCCGTAGAGAGTGTCAACCACCACACCCTCAGCCAGCCAGCCGAAGACTGCTCCCGCCAGAAACAGGGCGGGAAACGTTGCGATTCGGCACCGCCTGACCAGCAACAGAAATACCCAAGCGATCAGACTGTACACGAGCCAGCCGAAGACAAAATCGGCCCCCTTGTCTCCTGGTCGCAGGAACGACCAGAACACACGCTCCGAGTAGCAGAACAGGACGTAGCCCGTCGCCAGAACAACCGCAAGCTTCTTTGCCCAGCAGCGCAGCATGAGGCCCTAAGCACCCGGAATCTGGACCGTAACCGACCGGGCCAGGTAAGCGACGGACGGCTGTTGTTGAACCTGCACGAGTTCACAGACGGCCTTCATTAGTTCGGTATCCAGATTCTCCGGGATAATTTCAACGTTCTCTTGGGAACCAAAAACTGCGCCGCTGCCGCCTGTGAAACGATTGAGCAAACCTGCTGGGAGAAGGGCGTTTTCGCCCAGCACGCACATGGCCCAACCGAGCAGCTCATGTTGACGCTCGGCGGACTTGGCCCACGCCGTCAGTAGAAAATGCAGATCGAGCGGCAGGGGTGACCGTTGACGCCGCCCTTCGGACAGGGTTGGTCTGTTGGAGGAATTGAGTTGAGTAGCGTTCACATTAACCCGGTAGAGGCAGAGGGTAATTCCGAACCGCAGGGGTTTCGACTGCGGAAGCTCGAATGACTGGCCCAACTTGAACGTCGCGCCCGGAAACTCTGATTTCGGGCACTGCTCCGCCAGCAGCCCAACGATGGATTTTCCAATGCCTGCAATCGCACGGTGCGTGGCCATGCCCGGCATACTGAGAATACCTGGGAGGGGGTCAAGCCCAATTCGAGGCTGAATGGCTGGCCCGTGCTGCGCCCTCCATCACTGGCCTGATAACCCAAATTTCATGGATGAGGCGGGGGCGGAGATGTAAGGCGTTGATTTGCAGGTCAACGATCCAATAGGTCTCCACTATGTTTTTGACTTCGTCTCTCGGGTTCTGAGGGCCGCCACCGTCTGCGCGGAGCGAATGCGCGGCGGGGGTTGCGGCGGCAATTCCCACCCCAGCTTCTCCAACACCAAGCGCTGCTCCGGTTCGGGCTGCGTGTAGCGCGGCAT
>JACZKP010000093.1 GCA_014860005.1 Verrucomicrobiota bacterium | reverse complement strand
CAGCCAGCGTGAGGCTACGCCTTGCTCGCGTTTCATCCCACAGTCTTCAGCGCCGCTATATTCCCACATTGCTTTGCCTCAATCCACCTTCACCCCCGCTTGTAACCATCCCGCACTTAATCAAAATGAGAACTGCTGGTGCATCGGCCGGATAACCGCCGAGTATCGAGAGCGGATGTACAACCTGTTGGCCCTCTATGCCAAGCCGTATGATGCGCAGGAACCTGTGATTTGCTTGGATGAAAAGAGCAAACAACTCTTGGAACAAACCCGACCACCCTTGGCGGCCAGCCCCGGGCGCCTCGCCCGGGAAGACTATGAGTATCGGCGCGCCGGCACCCGCAATCTGTTTGTGGCGGTCCAACCCAAGGGCGGACGGCGAGCGGTCACGGTCACGCGGCGGCGAACCAATCCGGATTTTGTCGGGTTTGTCCAGAGCCTGGTCAACGGGGCCTATGCCACCGCGCGGACGATCCACTTGGTGTTGGATAATCTCAACACGCATTTCCGCGGCTCGTTTGAACAAGTGCTCGGTGTGGAAGTGGCCCGGCAGTTCCTGGCTCGGATTGAGTTTCACTACACGCCCAAGCATGCCAGTTGGCTCAACATGGCGGAGATTGAAATTGGCATCCTGGATCGGCAGTGCCTCGGACGCCGGATCGGCAGTGAGAACCGCTTGCATGCCGAACTGGAGGCATGGGAACAACGGCGCAATGCGGCGGGTTGCCAGATTGAATGGCGGTTCACCCGCCAAGACGCCGACAAAAAGCTGGCGCGACATTATGTAACGTAACTATATTGTCACGATACTACTTTGGGCGGTCAGAGCATCTGGCCCGCATTTGTGGCAGCGGGCGGACTTTACCACGCTGGCTGCTGGTATCCCCACTTTGCAGCGAGGATGAAGCACCTTCTCAACCGACGGGAACCGATGATGGCCCGCTCATCGCAGGCCCGTTTTTGCATGTGTCCTGGCCGCAGCGTCTGTCGCCACTCGCATCCATACCCGCTATCAGTCGGTAGCCAGTTGCTGGCGGCGGAGATCACGCACACGCGCACCCACGCCGCCCACCTCCTCCAAGCCGTCCTCAAAGAAGCCTTCACCCCCGTAGCGTGATGAGATGGCCTGGAATTACCCCAAATAAACATGGCAAAGCGGGCGTTTTTTGCTATCCTGTGAACGTCAAATGCAACGTGAAACAACAACTTCAAGAAGGCCATGGCCGACGCTCGCAGGACGCTTGAATCAGCCGCAGACTTCACGCGTGGAGGCGGTGCGCCAGCTCCAGACCACGATGCCGCTCACGCGAGTCGCACAGGGCGTGTTGAAGCAGAACAGCAACGGCTCATCCAGTGGGCCGAAGAAAACCGGAAACTAGGGGGCAGGCTGCCGCCAGAGTTCACTCGGGGCGGCGAGCATCTGGTTTATTTTCACCGGCGCAAGCAGCGCTACCTCAAGGCCACGTTGCCGGAACGCCAGTTGGGCTACGGCATCGCCCTCGGCTCCAATTCCCGAGGCGCAACCCCGGCTGAATACCTCGACCGGCTTGACCTGCAAAACCTGGTTTTCAACGATGACATCCGGCTGGAGCGTGTGGTCGTAAAGAATGGCAAGCCCATCATCATCACTTCGCAGCCATTCATCAAAGGCCGTGCCCCGACCCAAACGGCCCTGGATGAATTGATGGCGGGGAAGGGTTATGAAAAATTGGCGGATGGGGCTTACTATGATGAGCTGGCGGGTTTGCTGATGTTCGATCTTTTTCCACGCAATGCCATCCAGTCGGCCAACGGGGTGGTTTATCCGATTGACCCGGTGATTCAACGTATCACGCCGGACTTCGGCCAGTTCCTGCGTGAACATCCCTACACCATAAATCTTCACTAAGTTGAATGCCCTCGTGCCAGACCTGCGTTTGTTTCAATTCGTGATGGTGATTTAGGCATAGGAATTCTACAAGGAGCCTTTGCCGGCGATCAGCGGCGGGCGCTACGCGCCCACTGCCGAGCCACCAGCCAAGGCATCCTGTTCACTTTGACACACGCCACAGTAGCTGGCGGGGCGAGCGTCCCCGCGAGCCGTCGCCACTGCGCTTTGACGCGCCAAGGCCGGCTCGTCAGTAGCCTCGCCCCACCCAATTAATCCATTGCGTTGTGGCAGCGGGCCGACTTAACCGCGCTGGCTGCTGGTATCCCCACTTCGCAGTGAGGATGAAGAACCTTCTCAACCGACGGGTACCGATGATGGCCCGCTCGTCGCCGGCCCGTTTTTGCAGGTGTCCTGGCCGCCGCGTCTGTCTCCACTCGAATCCATACCCGCTATCAGGCGGATACTCGGATCGTGGCCGAACGGTACGTGCGGGTCAGGAGGCAATCAACTTCTCCCAAAAAGTCTGATTCAGGAGTGATTTTTGCAGCAGGCCCTGGTTTTGCTCCACCACGGCGCGATCCGGGTTAAGCGGCAATCGGAGCGTAAACGTGGTGCCGATGCCCTTCTGGCTGCGGGCTTCGATCTTGCCACCATGATGATAAACAATAAAGAAACAGGCCATTAAATGAATGCCATACTCGGCAGGCGTATCGCTGCGAACAACAAACGGATCGAACAGCACGCGCACGGCTTCCTCGGGCAAACCTGGGCCGTTGTCGCTGATCTGCATCTGGATCTCCGGCTTTGGGCCGCTGTCGTTCAATTCCGCCGTGAGAGTTATCCGCGTGCCTGCCGGCAGACTGGCGAGTTCGTCCTTTAACAACAACTCGAACAGCCGTTGGAATTTCGGGCGGTCCACGCTCAGTTCCGGCAAGGCGTCAGAAATTTGACTTTCGACCTCGATGTGTCTGGCATCAAATTCCGGCTTCAATTCCGCAATCACCCCGGCGATGACTTCGTGCAACTTGACGCGGTCGGCAAACTGGGAGGAAGCGCCTTCGGACGCCACCCAAAGGTCCTTGAGCAGATTGTTGATCTTCTCCACCTGGCCTTGAACATTCTGATAGTAGTCCTTCCAGAAGTCCGGATTCCGCAGTCCGTTCAAATCCACTTTCTCCTCCGCCATCTTGGCCGGGGCCAGGTCCAGGAAGGTTTTGACGGCCACCAGTGAATTACGGATGTGGTGACTCAGGCCGGCGGCCAGCAACCCCAGACTGACGAGGCGGTCGGCGATCATCATGTTGTGCAAGACCGACATCTTCTCGAACAGCAACTGGTCACGCTCGCGTTGCACCATGAAGAATTCGAGGCCCCGCTTCAGGGTTTGTTCGAGTTCTTCGGGATCCCACGGTTTGGTGACGTACTTGTAGATGGCGCCGGTGTTTACCGCGGAGATGGCCGCGTCCATGTCGGAGTAGGCGGTGGCCAGGATGCGAATCATGCGCGGCTCCAATTGCCGCGCGCGTTCGAGCAACCACACGCCCTTCTCACCCGGCATGCGCTGGTCGGTCATGAGCAGGCCGATTTCCTGGCGGTGCTGCTCCAGCAGTCTCAATCCGTCCTGGGCATTGGCCGCCGTAAAAATCCGAAACTCGTCAGCGAAGGCGCGGGCAAACGCCTTGAGCGAGTTTTCCTCGTCGTCCACGTAAAGGATGGCGAACTGTTTGTAATCGTACTGCGATTCCATTGCCGGGATCATTGCGTCGTTTTCTTTCTCACGCTTGCGGCGGGAACTCCAGCGTAAACTCGCAGAACTTCCCCGGTTCGGTGCGCACTGAAATCTTCCCGCGGCTCTCTACCAGGATGCGATAACATATACTCAGTCCTAATCCCATCCCCTGGCCCACGTCCTTGGTGGTGAAGAAGGGATCGAAGATTTTGTCCAAGTGCTGGCTCTCAATGCCGATTCCGTTGTCCCGCACAATCAGGTAACTGCCGGCTGGCTCCTCGCGGCCTTCGATCCAGATCGTCGGCTGTTCGCCGTCGAACGTTTTGGCCTGCAGCGAATCCAGCGAGTTCTGAATCAAATTCACCGCCACATGGATGAGCTTGTTCTTGTTGCCCCGGATCGTCAGGTTCGCGGGCAGGTTCTGTTCGAGTCGGACCTTGTCCGCCAATTCGTTGCTCATGAAGCGCACAGCCGTGGCAATGACTTCGGATACTTCCACCTCATCGTGACTGTCCGTGTCGGGGTGTGTGAACATGCGCAAGTCCGAGACGATGTCCCGGACGCGGGTGATGCCATCGCCCACGTCGCGGATAATCTCCTCGTATTCTCCGCGTTGTTCCGCGGGCAGGTGTTTACCCTTCTTCTTGAGCGTGAAGAGGCCGGTCGTGGCAAAGTTCAACGGGTTGTTGATCTCGTGAATGATGCCTGCGCTCATGCGGCCAAGGGAGGCCATCTTCTCGGATTGCACAAGTTGGGATTCGGCCTCGGTGAGTTTCTGAAGGGTGTCGGCCAGTTCCTTGTTTTGGGTATCGAGCTTTTGGTTGGTCTGTTCGAGGGCCTGTTTGTTCTGGGCCAATTCGTAACGCGCTGAGAATTCCCGAAAGCGCAAGCGGTTGTAGAAGTAGTTGCCCACCACCACGATGATCCCGGTCTCGATCATGAAAATCAGGTTGCTATAAAAGATGCCACCCACCGGCTCGCCCGGATGATTGTACCGGTGAAGGACGCAAACCATCATGTAGATGAGGAGCACGCCCAGGACGGCGAGCAGCGATTCGCGCGTGCTCCAATGAACCACGACGCTCACCGCCAGAAGGATCAGGTTTAGTCCCGCGTAATAAGGCGAGGCCGGCCCCTCCTTCATATAAATCATCACGGCGATGAAGACCGCCGGCAGCAGGGCAATCGGCAGCCCTAGCAACCGGAAGTTTTGCCTCCCGAACTCCGTGGTGTGCAGATAGAACAGAACGGCGGCCAGCGCGGAGCAAATCAATCGCAACACCAAAAACGTGCCCACGGATTCCTCGTACAGGAAGAAGTCGAGCGTCCATCCGAAGGGCATGAGGAAGAACACCAGGGCCGAGGCCACCTTGCCTGTGTTGACCCGTTCCTGCCGTTCATTGGCCAGAAAGGCGGCTTGGAACTCCGGTGAGCGTGTTGTCAGGACTTCAGGCATGATCCGGTTTGCGAACCTCCAGGAACACGTTCACTCCGGTGGCCTCCGCCCGCACACAACAATCCTCCGCCCGGGCACGGGCGGGCGCCAAACTGCGCATCTGCGCAGCCGTCCGGTAAATCAAATGCCAATCCAGCAAATGCTCCATCCCATTGCGCAACGGATTGCGCGGCTCGACGTTTGTGGCCACCAGTAACCCTCCCGGCGCCACCGAGTCGTACATGATGTTCATCAAACGCTGGCAAACCTGGTTCGACAGATAATCAAACAGCCCGGCGCAGTAAACGAAATCATACTGCGGCTCGGTCGCGCGATCCTTGGTCCGGCTGCTTTCCTTGATGATGTGGTGAACAGATCGTTTGATGTATTCAATTGGCGTCCCGCGCGAATGCCGTCGCTTGAGGTCATCCAGAATGTTACGGAGATACCGCAACGTTTCTTCGTTAAAATCCAGCAGCGTAAGTTGGGTGTGTTCGCAAAGCGGATTCTTCGCAAGGAATGCCTGGATTTCCTGGGCCGGACCGCAGGCCAGATTAAAAATGCGGGCTGGACGATGCCGCCGACAGACGCGAAGCGTCTCCGTGGCGAGCGTTTCCTCCAAGTATTGGATGCGGTTGCGGTGCGCCTCCGCCGGCGCCTGCCGGAGAAACCAGGTGTTGACGATCTTGGCGAAGAGCGACCCTCCCTCGTGCTGATTTCGCGCGATCATGTTCACCATTTCATAGTCACCCGCGTAGCCCAGCGGCTTGTGAAAGGTGCGGTTGGCAAACGGTGCGCACAGCACCAGCGGATGCATCTGCCGCCGCATATAATTCTGGTGAGCCGGCCGCAGGTCCACGTCAAGCTTCCCGGCAATTTCTTCAAACTGCTCGAACAGCACATTGACGCAGGGAATGATCGGATGGCTCAATTCCTCCGCTGCGTCCTGCTCCAGTTGGAGCTGACTGTCGGTCGGCGAAGCCTTGATCCCAAGTTCCACTTGATCCAACGAGAGCCGCAGATCCGCGAAGAAACTCTGCATGTCCGCAATGATCACCTTGTAATCTGCCCGCACCCGGTAAAGCTTCTGCCATTCCTCGAGGAACTCGACGAACTGTTTGCGCAGTCCGCCATTGGCGATCATTTCCGGGGTGAATGCCACATCCATCCACGAGCCTTCGTTCAAAGTGACTTCGCAGACATCCCCCAAACCGGCGTTGAGTTGATTGCGAATCACCGCCCGGCCCGAATAAACGGTCCGGTTCTGAAACACGATTCGGAAATCCTTGAGCACCTCGGAAGCGCGCAGGACAAGGTCGGGATTGTAAATTTCAAAAACCGCCAGAAAGCGGGTCAACCTCAGCAGCGAGGCGCGAAACTCCACCCCCTGGCTGGTTTGACAGACAACTGAACTGTCTTTGATTTCGGAATTCAACGTGCCCATTTGATCAAATCCACCACTCAGACCCGGCCACAGGTTTGCGGCAATCTCTGCGCCAACCGCCAATCCGCAGGCCACCCGAAGCGAACGTCATGTCCCATAACATTATCCGCGCCCACAACGCAGCAGTATCTGCAATGCCCCACCAATAAGCCGGCAACCAAGCAAGCCAGCACCATGCTATGGTAGCGGTGACTCCGTTAGCGGAAGGTTTCCATCCTGCCGCGGCAAGCCACCCGCCACGTGCCTCAACTTCCATCCGACCCGAAGGCGGATGCACCAGGAACTCCAAAGAACATCCACTTTGGCATGGGATCAGAACCGCAACGAAGTCTGAACAATGAACGCCCAGGCGTCGGGCGTGTCGTCAAAAATCCGGCCGCCCGGATGGAACACCCGTTGAATGCTCGGCTGCACCGTCCACCACGCGGTCAGTTGCGCCTTATAGCTGAGTTCAACGACTGTTTCATGATCCGCAATCTTGGAGAAAGGTGCCGGCCCACCGAAGCCGGTGATGAGGGCGTTGATATCTCGCTGGGCTTTCCGCAAATCGTCACTGATTTCCAAATAAGACACCCCCAGCGCAAGCGTGTCCCAGTCGCGGGTGGGTATCAGTCCTTTGTAAACCACTCCACCGTCAACGCCAAACTGTGCGAGATTGCGGTCCTTTGGAGCGAACGCTGCCCGGAAGAACCCGGTCAATCCCTGTTGGGCTGGATCATCTTTACCTGCTTCGCGCCAGAGCATTTGGTCGGCGAGAAAATAAATTCCATAATTGCCGTCGCGTTTCCGGGCGGTGCCTCCCGAAATAGGCGGCAGGGGAAAACCACTGGCAGCGACATAATTGTCGAAGGCCACGAAGGACCCCTGATACATGTCGTAGAAATCATCGGTGTGATAATAACCTCCGAGCTTGAGGTTGCCGGGGGGCCGCACGGCGCTTTCACTTTGATTGATCTTCAGTGTCAGTTCGGCATAGATCAAAGCGCCTTCGTCACCGCTGAGTTTGACACGCGTCCCTCCGTCTTTGCGGTCCGGGTTGCCATCGTAAACGCCGATTTGAAAGTAAGCGTGGGAGCAGGGGTCCAGCCGCAATCGCGCTCCAGGGGCGCCGTACGGAGTGGAAGCCAGCGCGTGGTGACCCACCGGGAAGAACGGCTGGTCATACACGTTGAACGCCATCGTGGGGTAAAAAAAGGTTTGGTTCAGCAGGCTGATGCCGGCAAGGGAATTGTAATATTCAGGCAGAATAAAATCGCGGTCTATGGCAAGCTGCCCTAATTTCAGCGCCACCCGGTTGTTGAAAAACTTCTGCTCATACCAAAGTTCCCAGAGTTGTAGGGTGTCTGGAAAATCCAGCATGCTGACTTTGTTGAGATCGCCGACATAGTTTTCAGAGAATTCAGGCCCGTTGTGAATGGAAAGCCCGCCCACATGGAACTGGCCGCCCTCGTATCCGACCAATTTGTCCGAATACAAATCGAGCATCATCAGCAACCCACCCTCGTAAACCGAGCCTCGTTTGAGGCCACCGTCCAGATTCATGGGCACGGCGGCGAAATAAACAAACTCGAAATCCACCCCTTTCTCCTGAAGCGAGGTGCGAAGACCGCCCCAACTCCCCAGCAGATAATCCTGTTCCAGGAAGCGCATGAAGCCGGATTTGGGTGGCGCCATTGCATCTCCGGCAAGGACGCTAGGTCCAAACATGATGAGCACGATCAGCCCGATGGCCGCCGTGACTCTCCGCGTGCATTTCGTTTTCATAGTTTCGCGCATTGGTGAACGGCTTTACGGCTTTACGAGGAGCGCCGGTCCGGAGCACCCGTATTCTGATGGCTGGCTGGAAGAGCAAGCTTGGGACTCTTTTTAGCAGCTACCATGCCCTTCAGCAATTGTCCAAGCGTGCCGAAGTAATTCCTCGTGATGTCCGCGGAGAGGAACGCCAAATAAATGTCGTTCGCCGGCCAGAAGCTGTTCGAGGCAAAGTAGAGATTTTTTTCCTGTCCGCGGTATTTCGACTTGTGAAAGGCCAGGCCCTGAAAATTGTAGATGTCATTGCCATAGCGGGCGCTCAACTTAAAGAAAAGTCTCGCCCCGAAGTCATCATTGAAGCGCCCGCTCTCCAGTTTCACAAACGGCGCCAGGTTCAGGTTCAACACTTCCATGCCCTCGGGCCTGAATCTTTCGATCGCCTCCATGTGGAGTGCCGTGGCCAGGCGACCGAAGCGGCTCTCGTCGCAACGCAGAATGTTGGCCGAGTAACCGCGGACCCGCCCCTCGCGATACATGGGATCGTAAAAGGCAAAGCCCGCCACACGTCCCTCGCGATCATAGGCCACGAATTTGCGGACATCATCCTCATATTCGAAAACCGGCCGTCTGGCGTAAATCCAGATTTCCCGGTCATTCACCTTTTTGTTGCCTATCCACCGGGACGAAACGGCTGCCAACTCGTCCCGGTTGACCGTCTCGATCTTTTCCTCCCGAACAACAATCCCTTGGCGACGGGCCTCGTTTCGCGCGCGTTTGATGAGGTCCAGTTCCTTCCAATTGCCCTTGGTGTTGTAAGACTGGATGGGCAACTCCGATTCGTAGCCGATGCAATTCACCTTGAACCTCAAGTCGCGCAGCACTTCCGCACAAGACTCGGACACACACGCGAACACGGCCCGGGAATCTGCCGCGAGAAAGTTCCGCACAATCCTGGAACGATCCTGGGGCGCACAGAGTGGATCGGAGAAGGCGATGCGCTTGGGTTTGCGGGCGAACACCGGGTGATACACGGTCGTGTAGGCAATGTAACCGCACTCGTCTATGAAGTATTCCAAGCCCGTCTGCAGGGTCGCATAGGCCAGCGCCTCGCGGCCGTGTTGCCGGAGAAATGGTGACAGCAGTTCCCATTTCTCTCTTGCGCCGAGAGCCTGGGCCGCTTGTGCCTCGATAACTCTGATTGCCATGTTGACGCGCGCGGCAGTGTGAATGTGCCGCACCTTGTTAGACCAGAGTCCTTAAAACCCAGTCAGCCGTCAACGTAAACACTATATCCCGATTGCGATCAAGATGGCCGACGTGGCCGTTGCCCCGGATGATGTGCAGTTGCTTCCGGCAGGCGAGCGCCTCGTACAACAACCGCCCGGTTTCCGGCGGGTCGAATTTGTCCTCCTCACCCCACAACACCAACGTGGGCGCCGAGATTTGAGAGACGCGGCTCAGGGTATCCACGAAGAACGCCTGTTCGGCTCCCGGCAACGGGAAGTCCATGTACGCCGCCCGCAATCGCAGATCGGCTTGTAACCGCTGTTCCACGGCGGGATCCGCCGCCATTTTAAACCCCTTCGACAGTTTCGCCAGCGGCACTCTTAGATCGTTCCGGGTCAACAGCTTTTTGATCCGACCGCAGACTACCAAGAGCTTGAGAAACACGGCCATGACCCATGGGAGCGTGTCTCGCACCGTGGCGTCGAGCGCCACCAAAGCTTTCAAGCGCGGTTCAATCATTGCCGCCTCAAGAATCGCCGTCCCGCCTGACGAGAGTCCGAAGGCGCCGATTCGCTTGCCATCAATTCTTGGATGGGTCAGGAGGAAATCAATGGCAGCCCG
This sequence comes from Verrucomicrobiota bacterium, assembly GCA_014860005.1. The sequence goes on along the minus strand of JACZKP010000093.1, from coordinate 4,043 downwards.
GATATCCCCCACCCACTGACGCATATTTACGTAGTACCGCTCCCCGGCACTGGCACCGTGTCCATGCATATCAATGGCAAGGGTCGCCACTCCGCGGCCAGCAAGCACTTTGCACAACTCAAAATAATTCTCCTTAAACTCACCGGCACCATGACAGATGATCAAAACCGGGGCTGGCCGCTCGCTTTCGGGCAGAAACAATACGCCCGCAAGCTCGTCCCCTTGGGAGCGGAGGCAAACTGTTTCCTGTGAAGCCTTCATGATTGACCAATATTCGAGCTACCCCGATGCCAATTGCACAAAGATGCGTGTGCCACTGCGGTTTACTTCTTTTTCTGGCAACTGTTAAGATTTGCAGTTGCCCAAAAGTGGTACAGACTTGCGCAGAATCCAGCCAGAGTCTGGACGCAGCCATGCTCTGCCATTGGATTGGGATTCGCGGTAGCACGCAGTCAGGCCAGGCCACCGGGTTACGTTGATATGCTGGCTTCGGTGAACTGCTCGATAATTATGTTGCTTCCGTTCGCGAAACACGATTGCCTGAAAACTCACAGGTAAAGATGTTTCTGTCCTGGCCAAATGTTGTTTTGATTGCCTATAAACTGTGTCAGTCCTTAGTCATAGTCAAAAAACCTCAAGCCACGAGGCGCTGAACCTAACCAGCGCCCTGCATGATTGTCTTGCGTGCGGCGTACTGGTTGTGGATTCACATGGTTGCCTCACGGCCTGCACGCCCGAAGCCACCCACCTGCTTCAGTTGCCGGCCGGCAGCGTCGCGCAAGGTTCGCTTTCCCTCCTGCCGGAGCCGCTCCAGGCAATCATCCGCAAGGTGGTTTCCACCAAAGCCGCACTCACCGATCAAAGCGTGAGCTTGCCGCCGCGATCCGGCAGCTCTACCGCCCTTCACGTCAGTGCCGTGCCAGTAGCGACCGCCGGTTCATGGCAGGTGGTGGTTGTGTTGAATGACATCAGCGTGGCCCGGCAGTTGGAGGAAAACATGCGCCGGCTCGACCGGCTGGCCAGCATCGGCACGTTGTCGGCCAGCATGGGGCATGAAATCAAGAATGCGCTCGTGGCCGTCAAAACCTTCGTGGACCTGCTAATCGAAAAAAGTCAGGACTCGGAACTGACGGACGTGGTCCGGCGCGAGATGCGCCGCATTGATGCCATGGTCAGTCAGTTGCTCAAGTTTGGCGCGCCGGCCCAGCCGACATTCTCCGCGTTGCGACTGCATGAGATTCTCAATCACTCCCTGCGCATGGTGCAGCATCAACTGGCGAACAAGCAGATCAACCTGCAACGGAAGTTCAATGCCGCGCCCGATGCCATCCAGGGCGACAACTACCAATTGGAGCAGGCCTTCGTGAACCTGTTCCTCAACGCGGTCGAAGCCATGGAGGCAAAAGGTTCGCTAACCGTGGATACCGAAATTGTTGCAGCCTCCGCAACCGTCGCCACCACCGCCGGGACGGCTGGTCAACCGCAGCTGCGCGTTACGATCACCGACACCGGCATCGGCGTGGCGGCGGAAAACCTCGAGCGCCTGTTCGAGCCATTCTTCACCACCAAGAACCATGGCACCGGCCTCGGACTCCCAATCACCCGGCGGATTCTCCAGGAACATCACGGCGACATCAGCGTGCAGAGTCGGTTGAATCAAGGCACCTCCTTTATCGTTCTGCTGCCGGCGGGCACCCGCCCGCACTGATCCGCGAGCGATGAGCCGCTGCTTCACGCTTGCCATACTGAGCGACATCCACTACGCCGGCGCCGCAGAACAGGCCGTGGGTGACGACTACGAAATCCGAGCCATCAGCAATCCTCTCCTGCGCCGCGCACTGCGCGCTTACCGCCATTACATCTGGCTGCGCCACCCGTTGCAACAGAACGGCCAACTCGACCGTTTCCTGGCTGAAGTTGGTCCAGTTGATTACGTCATCGCCAACGGCGATTACTCCTGCAACACCGCCGCCATCGGCTTGAGCGATGAAGCGGCGATGCAGAGCGCCCGCGAATGTCTCGATAAACTGCGCGGGCGATTTGGCGACAGGTTGCTCACAAATTTCGGCGACCATGAACTCGGGAAACTCCGCCTGCTCGGCACGCGGGGCGGCATGCGGCTGCACAGTTGGCAGCGCTGCGTCAAAGAACTCGATTTGCGGCCCTTCTGGAAACTCGAACTGGGCAATTATGTTTTGCTGTCGGTGGTTTCCTCGCTCGTGGCCCTGCCGGTGTTCGAGCGCGACATGCTGCCCGAGGAACGCCCCGCCTGGGAACAACTCCGCGCGGAACACTTTACCGACATACGAACCGCCTTTGCCGCGCTGCAACCGCACCAGCGAGTACTGCTGTTTTGTCACGATCCGACCGCGCTGCCGTTCCTGTGGCGGGAGGAGCTGGTTCGCGGGAAACTGGCACAGATCGAACATACCATCATTGGCCACCTGCACTCGAATCTCATTCTCAAGACCAGCAAACTCCTGGCGGGCATGCCGGTGATTGGTTTCCTCGGTCATTCCATCCGCCGGATGAGCACCGCGCTGAACGATGCCCGCTTGTGGCGGCCGTTCCGCGTCCGCTTGTGTCCGTCGCTCGCCGGCATTGAACTGCTCAAGGATGGGGGGTATTTGACAACGACGCTTGACGCAGCGGCGCCCGAAGCGGCGCGCTTTGAATGCCATCGCCTGCCGCGCTGAACGGCCTGGCACTTAGTAACCGAGCAACTGCGATGACCGCACCGCATCCTGGCCGACGCGGTATTTCGGAGCGGCTTTGAGCGAGAAGGTGAAGGCGAACGCGATGTCGTCTGAACTCTCGCGATGATCGCGCAGCCGCAGGGTGAAGCCCGCCGTCCAACTGCGCAAATCGCGGTAGATGGTGTAGGACTGTTCTTCCATGCGCCCGTCGCGGGCTTCAAAATAATGCGCCGTGCGCGCGCCCCAGTTCTCGTTCAGCCGGAAGAACAGGATGCTGGAGAAGAGATTGTTGCCCTGGCCCAGCGCGTCGGGCGTATCGGAGAAATCATTGCGGAGATACCAATGGCCGAAACTCCAGCTCCACCGCTCGGTCGGCTGGAACGTCAGGTTGTGGAAGGCCAACTGGCACGTGCCGCGTTCAACGTCGTAACGCGTCTGTGATTCCAGCGTAAGCCAGGTTTGGGGCCGGAGCACCAGGTCGGAATAGAGGTCGGCAAGTGTGGTCTGCTCCCCTCGCGGATTCAGTCGCCAGTCCGTGTACAAATCCCAATACAGCAGATTCTCGACTTGCCCAGCCCGCTTGGTCTGGAGCTTGTTCCGCAACCCGAAGCGCAGCACGTTCTGGCTGTCAATGGAATCAATCGAGTTGTAGTCGGTGAACTCGAGGGGCAACAGGCGTAGGCTGGGCAGTTCGTAATCGAACTGTGGCAGATCGCGCGGGCGGTCGTCGGGCCGGGGCACAAAGACGTAATTGACGGACGGCTGGACAATGTGCCGCAAGCCGTCCATGGCCAGGAACCGATTGGTTGCCCCCGGCCAGAGGCGCGCGGCTTTGAAGGAAACTTCCGCCCCGGTGTTGAACACGCCGCGATACACCTCGTTGTTCGTGCCGCCCGCACCGGTGGCTTCGCTGTAGTAGGTGAAGCGTCCGCCCGCGCGCGGGGTCACGTTCAGCCAGCCGAAATAGGTCTGGGGCAAGGTGAGTTGATGATACGTGTCCGCGCGGCTGGCGGAATAGTCCAGCCCGATGGGCGGGCCGTTGGTGTCGGCAAACCGGCGGCGGTAATAGCCCGCGGAGCTTTCACTGTCGTAATACAGCGGCGTCTCGCCGAGTTGCTGACGGAAGCCGGTGAGTTTGACCTCCGGCAAACGCTCGACCGTTTCAAAAAAATCGTTGACGCGCGGTTCGGCGTGGAGGTCGAGACTGAAATTGCTCCAGACCCGGTTGATTTCAACGAAGGTGTTTGGCTGCGGGTTCTGGCGGTATTCGCTTTCAAAGAAATCGTGCAGGATGCGTTCGTCGCTCTGGTAACGGACCCTGCTCTTGACGGTCAGGTTGGTGAACGG
>JACZKP010000092.1 GCA_014860005.1 Verrucomicrobiota bacterium | reverse complement strand
CATGCTATCCCGCGCCCAACAGATCCTCTTGAAGCGTGCCCAGCGCGAAGCCGCGCTGGACGATGCCGAATACCGCGACGCGCTGGCCACCGTCAGCGGATGCCGTTCAAGCAAGGACATGGAATTCACCGACCGGCATCTGGACGTGGCCCTGGCTTACTTTGAAGCGATCCATTGGCGCAAGGCGGATGCAGGCCAATTGCCGCCGTCCTGCAAAGCCGCTGCGGTGTTCCGGCAACGGGGCTATTGGGCGCGGAAGAACACGCGCCAGGAAACCAGCCGCGACCGCTACACCGGCCAGAACGTCGCGCGCGAGATCACCGACCTGGAAATTGCCTTGCGCGAAATGGGCTTCGGTCACGGCTACTGCGAGACAATCCGCGCCAAAGTCACGCGCGGACGCACTGACGCCCACGCGCTACACCTTTACCGCGCGGCCTTGATACCCCGCTTCGCAAAGCCGAGCTTCCGGCGCTGTGGCCAAAGTTCCTGCGGTTTGAAAATCCCCGCCGGGGTAATGATGCCCGTGATCAGTTCCGCCGGTGTGACGTCAAAACCGGGGTTGCGAGCCCCGCTCGTCGGGTTCGCCACGCGCACGTAGGCTGGCCGGCAAGTTCGTGGATTTCGGATTGCGGATTTTAGATTTGAGATTGCCCCCCACGCACCGAGCACTTCGCTCTCGTGCCGCTCCTCGATGGGAATGGCCATTCCCAATTTCAAATTCCAATCAATTGTGGAGAGCGGAATGGCAACATAAAAAGGAATGCCGTGTCTTTTCGCCAGCACCGCCTTGGTGTAGGTGCCGATCTTGTTCGCCACCTCGCCGGTGCGGCCCAGCGTGCGGTCACTGCCCACGATGACCAGGTCAATTTCACCCCGCTGCATCAGATGCCCCGCGGCATTGTCGGCGATGATTTGATGGGAAATGTCTTGCTGGGCCAACTCCCAGGCGGTGAGCGTCGCGCCTTGTGAGCGCGGCCGGGTTTCGTCGCAAAAGACGTGAAACTTCTTTCCGCGGGCCTGGGCGGCATACATTGGTGCGGTTGCCGAACCAATGTCCACAAACGCCAGCCAGCCGGCGTTGCAGTGCGTCAGAATCCGCATTCCGCTGCGAATCAATTTGACGCCATGCCGCCCGATGGCCTCACAGTGTCGCACGTCTTCGTTTGCGAATTCTTCAGCGGCAGTGAGGGCAAGTGACTGTTGTTCCGCCACCGTCCTGCCAGCGTTCATCGCGCGGCGGACCTCGTTCATGGCGTTGACCGGATCAACGGCGGTGGGTCGCACCTCTTTCAGTGTCGTGTAAACCGCCTGAACGTGATGTTGAAACCTCCCGGCATCATTTCCTCGAAAGGCTCGAATTCCCTGCGCCAGACCATAAGCGGCGGTTGCCCCAATGGCCCCTGCTCCGCGCACCACCATGTCGCGGATGGCTCGCGCCGTCTCGCGAAAGTCCCGCGTGGCGACGATCTCGAAGCGGTGCGGCAACAACCGTTGCTCGATCAGGAGGACTTGATTCTTTCCGCTGTCGAAGGTGACAGTTCGATAGTGGCGGGTGCGCCCGCGGATCGTGATGTTCATGAGTTTGCTCCAAGCGCGCCTGGAATCTTCAAGTGCCAATATGAGTAGGCAGACATTATCAGGCACTTGCAAGCATCCGCCTCCTCACGTCGGCGGCTACGTTGCCGCGGCAAGCGATTCAACTCAACGCACGTTGATTTTCAACCGGCGCACTTTTTCTTTGATCGGCTGAAAGAGGGGATGCTTGCGCAGATTTCGCAGGTCCGGGTCCTTGGCCAGCCAGGTGAAATCGCGGTAACCGAGATTGATGGCTTTCTCCAGGGCGGCGGCGGCGAGTTCGAGGTGATCGTTCAACGAGTAGCTGCACGCGAGGTTGTAATAGACCAGCGGATCATTCGGTTGCAGATGCGAGAGCCGCTCATCCACCTTGAGACTCTGATCGTATTTGCCGCGCTGGGTGTAGTGATCGCCCAGCAGTTGCAGCGCATCCACGTATTCAGGATCGCGCCGGACGAGGCCCTCCATGAAATGGATTTGCACGTCTAACTCCCGCGCTTCCTGGCGCGTGGCTCGCTTCTTTCGCAAACTGCTTTTTACCGGCATACGACAACGCATGATTGCAAAGCACGTGCCAGTGTCAAGCGACCCGATGCAACAAATTACAAAAACTTTGGAACGCTGTGTGACTGAGCTGTGGTTCGAAAGTGCCGGAGGGTGAACTTTCCACCGATCTCAGCCAAATTGGTTTGAACTGCGCTCCCGAAGCCGGATCATCGGCACGGTATGAAATGTTTTGTGACTGGCGCTTCGGGATTCATCGGCGCGAATCTCGTGCATGAACTTGTCGCGCGCGGGCATCAGGTCAAGGCCCTGCTCCGGCAGTACAGCGATTTGCGCGGACTGGCGGACGCCAAGTTCGAGCGTGTGGAAGGCAATCTTGGCCAGCGGGACACGTTGAAGGCGGCGATGGACGGATGCGACTGGTGTTTCCACGTCGCGGCGAGTTATCACCTTTGGTTACGAGATTACGCGCCCATGTATGCCGCCAACGTCGAAGGCACGCGCCATGTGCTCGAAGCCGCAGCCGCAATGGGCTGTTCGCGCATCGTCTATACGAGCACCGTCGGTTGCATCGGACTGCCGCGGGAGGTCAACGGCGCGGTGGTGCCAACCGACGAAACCACCATGGTGGCCGGAGCGCAGATGAGCAATCACTACAAACGCTCCAAATGGCAGGCCGAACAGGTCGCCGTGGAACTGGCGCGCAACGGTGCTCCCGTTGTCATCGTGAATCCCAGCGCACCCATTGGTCCGCGCGACGTGAAACCCACCCCCACCGGGCAGGTGATCGTGGATTTCTTGAACCGCGCGATGCCTGCTTATCTCGACACCGGCCTCAATTGGGTTCATGTACGGGATGTCGCCATCGGCCACATTTTCGCCGCCGAACGCGGGCGCATTGGCGAACGTTACATTCTCGGCCACGCAGATGGAAACTGGACGATGCAACAGGCGTTCGCAGTTCTGGAGGAAATCACCGGCGTGCCCGCGCCGCACACGCGCGTTCCCTATTGGGTCGCGCTGGCAGCCGCTCACGCGAACGAAGCGATGTCCGGGCTGACCGGCAAGCCACCCAAAGCCCCGCTCGGCGGTGTGCGTATGGCGAAGTACAAAATGTTTTTCAATCCTGCCAAGGCCATCCGTGAACTTGGTTTGCCACAGACACCACCCCGCGAAGCTCTCACGGACGCCGTGGCGTGGTTCCGTGCCAACGGTTACGTCAAACAATGAAACGGAAACTCTTCCATGAACCGGAGGGGCACAGGCGTCCCGCCTGTTCAATTCGATTCGCACGGGCGAGACGCCCGTGCCACTACCGTCGCGGATCGTCGTCGGTTCATGGTCCAAATTCGCGTCCACATTTGGAGGTGGAGACTTTCCATGAACCTCCCGTGGCTGCGACGCCCCGTCGCCTTTCTCCCGCCGTCTGCCGCAGCGGGGGCGCTGCGGCCACCGCCTGCGACGGGGCGTCGCAGCCACGGTTCATGGCCCCAATGCCCGGCTCCGAAATCGTGGAGACTCTCCATGAACCTGCCATTGGTAGCCACGGACTCGCCGCACGCCTCTGCGCTGCGCTCGCGTTGTGTGCCGGGTTCTTGCTGACTGGCTGCCGGGGCGAACACGAACCACCGCCCGCGATTCCGCGCGACGCGATTTACTCCCGTGCGGACCTGCACTTTGCGGACGTGATGCTGTTCAAACCTGCCGACCCCGAAGCCGGCAGCGAACTGCAACGCAAATCCACGCCGCTGATCATGCAAGAGGTGCGGGGCACGAATTTCGTCAACGACAGTCCCATGACTCCGATCTTTGTCCATGAAGGGCACGTCGAGTTGATGGGCCGAAAACTCGAGCGGGTGACGTTCTTCTGGCGCTATCCCGCCGGCGCCAACACGAATTCACCATTGCTGCCCGCCCAAGGCGTCCGCATCACTCACAATACCGCCGGCCTGCCGATGATTTGGGAAGTGTTGGCGGACACGTCGGGAGCGGAACTCGTTTTTGCTTCTCAAAATCTCGAAGCGGCGGCAATCCGCGAATTCGGCCCACCGCTACCGAACCGTCGCTTTGCGGTCGAACGTAGTCTCACTGAAACACCCTCAGTGGTGGTGGCGCGCGTGTTGAGCGATTCGCCGGTGGCCATGGGGCCGATTGTCTATCTGAACCGCGGGACGCGAGACGTAGGCACACTGATCTGCCGCTGCATGGAGGCCCAAGCCAGGAATCTTACCGGTGAAGGAACGTACGAAGTGACTGTCGTGACTGCGGACGAAATAGCTTCTCTGATTGAGGAATCACTGCCGTCAGGCAAGTTCCAGAGGGCCGATTGGCGGGCGGAAGTCGCGGGCACGAAACGATTGGAGAGAATTTTGCGACTGCCGAAGGATTTCTGAACCTTTGATCACCACCAAAATTCCGCACATGGTTCATCGTGCATTGACGACTGTCACTCAGTTCATCATGAGGATTTAACTCTGAACCACCCGTTCCACCCACAATCCCGTTCTTGCGTTGCGCTTCGCGTTTGGGAAAATGCGCGCCCTATGGCACACGTGAAATTGCACATTCCCGGCCCGGTCGAAGTCAGCGAAAAGACCTTCAAAGCGTTTTGCTCGCCGATGATCGGCCATCGCGGGCAGGGGTTCAAAGACCTATACGCGAAGCTGCAGCCGCAGTTGCAGCAGTTGCTCGCGACGAAGCAGCTCGTCTTTCTCTCTACTTCCAGTGCGTGGGGCATTATGGAGGGCGCTATCCGCAATCTCGTCGGCAAGAAGGTCCTCAATTGCATGTGCGGCGCGTTCTCGGACAAGTGGTTCGACGTGTCGAAGCGCTGCGGCAAGGAGGCCGAGGCGCTGCAAGTGCCGTGGGGCTCGCCCATCCGCGCCGAAGCTGTGGACCAGAAACTCGCCACCGGCCAGTTTGACGCGCTCACCCTGATCCACAATGAAACGTCCACCGGCGTGATGAGTCCGCTGGCAGAGATCGCCGCGTTGAAGAAAAAGTATCCGGACGTAATGTTCATCGTGGACTCGGTCAGTTCGATGAGCGCCGTGCCGCTCAAGTTCGATGAACTGGGCATTGACGTTTTGCTGGCGGGGACGCAGAAGGCGTTTGCGTTGCCGCCGGGGTTCGCCGTGTTCGTGTGTTCCCCCGCCGCGCTCGCGAAAGCGGCCACGGCGAAAGATCGCGGTTATTATTTCGATCTGGTGGAGTTCCAGAAAAACGCGGAACAAAACATGACGCCCAGCACCCCGAGCATTGCGCACACTTACGCGCTCAGCTCGAAGCTGGATGAATTCCTGGCCGAGGGGCTGGAAAATCGTTATGCCCGCCATCGCAAAACCAACCAGATGACCCACGACTGGGCGGCGCGCCACGGCTTCACGCTGTTCCCGGAAAAGGGATTTGAATCGCTCACGCTTACCTGCGTCAACAACGGCGCCAAGCCCGGCGGACGAACCGTGGATGTGCCAAAGCTGCAAAAGCTGGTGAAGGACCAGGGCTTCCTGATTGACGGTGGCTATGGAAAAATCAAAGGCACGACCTTCCGCATCTCGAACATGGGCGACGAAACAGAAGCCTCAATGAGTGAGTTGTTTGTCGCCGTGGACAGCGCCGTCAAGCAGTTGTAGCACCGCGGCACTGCTGCAACCCAAGTAGGACAGCGCGTCCCGCCTGTCCGGGCGAAATGGGGAAAAGGAGAACGTCGAGAGGCTAGGGGCTGGACAAAACCTCGCGCGCCACGAGGATTTTGGAGTGCGGTGACTTGTCACCGCTTTGCCGGCTTCGCCGACTTGTCGGCGAAGCAGCGCCGCGCGGAGTGGCGCGTGGGAAGTTGGTAATGTGTCCCGCGTTTGACGGCGACCAGTCGCCTGCCAAAAGCGCGGACAAGTCAGCGCACTCCAAAGCGGTTCCGGCGTCCGGCACGCTGTGTTTTTTCTCCGGCCAATGAACGACTATAGAATTCTTTATGCCGCTATAGTCTGGCAACTCCTGCTCCAGCATGCGGATGACTGCCGACGGCGGGATTGACACCGCCCTTTCGCCTCTTCCACCTTCTGGCGAAATGACGCGAACCCCAAAGCCGTTGAATGAAGCTCCTTGAGCCCAAGCGCTGCCGGATCGCCTGGCCCAGATATCCCAGCCGACAGCTTACGCGCCTTTCCAGATCAGCTTGATGAAGCCGGACCTCTACACGCGTTTGTATCTCTGGCTGGTGGCGCACCGGCGCTGGGTGCTGGGCGTCACCTTGCTGATCGCGATGGCAGGTGTGGTCGTCTCGCTGCGCATTGAACTGGAGGAGGACATTCTCTCCACGTTGCCGCAGGATGATCCGCTGGTGGATGAGTACCGTTACGCGCTGCGCAAGTTTCGTCAGATTGACCGTGTGTATCTCGACGTGGGCATCAACCGCGACGATCCCGACACCCTGGCGGCAGCGGCGGATCAGTTTTATTCACTCCTGGTCACGAACCCGGTTTTTGTGCGGATCATGTATCGCGTGGAAATGGGCGGCCAGCAGCAGGTGATTGATTACCTGACCGGCGCGTTGCCGGTGCTGTTCACTGAGGCCGACGCGGTGGCACTGGCCCCCAAGCTCGAACCCGCCGCAGTGCGCGAGTACCTCACCACGATGCGCCGAAAGCTCGCCGGGCCGGAAGGCATGGTGCTCAAGGACGTGGTCGCCGCGGACCCAATTGGTATGAGCGCGCTGGTGCTGGCCAAGGTGATGCCGCTGCAAACCGGCTTCGGTGAGTCACAAATCGTGGATGGCCGCATCACCAGCGGTGACGGCCGTCACGTGCTGCTCATGGCGGAGCCGAAGTTCGGCTCGTCCGATTCCCGTGACAGCGTGGCGCTGGTGCAGGACCTGTTGCGGGCGGCGCGTGCAGTGGAGCAGGAATTTCCCGGGGTTCACGTGGCGATCACGGGCGGTCATCGCATGTCGGTGGACAACGCCACCATCATCAAGGCCGACGCCGTGCGCTGCATCACCATCGGCATGGCGGCAATGTTGCTTTTGTTTCTCACGGTGTACCGGCGGCGCTGGCTCGCGGCGGTGACGTTTCTGCCGTCATTGTTCGGGACCTTGATGGCGGGCGTGGTGCTGGCGCTCTGGCAGGGCCATCTCTCGGCCATTGCCACGGGTTTCGCCAGCATCGCCATCGGCATCACGGTGGATTACGCAATCCACGTCATGTATCACCTGGATGACGCCGCCGGCACGGATCACGCCTCGGTAGGGCGGCACTTGAGCCGGCTGGTGTTTCCGGTGAGTCTCGGCGGGCTGACAAGCATCGCGGCGTTCCTGGTGTTGATGGGCTCGCCGATGCTGGGTTATCAGCAACTCGGACTGTTCGGAGCGATCGGCGTGTTGTTCTCGGTGCTCTTTGCGCTGCTGATTCTGCCGTTGCTCGTGCCGGTGGCCAAGGCCAGGACCGGTGGCCGGGCGCCGTTGTGGCTGACGCGGGGTTTGGAGAAATACTTCAACTGGCAATCGCGCCGGCGCGTCTGGCTCGTGGTGTTCGTCGTTGCGTTGACGGTGGTAACCGGATTCGGTGTGCAACGACTGCGTTTCGAAGGCGACATCGCCAAGCTCAATGGCATCACCGAATCCACGCGCCGCGACGAGGCCTTGATCAGCGAAACCTGGGGCAGCGCGCTGGGCACGACCCTGGTGGTGGCGCGGGGTGCGACGCCCGAGGAGGCGCTGGCGAAGAACGATCAAGCCGCGGAGATTCTGGCCCGCGATCCCAACGTGTCCGCCGTCTTTTCGCTGGCATCGGTGTGTCCATCGCCGGCCACGCAGACGGCGAACCTCCAGCGGTGGCGCACATTCTGGACGCCGGAACGCCGCGCGGCCTTGCGCCAAACGCTGGAGCAGATCAGCGGCGAACTCGGTTTTCGCGCGGATGCGTTCGCAAGATTTTGGCAATGCGTTGAAGGCGAGCCGGCGTTGCTGACACTGGCGGCCTTTCGTGGCACGCCGCTGGAACAGCTTTTGAATGAGCGGGTGGCATTGGACGCGGATGACAACGCGGTGAGCACGCTGGTCAAACTTAAGGAACGTGCGGACGTGGACAGCTTGCGCGCGGCGCTGCCCGGCTTGATCGTGCTCGACGGAAAAGACTTTGCGAATCACATCGCCGCACTGGCCAAGCAGGGATTGGGGCAGTTCGCGTTCTGGGCCGTGGTGGTGGTGGCGGTGATTCTTTACTTAATGCTCGCGGCGGTTGAGTTGGTCGCGGTGACGCTGCTCCCGCTGGTGTTCGGATTGTTGTGGACCTTCGGCGCGATGGGCTGGCTGGGCGTGCCCATTGATCTGATGAACAGCGTATTCGTCATTTTCATTGTCGGCATTGGTGAGGACTACAGCGTTTTTCTGGTGTCGAGCAAACTGGACGAGTGGCGGGGCCGCCCGCAACGGCTCGCGGTCACCAGCGCCTCGGTGTTGATCTCGGCGCTCACCACCATCTTCGGTTTCGGCGTGCTAGTGCTGGCGGATCATCCGGTGCTTTTTTCGATGGGCGTGACGGTGCTGCTGGGCATGGGCTTTGCATTCCTTGCGACGGTGGTCCTGACGCCTTTGTGCATGGACTTGCTGCTGTTCAAGCCACCGCCGCGCGGCGCGCCGCGTTGGTGGCATCCGCTCGGCACGCTTTGGGTACTGCTCCACTTGGGTGGCAGCCAGTTGTTCCTCTATTACGTGCTGCGGCCGGTTCTGAACATCGTTTCGCGACGTACCGCGGCTGACCGTTTGCGCCGCGCCACGCGCTGGATAGCGCGCGGAGTGGTCAAAGGGCTGCCATTTGGCAAACTGGATTTTAAAAACCTCACGCCGGAAACGTTCTCGCCACCGTGCATCGTCATCAGCAATCACCAGTCAGCGGTGGACGTGATGTTGATTGTGAGTCTGCCCGGCGACGTGAGGCAGACCGCCAAGAAACGGGTGTTTGATGAACCCATGCTGGGCATTGGCTGCAAGGTGCTGGGCCATGTGATGGTCGAGCCGAATGATCCGGTGACGACGTTGCGGCGCTGCCGCGAGCGGCTGGCCGAGGGTGCGTGCGTGCATTTTTATCCGGAGGGCACACGTTCGCATGACGGTTTTCTGCAACGGTTTCACCGAGGCGCGTTCGAGCTGGCGATCGAACTAAAGCAGGACATTTTGCCAATCATATTGTGCGACACAAACACCGCCATGCCGCGCGATGCGTACTGGTTTGAGCCGTATCACGTCACGGTGCGAGCGTATCCTCGTATCACGCCGCGGAACTTTGATTACTCGCGCGGCAGCCTGGAGTTGATGCGCTATTGCGAGACCGTCGTTCGCGAAGGCCTGCAACACCAACTCGACGAAATCAACACCCCACGCGTCGTGCGCCGCAAAGTGGCGCGGCTCTACCGTTACCAGAGAAAGACCGTGGAGGTGTTCGTCTTGTGGAAACTGAAGCTCGACCCGGTGTTCCCCGCGCTGGACGGCGTGGTGCCGCGCCAGGGATTCATCCTTGATTTGGGCTGCGGCTACGGCCTGGCCACACACTGGCTCGCATGCTTCACCGACCAGCGTACTTTCCTCGGCTTGGATTATGACGAAGATAAAATCCGCGTGGCCCAACGCACTGCACCGGAGCATCCGCGCATACGTTTCGAGACGGGCGATATCCTCGAACACGACTATCCGGCGTGCGACGCGATTCTGTTGTTGGACGTGCTGCATTATTGGGCACCGGAGAAGCAGCAATTGATTCTGAAGAAAGCCCGGCAGGCGTTGCGTCCGGGCGGGCGGTTGATTCTGCGCGACGGCGCGCGGGCGGAGAGCGCCGCGCATCGCCGGGTGCATCGGTGGGAGCAACTGGCCACGCGCATTGGATACAACCAAACACGCGAAGGACTGCACTTCCTGACCCTGGTGGAGTTGGAAGCAACACTGCGGCGGGCGGGCTTTGCCGATTGGGAAATCAAGCCCGCAGCGGGCCGGGATTCAAATGTATTGCTGGTGGCGCGGGTGGGATGAATCCGGGAGCGCGGGATTCGTCCCACTTCACCGTCAAGAAATGATCCGGCTTGGAAGTTTATGGTTGCTGGCCTGCGGCAGGTGAGGCGGCGCGAACGCCGCGCTCCGATGTTTTTGCCGCCAGAATGCTTTGGCGCACGAATTCCAAAAATTCCGGTCGGGGCATGGCCAGCCAGGTCTCCGGCGCGATCGGTTCACCAAAATGAACCTCCACCTTGCGCAAACCTCCAATCGGATGAAACCGCCCGCTCTTGGTGGAAACGCATTGCATGTTGGCAAAGAACACCGGCACGAGCGGCAACCGCGCTTCTTGCGCGATGTGATAAATCCCGGGCTGACATTCGGCGGCGTGAACGCCATCGCCGCGTGTGCCTTCGGGAAACACCACCAGATGGAACTCCCGGCCCGCGTGCCCGAAAGCCTGCAATTCTTCGATGCGGCCGGGATTGAGTTTGCCGCGTTCGAGCAGGAAACCAATGCGGCTGCTGAGAAAACGTTTGATCCACGAAGCGTGCCAGACGGATTTGTCGCCGAGCACCAGAATCGGATAACACCGCGAACGCCAGCACAGCGCGCCGAGCATGATGGTGTCGAGCAAGCTCACATGATTGCACATGAACAAATAACGCTGGTGGGGATTCAGGCGGGCCAGGCCATGAACGCGCCGCAGGTACGGGACGGCCAGCAACAGCCAGGCGCCAATCCCCAGCAGGAACTGGGCAATGATCCGGCCGCGCGTGGCGCTTGGTGGTGGTGCGCTGCTCATGTGGCACGTAACAAACTTCGTGCGCCCTCCCGGCAGAGGAGGCGGTTGCGTTGAGGCAAGGTCATCTTGAATGTTGCTTTATTTTGCCACGCGCGCCTGCTGCAACCAACTCTGCAATTCCTGTTGTTCAGACTGGAATGCCGGCCGCGCCGCCAGCGCTGCTTCAAAAGCCCGCGCCGCTTCCTCGCCGCGGTTCAACATCAGCAGAGCGCGTCCTCGCAGAGTGGCGTTTTGATAGAACCCCGGATTCGCCACTTCCGCTTTCTCAGCCAGGGACAGCGCCGTCTGCGCCTCTCCAAGTTTCAACGCGCGGTAGCCTTCGGCCAGATGTTTTTGCGCGTCGCGAGTCCTCTGATATTCGCCTGAGTCCAGCGTCGGGTCGGCCTCAATCGCCCGCTCCGGCAGTTCGCGTTCAAAGTCGTGGACATCGAACGCGACGAATTTGCCGAGTTGATTCGGCGGGGACGCAGCCCAGAAAATCCCCTCGGTCAAATCCATAACTGTAGCGTGCGTGGCGATGAAGGCATTCATCGTGGCGCGATGGCCATTACCGGCGAAGCGGCCATCGGGCAGGCGGCGGTCGCGCAAGAATTCCGCCGCGCGCTCGGGATTGATTGTGCCGCGTGCGGCTTGCAGCAATGCGGTCATCCGCTCGTAGCGCGGGACTGACGTGGCTTCCTCAATGTAACTCTGATTGCGTGTGTCGCTCGCCAACTTTGGGGTTTGAAAATGATTGGCCGAAACGATGGAGTCGCCCTCCGGGTCGCGCACATTCATCGCGGTGGGGGTCTTTTCCACGACCACGAATTTCCCATCCGCCCGGCTGCCCACCAGCCAGAGGGACGACACAAAGACCTTGGCGCTGCGCAGCAGGTCGAGGGCTTCAGCCAGGTTCTTCGCCTGCTGCAAGACGTCGCGCGCCACGGTGGCGACAGGCGTAGCGGTCTGCGCCGGCAGACTGGAGGGGGCGCCGTTGATGGTCACGGAAACGCCCGCACGGTTCATGCCCGACACGACGCCCGCCATGCCGGCCCATGCGAGGGAGATGAAGGGAATTCCTCCGTCCGGTTCGCACAGGATTACGACGCGGTCGCGGCTGAAAACTTCCGCGGCTTCCCAATCGAAATTGCGGCCAGTGATGAGGCGCCCGTCCTCGGTCGCGCCGCCCCACGCGCCGAATGAGGTGCAGCCCGCGGCGGAAACCAGCGGGTTGTCAATCATCATGTAGGAGATGTCGTGCGCGGCGTGATAATTGAGCATGCGATTGTAGTAATCGCCCAGCTCGGGATGAATGTCCGGGATGCCCAACACTACGCCGTGAATCTGGGACCGGAAATCGTCCGACACGTAACGGCTCAAGTGGCGGTTGCGGTAAATCACGTAGGACTTGAGCAGTTGCAGTTTCCATTTCTGCGGCACGTAGCCCTGAATCATCGCGAGGAATTCCCGCTCCAGCGTGTGCATTTGTTCGGGCATCAACGCGCTCGACGCGTAGCCCATTTCAAACGGGCTGCCCTTGAGCCGCACGACCAGCAACCCCTCCCGGCGGGTCATCCAGGATTCGCCCAGCCACGTCCGGCCATCGCGCGACTCCCGCTGGCGCTGCATGATTGAAGTGTCGGCGGGCAGCGGCGGCGGCTTGGCCGTCCAACTCCGCATCAAGCCCGTGCCCAGAAGCCATCCGCCCAACGCCAGCACGGCCACACCGATCAGGACGCTTTTGAAACGCCGGCTCATGAATCTGGATTTCGGGACAATTGCAGATTCGCTTCACCCGCCAGCCGTCCACCAGTGACGAAACTGGCGCGGACCTGAATTGTGCCGTCGCCCTCGGATTCCCTCAACTCCACGCCCACGAGTTCGTTGGGCGCAATTGGCCGCAGGAATTTTGCTTTCTTGATTTCACGGACGGCCAGAGAAGTGTTCAATACCAACTCGGCGGCGAAGCGCACGATTTCGAGTTGAAAAACCCCGGGCAGCACCGGACACGTCGGGAAATGGCCGGCGAACGTGGGGTCGTCCGGCGGGAAGCGAAACTCCAGTGTCGCCGCACCCTCGGCGTTGCGTAGCGGACCGTTGACGTGGGCGGCGACGATGGATTCACGCATGTTCATGGTTGTTCCGCACGGGAGGCGTCAAACAGTTCTGCCGGCTGCGGACCGGGCTTGATTTCCACAGTATGCAACTCCAGCCGGTATGGGCCACGCTCAATAATAAAATGCGTCGCACTCAGGCGGCGAACCGGACAGTCCACTTCCGGCACTTCGCCGGTGAGACTCTGCAAATCGGCGGCAACGTAGCGCCGGCTCCATTTTTCTGGAAACATGTTACTGGGGCGCATCACGTGGACTGAGCCCTCGGCCTTCACCAACACATCCGCGAGCACCTGGCCGAAGGACTGGGTCACGATCAGGCGTTTGCCCTGCGTCTGGCTCAAGGCGAGATAACCGTTGAGCGCAAATTGCCGGCCCCGCACCGTGAGCACCCCCCGCTGTGTCACCAGCGCGTCGGTGGGAAATTCGTGTGGCTCGTGCGGGGGCGCGTTGCGGGATAACGTCGCGCAACCGGTGGCGAACGACAGCAACAACAGTGAGGCAAGCAAGCCAGCAATTCCTCGCCGTCCGTGAAATGCACACCCCAAACGATTCATATTGCGGAGATCGTCATTACAGTTGCCGGACTACGGCAATGGGTCCACGACGGCGCGAATTGCGGCGAGGTCCAGGGGTTTGGTTTGATCGAAGGTGTTCGGCGGGAAATTCACGTTGCGCTTTTCCCGCCGGAACACAATCCGCGTCAGGTCCCTGCCGGGTTCATGCATCACGACCTCACTCGTTGCCGAGAAGTCCGGCAACATGCGCACTTCGAGCGAGGCCAGAATCGCGCGCACCTTTTCGTCCTTGGGAATCATCGTGAGCACCGCCACCTGGCCGGTGGCCACGGAAAGGGTGAAGTCCGCGGTCAATGCGTCCAGCCGGCCCTGGTGCATCAAAGTCATCTGGTCCATCACCCGCTTGAGCATTTGCGGGAAACCAAGCTTCAGTTTCTTCCACTCATCGCCGGTGCGCTCGAATTGCGCGACCGATTTCTGATTGCCCAGCAGGATGGATTGAAACGGCGCGGTGGTTTCCCAGCGAATCTGGCCCGGTTGATCAATCAACATCACGCCTTCGCTCGACAACGGTTCGGTGAACAATTGCAGCCGCCGTTCCTGCGTGAACTCCAGGTAAACCGATTTCAGCGAGGACATCTTGCGCTGGAGGTCCTCTAACACGGGCTGCGGATCCGCCACGGGCTGCAAGGCCGGCTGTTCGTCGCAGTCACCGGCGGCAACGCCGAGCAGCATCACACCAAGAGCACAGAATGTTTTCATGACAGCATCCGATCCAGACGCACGACTACATAGCCGCGCTCGCGGAGCTTAGCCAGAAGCAGTTTCATCGTCACCACCAAACGCTCGGCGGGAATGTTGCCGTCGTGCAGCAAAATGATCGCGCCCGGTTCAAGCTTTCGGACGATCCGCGCCACGATTCTTTCCGGCTCGGTGATTCGCGTGTCCAGACTGCGCACCGACCAGCCAATGACTTTCAGTCCCACTGCCCGCGCTGCACGAAAGGTTCGAGGATTGGAAAGCCCGACCGGCGGTCGGAAATGTTTTGGCGCAACGCCCGCCGCTTCGTGGATCGCCGTCTGCGTCCGTGTCAGTTCCTCCTGCAACCGGGCGACGGAGAAAAAATTAGTCGTATGGCTGTGGTTGAATGTGTGATTGCCCAGCAAGTGGCCCTCCTGCGCAATCCGCGCCGTCAGTTCACCTTCCGTCGCGACCTTGGCGCCGATGCAAAAAAACGCCGCCTCGATCATTTCTGTGCGCAGCAAGTCCAACAACGCCGGAGTCGAGCGTGGGTCCGGCCCGTCGTCGAACGTCAACGCCACGCAACGTTGCGAGTCATCGCCCCGGCACACATACGTGCCGAAAAAACTCAGTTGGGGCATCGCCACGCCGAATCCAATGAGGATGAGCAAGCCGACCACCACCACGCCAAGCCAGGAGTAACTGCCAGCCCCCACCGCCGCGGCACCAAGCAGGGCCGCAGCAATCAAAGCGGTGTGGAAGCGGGTCATGGTGGGAAATGAGAACGTCGAACATCGAACATCCAACAACCAACATCCAATGAAGCCCGCAGCACTGCATCCTGCCGACATTCGATGTTCGATGTTTTGCTCATGAACTCGCGCGCGAGCGGGCCAAAATTCCGCTTCAAGGCTGGACGCAGCATAGCGCCTTCGCGCCGCGCAACGATAACGTGTAAAGCAACACGCCCCGCCCGGTTTGCCGAACCCGTTCCACGGCCACGGAAAAGCCGAACGCCGATGCGGCGTGAAATTCCCCGCAAAGTTGTTTGTAGGTTTGATGTTCCAGCGCACGACCGATGCGGGCCGATAATGCCGCCACCACCGCAGCGTAGTGGGCGTCCAGTGCGGGCACGCCTTTCGCACCACTCAGCACCGCGTCCACGGCCGTCAGATCCAGGACCGAAGCGATCCAGCCGGCCTCGCGCTGTGCGTCGAACGGACGACGATAACGTCCCAGGCGCACCGCTGTCACGCGGGCCAGGGGTGTGGCCGCAGCTTCCTCGCGCGTCAGGCTGGCAACCATCGCGCCTTCGCCGGGCCTGGTCTGGTCGGTCCAAAATCCCCAACGCTGACCGATGCTCAACGGATACTTGTTCAATTCATCCACGGCGCCCACGAGCGCCACGTCAGCTTCGCGGGTCGCCAGTTGACACATTCCCTGCCAGAGCGCGCTCTCGAAGGAAATCTCACCGTTGGTGGGCGCGGAGTTCATTGCGCGCGCGCCGAGATCAATGGCCACTTGCGCGGCGGCGGCGTTGTGAACCGAGTTGGGAAAACGCGCCGGCATCGGTTCGCGTTCGTCCTTGGAAATCAGATTCTCTAGGAACGCCGCGGCGTCTTCGAGGAAACCGAAACCCGTGCCGATGGCCACCGCCAGCCGTTGCGTGGGATCGGGCGTGTGACTGCGCCGTGCGGTGATCAACGCCATTTGCACCAACCGGCTCAAACGGCGGCGCTGGTTGGAACTGAGCTGCGCGGCATCCGCCAGTTCGCCGCAACTGTGAACCGTCACCGTGCCCGCCGGCAATGGCGGTTCAATGCTGCGGTCGCATATCGCGCCGGGACCGATGACGCCAACCCCGGTTATGGCGACCGGAGCAGGTTGTGCCGCCCGGGGAACAGCTTCGGATTCCGGCGTGGACAATATCAACACGACGTTATTGCCGCCAAAGCCGAACGAGTTGCTCATCATATGCGTGAGCGGCGCGGATTGCAGCGCGGTGAGCGGGGCCAGGCCGATGGCGGGATCGGGCGTGCTGAATCCGGGATTGGGTGGAATTTCCTGCCGACGCAGGGCTTCGACGCACAACACCGCTTCGAGCGCGCCGCTCGCAGCAAGGGCATGGCCGAAGAAACCCTTGGTGCTGGAAAACGGCGGAACGTGGTCGCCGAATACGGCTTTCAATGCTTTGCCTTCCGCGAGGTCATTGTCGCGTGTGCCGGTGCCGTGAGCATTGACGTAATCAATGGCAGCCGGCGCCAGCCCGGCACGGCGGAACGCACTTTGCATGGCAGCGATCGCGCCCGCGCCGTCGGGATGCGGTGCGGTTGAGTGATGCGCATCACAACTCGCGCCCCAGCCACTCAAGCGCGCCAGGATTGTTGCACCGCGCTGGCGCGCCGACTCCTCGGCTTCGAGCACGAGTATTCCCGCACCTTCGCCCAGGCTGGTGCCGGCGCGGTTGCCATCAAACGGCTTGCAGCCCGCGTCGTCCACCAGCAACAACGAATGAAATCCCGCCCAAGTCATGCGCGAGAGCGAATCCGCGCCGCCGGCCAGCATCACGTCCGCTTCACCGGCCAGAATCATTTCCGCCGCCGTGGCAATGGCCAGGGCACCGGAGGAACACGCCGTGGCTATCGCCATGCTTGGCCCATACAAGCCGAAGGATTCGGCAATCAGGTCCACGACCGAAACACATTCATGAAAGCGCGTGGGCCGTGCCCGCATTTTGCCCTTCCGCAGAAGCGTGGTGAGAAATCGTTCGCTGTCGAACGAGCCGCCGACCGAGCACCCCAGCAGCACACCGGCCCGCTCGGCGCAACCGGCCAAATCCAACCGGGCGGAGCGAAGCGCATCGCGAGCGGCCAGCCAGCCCAGTTGATCGCTGCGCGAACCGTGCGTTGGCGCTCCCAGCGCGGCGAGATCGTGCCGCACTTCGCCAGCGGGCACCTGACCGTAGCGCGGCGAGGGAAAGAGGCTGAGCGGCTGGAGGCCGCTGGTACCGGCGCGGATGGCGTTCCAGATCGGGTTCACACCGCAACCTGGCGCGGCGATCACGCCGAGACCGGTAATGATTGGGGATCGGGCGGTCACTCGGAGGGACGCCTGGCTCTGACAAACTCAGCCAAAGCGCGCACGGACTGGAATGCGGGGCGGCCTTCCTCAATGTCCTTGATCACGATGCCGTAATGTTTCTCCAGCATCACGACGAGTTCCAGCGCGTCAATCGAATCCAGGTCCAGCCCGGCGCCAAACAACGGAGCGTCATCGTCAATCTGGTCGGGAACGACATCCTGCAATTTAAGGGACTCGACGATTCTGGCTTTCAGTTCGTTGGCTAACGCGTCCATGGTTGGTTTAACTCTTCAAATTACTCGGGGGCAAAGTAACGAACACATCGCTTCAATGTCACGGCCATTTTCCTGCCAGCGATGCAGCCCGTCCACGCCGCGTTGCAGGAACAGCGCACCCGCCCGTGCTGCCGGGGGCGACTGGATCATGGCCGCCAGGGCCGGCGTGACGACATGGCAGAAAACCGCCAGACAGGTTTCCGCTTCGCCGCGAAGAATCAAATTCACGGCTTCAATCAACGCGCCATTGTCTTGCCCCACAAAACACAGGTTCGGTCCTGTCAAACGGTGGCGAATGGCAATTTCGCCGATGGCCGCACTCGGCAGCGTGTAAGCGAACACCGTCGGACTCGGCCCGCCCACCGCCGCGCGCCCTTCCCAGTAAGCAGAGTCTGTGGACAATGATCCGGCCCGGGCCGTCAGGCAGAGGCCGACGCGGTCGCGCGCCAGGGAATCAAAATCAATTCCGAGCGCCTCAACCGCCAGGAGCGCAAGCCGGCTCGCCAGATCAAGCCGGCCAAAACGCGGACCCAAGCGCGCCGCATGCAAGTCGGCTTCGCTCACCAGGCTGGCGGCAGTGATGACAAGATCATTCATGGCCGAGAACAAGTGCTCCGTTGACACCGCCGAAGCCAGTGTTGAGTTTCAATACATGATCCAACCGGTCGGTGGCGCGTGGTTCAAGCAGCAGGCTGGCGGGGGCGCCGTCCGCGGCTGTGCGCAACCGCGGGGTGCCAGGCAGCCAGCGGTCCTCCAGCGCGAACACACACAGGATGGTTTCGATGACACCAGCCGCGCCGAGCGTGTGACCCAACATGCCTTTCGCGCCACTGGTGGGCGGACAGTGTTCCCCGAACACCGCACGCAGGGCCAGGGATTCCATGGCGTCGTTGTAAGGCGTCCCCGTGCCGTGCGCGTTCACGTAATCTATATCGCCCGGCTGCAACCGCGCCGAGTCCAACGCGCGGCGGATGGCCAGGGCCAAGCCCGCTCCGTCCCGCGACGGGCCGGTGAGATGATTGGCGTCGTTGCTGCTGCCCCAACCGAGGAGGCGGATCGCGGATTGAGGCGCAAAATCAGAGCGAACCAACACGATGGCCGCGCCGGCTTCACCCGGGCTCAAACCGCTGCGATCCCGGTCAAATGGTCGGCAACCCACCGGATCAATTGCTTTCAACGCAGTGAACCCGGCCACGACAAAGGCCGACAAATGATCCACGCCGACCACCAACACGGCGTCGGCCGCATCGCGGTGGATCAATTTTGCGCCCTGCTGCAACGCGACCAACCCGGACACGCACGCGACCGACACGCATTGCACCGGGCCGCGGGCACCGTGCGACGCGGCGAGGTCCGCCGCCAGCAGGTCTGACTGCAAATGTCGCTGCGCCGCGGTGGAACAAGGTCGTCCGTCAGCCATCCGTTCCAAAGCTTCAATGTTGGCCTTGGTGGTGGAGAGCACCAGGCCGACGCGCGGGCTGGGGATGGCGGCTAAAACCTCGCGCGCCTGTTCGCACCCTTCGCGCAAGGCTTCCGTGGCCAGTTGATGGGCGGGATCCTCTGTGTCAGCGCCATCGCGATTCAAAGGAGCGGCGCCCACGACGTTGGACTGAAAGAGAGGACCGTCGAATCGTTCGCAAGCGCGCAGGCCACTGGTGTTGGCACGCATCGCCGCACGCAGGGTGTCCAGACCGCGACCGACCGCGGAAACAACCCCGCAACCGGCGATGGCCACGGCGGGCGGCGGGCTGGCGACCGGTTCACGCATACAACGACAATTCCCCCGTGGCGATCACTTGGCCTTCACAAGAAACCGTGCCAGCGACCAGGAGCATGGGGCCGAATCGTTTGAGTTCGCGCACTTCGATCTCGATCGTCTTGTCGCACGGCGGGCGCGCTTGAATCTGGAAACCGGTCACGGCCGCGAGGACGCCGTGGTTGGATTGGCCGGAATCTCCGCGGGCATGAGCACGATGACCCAGCGCAGCGGCGACAGTTTGAGCGACACATTCAACGAGCGCCGTCTCGCACACCAAACCATCGTACACGGCGAAGTGATCAGCACTGAAATGCACCGTTGCCAGGGCCGTGGTTTCCGTGCAATCGGTCAGCGCATCAATCCAGCGCATCGGCGGGCGATGCGGCATGAGGCTTTCGAGTGAGGCGGACATGGGTCAAGGCTTGGTGGACAGCCGGCTATGCGCGAAGCGTGAACCGTGTGGAACAGCTTTGGAGCATTTTTGTACGGGGTCAGTCTGCGATGGCATTGAAGAATCCTCTGCCTCCCAGAACGGATAGAAATTGTACCACTGCAACGGATCCCGTTGGACGATGCCTTCCAGTTCTCGGGCGAAACGCGTGGCGCAATCCCGAAGGTAAGCGTCCCGCAAATGGTGCGGCGGCATTTCAAGGCGCTGGGGTGGTGAACCAAAGAAACGATAATGTCCGCGCGGCTCGCGCAAGTTGAAAACCGTGACCAGCGGCGCGCCCGCAATGGCGGCCAGCACGAACGCGCCGATGGGAAACGCCGCCGTGCCCCCCAGGAACGGCACCCGGGCCGCCGGGCTGCCGTACGCGCGGTCACCCAGCATGGCCACCACTTCGCCCCGGCGCATGGCGGCCACCAGAGGAATTGCGTCGGTTGGCGAGCCGGTCAGCGGAATGAGCCGAAACCGGGCGTGCGAAGACTCCTTGAGCAGGGCGCGGATGCCGGGAGTTTCCATGTCGAAGCCGGTCACGTTAATGGGCACGTCCAAGCGCGTCAGCAACTGGCCGGCGGCCTCCCAGTTACCGACGTGTGCCGTCAGCAACAGCACCCCCCGGCCCTCGGCCACCGCCTGGCGCACGTGGTGTTCGCCATCAAACGAAAATGTAAACGAGCGGGTCTGGCCCGCGAGAATTGCGGTGCGATCCACCAGCGCCCGGCCAAACGACAGAAAATGCTGAAAAACCCGCCAGCGCCTTCGCCACCACGGCAACGGGCCAAAAACGCGCCGATGATAAGCCATCGTGGCCGGCACATCGGGCGAGACGAAGGAAAAGTACACCGCCACCGGCACCGTCAAGGCATGCGTCACGCGCAACCCCAGCACTCGCAGCGCCGTGATGAAAAACCAGATGCCCCAACGCCCGCCGCGCAGCCGTCCGCTGCCGGACCAGTGAGTGGTTTTCGATTCAGAGACAGTCATGCTTGCGGGCGGATTATCCCGGAACCCGCCGCCGCACCGCAAGGTTTCCCTCAGAGGCGCGGTGATACCGAAGTCCGCAGTGGCCATTGACAAGCCATCGCGTCCCGCTAGTCTGCGACCACAGGCTGGCGTTGGGAACGAGGTCGGAGTTTTTGGGCAAACAGGGATGAACCTCGCCCTGATGGGATCCAACTGCGGCAGCCAAAACCATTGCAAACTGATTATGAATCAAATCACCACACGAAGTTTCATCCTCGCCCTCGTATTCGGGGCTTACGCCCTGACCACGCTGTCCCTGCACGCCGCAAAAGGGAAGACGGAGGATCAATTGATTGCGGACCTCGATTCGCCCAAGGCCTCAGTCGTTACCGGCGCGCTGCAAAAGTTGGAGAAGGAATATCCCACCAGCACCAGGGCTTTTCCCAAGATGAAAACGCTGTTGACGGATTCACGACCGGACGTCCGGCGCAAGGCCGCCCGCGTGCTGGGCATTTTGCACGCCGAAGTGGACGCGGCGGACCTCAAGGCTATTGGCGCGTTGTTGAAAGGTTCCACCCCCGCCGAAATTATTGACGGCCTGAAAGCCTTGCGCGGGCTTAAGGCCGCCAGTGTCATCCCGGAAATCCTGCCGCTGCTCGATAACCCCACGCCAAACGTCATCCGTGACGCCTGTCGGACGCTGGCCGTGCTCGGTAACAAGGACCTGATTCCGAAGCTCGAACCGCTGCTGAATCATCCTCATGCCGCGGTGAAAAAGGATGCGCAAGACGCCATCTTCGCGCTGAAGTCCAAGTCCTGACCTTGAAACGGTCGGTGAGCATCATCCGCGCCTTGAGTTCTCCACCGTAGCAACTCTCTTCAACGGGGAGCGCCTGCGGCCCGCTGGTCGTTTCCGGCGGCCCGCCGGAAACTTCGTCGAACCACCTTCCCGTTCACATACCATGCGTGGGTGAGTGGTTGAGCCAATCCACTGGTGGGTGCAGCGCCGAATTGAGTCACGCTGCGGGGTGGAGGTGCAAAGAGAACCACAGCGGTGCGGGAAAGGAACAAACCGCATCCGCCGGAACACCGATTGGTTCTCTTTGCAGATTCCCTAAATTCTCGGAATCCTCCATCGGAGCGTTACCGCCCCCGGTGTCCGAGTGGAGAAATGCCGCAACTTGCGGCCAAGTGGGTTGACCGAGGTCAAGAAAACGGCGCTCCGCAGACGAATTCACGGCTGATGTTTTGCGTAGCGCGACGTGAGTTGAATGAAACTGTGTCCATGAGCCACCCGTCCGACGCGTTTGCGTTCGACATCCAGCAGGTATATATCACTGAGCGTTTCAAAGAGACATTCCTGGCCATCGGCCAAGAAGGAAGGGTGGGTGAATCTGAAGGCGTGATTGGAGAGGTGCAGCAAGCCGGGATTGACCGCCAGCGACACGATTGTAGTTTCAGGTTCGTTTGTGCGATACAAGCGGAAGGGGCTTCCGTATCCGAGGTAAGTCCATGCTTTCAAGTCTCCGTGGGTTTGGGTGAGGTAGTTCGCTCCCGATTTGTCATCGCTGCTGCTAAGAGCTTCCCAGTTCACTCGGCCGTAAGTCGGTAACAAGGCCGACAAATCGTTAGATGCAACGTCCAATTCCCGCAACCCGCTTTCCGGCGTCACCTGCATCAACATGCGTTTCTGCGCGGTTGATACAAAGAATTCCGCTTCCTCGATGGACCAAGCCAGATCAATCTTGTTCTGGGTACCTGTCAGTAATACTGGCCAGCGGTTTGTGGATTGCAGTTCTGCAACCTCCAGAAGTTGCGCCGCTTCACTGAACCAGACCACAAACCTTCCAGATGGACTGAAAGCCACCTGGTTCATGATGAATCGTTCAGTCGTTTCCCAAACGACTCGTTGCTCGCCCGTGTCGCGACGATAGAAATGGAGAAAGCCGTCCTGGCCGCGGAACACGCAAAGGTTCAAATCGCCGGACACCAAATAATCTATCATAGGCAATGGAACAATCGTTTCCGGGTTGGTGCCATCGGAGAAAATGGACTTCAGATGCCTGGTTTCGGTGTCAAGGTAGAGGATCTGCGCGGGCGGCTGGCTGGCCCAACGAGTGTCCGCCGTGAACTCGCGGATGTTGTGGGTCGGGCGCGTGGCGACGTAGTGAACCGGCCCCAGCACGACGTAGGTGGCCAGATTGGCCAGCAACACGCCGGACCACACGCGCGAACGGAAATAGGCGTGCCCTTCGCGCTCCAGCCATTTCATGGAATACCGCGCCTCCACCAGCCAGGTGACGAGGAAATACACCAGCGTCCCCAGGATCACGGCGTACGGATAACGGGCGAAAAAGCCCGCAAGGTGCAGCGGCAGGATCAGACTGTAGAGCCATGCGTTGAAAAACTTTACCGGGATGCCGGCAACCAGCGACCAACAGTTCGCCTTGAAGGTGCAGCGCGCCAGTTCGCGAAAGGGGATTTGCCAGAACCGCGACAGGACGGCGCTCTCGACCCCGACTTGGAATGCCATCAACGGAATCAACACGCCCGCGCCAAACAACAGGAGCAACGGCAGGTCAATGCCGTTCGCAAGCATCGGGCTGATGGCAGTCATTCCGTCACGCGCTGGCGCTCGATGAACTCAAGCACCAGCCGGGCGAACGGTAGGACTAATTCGTCACCTGCTTCAAGACGAAAGGCTCGAACAAGCCATAGCCCACTGTGGAATATGCCTCGCCCGGCGACGGGTGGAGAGTTCGTGACTGTGACCGGCCACCGTCACGCGCTGGGGCCCGAAAAGCGCAAACAGGAATTCCACGCGCTCAACTGCCTGTGCGATATGGCGGGCCCTCTTCTTTGCCGTAGAAATGCGCGGCGTCGCCATAGGCCTTTTCCGGTGTAATGCCGGGTTGCGGCTTTGCGGGCGGTCGCGCATACAGTGGCGGCGTCTTTCGCCGGCGCGATTTTGTCACCGGCAGAAGCGGCGCGGTGAGTTTTTCGTAGAGCGCGAAGAGAAATTCCACGCGCTCGCGATCCGAGTGGAAGGGTTCGCGGCGGTAGCACCGCTCCACGGCGCGATCCAAGGCGGCGTGCGCCTTCAGAATGACCGGCTTCATGTTCAGAGGATTGTAAAGATCGGCTAGCGTCGCGGTTTTGGAGTGCGGTGACTTGTCACCGCCTTTACCGCTTTGCCGACTGGTCGGCAAAGCAGAGCCGCGTGCAGCGGCTCGTGGAGATGCGGGTGCGCCGGGTGAGTTTGACGGCGACAAGTCGCCTGCCGATAGCGGTGACGAGTCACCGCACTCCATAAACTTCTCGCGTGCGGCGAGCACGGTCCGCGCTTTTTCTTCCACCAGCTCACGCTTCTCAGCCGAAACGTTCTCCGGCCAGGGAAAGTTGTTGTAAACGACGGCGACCGAATACTGATAATCGCTTTTCATTCGGCCCGCCACCCGGCGCATCCAGGCGTTGTGCATGGCGGAAGACAAAATGCCAAAATGAAAGAGCGTCGCACCCGGAACGATAAGCGCGCTCCCGCTGGCGATGATGTCCGGGCTTACGAAACCAATGGGAAGATAGGGCCGCGACTCGGATGAGACTTTCGGAAACAGTAAGTACCTCGTGGTCGGCTGGCGAATCTCGCCGAACAAAGCCGGGGTCATCGCCAGCTCGCGCGTCTGTTCCCGCCCGCTATTCCTGCGGAAATCCCGAACGCCATCAATGCGCGCCTTGAGTGCGGGACAATTGGTGATCAATTCCGTTGGCGCGTCAACGAGCCAAAGGCAATAACGCTCCGTGTCGTTGAGAAACTCGTCGCCACCATAAATCCGGCGGATGAATGGTTGGAGATCAGGGCACTCGGCCAATAGCTGCTTTCGTTGCCGCGGTGTGAGCAGCAATCCTGCCTCATCACCAGCTTTCCGGTCTTTGTCAATCATCATGCTGCCGTAGCTGATTTTTGGTGCATCATTGATCGGATCCCGGCGGCTTGTCAGCACAACGTCAGAGCCATCCGTGAGATACGGACTGATATTCCGTGCAGAAACGGCGTGTGGTTCCCCTTTGGGTGTGTCGTATTCAAAGATCAGCTTGTTAGCAACGTCGAACGCTCCGAAACCAATGATGACGACATGCACGTGCGCTTTTCCCCGCGCTTCGCTTTCCCACGCGAAGGTCGTGTGAGCAAAGTGAATTTTCATGTGAAAGCGGGTGAACAGTTCCGACCATAGCACCCCAACCTGCTCGCCTTGACAGATGGAATTGGTGGAAACGAAAGCGCAGCGGATTTGTGTCCGTTGAGTGTAGTCGCCAGCCAATTTGTACCAGCAAGTCACATAATCCAAAATGCCCGCGCCCTTCAACTCGCCCCACACCGAGTCCATGTCCGCCTTCTGTTCTGGAGTTTGTTCTTTTTTTCCCAC
Source organism: Verrucomicrobiota bacterium (assembly GCA_014860005.1). The sequence continues at coordinate 80,346 of JACZKP010000092.1, read as the reverse complement.
AAACGGTGGATTGCCAAGGACGTAGCTGCATTTGTCCGGCGGCAACACGGTTTTCCAGTCGAGCCGGAGCGCGTTGGCGCAGTGGATGTGCGGCGACTTCTTGAGCGGCAGGCGCTGGTATAGTTGGCCGAAGGCTTCGGACACTTTCAGGTTCATCTGGTGGTCCATGAGCCAGAGCGCGACTTCAGCGATGCGCGCAGGCCATTCGCCAATCTCAATGCCGTAAAACTGGTCCACGTCCACCTGCGAGAGCTTGTTGATCTCGTCCAGCGTCAGCTCGCGCTGGCCGCGGAACAATTCGAGCAGGACTTCCAACTCCAGCAGCCGCAGTTCGCGATAGGTGATGACGAGGAAATTACCGCAACCGCAGGCCGGGTCGAAGAACGTCAGGCGGCAGAGTTTGGCGTGGAATTCCTCCAGTCGGGCGCGACGGCGGGTGGAGCGGTCGGCCTTGATGCTTTCAAATTCAGCGCGCAGTTCATCCAGGAAGAGGGAACGGACGACTTTGAGGATGTCGCGCTCGCTGGTGTAGTGGGCGCCAATCTGGCGGCGCTTCTTGTCGTCCATGATGGACTGAAAGAGCGAGCCGAAGATGGCCGGCGAGATGCGCGACCAATCAAATCCGCAGCATTGGCGCAACGCCTGCCGGGCGTCGTCGCCAAAATCCGGCCAATTGAGACGTTCGGCGAATAGATCGCCGTTGACGTAGGGGAATTGCCGCAACTCGGTGGAAAGGTTTTGCTGTCGCTTGTCCTCCGGCGTGTTGAGAACTTGAAACAGGTGTTCCAAGCTCGCGCCGATGTTGACCATGTCGGTGAAAGCGTTCTCCTCCAGATAAAGATCAAATGCCCGGCGTGGAAACAAACCAGTGTCCTCGGCGAATAAACAAAACAGCACGCGGACCAGAAATTGTTCGAGATCGTCGCCGGAAAAGCCACCAGCCTCAAGAGCGTCATGCAGTTCGCCGAGCATCTCAGCGGCCTTGATGTTAACCGGGTTTTCCTCCGTCAGCGTGTGCTGCTTGTACCCGGGAATGAAGGCGAAGTGCTGGACGTTTTTATGAAATTCCGCGAGCGGGAAAACGTGGGTCTTGCCGCGCTTCGTGTCGAAGGGCGGCAGGTCGCGCTGTTCCTCCGGTTCAAGGTCGTGAATCGCAATGCGCGCGAAATCCGAAACGATGATGTAGCGCGGTATGTCGTCATGCCGCGCCGGGTCGTTGGCGAGGTCGCGGATGTATTGAAACGCCTGGGTTTCGGCCTTGTGCAAATCTTCGCCGAAGGATTTGTGTTCAACGAGCATGATGCCCGGCCAGAACAGATCAATGCGCCCGTACTCGCCGGAGATTTTCTTTACGGCTTCCTCGAAGCTGGCAACGACGCGGCGTTTGATGCCGAAGACCTGGAAGAATTCGTTCCAGTAAGTTTGTTTCTCGGCGCTCTCGCTGGTGACACCGGCCCAATTGCGGGAAAACTGGATGGCGTTGTGGCGGATTTCGTTCCAACTGATCGGCATGGCCGGAGACTACGCCAACGCCTGGCAATTGGCGAGACTTCTGCCGCCAATATAGTGCTTGGGTTTCTTCGGCACGTGAACCCAAGGCGTGCTTGGTACAGTCAACCCCCGGTGTTTCAACTCTGATTCGCCGTCCACGTTATCGCACCTGCTTCAACACGAAAGGTTCGAACAAGCCATAACCAACGGTGAAGTACGCTTCGCCCGGCGGCGGGCCGGGATTCGGTCCGCGTTGGAACATGCTTGGCCAGGCGCTGCCCAGCGGCGGATTGCCGTGATGCGGTCCCAGCGTGTTCTTGAGCGTGCCAATGACCGTGACTTCGATGTCATTCTCGCCGCGCTTGATTTGTTCCGTCACGTCACACTCCCACGGCGGCGCATCAATATAGCCGGCGTGTTTGCCATTTACCGAGACTTTCGCCACGCTGCCCAGCCAATTCGGTAGTGCGACACGGTATTCACCGCTCGGATTGGCCACGCTGAATTGCTCGCGATACGCCACGCCTGAGGCGTAGAACGGATGACCTTGCTCATCCCAGCCGCCAGTGGTTTTTGCGTTCAGGCCGCTGCCATCCACCAGAAAGCGGGCGACTCGTTGATGCGAGGGAAGCTCGCTGGATGCCTTGTGAATCCGGACACCTTCGATGGGCTGGCTGGCATCCGCGAGGAACTGCACTTCGGCCAGGCCAACAAAGCCGTTGTCCTCCGGTTCACCCGTGGCTGGATAACTCACGCCGTTCTGGTTGCTGAGGAAGTCGAATCGCACGAAGCGGACGCCGCGCGCTTCCGCCGGCAGGATTTCCGGTGCGCCACCGCGAGGATTGCCGCGTTTGAGGGTGAAGCTGCCAAGCGCCTTGTCGAACACGGGCGATGGCGAATCGGTCGCGGCGGAAACACGAATTTCCTTCGCCCCGCGCGAGGTGAGATTGTGGACGTGCGCTTCACAGTAATTCCAGATGCGGAGGCTGTTGAAACTCGCGTTGCGGCCGAGATCGAACACCAGGTATGGTGCGCGATCATCCGCGCCCTGACCAAAACCGATGCCGGCGCTCAACCACATCGTGCCATCGGAATTGATGCTGTGCGTCAGCGATTGCGTGGTGGTGGCAGGCGCGAGGCGCAACGGTTGCCCGGGCGCGATGACGAAGCCTTTGTCCGCCGGTTTCAGGGTGAAGTCGCCAAGCACGTAGGCGGGTTCAAGTTCGTGATACATCGTGAACGGCTGCGCGCTGAGCGTGACTATGTTTTCGCCCACGCGCGCGGCTGCGGCAATGGCGATCTTCCCGAATGCCTTGTCGAGCCACCAGTCTTTGAACTCGGGACTGTCACCGGCCCCGTGCGGAATCCGCCTCGTTACCTCGGCGGCTACCGGTTGGCCATTGCAGGTGATGGTGTAGAGATCTGGCCGCTCGATGGCGATGGCCAGGTTCTTCGGCACGTTGCCTTCAATGGTGAATTTGTAGCTCGCGGTGAAGCCGCTGTTGGCCGGAAACTTTTTCGTGATCAACTCGTCCTTAAACTGCACCGCGCTGTCCCACGGATTGCGATCCAGGCCGTTCTTCTGGAAAGCGAAGCGTTGGGCATCATAAAAATAGACGTCCTTCTTCGATTCGCCGCCGGCCGTTATGTCCACGTAATCCAGCGTGAGGACGTTGGGTTCGAGGCGACGAATGGCGGGCGGGCCTTGCGGCCGCAACACTGTGACAACCTCGCTGACGGCAGGCGCTGGCTTGAGAGGTTTGTTGGAAAGGAACAGCAGCAGACTGCCGGATGGCGGCAGTTCAAAGCTCGCATTCACACCGGCAGGCGCTGCACTGAAGGGATAAGCCTGAACCTTGCCGCTGTAGGCGTCCCAATGTTCAATGCCCTTCTGCCTGGAGAAAAGCTCACCCTTCGAGGGCGACTCGATGCTTGTGTTCACCAGGAACAGCAATTCGCCGTCCGTCAATTGACGACGCATGTGGAACAGAATACCGCGATCGTTGGCCGACCGCGTGATGCGGAATTCATCGTGGCGATTCCAGCGGCCCAAAACCTCCACGGCATCCTCCGCCTTGGCGAACTTCCAACCGGGTTCATTGACGCCTTCGGACACACGCCACGATTCCGCGCCGTCCATGCGCGAGGGCGCTTCACCGAGGCAAACGATGGTGCCGCCGCCCAGCAGCAATGCCTCTCCCAGATCGGTCACGGCGGCGTTGATGTTCTCCGTGTGCGGTGGAAGCACCACAACGTCGTAGTCGCGGCGGCCAACGCGGAATTGTTTGCCGCGCACCGAACCGTGCCGCGCAATCACGTCTTCGCAGCCGAGATCGTATTCGATCTGCGCTGCTTCGAGCTTCATGAGCAACTTGGAAAAACTGTCACCAATGGCGTTCAGTTTGCCGCCGTTGCCCTGATACATCCACGCGGTGGTGGTGGGCTCAATGATGAGAATGCGGTTGATCTGTTCGCCTTGCGACAGCGCCGCCGAAAGCCGGGCGAGATATTGCGCGGAGACGTGATACGCGTCCCACCAGGGCGTGTGATACGAGAAGGACTGCGGATGATCACGTTTGCGCGCGCCGCGGAGGGTGATGTACTGGAGATGCTGGTTGAGGGTGTTGACGCCAAGGACTTGCAGCCAGTCGCCGATGCGTTTCATGTCCTCGAAACGCAAGTCCCAGCCGCCGGCGCCATAGATTTCGCACAGCGTGCGTCGGCCAAACTGGTTGCCGAGGCTGGAGATTTCACGGCAGGCGCGCACGTTGCCGAACTGCGCGTGGGTGTGCTCCGCATACTGATTCATCAACGTGTCAATGCCGGGCCGCTGCTGCCAGGCGGACATGGCCATGTTGTCCGGCACCCCGACGCAGTTGGGCCAATTGTGTTCCCAGTAGTGGCCGGTGAATTCCAGGTTGTTCTTCTCGCAATACTCGAAATACGGTTTGGCCCAGCGTTCGATGAACAGGTCGAGCTGCGTCTGAAAATAATTGTGGCGGACCTTGCGCCAGTCGCCAATTTCGAGCAGCAGACTGGGCAGGTTGTCCAACAAATCGTAGCCCCAGCGTTTCTTGAACTGCTCCGGAAGATCGGGTGTCCACGGCAATCCGCCGGCGGGACGCAGTTCCGGTTCATCGGTGAATGAGCCGGGAATGCGTTTGCCAAAATGTTCGCCGAAGCGCTTGCGATACGGTTCCAGCGTGACCTCCAGGAATTTCTCCGCCACGCCTGGATACATCAAATCCACGTAAGAACGATTCGCGGTCCACGGTGAGTTTCCGGCACGAAGGATTGACGCTACCACAAACCGACCTTCACCGAACGCTTCGCCCGCTTTGACCTTGGCGGAGATGTTTTCCGTTTTTCCACCATCCAAACGATAAACGGCGAGAAGACTGTCCTCCCACTTGGGAGCCGTTTTCGTTTCGCTCAATTTCAAACCGCGACCGCGTGCTTCGGGCATCAGTTCCGGCACCCAGCCGCCGGCAAATCCGCTGGGATACGAATTCTCGTCGTAAATCCAGATGTTCATGTCGAGGCGTTCGGCCTCGTCGAGCGCGACGTTCCAGAGTTGGAACCATTCATCGGAGAGATACGGCGTCATCAAACCGGGCCGCGGATGCACCCAGGCCTGTTTGACTTTCTGGTTGGCGAGGTCGCGCAGCGTGGAGCGGATTTGCTCCTCGGTGAGCATGTCGTTCCAGACCCACAACGGGCCCGTGCTGTATTCGCGCGGCGGATCTTGGAAATGTTTTTTGACGCTGGCCGAATCCGCCGCCGAGACGGGCAACGAATGACCCATGAAGCAGAGCGCGAATCCGATCACCCAGGAAATCCGAAGCTTTTTCATGCCCTGACAATGCGCCATTCGGAACCGAAACCCTTGACCGAAATCAAAGAGCGCGGGGTTGTTCCGTTCTCCCTCTCAACCCCGGGGACACCGTGCAAAGAAGCTGCAACCACTTTGGAGTGCGCGGACTGGTCCGCGCTTTCCGCAGGCGACTTGTCGCCGTCAAACGCAAGTGAATATCGAAACTGCTCTGCGAGCCGCTGAACGCGGCTCTGCTTGGCCGGCAAGCCGGCCAAGCGGCCCAAGCGGTGACAAGTCACCGCACTCCAAAATCCTCGCGGCGTTCGAGGATTGTGATACACAGCAGCGCAAAGGGTATCCCAACGGACGCAAAGCTCTGTGAACTTGCGGCGGGTGGTTCAAGCTGTGACGGGCACCACCGTGTCGTACGTCAGTGGCGGCACGACCTTCCCGTCGCTGGTCTTGAGTGCCCGCTTCTGCTCGTCGTAGAACAGCGCGAGGCCGAGACGTTCGGACATTTCCGCCATGCACAGCACCGTTTGCGCGCGGATGGCCAGTTCCAGATTGGCCACCGGCGTCTTGCCCGAGCGGATGCAGTCGAAGAAGTTCTTTTCCAAACGCGCGATGCTTTCGACCGGCGTGGGATCATTGAATTCCTCCGCGTCAATTTCCTCCGAGAAGATGCGCTCGGGTTTCAGTTCCACCCGGTTCTGACTGGACGCAAAACTGAGCGTGGCTTTGCGTCCGCGCAGCATGTCGGGCAGCCCTTGTTCGTTCACCGTGCTCCCGGCGACCAGCAGCGTGAGTCCGCTCGGATACTCCGCCAGCAGATGCGTCGTGTCCGTAATTTCGCGCTCCGTGGATACCTTCTTGGTGCCGGTGGCCACGACACGGCGCGGGTACTCCGCGTTGCCGGTCGCCAGCATCATGGGATGAAAACGATGCGGCAGCAGATTCCCGATGAGACCGGAGTTGTAGAGGTAGTACTTGTGCCAGCTAAAATAGTGCTGCGGATTGAACGGAATCTTTGGCGCTTTGCCCAGCCAGCGATACCAATCGAGGTTCTTCTCGTTGGCGTCGGGATCAATTGGGAACTGCCATTCGTCGTTCTTCGGATTGTTGCGGCAATACGAGCCTTGGCCCCATACCAGCGGACCGAGCTTGCCGGCCTTCACCCATTCGGCCGCCTTGTGCCACTTGGCATCCATGCACCCCTGCGAGCCGATGACATAGACCTTGCCGCTTTTCTTGACCGCGTCATACACCCGCCACGCCTCGTCCAGATAGCGCGTCATGGGCTTCTCGCAAAAGACGTGTTTGCCTGCCTCCACCGCGTCAATCGAACACTGGGCGTGCCAGTTGTCCACGGTGGAAATAATCACCGCGTCAATGTCCTTGCGTTCGAGCAACCGCCGATGATCAGCAAACCCGTCGGCGTCCGTCAGATTCATGGTCTTTTTGGCGGATTCAAGATGCTTCGCATAGAGATCGCAGGCGGCGGCCTGAACGATGTTGTTGTCCGGGGCGAATTTCTTCTGCGACCGCACGTGCTCCATGCCCTGCTTGCCCGTGCCGATATAGGCAACGGCAATGCGATTGTTGGCGCCAGTGACGTTGGCCGAGGGTGCCGTGTTTTGTCCGTAAACCGGTGTGCGAAAAAACGCAGGGGTCGAAGCGGCGGCGGCGAGCGTCGCGGTTCTGCGGATGAACGAACGGCGGGATTCACCGGAATGTGGAGTGCGATTGGATTCAGAATTCATAATTCACCTGTGGTTGAATGTCCAAACTGACTTGAAACTAACATGCCGACACGGGGAGCAAAGGAATATATTCCAGACCTGTTAGACTTGCGGGAGAGGAACCGTTTATCGAGGGTTCTCGTTTAGTGGGCGGTTCATGCGTGCGAAACCCATGCACCTTGTCGCGACTTATCCGGCCTAGACGCGCGCATTGCTTTCGCTACTCTGGCGGCGGGGAATTGACAGATGGAAATGCTGCCACATGATGCCGAATTAGTCCGCCGCGCCAAAGCCGGCGACCTCGCGGCGTTTGAGGAACTCGTCAATCGCCACGAGCGGCGCATTTATACCCTTGCCCTGCGCATTGTGCAGAATCCGCATGACGCCGAAGATGTCACGCAGCAGGCTTTCATCAGTGCCCTGGAAGGTCTGGGCAAGTTTCGCGAGGAAGCCAGCTTCGCCACGTGGCTTAATCGGATCGCCACTTATGCCGCGCTCAAAATCATCCGCAAACGCCAGGGTTTGGACACCATCTCGTTCGACGCCGCCACCGAACCGGGTGAAGACTACGACGCCATTCCGCATCCGGAGTTCATCGCGGACTGGCGCGATTCGCCGGAACAACTGGTGGAACGCAACGAAACGCGCCGCCTGCTCGATGCTGCGCTGTCACAACTGGACGACAAGCACCGGCTCGTGTTCGTGCTGCGCGACGTGGAAGGTTTGTCCGTGAAAGAAACCGCCGGGGCGCTGGGGTTGAGCGAGGCCAACGTGAAGGTCCGCCTGCTGCGTGCCCGCCTGCAACTGCGCGAGGACTTGACGCGCCGCTTCGGCGACCCGGCCAGCCGCGTGCAACGCGATCCTTCCCACTCGCACTGACCTCGCATCCCACAGTTGGAGCGCTGCCCGGGCGCTCGACATTCCTGGGTCGCCGGCCTAAATTGCCGGCGTGCGCACCCAATTTGCACAACGCGCGAATCTCACGTGAACCTTCCGCCGCTTATCCTGGCCTCCGCCTCGCCGCGCCGGGCCGAGTTGTTGCGTCAGGTGCAGCCGCAATTTCAGATCCTGCCCAGTGACGCGCCGGAGTTGACGCCCGAATACCTGACGCCGCAGGAGCTTTGCCAGCTCAACGCCCACCGCAAGGCCCGCGCGATTGCCAAGAAGTTTCCGGACGCCCTGGTGCTCGGCGCGGACACGCTGGTGTTTCTGGACGACGAGATTTTTGGCAAGCCGGCGGATCTCGAGGAAGCAGGGCGAATGATCGAGCGCTTGCAGGGCCGCACGCATCAGGTGATCACGGGGGTGAACTTCATCCATCTGCGCGCCCATCGCGAGCGCGTGTTCGCCGCGAGCACCGATGTCCGGTTTCGCGCCCTGACCAGCGAGCAGGTTTGGCACTATCTCTCGCTCGTCCATCCGCTGGACAAGGCCGGGGCGTACGCGATCCAGGAACACGGCGAATTGATCATCGAGGAAATCTCCGGCTCCTACAGCAACGTGGTGGGCCTGCCGATGGAGCAGGTGCGAGCGGAACTGAACGCGTGGACGACGCAGTGAAACAGGGCCTTGGACTACGGCACATAACTTCCCTCCATTCTTCAAGCACTCACAATGGTTTGTTTGACCGGATCAAACTGCTGCCGTCGTCCGGCTTCCTGCGCCAGCGCGGACATGACCACCGCCACGGTCTGTTGTTGTCCGATTTGAATGTCCGCCGCCGGCAGTTTCCGGGAGCGCAGACATTCCAGCCAATTCTCCATGTGGGGTGTAACCGGCACGCCGGTGAGCTTGCGTGGCTCGGCGGGTTTGTCTCTTGTGCCGCCTTCCGGCGTAATCGTCCAGTTGTCCATGTCCAGTGTCGCCGCGGTACCGTGCAAGCGAAAGTGCGAACCGGCGGCGTTGCCGAGGTCCATTGCAAAGTCGAACAGGAATCCTTCCGGATATTCCAGCACCGTGTGGAACGTGTCCGAATGTTCGCGGCCATCCTGCCACACGTAGTTGCCGCCCAGCGACACGGCGCGCGAGGGGTATTTCGTTCCCGTCAAAAAGCACACGAGGTCGGCGAAATGCGGCAGCCACAATCCAGGAATGCCATTCGTACAAAAGCGATATAGCTGCCAGCGTCGCAGCAGCTTTGCATCAAAAGGCAGCGTGCCCTGGCCCATGAGAAATGCCGGCCAGTCCACGTCGGCTTCCAGGCAATCCGCGTAAGGCCGCGCCCAGCGCGCGTGATTGAAATGCACCGCCACAGAGATGCGATTCAGTTTGCCCAGCACCCCGGAAGCAACCTCCTGCGCTGCGGCAAGATGCCGGCCGTCGCTGCGCCGCTGCGTCCCGACCTGCACGATGCGATTCTTCGCCCGTGCCAGGGCTAGGGCTTTGTTGGCAAGGTCCAGGTCCAGGGACATGGGCTTCTCGACATAGACATCTTTGCCCGCCGCCAGCGCCTCCAACATAATGGGCGTGTGGCCGAAGTCCGGCGTGGCGATGACGACGGCGTCCACGTCCGGCAACGCCAGCAATTCCTGAAACCGCGAGCACGTGCGAGGTTGGCTGCCCGTGGCCTTGGTGATTTTGGCGGCGGTGGCTTCACGGTTCTTCTTCCACACATCGCACACGGCTGTTACCTGAACATTCTGGCTCTTGGCCGCCCGAAGGATTTCCGAGAGCAACGCCTGAGCGCGATCGCCGGTGCCAATCATGCCGAGGTTGATGCGGTCATTCGCGCCGGACGCGCCGCGCAATGCCAGCGGGCCGAGGCTCAACACCACTGCGCCGAGGGAAGTGTTCTTGAGAAAACTCCTCCGCGTGCAGGTTGAACGAGAATTCTGCGAAGCGTCACGGTTCATAATTCGATTCTGGATGGAATTACTGGTGACAGACCAGCGGCAAATTTGAGTAGAATGGTCCCAACGCAATTGAGACCGCCACGCAAGAAGAGGAGCGCCGGTCTCCGACCCAGCTCGATTCTCCTTTGCAGCGCGCCGGATCGGAGATCGGCGCTCCGGTTGGTGGTAAGCGGACAGCTCCGGGAGTGACACGATAACCTCACCCGCACGCGATTCGTCGTCAGCGTTCCAAGCGCGCAAGGTTTGCCGACAGATGGGCTACGATTCTCCCTCTCCCTTTCCGAAAGGAAGAGGGCCGAGGTGAGGGTTCGCGCCACCACCATAGGAATGAATTAGATCAGTCGCTTGAGATGCTGGATCGAACGCTCCGCCTGCTCGACTGTGCCGCACTCGACGGAAAACACGATGTCGCGTTTCGCTTTGCGGCAAATCTTGATGACGCGCGCCCAGTCAATCACACCGTCGCCGCACGCACAACCGACCGGCGTGCCCGTGACTTTGCCGCGCTCGGCCTGCGAGTGCTGGATGGAAATGTCCTTCGCGTGCAGATGCACGAGGCGGCCCACGATCTTCGTCAGCCATTGGTATGGATCTTCACCGGCAAGGTAGGAATTGCCGGTGTCGAAATTGAGCCCGATGGCCGGGCTTTTCACCAGCTTAAGGATGCGATCCAGACCCGCGGGCGTTTTGCTGTATTGCTGATGACATTCCAGCCCGATGAGAATCCCGCGCGGCTCGGCCACCTTCGCGGCTTCCATCAGCGTGTAGCGCATCAGCACATGGTCCTCGGCCTTGGTGGTCCATGCCTGCTTCGGTCCTTCGTCCGTGTTCACCACCGGCGCGCCGCACTCGGCGGCGAAGCGGATGGCTTGTTTGAGATACTCCACGCCAATCTCCGGTTTGGTAATCGGCGTGTGCGCAGAGAGACCTGACAGCTTGACGCCGTGTTTCTGGCAACAGCGCTTGAGGCGGAGCGGATCGTCCAGCATCGAGACGCTGTGAAAGTAGCCGGCCTCGCTGAGAAGTTCGCGGCCCCAATGCACCATCGGTTCGACGTGCGTGTAGCCCAGTTCCGCCGCCTTGGCGACGCCCCACTCGAAGTTCTTGTCCTGATGCCGGACGAATTCGAGGTTTATGCCGAGATGAATCTTGTTCATAACGTTGCTCCGTGTGTTCGTTGTTGCTTGTTAACCGACCATTCAAAATCTCACCGTCCCACACCATTGTTGGTTTACACAGATACTTGGACCGGACATTTCACACTCTCGACGGTTTATCTTGTTAATCCCGGGTTGAAGCCCGGAGCTAATGAGAGGCTGTGATACAGTGCCGCTACTTCGCGCAAGGACGGCAAGAATCCCAGCGGTCGTCCGCCGGAGGTCTCCCTCTCCCAGCGGGAGAGGGATAAAGGGTGAGGGAGAACGCCCTGCCTCACGAGCCGTGTTTGAGTCATCCAGAAGTGCCACGCCCTCGAGGCACTCTCCCTTACCCCTGCCCTCTCCCGCTGGGAGAGGGAGAATCGCTCTCGGTGTCTCGACCATTGATCCGGCTCTTTGGTTGCGTCGGCAGCCACGTGTGAAATCTCCGGGTTAGTCTTGCTGTCGCCACGATTCACTGCGTTGCTCGATGAACTCCCGAGATTTGTGCGACGGACACACCGTCAGCAAATAGCGCAACCGGAACTTCTGGCCGCCGGTGTATTCAAGCGGCGTCTGATCCAGTCCCTGAGTCGCACTGAGATAAGCGAACGGCTCGGTCATGCTAAAGAACCGTCCGTCCCCCCGAGCATTCTGCGGGTGCCCAAACAGCACCAGCATGATGTCGTGGTTCTCGAAAGTTCCAGCGACGCTCGTCCATTGGGCGGGGATCACGTTCTGCGTGTTGGCGCCGGTGTAAGCCGCGCTTTCCGAGTTTGCGAACCGCGCCACCTTGTCGAATGACTGCGGCAGCCGCAGCCCCAGCCCGTTATAGTTCGCGCCGTGCAAGCGGACACTGCCCACACCCGGACCAACCTCGAAGGCCGCCTCCCATCGCAGCGCAACCTCCTCGTTCCGCTCATCCACGGTCAGCGTCAGAGTGCGTTCTTCAATCAGCATGACCGGCGAAACGGAATCAGCATCCGTTTGATTGGTGGAGTTCACCCAGTGAATCAATTGCGTGAATGAGGCCCGTGGCTGGCCGTCGGGCCCGCGACCGGACGGGTTTGTGACCAGGCGGATGGATTTCTGAAAGCCCGGGGAGTCCACCTCTTCCCAGAAGTTCACGCCGTTGACGCGAATGGCGAACATCAAACCATGGTGATGCAAATGGTCCGCCGGCGCATCGCGCAGCACATTCTCGCCGCGCAAGGTGTAAAGCTCGCGCACATAGGGTTTGAACTGGTCCTTGCCAAAGGCGTACACGAGCAGCGGGCGATCCTTGAATCGCCAGGCAAGTTCCCCTTTTTCCAGATTCAGAGTTTCGCGGAACAGCAACCGTCCGGGATTGACCGTTCCTTGTCCGGTCGCGTCAGCGGCGAGAACCAGGAGGCCGGCGACCAGCGGTATGAGCATGCGGCAATTCATAATCCGACTATAGGTGTTCACCAAATGCGGCCCTTGATGCAAATCAATTATTGGTCCCACGCGGCGAGCAACCTTTCGTCACCCTCACCCACCTTGATGGCGGTCAAGGAGATGGTTTCTTCAACAGTTGTATAAATGAAGTGCAATATGCGCACACGACTTTTCCTCCCCACCGTATGGCTGGCGTTCGCTTCCCTCACGCACGCTGCCGAAACCGTCTGGTTGGACACCCTCGACCTCAGCCAGATGACGCAGGGCTGGGGCACACCACAAACCAATCGCAGCATTCGCGAACAAACGCTCGCCGTCGGTGGCCGCCAATTCGAGCGCGGCGTCGGCACTCACGCCATCAGTTCCGCTCGCATTGAACTGGCCGGTGGCTCAGAACGCTTCCTCGCGTTCGCAGGCGTGGACGACAACGCGAACGGGCCGGGCTCGATTCTTTTCAAAGCCATTGCTGATGGCCGCACTCTGTGGCAATCGGGTGTGATGAAACCGGGTGATCCCGCCAAGGCAGTGGACCTCGATTTGCGCGGCGTGAAAACGCTTCTGTTGCAGGTGGGCGATGCGGGCGACGGGGTCAGTTATGATCACGCTAATTGGGCGGAAGCCCGCTTCATCGTCAGCGGCGCCAAGCCGCAGATCGTCGGCGTGCCAGTTGAACCGGCCGTTATGCTCACACCAAAGCCCGGCCCCGTGCCGCGCATCAACGGACCGACGATTTACGGTTGCCGGCCGGGCAACCCGTTCCTCTACCGCATCCCTACGCAAGGCGAGCGGCCCATGACTTTTTCCGCCAGTGGACTGCCGCGCGGGCTAACGCTGGATTCCGCAACGGGCATCATCACCGGGTCCATCGCTGAACGCGGCGAGTATCGTTTAACGTTGCGCGCGAAAAACCAGCATGGCCGAGCATCGCGCGCTTTTAAGATTGTGTGCGGCGACACGCTTTCGCTGACGCCTTCGATGGGCTGGAATCATTGGTATGCGCACTACGACCGCATCACGGACGCGATGATGCGCGAGGCCGCGGACCTCATGGTAAGCAGCGGCATGGCGGACGTGGGTTATCAATACGTGAGCATTGACGATTGCTGGATGAACGCGGAGAAAAACAAAGACCCGTTGCGCGTCGGTCCGCTGCGCGACGAGCGCGGAAACATTGTGCCGAACAAACATTTCCCGGACATGAACGGGTTGACCGATTACATCCACGCGCGGGGACTCAAGGCGGGCATTTACACCTCACCCGGCCCGCGCACGTGTGCTGGTTTCGCCGGGAGCTACGGGCACGAAGCGCAGGACGCGAAGCAGTTTGCGGATTGGGGATTTGATCTGCTCAAACACGACTGGTGTTCCTACGGGCAAATCGCCAGGGACGACAAAAGCCCTGACATGTTCCAGAAACCCTACCGGCTCATGGGCGATTTGTTGAAGCAACAGCAGCGCGACATCCTGCTCAATCTTTGCCAGTACGGCATGGGCAACGTATGGGAATGGGGCGCGGAAGTCGGCGCGCAGAGCTGGCGCACCTCCGGCGATCTCGGTTTCGAGTTGAACAACATCTTCAACGTCGCGCTCAAGAACGCGGAGCATCGCGCGTGGTCGAAGCCCGGCAGTTGGAACGATCCCGACTACATCCAGATTGGCTACATCGGCAATGCGCGCGGCGGCGGTCTGCCTGCCCCCTGTCCGCTTACGCCGACCGAGCAATATTCCTTCATGTCGCTCTGGTGTCTGATGGCATCACCCATCTTCTATAGCGGCGACATGACCAAGCTCGACGAATTCACCCTCAACGTGCTCTGCAATCCAGAAGTGATTGAAGTGAACCAGGACCCGCTCGGCCAGTGTGCCCGTGTGATTGAACTCGACGAAAGCACCTTCATCATGGTGAAAGACCTTGCGGACGGCACGAAGGCAGTTGGCCTCTGCAACCGCGGTGAACTGGAGACCACCATCACCGCTCGCTGGGCGGATTTGGGAATCAAAGGCAAACCGCGTGTCCGCGATCTGTGGCGGCACAAAGACCTGGGCCGGTTCGCGCAGGAATTTCAGGCCAACGTTCCACGGCACGGCGTGGTATTGGTGCGGGTGAAATGACCTTTCGTTTCACCCCGTGGGTTTCGTGGTTTCCGGATTTGCCTTTATCCGGCCTGAGCGAGCTTCTTCAACAACGCGATTTCCTTCCGTAAAATGTCGCCGCGCTCCGCTTCCGGGAAGCGGCCCAACGATTCGTTCTCCACGCACAGGTCGCCGCGGTAATTGGCCTGGCGCAGGATTTTGACGACGCGCGCGAAATCAATGTCGCCCTCGTAAATCGGGCAGCAGTATTTCGCGTATTCCCAGCCCATCTCGCGCTTGACGTTCTTCTTGTCGTCGGGATATCGGATGTTCTTGCAGTGTGTATGCACGGCGCGCGAAGCGAACTTCTCGTAAATCGGATACAAGTCATTCACCGGATGTCCCCACCAATAGAAGTTCGCCGTGTCCAGCGTCAGGCCGAGCTTGTCCGAGCCAACGCCGTCGAAGAGTTTTTCCAGGAACACCGGATCATTCGTAATATTGCCGTGGTTCTCGACGCCATAACGGATCGGCGTTCCGTCAGCAATCTCGCACATGCCCCGGCAGGCTTTGATGGCGAACCGCAGGAATTCGTCACCGCTCAATTTGCGCGGCACCACATCAATGCGGATGGTGTTCACGCCGAGTTGATGCGCCGCGTTCACCAGCCCGCGTGTGCAGTCGAGTTCCTTTTCCAATTGTTCGTCGAAGCGATTCCCCATCATGAACGCGGCGATGCGGCCCCCGCCGGCGGCGAGATCGTCCTTGAGCGTCTTGATGCCGTCTGCTGTCGCCAGTGTGTATTTGCGATCCGGGTGAACTAACTGCGGGCAGGATAAATCCAGCGAAACCGCCACCTCCGCGCCTTCCGCGCCGAGCGCCTTCATGCACGACCAACTGTCGGGTTGGCCGGCGAATTTGAGGTAAACATCGCGGCAGCCGACCGGCCATCGTTTCGCTTCAGCGGACATCAACGGACTCGTCAAATCCAACACCCCCGCGGCGACCGCAAAGCCAGCGCCGGCTTTGATGAAGTTGCGTCGTGTTTGTTTGTGTTTGGTTTTCATAGATCTCATCTTGCTGGTGTGCGTGTCCTACGCAGAAGACGCGACTCATGCTTCCTGCCCGGTCAACTCTTCCAGAAAAAGCCGTGCTTTCTTGGCCTCGGCCGTGATTTGGGCTGCGGTGCCGCGCGTCAGACACTCGACGATCAACGGCCCGCGCGTGAAGCCACCTTGCTTCAGACGCTCGAACACGCCCGTGAAATTCACCTGCCCCGTTCCCGGCGTCACCATCACGTCTTTCGGATGCCGATAATCCTTCACACTCACGCCCACCACCAGGCCGTCCACCGAGGCAGCATCCGCCACCGGATCAAACGCACCGTCCGAGTAATACAGGATGTTGCCGGGATCATACCAGATGCGAAAACTCCGGTGTCCGACACGCTCGACCGCCTGACGGCATTGCGCACCTGTGGCATTCAATCCACCATGCGGCTTCATGCTCAACCCAATGCTTTTCGCCGCAGCGTAATCGCAACATTCGCGAACCACGGTGAAATAGTCGTCGTACAGCTTCGCGTCACCGACTCCGCCCAACATCAGGTTCGGCGCGCCGCACGCGGCGCAGTTGTCAATGAGCCTTCTCAATCCTTTGATTCCGGCATCAACCGATTTCGCCACCGGAAAATCGCCGGCGTACAGTGAGCGCAACGTCAGTCCGCGCCGCCGCACTTCACCACCGATTTCCGCGGCTTCATCCAGCGATGTATCGGTCGTGATGATGACCCACGACTTTCCCTTCGCGGTCATAAGCCCTGCATACTTGAAGCCCGCCTCCGCGATTCCATCGAGCGCCGTGCGGTAATCAAATTGATCCCAAGGGCGGGTGTAACAACCAATTTGCCAGCGCGGCTCACGCGAGGGCGACAGCGCGCGGCAACCAATAGTCTGTGCCGCCGCGCACGCCGCGGCGCCGGTGAGCAGCGTTTGCCGAACAAACTCGCGGCGGGAAATAGACGACGAACTGTCAAGTCCTGCAGTTCCTGCCCTTGTGCCGTAGCCGACGCCGTAAGGCGGCGGACTTGCCAGTGGATCGGAAAGCCGCCTTCTTACGTCGGCGGCTACATAATTGTTCATGTGATCCATTTGCTCAGTTCCGCATTGCCCTGCATGGCGCTTGGATAACGTCCATCGCGGCCGGGTCTTACCGGTGGTTCAACGTCCCAACCGTAGCGCGGCAGTGCGAAGGAACGTTTGGATTGCAGGGCGTCCTCCCAGCCAATCATGTTGCCGGAATAACAGGCCATCTGCGCTACCACCGCCAGTTCGCTGCTCAGGCACATGTAAGGCCCGTTGTTGAGAGATTGGCCGGAGCGGATGGCATCGAACAACGCCCGGTGCTCCAGGTCATACATGTTCGCCTTGGGCTGGTCGTAGTGCCAGTTGGTTTCGCCGGTGATGCGGTGCGCGAGCAAATCGCAGCGGCCTTTGGTGCCGATGAAAATGTCCGAGGTGTTGTTGTAACACTCCGGTTGGTCGCGCGTGAAACCATAGAGCCGCACGCCGTTCGCATACTCGAATATCACGGCCTGATGATCGAACTGGTCGCCAAACACCGGGTCCAGGCAGGTCTGACGCCCGCCCATGCCCCAGACTTTTTGCGGCGGTTGGTCGTGCATCGCCCAGGAAGCCTTGTCGAGACTGTGAATGAGTTGCTGCGCGGTCTGGTCGCCGGAAAGCCAGTTGAAGTGATACCAGTTCCACATCTGAAACTCCATTTCGTTCTGACCGGGACGGCGCTCGCGCGGGTAGTAGGGACGGCTCACATAGGTTTCCTGGATCGCCACAATGTCACCAATCGCGCCGTCGTGAACGCGCTTCATCGTCTCGCGTACCCCCGTGTCGTAACGCCAGCACAAGCCGGACACGAGGTTGAGTTTCTTCTGGCGGGCCATTTCGGCGGCGGCCCGGCAGACCGCCACGCCCGGAATGTCAATACCGTGCGGCTTTTCGCAGAAGACGTGTTTGTTTCGTTCCACCGCCAGCTTGAGCATGGCCGGAATGAAATGCGACGCCGGGGCAATGAGCACCACGTCCACATCGCTCGCGATGAGTTGCTGGTACGCATCGAAGCCCGCAAAACAACTCACCGCGTCCACCACAACCTGTCCCGGTCTCGTCTTTTGCAATTGTTCACGCGCCGGCATCAGTTTTTCCTCGAATACGTCGGCCAAAGCAACGAGGCGGATGTCTTTGCCCGCGTTCAGCGCGTTGATGGCCGCCATGATGCCGCGATTGCCGCAGCCGACGAGGCCGATTCTGATTACCCCACTACCGGCGGCATGGACGCTGCGTTCGAGGGGCAGCGCGCCGGTCAACGCGGCACCCGTGAGCGCGGCAGACGATTTCAGGAACTGGCGACGGGTGCGATTGTAGCCCGATGAATAAGCGTCGGTTTTTTTCATAGCTTCATTGAACTTCAACTTTGCTGTGACGGAACGTGGCGAAGTGCATCAGGATTTCGCCTGATGTTCCGAGACGGTTCACAAGCGGAGTCGTACTACTCATTTTGGAATTGAAGCCCGGCAAACCACCTGGCTTGTCACGAGTTCCACCGACACGAATTGCGCGGCCCCGCTTCCATTCGTGAGCAGAAAAGTTACGCGGTTTGGGTGGATGGTGTTGCGCGATGCGAACTCGTCGGCTCGACCATCCGGGGCCGAAGTGCGACCGTCCAGCGCTGGTTGCCAATCCGTGCCCAACCCATCTCGCGCAAGCGTTTCGAGAGCCTTGGCCAAAGCCAATTCTTCGGTCAAATGCTTGGGCTGCTCGGATAGGTTGTAGATGTGCTCGGGTCCGATTCGAGATTGCACGCCGCGATGGACAACGTATTGAACCAATACGAATCCCCCCAGAACCAATCCGGCTAGCAGTATTAGGGTGTTTCGCGTTTTCACGGGTTGGGCAAGCACGGCCCGGCAATTCTCAGTAGTCCGGGCATTAGTCCGAGCAAGCTATGCATCATAATTCTGTTGAAATACTCTTTTGAGCAAGCCGCCCAGCCAAACAACCGCATGAGCGATCATCCACACCACGGCTGCGTAAATACACAAGGCCAGGAAGAAGCCAACCAAGCAAATCATCCAGTAACCCAAAATCATCCAATCGCCTTCCAACACCGCCCACACCGTCATGCCCACAGTGACCGCGCCCACCAACATCACTAAGAATCGGTAATTGGCCTCCTGCACTCTTGGGTCTTCTTCCCACATAAAGCTGTTATCTCATCATAACTTCGTTCAGACGTAATGTAATCACGTCTTCGATTTGATCAACTCATCCGCCTCCAACTCAGATTCGACACCGTCCCGATTCAACAGAGTAAAAGGGCCTGTGGAGGAAGAGCGATAAATTATCGGCCTGCCAAACCTGCCGTCCTGCGCATCACGAATGACATGCAGGATCAAAGACCCCGCGTAAGTCTGAATCTGGGCAAACCGCATGCCTTTGCAAATGCCGGTGGGACCGATTCGGTACTTGGGTGGCCATTCTCGATCGTCAAGCCGAGCATCGTGTCTTGCTTGCATAAAGTCAAAAAGCTCCTCGTCTGTGTCACCCTCCAAATACTGAACCAGTAGCATGACGACGGCGCCGTCCAGATCGTAATCAAATGGTTTGTCTGTCATGACGCGTAATCCAATGCCTGTAGGTTTTTCAGGCAGATAGGGTTCTCTACCTTCGACCCATTGCGTTTGCAAGCTGCGTTTGCGACACCCATTTTTCCTCAACGACCTCTGAAGCTCTATCTCCAAGCATCTTTGCTTCCTGCAAAGATTCTCCCGGAGCGCGGATACCTTTATCCGCGGGAAAATTTCGTGGGTGAGGAAACACGCGCACAAAACTGTCGGCGCTCGATTGGCTGCGGCTACGCGGCGCTGCTTTTAAAGGTCAACGTGGAGGACACGAAGAGGTCACTTTGAAATTCCGGCGACACGTTAGATTGAAAACTCGCACTACTTCCCAGCAACTTTCTGCGCCGGCCGATCCGCTTTCAACCGCACCGTGATGAACGCGTTCGGCTTGAAGGGAACAATAACTCCGCTCGCGCCGGAGACCAACTTGCGTTGATTCACCTCCATGCCGTTGCAAAGAAAGGCCTCGCGGATGCGGAAAACCGACGTGCGCAGTTCTGCCTCGCCAGTCCGCCCGGCGAGCTCACGCAAACGCAGAATGAAACCCTTGCCATCCTCGGCTTCCTTGAAGGTGACGATCTCCAGATTCGGCGCATCAAGGCTCAGGAATGAGCCGCCACTGGCAGGCATGGGCCGGCCCGCTTGCGAGATCGCCGCGGAAAACGACGACAAATGCGGATAGGCAAACACGGGGATGCGGGTGTCTTCGTCAAACCGGGCGAGTGCCTCACGCTCCAATGCGCGCCCGCTGGTAATCGCATAACGGAAGACAAACCGTCCGCCCTGCTGCGCGCGGTAGTTGGTAAACCAGTAATTGTTCAGCGCGTAGGAATAGACATGGCCGTTCTTGATTGGCAGATGATCGAGCCACTTGCCGCGATTGATGTCCGTGAGCGTCACCAGCGGCGCGTCCGGCGTGGACCAGGCCACGGAGAAATCGCCGTCGCGCACATGCACAAGATTCTGCGGTGTGAACCATTCGCGGCATGCCCCGGGCATTTGATCGTCATTCGGACGCACCCAGCCGTTTTGGATTTGGTATTCCAAACGTGGTTGCTCCGCCGCAAACGGAAACGCGAAATACACCGCCTCCTTCGCCCGCGTTTCGTCCTTCTCAATCGTATTCACGATGTCCACGCGCTTGATCTGGTCGTGAAGCAGATACTCAGTGGTGATGCGGGGCGTGTTCATTGATTTCGCCTGCACGAGCAGACGCTGACCCAGCGGCGTCCGGCGTCCCTTGACAATTTCGACCTGCTCGGGCCGGTGGATCGTGAGATTGGCCGGCGCGGTGCCGAAATTGCAGTTCAGGATTTCTGAACCTTCCCCGCCGCTGACGTACAAATATTCGTTCAACGTGTAAGGCGCACCGGCTTCGAGCAATTCACGATTCGCGGTCTTGTCGAACAAACTTTTCAGCCCGCCGGTTTGCCGATCCACCACCAGGCGGTAAAACTGGTTCTCGATGGTGTCGCCCTCGATTGGCTCGTTTGCCTTGTGCGCGGCAGTGTCCAATCCACGAATCGCATAAGCCTTGTAACCCATCGCCGGCACGTCGGCCGCGAGAAAGCGCACTTTGCGCCAGCCGTCCTGTTCCGCGTAAATGTCCATCGGCACGACCTTTTTGTCGGCAAAGTCCACGAGCTGTTCGCTGCTGCCCAATTCAACTTCCACCACGGCGGTGCGCGCGCGGTTCTGCCAGTTGAACGCAATGATGCTGCTCCCGTCCACTTCGATGGTTTGAGCCAGCCGGTTGTTCGCCCGCGCGAGCAGATTGCGCGCGTCGAGGTTGGCGCGGGTCGAGTAGCTTTCCTTGATCTCCCATTGCCGCTCGACGAACTGCCGTCCGGGTTGCGCCACGCTATTGTGCGCGCCCCAGGTGTGTTCGTTGTAGAACATCACGTTCTTCCACGCGCCGCGAAAGTCCTCGGCCGGATACCGGTTGCGCGGCTCGAAGATCGAGGCCAGCGCCGCTGCGGTTTCCGCCGCGGGCAGGATTTGCTGTGTCTGACGATTCTGCGTGGTGGCCAGCGCCGTCGAGCCGACGCCATCCTCCCAATACGCGCCGCAATCACCACGATGCACGGGCAGCTTGTCCGCGAAATGCTTTTCAACGTAACGGAAATATTCGCCATCCGTCGCCACAATGAGTTTCGGGAATTCAAATTCCTGGTTCCACGCGGCGATGGTTTCAGCCTCGCCGGTTTCGGGAATCGCCGCGTTGTCCACGTAGGCGCCGTAGATCATCACCGCGTCGGGCGCGTATTTGTCGCGCGCGTAGCGCACGAGGAATTGCGGCACGCTGCGCTTGAGGTATTCGACGCTGGAGACGTCCTGTCCCCAGCCCGGACCGACGAGCCGTTTGAGTTGCACGTAACTCCGCGCATACCACATGAAGATGCGTTCACCGTTCATACCTTCCCACCAGTAGGGCGAATCCTCGTTCAGGCTGCTGTAATGCAGGATCGGTGCGCGGGTCTGATTCGCGCCATTGGAAAAGCCCTTGATGCCCACGTCACTGAACAGCGTCGGCAGAAACCAACTGTGCGACGGCGCATCCGTAAGGCAGGCGGAATCAAAATTGCCACCGTGCTCGCGATGCAACTGATGAGTGAAATACATCGCGCGATACAATTCCTCGCCGGTGCAAAGGCCCGTCATGAGGTTCAGATAAAGCGCGTTCATCGCCGCACGGCCCCGGCGCAGGTTGGTGAGGAACTCCTTGCGCGTCGGCGCGGTACGGCAGTCCAGATAATTCTCCACCAGCCACGAGGTCTCGAAGTTGAATTTGTAGCCCGGATACTTGCGCAGAATATCGAGCACCTGATCGGAGTTGCGATTGTCCAGTTCATTGACGTGCGGTTGTAGATCGGTGTAACCAACATCGTTGTGGACTTTTGGGCAGACGAAAACCTTCCATTGTTTGGCGGGGCGGAATTCCTGCTCCGCTTCAAACACCTGACCATCCAGTTTCACTTCCAAACGCGCCCTGCCCGCCGGAAGACTGGCCGGCACGTCCAGCGGCTCGGTCAAAACCCCAAAGTCGTAAGCACTGGCAAATGTTCGCGTAAAGGTTTGTTTGCCGATGCTGACCTTCGCTTCACCTTGCGCGAAGGCTTTACTGAACGGCAGCACGACGTTGCAGATCTCCATGAGCTTCCCGGATTTCTTGCGGAAGAAAATCGTTGGCTCGAGGCGCGGGGTGCGGTCCGGCGCGGATTCAGCCACGCGCAAGGCAATCGCATCATACGCCAGACTGCCCAAGCCTAGTGGGATGAGTGTTATTTGATTTCCTTTCGCGTTCAGCCACGCGCCGTCAATCGGCACGACCAGTTGTTGCTTGGCCAGCAACATATCGTTGCCCTGCTCACCAAAGACCGTGTGCATCGGCGCCGGTTGAATTGGGAAGATGCCGTTCTGGTCATTGACCCGGACCTTGAACTCCCGCGGCGCGCCGGTGTTGAAAATCACATCCAGCACCAGCTCATACTGCGGCGCGACCGTATCCGGCAGATCGAAGAGGATTGTGTAAGGCTTATCCGTCGTGTGGCCATCGAAGCCAACTGATCCGTCGTGATGCCCGGCAAAATCGCGGCTCGGCACACCCTGACCGACGGTGAATGTGAGTTCGGGTCGCCCGCCCGGTGCGAACTCAATGCCCAGACCGTCCGGCTTGCCGATGGACCAGATTGGCTCGGCAGTCGCCGCTAACAGAGCAGGGACAAAGCAGCAAACGGTTACACCCAGTCTCAGAAGCGCAGTTGTTGGTGCAGCGAATGCGTTTCCCCTGACCCTCTCCCGCCGGGAGAGGGAACAGCAATCGCGTGTTCCTCGATTTGCAAGAACGCTCCCGATTAACGCCGACTCCCAAAACTCGAGAAACCGGCGGGTGATTCTCCCTCTCCCAGCGGGAGAGGGCCGGGGTGAGGGAGAATCCAACGAGACAATTTCCAGTTCCACGTCTTGAACTGGGCGGCTGAATTCACTGATTGCTTTCATGGTTCTTGGTTCTTCTTTGTTTTGGAGATCTCCGATGGCTTGACCGCGGGTTGCTTCGGTGCCGACGGCCTGAAGGTAGCTTTACGCGACTGCGCGTCCAGTTGCGCGAGTTGTCTTTGGCCGCCGCGCAGAAAGTTCACCTGCGTGAAATGTGAACGGCTCGTGACTTGTGACAGGTTCGATTCCAGGCTGACCTCCGCGTCGCGGGCCTTCACCCGATAATGCACCCGCAGGGTGGCATGATGACTGTTTGCATCCGGTGAGATGCCCGCAGTTTCGGACTCAATCTTTTTCCCGTCCACCGTCAGCGTCAGTTGATCCAGCAGCAGGCGCGCGATTCTGTCCCCCTGCGACGCCACCTCCGCCGGGTCGAGCCGCGCGTTCTTGTTCGTGTCGAATTCGCTGAAGCTCATCAGCTCGAACGGATTGAAGGTCAGTTCGACGTGAACGTAATCCACGTCCGTGACAATGAAGAGGTAACTGATGGGCAGCGTATGCGCGGGTGCATGGACGCGCAGAAACCACAACGCCAGCGCGAATGAAAGCCGCAACCCCAAATTGAATTTGACCTTTGCCACGTACTGGTTGCATTTCGACGCAAGTCGGCGCCAGCCGCCTTGACTCAGGTCAACGCCCGCCGCAAGCACACCGGGTATTGAGCAGGCAGGCTGGTGACGAGCATTGAACTTCATGACCGCGCGCGAAAGAATCCTTGCAGCTTTGAACCACCGCGAGCCGGATCGGGTGCCCATTGATCTCTCGGGCCATCGCTCCTCCGGCATCATGGCGGTCGCCTACGCGCGCCTGCGGGATTTCCTTGGGCTGCCCAAGCGACCCATTCGGGTTTACGATCCGATTCAACAACTGGCCATCGTGGACGAAGACGTGCTCCAGCGCTTAAGCGTGGACACCATCGAACTGGGCCGCACGTTCGCACTCGAAGACAAGTGGTGGACGGAGTGGACGCTGCCAGACGGCACGCCCTGTCTGATGCCGGCCTGGGCCAAACCGCATCGCGCCCCCGGCGAATGGCAACTTCGCTCCAAAACCGGTCGCGTACTGGGCCGGATGCCCGACGGCGTAATCTATTTCGAGCAGACACATTTTCCGCTGATGGCGGAGGGCGACTCCCGGCAAAGCGTGGTCCTCGACGATCCCGCAAGCGTCGCCAAGGCGTTTGATGAATGTATGTGGACGGCCTTCGCCACACCGCCCGGACCGATTATCGCGGGGCCGGAAGGCGAACGTTTGCTGTCAGAAACCGCCCGCAGATTCCGGCAGCAAACCGACCGCGCCATCCTGGGATTGTTCGGCGGCAACCTGCTCGAAATCGGCCAATACTTTTACCGCAACGATAATTTTTTCATGCTGCTGGCGGGCGAACCGGAGCGCGCTCATCGCTTTCTCGATCAGTTGCTGGAAATTCACCTGGCGAGCCTGGATCGCTTTCTGGCCGCGGTCGGCGAGCACGTGGATGTCATTCTATTCGGCGACGATTTCGGGATGCAACAAGGTCCACAAATTTCGCGGGCGATGTATCGCGAGTTCTTCCAACCGCGCCAGCGCGTCATGTGGCGGCGCGTCAAGGAGCGCTCGCAGGCCAAAGTGATGCTCCATTGCTGCGGCGGTGTGCGGGAGTTGCTGGACGACATGATTGACGCCGGCCTCGACGCCATCAATCCGGTGCAAATCACCTGTCGCGGGATGGACGCAGCCGGATTGAAAAAGGACTTTGGCCAGCGGATCACCTTCTGGGGCGGAGGTTGCGATACGCGGGCTGTGCTCATCCAAGGCACACCAGCACAGGTGCGGGACCATGTGCGGCGGCAGATGGAAATCTGGCGGCCCGGCGGCGGCTACGTGTTCCAACAGGTCCACAACATCATGGCCGACGTGCCGCCCGCGAACATCGTGGCGATGTTTGAGGCGGTGAACTGAACTGGACAATTAGTAGGACAAGCATCGCGCCTGTCTCTGCCTTCAAAAGTATTCCGCTTGAGCGGCTGCATGACGATGGGACTCAACGCCCATATCAGTGTCGCGTCTCAAAAAAATTGAGACAGGCGCGACGCCCGGCCTACGGCCCTGCCGACATCGCACTCGAAGCGATCACTCCAGTTCAGCGCGCACACTGACCAAACCGTAGCCCGGAACGGTCACGCGGTTGCCCAGCTTCTCCCGTGGATTCTCACTGGTATCGGTCGTGAAAACAGCTTTCGGTTTCACCGCACCCCAAGTGAGCTCCACCGTTTCCGGTTGTCCAGATGCGCCGAACAATCGCACGATGATGGCGCGCCCGTCGTCACTGGGCTTCAAGCCAGTCACGATTACCTCTTCGGAATTGATCTCGAGCAGCGGCGCTATGTCCGGCTTCGCGCCGCGCGCGGGCAGGGGCAACAATGGCTGACTAAAACCCGTGGCAAAGCGCGAGTTCTCCGCCGGATCAGTCTTGCGAAATGGCCGCAGCACGAAACGGAAACGCGTCAATCCTTCCTGGTGGGCGCGGTAATTCGTGCCCCAATGGTTGTTCATCGCCCACGAATAAAGCTTCTGCGTCGGCTCAACGGTCGTACGCCAGGAATCCGGATCGAACTGCGAGTTCAAGAAGCGGGCGGTGATACCGCCCACCTGCACCAGCGGCGCGTCGAGCGTGACCCACTGGATGCCGCGATCACGATTCGCCACGTCGGCCCAGCGGCCCACCGTGAACCAGTTTTTGCAGGCGCTGGGCATCTGGTCGGCCTCGGGCCGCATCACGCCAAGCGGCAAATCCAGTCGCACCTCACCGCCGGGCACGTTGAACTCGAAGGCGAAGTTTACGCTCTCCTTGGCGGCACGATTGCGATAATCCCCTTCCGGATGTTCGGCCTTCGCCGGGCGCGGCGCGCGTTCTTTGTCGAGGTCGTTGATCAACTCAACGTAATCCATGCCGGCCACGACGCGGGTCTCACGCGTGAGCTTGCGGCAACCGGGCGCAGCGGACTCGACAATGAGCGAGGCGATCAACGGACCGGGTTCACCCACGCGAATCGTCACCGGGCCGTTGCGCTCCAGGTCCTTCAAATCGTCCGCGATCAGATAAAGGTAATCATTCAGCCCGCGGCCCGAACTTAGGTCGGCGAAATTACCGTCAATGCCTTGGGCTGTGAGTTCAACAACCGCACCGGTCTTCTCATCGAGCCGCGCGCGAACGAAGCCGCTGTCGAGGGTCGCTCCCGTTGCGGTGGCTCGCTTGGCGACGTATGCCTGGCCGTCGCCCACGGAAAACCGCTTTGCGCCGAACGCCGGCACGTCGTTCGCCAGGAACACCAGTTCGCACGAGCGCATTCTTTGCGAAGGCACGGGCCTGCCGCGGTCGTCGAGCACGAGGTCGCCTGCGGCAGAAAGTTCTTTGGAAAGCGTAACGAGTTCCGTGCGCGGCCACGAAGCGGTGTTGAACACGTCCACGCCAGAAGCCGCCGCAGCGTTGCCAATGTGGAGCGCCCTGCTGAGCAGTTCTCGCGACTGCCGATCCGCCGCCAGCGCGTAGCCGCGTTTAATTTCCCATTGTTCTTTCGTCTCCTGCCGTTCCGGTCCCCACACGCTGCAATGCGCGCCCCACGTGTGTTCCGAATAAAGCAAGACGCTGTTCCACGCGTCCTCAAACGCCGCTCGCGGATAGCTCTTGGGATCACGCATGGCCCAGAGCGCTTCCGCTTGCGTGAGGCGATCTGAACTTTCGCGATTCAGCGCCGTTTCGAGCGCCGATGACCCCGCGCCGTCCTCCCAATACGGCGTCCAATCCCCGCGCACCACCGGCAATTGCGCGCCGTGCTTTTGCTCGAAGGTGAGGAACGCCTCGCTCAAGCTCGAAATGACGAACCGTGGCCACGCATACTTCCCGTTCCAGTCGCGGACAAATTCGCAAATGGCCGGATCCGGCACCGCGTTGTCCCCATGACCGCTCCAGCGCACGTGCGCGATTTCATAGGGATAGCCGCGCTTTTCGAGTCCGTCATAAAACTCTTCCACAAGCTGCGGCGAAAGCTTTCCATAGCGATGCGACAACGCGTAACCCCAGAACGGAATCCAGACGAGCACCTTCGACTCCCCGTCAGGTCCAACCCACCAGAACGGCTTGTTCTCCCACTCGCGCAAGATCGTGCCGATACGGTCGAAATAGTTCGGCGCCGTGTTGAAGTAACGGATGCCCGCGTGCGCCATCGCCGTAACCGTCCCCCACGTGTAACCCGGCACGTCGCTGATCATCACGGAGTCAATCGGGCGGCCCGTTTGTTCGGCCAGTTGCGTGGCATAGCGAAACAGGCGGACCAGTTCCTCGGGACGACAAAGCCCGGTGAGCTCGTTCAGATACATCCCGCAGAGCGCAACCTGGCCGCGCTTCACGGCTTCGAGAAACTCCTCGCGTTGCGTCTCATTCAGCCGGCGCAAATAGAGGTCCGCCGCCCAGAGCACCTCGACGTTCCAGACAAACCGTGAGCCTTCCGGGTAGTCCGCCGTACGCTTCGCCGCCGCAATGCCGTCCACGAGATTCTGGACCTGCCGCGCTTCAATGGCGGTCTGGATTTCCGTGTAGCCAATGTCCGTGTGCGAGTGCGGCAGAATGTAAACCGTCAGCGGTCGAACCGGCCTGACTTCTGCGTCGCGTTGCGCCAGGACTTTGTCGCCGGACTGCACGGTCACCTGCATAGTAGTGTTGGTCCGCACTTGGGGCACGAGAAGTTCAACGGTGTTCACGCCCCTGGCCAGGCGCGCGTGGACCGGCGCCCCGCCGCTGGCGTGCGCGGTCACCTCGCAAGGTTCGCCGACTTGCCGCACGGAGATTGATACGGGATGAAAAAGCTTCCCTTGAACTTCTTTCAGCGCGCGGATGCCCGTGACGCTCGTCACCAACGTGCGATTCGCCACCGCGCTGAGGATTGCCCCCGCGGGCGCTTCCAGGGCCAGCGAATCATAAAGCAGCCAACTGCCGGCCTTCGTCGTGATGGCAAGTTGGTTTTCGCCGGCTTTCAGCGCACCCGAAGGGAAAACGATTTCAAGGGCGCGCGGCTTTCCCTTGGCGGGTTGTCCCTGAATGCTCTCGTCGCCCGCGCCGGCCGGAAGGTTGCGGTGAACCACTGCGTCATTAAGCCGGAGTTCAAGCTGTGGCGGTCCGCTCGAATGCGTGTCGAGCAAGTTCAGCTTGAGCCGTGCTTCGCCTTCGGGCGGGGGGTGCTGCAATCCGAAAACAACAATGAAGGTGTGGCTGCGCGCCCCCGCCCATGAATCCGCCGGGCCGGGGTGGGCGTAAGGCCAGTCGCGCGCAGGCTCGGATTCGCCGACGAAATACGCGGCGTCCTCGCGAAACTCCGCGTAGCCTGCCGGCGCCAGCGCGAACTCGCGGTTGCCGCCGTCCGGTTTGCCGATTTCCCAAAGCGTCGTGTAGTCACCCGCGTTGCTTGCCAGCGAGCACAGCACACTGAGGCTGAAGGAGAGACAACAAACTTTTTGCGTGCCGACCCAGGAAGTTGAGATTCGACCCGCCCCAGAGAACTTTTCCCAGAAACCCATAGCAAGCCGATTGTCTAACGAGTCCGGAACCGAGTGCAACCTTATTGCCTAAACTTTTTTGCCTTGGCGAGGCCCTGCGCTGCCCTCCGCAATTCCATCACCCCGTGAGCGCTTTTGATGTGGCTTGGCTCATCGTGCTGCCCTACCCTTGCGTGGCTTCAAAATGAATCTGGTCGAGCAAGTCAGACAGGCCGGGGTGGTCGGCGCGGGGGGCGGCGGTTTCCCCACGCACGTCAAACTTGCCGGCCAGGCGGACATCGTCATCGCCAACGGCGCCGAGTGCGAACCTCTGCTCCACAAGGACGCCGTCATCATGGAAGAACACGCCGCCGAACTCGTGCGCGGAATGCAACTCGCCATGGAAGCCGTCGGCGCGAAAGAGGGCGTCATCGGCATCAAAGGAAAAAAGCAACACGCCGTGGAAGTCGTTACTGCCGCGAGCAAAGGCACGAACGTCCGCGTCCAGTTGCTGGGCGATTACTATCCCGCGGGCGATGAATACGATCTGGTCTTCAATGTCACGGGCCGCTTGATTCCGCCCCAAGGCATCCCGCTCAACGTCGGCGTGGTGGTGAACAACGTCGAGACCTTCGTCAACATCGCCGCTGCGGCGGAGGGCAAACCGGTGACGCACAAGATGCTCACCATCGCCGGCGCGGTGCGTTCGCCCGTGACGTTGCGCGTGCCGCTGGGCACAACCTATCGTGAGTGCCTCACAGCCGCAGGCGGTTTGACCACCGATGATCCCGTGCTGGTGATTGGCGGGTTGATGATGGGTCAGACAACGGACAATCTCGACACGCCCATTACAAAGACGGCCACGGGCGTGGTCATTTTGCCGCGCAGCCATCACATCATCGAACGCAAGCTCAAGCCGAACAAGGTGCAGGCTAAAATCGGCAAGTCCGCGTGCGATCAATGCCGTTATTGCACGGAGTATTGCCCGCGTTTCCTGCTCGGCTACGCGGTCGAACCGCACCAGGTCATGCGCAGCCTCGCCTTCACGGCCACCGGCGCGGACTACTTCAATCAGTGGGCGTCGCTCTGTTGCGCCTGCGGCCTTTGCACGCTTTACGCCTGCCCGGAGGAGCTGTATCCGAAAGAAGCCTGCGACGACGCCAAAGCCGAAATGCGCCGCGCCAATCTGAAATGGACCGGCCCGACAACAGTGAAACCGCATCCCATGCACGATGGCCGCCGGGTTCCAATCAAAACGCTGACCCGCAAACTTCACGTGGAGGAGTACGATCTCCCCGCGCCGCTGCGTGCGGACGGTGTATCGCCCGGTCGCCTGGTGCTGCTGCTCAAGCAAAGCGCCGGCACGGCGTGCCAGCCAACCGTACGTGTGGGAGATCGCGTGAGTTCAGGGCAGGTTGTCGGCGAACCTGCGCCGAACGCGCTGGGCGCCGTGTTACACGCGCCGTTGGCCGGCCGGGTAAGTGAGGTTACGGAGCAACAGATTGTGTTGACGAGATGAAGACTACGATGCCATCGGCCAGTTGAAGACGGCCAAGGGCTGGGAAGCGGACACGACGACGGCGCGGTTGCAGGAACAGTTCGGGTATGCGCATGATGCGGCCTGAAACTTGAATCGCCGGACCAACAATGCGCTGGTGCAAACCTTTGGCGTGAATAATCTGAATGAACTGACGAGCGTGAGCCGGGAGGGGACGCTGACGGTGGGTGCGCCGGGTTATGGGAATCACCTGCTCTATCGCCGGCGAAAGCTGAAAGGGAAGTGATATGTCAAAATCAAGATCCGTTTATGAAAGCGTTCATCTACGTTTACTGTAAAGCGTTGAAGCGGGTTGTTGACGATGTTTGCGACGAGGCGCAAAGCGTTACCGAAGTTTGCGGCATTAGAGTGTTTGGGCCGAGTTCCTTTGCCGAAGGGATTGGAGAATGCATGGTGTTGCTCGAGATGAAGGATCCACGCGGATATTCACTCGTGAAGCGATATCTGAAGCGAATCGTGGGAATTCGAGAAGCCGGTATCTTGCCTCGATCCGTGTTTCTTATGGGGACGGCTGCTGAACTCCTGGATGACAGCGGTCGTTTGCGTGCTGCTTGGGCCTGCGTGGCCGCGCACCTTGTTCACTGTGCGTTCCTCACTCGTTGTTATGTGGGATTTCGCAGGACCAACGTCTTCTGCAAGAACTCTGCGTATCATCTCATTTCGATGCGGCGCGAGCTTTTGGCCGCGAAACGACTCGAAGCCCCAGGTTATTGTTTGGTCTTGCTACAGCGTGAACTCGATGAGTTTGGGAATCGAAATCGGGATACTCGTTCCCGACGGTCAGCTTGAACCTAGATTGAACTCGACACGCCAACCAACGCACGCGCCAGACGATTTCCAACGGGAATCCGAACCGCCAACATTTCACGAACTACGTCTGCGACAACATCGGGCAGTTGAAGACGGCCAAGGGCAAGGAATCCGGCGGCACGGCGCGGTTGCAGGAGCAGTTTGGGTATGGGTATGATGCGGCCTGGAACTTGGATCGCCGGACCAACAACGCGCTCGTGCAAACCTTTGGCGTGAATAATCTGAATGAACTGACGAGCGTGAGCCGGGAGGGGACGCTGACGGTGGGTGCGCCGGGTTGTGTGAATCACCTGCTCTATCGCAGGCGAAAGCTGAACGGGAAGTGATACGTCAAAATCAAGAATGACCCGTTTACGCATACCGCTGCACCCGCAACACGGCCCGCATCTGATCCAGCAATGTTGGCGATTGACCCGCCGGATGCTCAGTCATAAAATCGCTCCATGGACATAAAAGTTCATCCAAACCGCTTTCCTTGTTACGCCCCTAATACCCAGCATCAAGGAGTTAGACCACTTCGGACGCACTGATGAAATCCTGCCATTATTGCGGACGTGAGAACGATGATGCGACAGTTCGCTGCGTCGAGTGCGGCACGGAGCTTGAGATTCCAAATGCGGAGTCTGGCCCGAAACCCAAGAGTTTGTTGCGAACTCCGGGCAGCTTGGTTTGGTTGCTCGCGCTTATCGTTTTTGCGCAGGGCATGATTCGCCTCGCATTGACGCCCCACGATCCGAGTCTTGGCGAGGGAGATCACAAGCGCGTCGAGGCGGCTTTTTATTTCTGGCTGAGTCTCGGGGTCAGCATTGTGTTTTTTGCATACGGCTTTTACCTCAGAAAGAGAGACACGAATGAACATGTGGCCTAACCAGATCACTGCACACAACGCCGGTTGGCGCCCTCATTTCCGCTTCGCGGTTCACGCGTTTTGGTCCGGCGTGTGTGAGTTCACCTGGCGTTGACCTCTATGCCCACGTCTCCGACTGACGCCGCTTTCGAGTGCGTATTTCTTGTGAAGGATGCTCTTGCTCATTACGTGGCGATTCACGACCGTATATTTCAGCAGCAGGCCACACTCGGCAGCATTTTCCGAAATCTTTTTGGGCGCGGGCCGGATTTCGCTGAACTGCTCGACAAGGCACGCTCTGCCGATGAACTTTGCTCCGCTGTTCAGGATCACGTAGCAATGTGTTACAACACTTTCCAAGACAATTTCACCCCCGAACAGCACGACTTCTTCGGCGCCATGATTCCATACGTTGAAGCCCTTAAGCGAACGACCGCCCTCCTCTATCGCCGGCAAGAAGCGTTACGCGCAAAAAGCCAGGGACTTCCGTTTACCCTTTCAGCGTATCACCAGATTGAGCGCGAGTATGAGCATTCGGTAGAGGATTATATGCGTTTAGCTGCGGTGCTCCAGCCCCGCACCGAGAAACTTTTCGAGAGAAAAACAGCGTGACATGCAACTCCACAAAGAGGTCTAACACCCCAAAGGAATGTAGAGAACGCGGGGGCGTGAGGGGCCGGAGAGGTTGATTTCGTTGGTGTATTCCCGGAACCGGACGCCGCCCCCGCGTTCTTTACAATGTTTATCAGTCTCGGCCATTGTAGAAATTCGGCTTGGCGTTCGTCCCTGCCGCGCGGAGGCTCGTTCGCATGGCGCGCAAACTGCGAGTGCAATATCCCGGCGCGATTTACCTCGTGAGATAACGGACCAACCCTCTGGTTGGACCTCCCGCACCATTCGCCGTTTTGACCTCAACATTCCTGCGCCCACTTATCTCACGGGGTGAATCACGTCCTGAACCGAGGCGACCGGCGCAGCATGAAATGGCCAATTTTGCGGCCAATTGCGGCTGACTCAGGTTCAATATCAGCCGTTTGGCCCGCAACCAATCGCCGAATGTTTTCAGAGTTGTCGGGAAGGGCTTTCTGCCCCTACGCTGCGTCGGAATGTGGACGCGTGAACCATGTATTTTACCTTGTGCAAAACCCAACCGTTGTATCCCGCTGGGAGAGGGAGAATCATCCACCGGCCTTTCCAGTGTCGTGAGTCGGCAGTGGCAGAGTGGCTTTCCGCAAACCAGGGGAGTGACAATTGCTGTCTCCCTCTCCCAGCGGGAGAGGGATCAAGGGTGAGGGAGAACCGCACATTAAAGTACCGCGTTCGTCTCGCGGAATGTGGAGAGGGGTACACACTTTCTCCCTCACCCCGGCCCTCTCCCGCTGGGAGAGGGAGAATCATCCGCCGGTTTTTCCAGTGTCGTGAGTCGGCAGTGGCAGTGTGTTTTTCCGCAAACCAAGGGAGTGACAATTGCGGTTTCCCTCTCCCAGCGGGAGAGGGATTAAGGGTGAGGGAGAACCGCACACGAAAGCACCGCATCCGCCTCGCGGAACTTGGGGGGAAGAGAACACTTTCTCCCTCACCCCGGCCCTCTCCCGCTGGGAGAGGGGGAATCGTCCGCCGGTTTTTCCAGGGTCGTGAGTCGGCAGTGGCAATGTGTTTTTCCGCAAACCAGGGGAGTGACAATTGCGGTCTCCCTCTCCCAGCGGGAGAGGGATTAAGGGTGAGGGAGAACCGCACATTAAAGCACCGCGTTCGTCTCGCGGAATGTGGAGAGGGGAGCACACTTTCTCCCTCACCCCGGCCCTCTCCCGCTGGGAGAGGGAGAATCATCCGCCGGTTTTTCCAATGTCGTGAATCGGCAGTGGCAGTGTGGTTTTCCGCAAACCAGGGGAGTGGCGATTGCTGTCTCCCTCTCCCAGCGGGAGAGGGATTAAGGGTGAGGGAGAACCGCACATTAAAGCACCGCGTTCGCCTCGTTGAGCGTGAAGAGAGGAGCACACTTTCCCCCTCACCCCCGCCCTCTCCCGCTGGGAGAGGGAGAATTGAAGCCAGACTCACTGCAAATCGAGCGAGGCACATTTCCAGATGAACAACGGAACACATGAAACGCGCGAAAGCTGTTCCCTCTCCCAGCGGGAGAGGCTAAGGGTGAGGGAGAATGGTCCGAGAAACCGATGCCCGCAGATTTGGCAATACCTTCCCTCATTCGCACGCTTCAGGCCCAACCAAAGGCTTTGTCTGTCGCACAGTTCTCCCTCACCCCAGCCCTCTCCCGCTGGGAGAGGGAGATTGTTCCTCCGACTTGCCGACTGTCGGAAGACTCGATTTGCAGAACGCTCGTCCGCAAAACGTGAAGCGTGCGAATGCTGTTCCCTCTCCCAGCGGGAGAGGGTAAGGGTGAAGGGGAGCGCTGCGACCTCAAACAAGCCGACGAATTCGCTCACCCAACCAAACGTCTGGATCACCCAGGCCAATTGACCTATGCCAGAAAAATCCATCGGTCTGATTGAACTCTCAAGCATCGCGTCTGGTTTCCTGGTCGCCGACACCATGCTCAAGGCCGGCAACGTGCGCCTGCTGCTTTCGCGCTCGATTTGCTCCGGCAAATACATGGTGCTCATCGGCGGCGAAACCGCCGCGGTGGAGTCCGCCGTGCAGGCTGGCGATGAGGCAGCGAACGGTTGTCTCATTGACAGTTTCACCATCGCCAACGTGCATCCCGACGTGTTCGTTGCCTTGGGCCGCACCCAACCGATGGAACCCAACGGCGCGCTCGGCATTCTTGAATCGTTCAACGTCGCCACGCTGATCCAGGCCGCTGACGCGGCAGTCAAAGCCGCCGCGGTGCAATTGCTGGAAATCCGCCTTGCGATGGCCCTGGGTGGCAAAGCGTTTTGCACGATGACCGGCGATGTCGCTTCCGTGCAGACCGCCGTGGCTGCGGGACGCAACGTCATCGCGGAAGCCGGTGTGCTGGTGAATGCGGTCGTGATCTCGCGTCCACATCCGGATGTGTATCGCGAAGTGGTTTGAACCCCGCTGGCCCGACAGGCGACTTACGCATGTTACGCATGGCATGAAAAACTCTCTGCGCCAATTCATCAACCGCATTGGCATCGTGGATGTTCACGAGCATCACATGCCGGAAGTGCTGCTGAACCGCGACGTCAATTTGCTCCAGTTGTTCCGCCAGAGTTACGCGGGCTGGACCCAGGCGCGGCCTTATCCGCTGCCCTCCGAAACTCGCGCGGGCGATCCCATGCTGGCCGATGCCGGCCCGACCACCTGGGAAGCGCTCGCGCCGTTCCTGGAACACAGCGGGGCGTCCATGTTCGTGCGCAACCTCGTGGGCGCGGTCACGGAACTCTACGGCGACGGCAAACCCGCCATCACCCGCAAGAACTGGCGGACCCTGGACGCCGCCGTGCGGAAACATCATCGCCGTGCGGACTGGTGCCAGGCGGTGTTGCGCCGCGCCAGCATCGAACGCGTAATCACCGACTCCTACAACGATCCACTGCTCGACGCTCCACGCGCCCTGGGGAATAACTACCGCTCCGTCATGCGCATCAACGCCTTCGCGTGCGGCTGGCATCCGGAGGCGTGCGACCACAACGGCAATCGCGGCCACGCACTCATGCGCCGTTGCGGCGTGCGGCCAGATTCCTTTGCCGCCTATCTCGCCGGACTGGAGCAAGTCGTGGACGGACTTGCCGCGCGGCATCAAGTCGCGTTGAAGAACGCGCTGGCCTACGATCGCGACGTGGCGTTTGATGAACCGGACGAAAAGCTCGCCCGCCGCGCGTGGGGCAAGCCCTCCCCGTCACCTGCCGAGAAGAAAGCCTTCAGCGATCTGATCGTGGACCGCTTCTGCCAACTGGCGGGCGAACGCAACGTGCCGGTGCAGATGCATCTGGGCACGGCACTCATTCGTGGTTCGCATCCCCTCAAGGCGGCCGGATTGTTTGAGCGTCATCCGCAAACTCGATTTCTCCTCATGCACCTGGCGTATCCTTGGAGCCGCGACCTGCTGGGGTTGGCCTTTGTGTATCGCAACCTCTGGCTCGACCTTACCTGGTCGCTGCTCCTCAGTCCTTCGCATTTCAAACTGGCGCTGCACGAAGCCATCGAAGTGCTGCCCGACGAATCCCGCCTGATGATCGGCGGCGACAACTGGCACGTGGAAGAAACCTACGGCGCAATGCAATGGGCGCGACGATTGATCGGTGAAGTTCTGGAAGAAAAGGTGGCGTCCGGCTATTTCCGCCGCGACGATGCCAAACGCCTGGCGAAAAAACTCCTGCGCGAAAATGCGATCCGGTTTTTCAATTTGCAGTCAGGTGACGGGTCGGCGCGCTGAACTGTAACTGACCCCATTTGGCATCGCCCAGAGCCAACTTCACTGCCGGAAGAAGGCTCAGGCTCTTACCCAGCTATGGGTGTGCGGTTGATCCAGACCCTGAAGTGGATTCAGGGGCAACCGGTATCGTGCGTGGTTTGGTTTCATCCGAGGTTTCGTCTCCCTCCGTTCCGGGCGGAGGCAAATGACGATACCAAGTGTAAAACAGCACGCCACACAGCATCACCGTCGTCCCGAAGCACGCGAAAGCCACGCCATAACGGTGCAGGATCAAATAGAGCGTGCCGACATACAACGCGCAGATCGCCACCAACGACAACAACGTATTGAGCGCATCGCGCGAAAACGGGGCTTCGCGGCGAAACGCGGGATTTCCCGCGAGCACGATTCGTTTCACCGCACCCCAGGCGCCCGCCGGTTGCACAGATTCGTAAAAGCGGGCGAGCGTGGGTTCATCAGTTGGCTTCGTCACCAGCGCGACAACGATGCTGATGAAGGTTGACGCCAGCGCAATGACGGGGAAGCCAACGTACAGTGGCAAGGGTGTGCGCCAGATGAACTGGTCGCCCATCACCTGGCCAAGCGACAGCGCCATGCCACCGAAAATACCCGCCGCGTAGCCCCAGCCGTTCAACCGCCACCAGTACCAGCGCAGCACGTTGGGCGGCAGGATCCCCGCGGCCAGCGTGCCGAAAATCCACATGAACGCCGTGTTGATGGACGTGCCGAACCGCGCAATCACCACACCGGTCACGATAAGCAGCGCCGACGCGATATAACTCGCATAGACCAACCGGTGCTGGCTGGCGTTGGGATTCACGTAACGCTGGTAAATATCCTTCACGAGATAGGCCGCGCCGCCGTTCACCGTGGAACTGAACGTGGCGAGAAAACCGGACAGCAGCGCCGCCAGCATGAAGCCCACCAGCCCGGGCGGCAGTTGCGTGCCGATGATCAACGGCAACGCGCGCTCCGGGTCTTCCTTGAGCAGCTTGTCGAGCGCGGGATCGCCGATACCCATGATGGCCATCACGGCAATCGCCATCGCGAACGGCCAGCGCACCGTATGAATCGCGCCCCACAACGCGCCGAGCTTCGACGCATCGCGCGCATCGCGCGCCGCAAGGAAGCGCTGGAAGTCGTAAAGTTGCTCGGGGCCGCTGAGGCACAGCAGAAATCCCTTCGCCAACCAGACTGCGATCAACGCGCCAAAGAGGGAAAAATCAGTTCCACCTGAGACCACCCCTTGAAGTTCCGCCGGGCGCATGGCGGGCGCGATGGAATGCCATCCGTCCGGCACTTTTGCGGCAAACGCCGCCGCATCGAAATGTTGCCAGCCTATAACCGCGAATGTGATGGCCCCCGCGCTCAGCACGATGGTTTGCACGATTTCCACCCGCACGATCCCGTGAAAGCCACCCACCACGACGTAAAGTCCGGTGAAGGCCAGGATCAGCACCGCGCACGTAAACGGTTCGAATGGCAGGAACACCGCGCCGAATTTCCCCATGCCAATGGCGCCGTACCCAAGTAACGCCGCGATGGTGAGAATTGCGAAGATGGTGTAAGCCAGCCGCGCCAGGTCCCCTGCCCGTCCGTTCCCGAACCGCGTGTACATCCACTCCGCACCCGTGAGCACGCCGCTACGGCGAATCCATTTGCCCATGTAAGCCAGATAGAACGCCGTGAGCGGAAAACCCCAGAGCCAGTGGACCCACATGCCCTTCAGCCCAAGCAGAATGAACAACGACACAATCCACATCGTGCCGGTGATATCGAAGTAGGAGGACGACCCGCTCATTGCGAGCGCCCACCACGGCAGTTGACGGCCCCCCAGGAAATATGCCGTCATGCCGCGTGCCGCGCGCCGCTTCATGGCGAAGCCAATGCCCATGATGAGCGCGAGGTAGAGCACGACGATGGTCTGATCAAGGAGCGAAAGTTTCATGTTTGAACAGGAGTCACTGACGCCGGACAACCACGCGCGCAGTTTGCGTCAACGGATTTCCCGAAGACTTGACCTGCATCAACCTCCCGACCACCGCGTCCGCCCCACATTGAGGGGCTTATGAATGTGTTGGAAGCGATTTACGCCCGGCAGTCGGTGCGGGCTTATCAGGACAAGAACATCGAACCAGAGCAATTGGAAGCCATTCTCGCGGCGGCAAACCAGTCGCCTTCCGCCGGCAACGTGCAGGGTTAC
This sequence comes from Verrucomicrobiota bacterium, assembly GCA_014860005.1. The sequence goes on along the minus strand of JACZKP010000092.1, from coordinate 41,841 downwards.
GAGATCGTGCTGTTGCGCGACCACGGACAGATTTCCGCGCTCGCAGGACATACGTTCAATCAGGCGTTCATCGCGCAGGCCCCGGTGGTATTGGTGTTCTGTGCGGACCCGGCGCGCTCGGGCGCGAAGTATGGCGCTGCGGGTGAACAATTGTTTTGTATCCAGGACGCCACCATCGCCACGGCCTACGCGCAACTGGCCGCAACCGCACTGGGACTGGCCACTTGCTGGATTGGTGCGTTTGAGGAACCGCGTGTCGCGGACTTCCTCGGTCTGCGCGCCGGTCTGCGGCCCGTGGCCATTTTGCCCATTGGCTGGCCGGCGGAAACTCCCCCGCGCCTTCCGCGCCGCGAGCTTCGCGAGCTGGTGCGGGAGTTTTCCTCCACGACGGCGACGGCATCCACGAATCGCACGCCTGACGGGGATTCTGTTTCCTTCGCGGGCGGTTGAGGTTGTCCTTGAACCAGCAATCCGGCAGAATCTTCGCGTGAGACGAAGAAGTCGAATGGCCATTCGGAGCACGGACCGCTGAGTCCGCGAGCTTCTGCGCCAGGGAAGGATTGCGCGGACGAGGCCGTCTGGGATTCTTGCGTGGAGCTTGTCGTTCCCTGCGTTTTGATTCTGGCGCGAAGGACGCGAAGGAATTCGCAGAGGACGCAAGGAACACCCGATCCGAGCTGAAAACCGAAAACCAAAACGAGAACACGAATTATGAAATCAATCACTCGCAGGGAATTCACCAAAACCATCGGTGCGATCAGCACGGCAGCGGCGCTGTCGCAGTTTCGCGTGCTGGGCGCCAATGAGCGCGTGCGCCTCGGCTTCATCGGCCTAGGCAATCGCGGCGATCAGGTGCTCGACGCCTTTCTCAAGCAGCCGGACGCCGAAGTCGTGGCGGTTTGCGACATCTACCAGCCTTACGTGGATTTTGCCGCGAAGAAAATCGGCACGAATCCCAAACCGTTCAAGGACTACCGGCGGTTGCTCGAAATGAAAGACCTGGACGCGGTGGTCATCAACACCCCGGATCACTGGCACGCGCTACAGACCATTCACGCCTGCGAAGCGGGTAAGGACGTGTATGTCGAGAAACCGCTATCCCTGTGCGTGGCCGAGGGGCGCGCGATGGTGGAAGCCGTGAAGCGGCACAAACGCGTCTGTCAGGTGGGCACGCAACGGCGATCGTCCGACATGTATCGCGAGATGGCGGAGTTCATCCGCGGCGGCGGCATCGGCAAGGTCACGGTGGCCCGTTGCTTTCACATCCAGAATGAATGGCCGAAAGGCATTGGCAATCCGCCGGACAGCGAGCCGCCCGCTGAGCTGGATTGGGAAGCGTGGGTTGGCCCCGCGCCAAAACAGCGCTACAACCAGAGTCGCAGCCTCTACCGCTTCCGCTGGTTCTACGATTTCTCCGGCGGTCAGGTCACGAACATGGGGGTGCATTATCTCGATTGCATTCAATGGGCGCTGGGCCACGACGCGCCCACGGCCGTGACCGCGTTGGGCGGACGGGTCGCGGACATTGACGACAACCGCGAGATTCCGGACACGCTCGAAGTCACCTGGGAATACCCCGGCGGCACGCTTGTGACGTTCTCGCAGTTCAACGCCACCACCGCACCGGCTTCGTCCGTACGACGCTGCGAATTGGAATTTCGCGGCACGAAAGGAACGTTGTTCGGCACCACCACCGGTTTTGAAGTCGTGCCCGACGCCATCACGCCCAACGCTTTTCCCGTGCGCATGCCGACCGACCGCAAGCTCGAACGCGGCTGGCGCGTCGGCGAAAAGCCGATGATCGAACCCAAACAAGTGACCGGCAGCGGCGACACCACCGCACCGCACGCGCGCAATTTTCTCGATTGTGTCAAGAGCCGGCAGTTGTGCAACGCGGACGCCGAAACGGGCCATCGCAGCACCACGACGACGCTGCTCGCCAATATCGCACTCAAGACGCGGTCGTTGCTGGAGTGGGACGCGACGACGGAGAAGGTCACCAATCATCCCGCGGCGAACAAACTGCTGCGTTACAATTATCGAGCGCCGTACCGATTCCCGGCTTGAACTGACGGCGGTTTGCCCGGAGAATCAGCGCGCGTAAATGGTCTGCGGCTGGGAGGCCGGCATTGACCCCGGTCAACGCCGTCGCCACGGTCGCGGGCTAGGCTCACTAAACATTGGGAAATTCTTATGGCTGACCTGAAACCGCTCTACGAGGCGATCCTCAACGGGGACGCAAAAATCGCACACACCTTCACCGAACAAGCCCTCCAGGAAGGCGCGGACCCGGTCCAACTGGTGGATGAATACATGATCCCCGCCATGAATGAGGTGGGGCGGCGGTTTGAGACCAACGAGTATTTCGTGCCGGAATTGCTGATCTCCGCCCGTGCCATGAAAGCGGCGTTGGAGCTTGTGCGCCCATTGCTGGCCGCGCGCGGCGCCAAGCCGCTTGCCACCGTCGCCGTGGGTACAGTCAAAGGCGATCTCCACGACATTGGCAAAAACCTGGTCGCGGCCATGTTTGAAGGCGGCGGCTTCGAGGTCATTGACTTGGGTGTGAATGTTCCTCCGGAGAAATTCATCGCCGCCGTGACCGAGAAGGGTGCGCACATCGTTGCCATGTCCGCGCTGCTCACCACCACGATGCCCGCAATGAAGAGCACCATTGATGCGCTCACGCAGGCGGGCGTGCGCGACAAGGTCAAGGTGCTCGTGGGCGGCGCGCCGATCACGCAAAAGTACGCCACCGACATCGGCGCGGACGGTTACAGCGAAAACGCCGTCGGCGCGGTGGGTGTCGCCAAACAAGCCTTGGGATTGGTCGCCAAGTAATCCGTCGCGGCAATCCGCACCACGGCCATGCATCAGTTCATTGAACAACTCATTGCCCGCGGCCCGGTGGTGACGGACGGCGCCTGGGGCACGGAATTGCAGGCGCGCGGACTGCCGGTGGGCGAATTCCCCGATGCCTGGAATCTCACCCACCCGGAACGGGTCGCCGAAGTTGCCCGCGCGTACGTGGACGCGGGCAGCCAGATCATTCTCACGAACACTTTCGGCGCGAATCGCGTGCGCCTGGCGGAAAACGGTTTGGCGAATCAAGTCGAAGAAATCAACCGGCGCGGGGTGGAGATTTCGCGCGAAGCCGCCGGCAGCCATGCGCAGGTGTTCGCCTCCATCGGCCCCAGCGGTAAACTGTTGATGAGCGGCGACGTCACGGAGGAGGAATTAGGCGCGGCATTCGCGGAACAGGCCCACGCCCTGGCGCAGGCCGGTGCTGATGCGTTGGTAATCGAAACCATTTCCGATTTGGAGGAAGGCCGGATCGCAATCACCGCCGCGCGCCAAACTGGCCTGCCGGTGGTCGCGAGCGCGGTGTTTGATTCCGGCAAGCTCAAGGATCGCACGATGATGGGCAGCACGCCGGAGCAGGCGGCGGAAGCCTTCGTCAACGCAGGTGCGGACGTCATCGGCGCCAACTGCGGCCAAGGCATCGCCGGGTTCGCAGCAATTTGTAAACGGTTGCGCGCCGCCACGGATCGGCCCATCTGGATCAAGGCGAATGCAGGTTTGCCAACGCTGGTGGAAGGCCGCGCCGTCTATCAGGCTACACCGACGGAGTTTGCCAGTCACGTGCCGGAACTCGTCGAGCTTGGGGCGAGTTTCATCGGTGGTTGCTGTGGCACGAATCCAGAATTCATTCGCGCCGTGGTGCGTGTGGTTCGGGGTGGGTTGGTTGCTTGAGTTTGTCAGCCCTTCCTCGCGATGCTTGAAGTGTGATTTGATGACGACGATGAATGATTTCAGCGAATCGAGAGGTGCTCAGAGCAGGGGCGAAGTTTGTTTGTGTGCTTCTCCCTCACCCCGGCCCTCTCCCGCTGGGGGAGGGAGGATCATCCGCCGGCTTTTCGAGTGTCGTGAGTCGGCAGCGGCAGAGTGGATTTCCGCAAACCAAGCAAACGACGATTGCTGTCTCCCTCTCCCAGCGGGAGAGGGATTAAGGGTGAGGGAGAACCACAGGGTAAAGCACTGTGTCCGCCTTGAGGAACGTGGAGAGAGGAGAACGCTTTCTCCCTCACCCCGGCCCTCTCCCGCTGGGAGAGGGAGAATCGTCCGCAGGCTTTCCGGGTGTTGCGAGTTGGCAGTAACGGGCAGAGTTTCAGTTGATCTTAGGACGACCAATCGCTGTTTCCTCTCCCTTGGGAAGAGGGTAATGGTGAGGGGGAATGGTGTCGAAAACCATACGAGCCAATTCTTACACCTTCGAAAGCATTTCAGTTTTGCATCAAAACCCAATCCTTAGCTATGACCAGTCGCGAAAGAATTCTGGCCCATCTCGCCGGACAGCCGGTGGACCACTTGCCGCTGATGCCCATCACCATGATGTTCGCCTGCGGCCAGATCGGCGCGACATATCGCGACTACTGCACCGACTACCGCGTGCTCGTCGAGGGACAGATTCGCACGGCGGAAAAGTATGGCTTTGATTACGTCAACACCATGTCGGATCCCGCGCGCGAAGCGGCGGATTGCGGCGCAAAGGTGGAATACTTCGACCACCAGCCCGTGGCCATCGTCGAGGATGAAGCTTTGCTCGCGGATAAATCCACCCTCGCCACGCTTAAGATCCCGGATCCGCTTGGCGGCGGGCGCATGACCAACGGCATAAAAGCCCTGACGCTTTTCAAGGAGAAGCTCGGTCAGGAGAAAATCATCGAAGGCTGGGTTGAAGGCCCGATTGCCGAGGCGGCGGACTTGCGCGGCATCAACACCGTGATGACGGATTTCTTCGATGACCCGGCGTTCGTGCGCGACTTGTTTGAATTCGTCGTCGAGCTGGAACTGCGCTTTGCGCGCGAGCAGGTCAAGGCGGGGGCGGATCTCATTGGCATCGGCGACGCAGCGGCTTCCCTCGTTGGTCCGCAGATTTATGAGGAGTTCGTGCTGCCGTATGAGAAGAAGCTGGTGGAAGGCATTCACGCCTGCGGCGGCCGGACGCGCTTGCACATCTGCGGCAACACCCGGCGACTTCTGGGCGGCATGGGCCGGCTCGGTTGCCACATCGTGGACCTTGATTCGCTGTCACCACTCGCGGACGCGCGCCGCGCAATGGGCGCAAACCAGGTCCTGTTGGGCAACGTGAATCCGGTGACAGTACTGCGCAACGGCAATCCTGACATCGTGACCAACGCCATCGCCGAATGTCATCGTCAAGCCGGCGCACGCTACATCGTGGGCGCCGGCTGCGAAGTGCCACGTGACACACCACCGGAAAATCTGCGGGCGTTGTGTGAATACGCAAAATCACACAAACCGGATTCCGGTCCGGTGTAACTGAGCAATGAAATGTTCATCGGCCAGATCCACGGCAACGGCAAACCTCGGTGGCCAGGCTGCGCGACGCACCCATTGACCTGCGTCAAGGCTTGCAGTTGTCCGCGATTCTACGCTCGCGCCATTGCTTCCAAGCTGTAAAGGCATGCTTGGCATGGCAACGATGTCATGTGCCACAAACCAGGACTCATAGCGCGGACTTTTAAGCAACCGCTTCGCCGGGGTGCGTTGGCGGCTGGTTCGCCCGTCGTTGGCTCAAGCCGGCTGTGCCAATCCGCATTCCTGCGTTGGGGCGCGGCTCTGCTGACGTTTCTGGCGTTCGCGGCGGAGAGTTCTGTCGCAGCCGCCCCTCCCCGGTCGCTGCTCGACCAATCGCTTGACGGGCCGATGGCCGGCGCGGAAGAAATCATTTTTGCCGCGCGGCAATTGGGCGAGGACGGTCATTGGTATGCGAACTTCGGATACTACGCCGAGAATCCTGACCGCAAGGCCTACGCGGAGGGCGGCAAGTTGTATCGCCTGAATCTGCGCACTGGAAAACTCACGACCTTGCTCGCAGACGCGAAAGGCGGCGTGCGCGATCCACAGGTGCATTACGATGGCCAGAAGGTGCTGTTCTCCTATCGCCGGGGCGACACCGATCCGTTTCACCTTTACGAAATCAACGCCGACGGCAGCGGCTTGAAGCAATTGACCGACGGACCGTTTGACGACATTGAACCCAGTTACCTGTCTGACGGCGGGATCGTCTTCGTTTCCTCGCGCTGCAAGCGTTGGGTGAATTGCTGGCTCACCCAGGTCGCCGTGTTGCATCGGTGCGACGCGGACGGCACGAACATCCGCGCGATTTCCAGCAACAACGAACACGACAACACGCCGTGGCCGCTGCCGGATGGCCGGGTGCTCTACACGCGCTGGGAATACGTGGACCGCAGCCAGGTGCATTTTCATCACCTCTGGACCGCGAACCCGGACGGCACGGCGCAGATGACCTGGTTCGGCAACCTGCATCCGGGCATCACGATGATTGATGCGAAGCCGATTCCGAACTCGCACAAAGTCGTCGCGTCCTTTTCGCCCGGCCACGGTCAGCGCGAGCATGACGGCGTGGTCACGGTGGTGGATCCGAGCGCCGGTCCGGATGAAGCGAAGTTCGCGAAGCAAATCAGCAAGACACCGCGTTATCGTGATCCCTGGGCATTTTCTGAGGAATGCTTCCTCGCCGCCAAAGGCGCGACGCTGGTGTTGCTGGACGAACAGGGAAACGAACAAACTGTCTTCCGTCTGCCCGACGCGGATCAAAAAGCGGGATTGCAGTGTCACGAACCGCGCCCGCTTGCGCCGCGTCCGCGCGAAACCGTGATCCAACCGCGCATTCGTCCGGACCAACCGACGGGGCACATGGTGGTGGCCGACATTTATGCCGGGCGCAACATGGCCACGGTGACGCGAGGCGAAATCAAGAAACTGCTCGTCCTCGAAACGCTGCCCATGCCAATTCATTACACGGGCGGCATGGAGCCCATCAGTTACGGTGGAACGTTCACACTCGAACGCATTCTCGGCACGGTGCCGGTGGAGGCCGATGGCTCGGCCAGTTTCGAGGTGCCGGCCATGCGTAGCGTATTCTTTGTGGCCTTGGATGAAAATGATTTGTCCGTGAAACGGATGCAGAGCTTTGCCTCGGTGCAACCCGGGGAGACCACCAGTTGCGTCGGCTGTCATGAATATCGCACGCAAGCGCCGCCGCTGACTGCGACCGAGCTGGCCGCGCTCCGCCGACTGCCCAGCCGGATTGAACCGATTGCCGACGCGCCGGACGTGTTCGATTTTCTGCGCGACATTCAGCCGATTCTTAATGAGCTTTGTGCCGACTGCCACGGTTATGAAAAGACCGCGCGGGGCGGTCCACGTGACGGTCGGCTGATTCTCACCGGCGATCATGGCCCGCTGTTCAGTCACAGCTATTACATGCTGACCATCGCGCGCCTGTTTTCCGATGGCCGCAACCAACCGCGCAGCAATTATGATCCCCGCACGCTCGGCTCCTCCGCCAGCCGTCTGCTCAAGCTGCTCGACGGCTCACATTATGACGTGAAGGCCACGCCCCAGCAGGAGAAAATGCTGCGGCTCTGGATTGAAAGCGGCGCGGCGTATCCGGGCACTTACGCGGCACTAGGCTGCGGCATGATCGGCAATTATGCCGAGAACAATCAGGTCAACACCGGCCACGATTGGCCGGCCACCAAGGCCGCAGCGGACGTGATTCAGCAGCGCTGCGCCGGCTGCCACGACAAACCGGCTCGCGTTTTGCCGCTCAGCCTGGCCGACGAACGGGGCGTTTCCTTCTGGGAACCGAGCCTCGACGATCCACGACTGCTCACCAGCCGCCACATTGTCTTCAATCTCTCGCGTCCGGAGAAATCCATTCTTCTCCTCGCGCCGCTCGCCGAATCAGCGGGCGGCTGGGGACTTTGCCGTGACCCTCAAACACAACAAGGTACCACCGTTTTCGCGGACACCGCTGATCCGGACTACCAAAAGCTTCTGGCGTTGTGTGTGGCGGGCAAAGACTTTCTCGCTAAAAGCAATCCGCGCTTCGACATGCCAAATTTCCGCCCACGCTCGGATTGGGTGCGCGAGCTGAAGCGTTACGGAGTTCTGCCAACGGAGCTGAACTCAAATGCGCCGCTGGATGTTTACGCGGTCGAGCGGAAGTACTGGGAGTCGCTGTGGTATCAGCCGCCAGCGGATGTGGCGACTATCCGACCGAAGAATTAACCAGCGCAACGCACTCTTTGATCCTTGCGGGCGTGGTGTTCGGATTTTCAATGAGCCTGTTCCGCAGCTTGGCGTTCGGCTTCGGCTTGCTGCATTTCAGCAAACCGTTGCTCACTCAGCAACTCCTTGATCCGTGCTTCAATTGCTCTCAACTGATCTTCCTCGAAGCGTTCTTGTCGTTCACTGGCCGCTTCCATCCCGATCCCGAAACGACTCGCAAATGATTCGACTGACCTGCTGCCTTCCGTAACTCCGCCTTCCAGTGCTGCTTGGACCATCGCGCGGAACTCCGCTTCGGAATCCGCCTCCGGCAACTTTCGCCTAACAAAGATAGCGGCAGCCGATCCACGCACGTCGAGTTCCTCAAGTTCGTGCGGTGTCAGGAGCGCCTCAATTTCCGCGCGCTTGCGGCGCTGCAAATCAAGCAACTCGCCACGCTCCTCCTCGTCCAATGCCTGACCGACCGGGAAAGTGACTTCCGCGCTCCACTGGCGGTAACGCGCCTCGATCTCGCGCAATGGCGTTTTCTTCTCCAGCGGCAGGAATTCGCGTCCGACAACCGCGGGACCCCTCGTCGACAGCACTTGAAACCACTGCAATGTCGCCGGCTCGCCAAAGAGTTCTTCGAGCAAGTCATCGCGTTCGCCACGAAGCCTAAACCGGAGTTGCGAAAGTTCCAGTGATTGGCGGGAATAAGGAGTGCCGCGCCACCAAGGCCGCTGTCGCACCTCGTCATCGTACGCAGCCTGCAAGCGACCGTGGAACTCGCGGCTGATCCGCGTAACCACGATGTCGCGGATGGTTTGCTCCGGACATCCGATGGCGCGCAAGCTGGCAATCAACTGCCGGGGATCGCGACTCTCAATTGCTTCCCAGGGCGTGGCCGGGGCTGTCTTGAGCGATGGCCGCCGTTGGAAGAAATTGGAGGCAGGTGTCGCCGGGGCGACTTGCGTCCGTAACGGACGAGCGAACTCGTTAGAGTGTTGGTGCGCTCCACGGCGAACCGCTGCCCCGAGCAAGAGCAAGTTCAGCATCAGACTCACGGTCAGCAGCAGTTTCATCGGCTTGTCTCCAAAGTGGGGAATTGAAGCCACACATCGCCCAGTTTGGCCATCGCCAGACCTTTCGGCCCGAGCACTTCCACAAGTCTGGCTTCCGTGGTCTGGTGCAGCGCTTCCACCAGGCGCCGGCGCTCTTCGACGGTGAGCGACGTGTCAGCACGGATCTGTTGCAGGGTCGTAATCGCTTGTGATTTCACTTCCCACGCCCGGCTGGGGGCGTCCTCTGCCAGGCCGTATCGCTCGGCTGCCCGGCGTGCCCAGAGGTAAAACGAGTCGGCCTTCTGGGCATATTCCTGGGCGCGTGCTTCACCGAAGACCTGTCCGAATGCGGCCGCCTCCTCCGCCATCCGGATGTAAGGATCATTGGACGCGTTGGCAGCACCCCGCATCTCCTGTCGCAGCTTCACCAACGTTCGATACTCTTCGGGGGTGGAATCAAAGTACTGCAATTCGCTGGAGAGCAGACTCCTCTCAGGATGGGTTCTCATCTGGAATTCCACCAACTCATCGGGCGAGAGAATTCCCGCAAGCACCTCCGCTTGCCGTTGACGGTCGCTCTGGGTGGCCTCACGCAGGGAGATATAGGCGAGATTGGCCTCGCACAGGGTGCGGTACGCCGCTTCGCGTTTGTCCTCTGAAAGAAAGGCCAGGCCGGTTCGGGCGGTGTCCGGTTGCATTGAGAGAGTGTTGAACATTTCCTGCCCCTCCAGTCGGACGCCGAACAATTGCTTGATCGCCGCTTGTTTCTGGTCATGCAAAGCCTTGAGTTGCTCAAGTTGGTTGACGTCGGCATTCTCCCGCGCCTTGGGCTTTTGCCAGAACTCGCGAGCTGTCGGACTGGGCAGGATTGCCTGCGCTCGCATCCCAAACAATTGATTCAAGTCGGCCAGGAGAATGTCACGAATCGTCTGCTCCGGACAACCAATGGCACGCAGGTTGGCCATGTATTGGCGATAATCGGCGGACTCGATTTCCCGCCAGTCGAAAGGTGGTGCGGACGAACCGGGACGCCGTGCCGCAGGGCTGCTGCCACTTTCCAGGGATACTGCCACTGCGGCCGATTGACGCGCTGAAGTCGTGGCTGTTTCCTGGCTAATGATTCCCGGAGATGGGCGATACAACCAGGTAGCCAGGCTGACGTTGAGCAGCAACGACAGGCCCAATAGCCAGCGGAGAAGAATCTCCTGCGGCCCAGCGTTCCCAAAACCTGGCACGCTCTTGCTCATCATTTCCATTCTATGCTTTGACACAACTACTGGCAACGCCTCACGCTGCAAAATCTCAGAGGTCACGACCGCTCCCAGCCACTGCGCACAACAGCGAAGAACAATGGTTCTGGTCGCTTGCGTTCTTCATTGTGAATCGCTTGAATTGGCACAGCGAAGTCCATGAAAGTCACGACTCCCAAACTGATCGGCAAGACGGGTTGGCGAACCAAGGAGCGCGGATCGCTGAGTCCGCGCGTTTCCAAACAAACTGGATCAGCACCGACATAGATGTGATTTCGCGCAACGCCTGCATTCTCAATGAAGACAGCCTGCAACTTCGCAATGTTCTTGCTCATCGGCTTGGCAGTTGTATCGCTCTACCGAGCCTGCAACCTGTCCAGGTCATTCGACAATCTCGAACGAAATGCCAAGAAAGTGATCTCCGGTGACGAACTTCAGTCCTGGGCCGCACGGCTGCTGGAGGAACCGCCCGCAAATGCAAATCGGAGAGTTACAGACCCGGGTGTCAACTTTCCAATGCAAATGCTCGGCCTTTACCAACAGCCTCCCACAATCACGATTCAAGAATCAAACCTCCATTCTCCGGCTTCTATATTGTTGAGTTGGGGCAGTGGGATGATGGGGAGTTGTGGTTTTGAAATTGGTCCAACCAACTACATCAGCTACCGACCCAATGCACGAGCATGGCAGCCGGGAGTTTATTTCTGGAGCAACGAACCACAGTGATGCCCTGTGCATTCCCCATGAAGACGCGCGTTCACATCTGTAGGAGTAATTGCCGAACCAAGGAGCGCGGACCGCTGAGTCCGCGCGTTGCAGTTTCACACAAGCACACTGAGTTCATCAGGTGCTGTTGGTACTCGCGGACATGGCTGTCCGCGCTCCTGCTGCTCGTTGGCGGTCTTAACGCAGTTGGTCAGGCGAAGGTTGAATCAGCTTCAACCAGACTGCAAGCGGTGGTCCAGATAGAGGAAGACGTTTACACCTTCGAGCCGGCGAACAACGGCGCGGGGCCGATGTGGTGTCATGGCTCGACTTGTCTGGTGCGCATCGGCGACGACGTTTTTGCAAGCGGCATCGAAACGCTTGCGGACGCCAAACCGCTCAACAACTGTCGCTGGACGCTCTTCAAGCGTGAGAGCAGCGGATGGAAACTGGTCAAGTCCGATGAAACCGGACGGACGCGCGAGCCTTCTCCACTCGCCGCGTTTCCGGATGGCTGGCTGCTGCTCTCCGCGAACCCGACGCTGGTTACGAATCGCGAAGCCTATAGTGGGCCGGCGCGACCGGAGATTCTACATTTTCGAGCGAATGATTTGGGGCGCACACCCGAACTCATCCTGCCCAAATGGGACGGCGAGCCACGTTTCACGGAACATTCCTACCGCAGTTTTGCCGCCGACGGACCAAGCCGTGAGTTCATCCTATTTCAAAACATTGACTACACGCACGCGGAGTGGGCGTTTCGCGACCGCACGGGCCAATGGTCCAACGGCAAGTTGCGCTGGCCCGAGGGCAAGGATTATCGCAAATCACAGCCCATCCGGGTTTGTTATCCAAACGTGATGCTGAAGAATCGCGCCGTTTATTTTTGTGGTGTAAGCGACATTGTCGAACCGTATCCGGAATGGCGCGCATTCAAGAAGGAACTGACCGGGCGCGAGTGGGATTACGATTTCCGCCGGTTGTTCTTCACATGGTGCCCAGACATCACGACAGGAAAATTCCAGGAGTGGATTGAAATCGCCAGTCGCGACAAAACTGCCGGCGGGATTTCGCCCGGCGATCTGTGGGTCGGACCAGACGGCACGGTGCATATTGTCTGGACCGAGCGGGCCATTGACGAGCGCCTGCGTGAGAAGTTTTTCCCCGAAGCCAAACAGAGCCATTCGCTCAATTACGCCACAGTTCGCGATGGAAATGTTGTCCAACGGCACACCCTGCTGGTCGCTGAGGAGGGCAAATCCAGAGAGTTGCCATCCGCGCCGCGTTTCCAGGTGACACCGGACAACATCCTGTTTCTGGTTTTCTACGTGCATGGTTCGGACGCGGTGGGGCAGCACGTGTCAGAGAATAGGTTGATGGAGATTCTTCCAGGTGGAAGGACCGGCCCGGCGGTGAAAGTGGATTTCAAGAAGCCATTCACCAGTTACTTCACCGCCACGGTCCGCGCCGGATCGCCGCCGTCGAACACGCTGGAATTGCTTGGCCACCGCGAGGGTTCTTCGCAAACGATCAGCTATGCGCGGGTCAAGCTACGGTGATAGTGGTTCAAGTTGCTCTGTGAAAATTCTTGACCGCAGCTTTCTCCCTCACCCCGGCCCTCTTCCGCTGGGAGAGAATCATTCTCCGGTTTTGGAGGGTATGAAAGCCGAAGACAGCTCACGAGACTCGCAAGCAGACCAGAGTGGACGAAAGCTGTTCCCTCTCCCAGCGGGAGAGGATAAGGGTGAGGGTGAACGCAGCCCTCGCACTCAACTCATGGCAAACAACCAAGTTCACCAATGCCAATGAACCAGGAACTTCACATTGTCACCGGTGCGTTTGGTTATTCGGGGCGGTACATCACGGCGCGGTTGCTGGCGGCTGGTCATCGCGTGCGGACCGTGACGAATTCACCACAGCGGGTGAACCCATTTGGCGACGCGGTCGAAGCGCGGCCCTTTGATTTCGATGAACCGGCGAAGTTGACCGAGTCGCTCCACGGCGCCGCAGTGCTTTACAACACCTACTGGGTGCGGTTCACGCACGGTGATTTCTCCCATGCAAGCGCGGTGGAAAACACATTGAAACTCTTTACCGCCGCCAAGGACGCGGGTGTTCGACGCATCGTTCATGTCAGCATCACGAATCCGTCCGAGGATTCGCCGCTTCCCTATTTTGCTGGCAAGGCGCGGCTGGAGCGGGCGCTGCGGGAGTCGGGAATGCCACACTCCATTCTCCGGCCGGCCGTGTTGTTCGGCAAAGAGGACATACTGATCAACAACATCGCATGGTGTCTGCGCCGCTTTCCGTTCTTCGCAGTGTTCGGCGACGGCCAGTACCGACTCCAGCCGATTTACGTGGACGACCTGGCCCGGCTCGCCGTTGAGCAGGGGCGCGCTGCGGATAACCGGGTCATTGATGCGATCGGGCCGGAGACGTTCACTTACCGCGAACTCGTCCGTCAGATCGGCGAGATCATCGGGAAGCCGCGACCAACAGTCTCCGCACCACCCACACTGGGATTGGCAGCGGGCTGGCTGCTGGGGCAGTTCAAAGGCGATGTCATCATCACGCGCGAAGAGATTGCGGGCTTGATGCAGGACCTGCTTTGCACCCAATCGCCGCCGGCCAGCCAGACGCGATTGAGCGACTGGGCGCGACAACACGCGGGCACACTCGGCGTGCGCTACGCCAACGAACTGGCTCGCCGGCAGAATCGCGCCCGAGCTTACGATCAGTTATAGTCCGCCCGGGAAAATGCACATGACGGATTTGGTAAACATTGAATTGCTGCCGCTGGGCAAGACGCTGGAAGTCGAACGCGGCACGCCGTTGCAGGATGTGCTGTTCGCGCATGGGGTTGAGTTTCCCTGCGGCGGGCGCGGGCGATGCAAGGGCTGCAAAGTCAGAGTCCTCGCCGGCGCACTACCAATCACCGATGAAGACCGAAAGAAACTGACGAGCGTCGAGCTGGCGGAAGGCTGGCGGCTCGCGTGCCGCAGCCGGGCCGAGGGCGATTTGCGCCTCGAACTCGCGCAATGGGAAGCAACCATCCTGACCGACGACACCGTCTTCGCGTTCACGCCGCACGATGGCTTGGGCATCGCGATTGATCTCGGCACGACCACCATCGTCGCGCAATTGCTCGACCTGCGAACGGGACACGTGTTGGCCGTGCGAACCGCGCTCAATGCCCAGGCGCAACACGGCGCGGACATCATGAGCCGCGTGGAGTACGCCGCAGCCGGCGGCGGCCAGGCACAACTGCAAACACTGGTCCGCGAGCAGATCGGCAGCCTCATTCACGAGCTGCTTTCGGCGAACTCACTGCGCGCGAATGATCTAAAGAGTGTTGTCCTGGTCGGCAACACAGTGATGCACCATCTGTTTTGCGGTATCAACTTGGAGCCGTTGTCGCACTATCCGTTTGAGCCCAAGGACGACGGATTACAGGTTTTCAGTGTCGAGGAACTGGGATGGCAGGTTTTACCAGCCGCTGTAGCCGCCGACGCAATGAGACGGATTCCATTTGCCTCATCGCCGCTACGCCTCCTTACGTCGGCGGCTGCGCAGGTGCGATTTCTTCCCTGCCTCGGTGGGTTCGTCGGCAGCGACATTCTTGCGGGCGTGCTGGCCACAAGGATGCACGAGAGCAAAGACCTTGTTACCCTGGTTGACCTCGGGACGAACGGCGAAATCGTCGTCGGCAACCGTGAACGGATGTTGTGCGCCTCCACGGCGGCAGGGCCGGCGTTCGAAGGGGCACGCATCTGGATGGGCATGCGCGCGGCGACCGGGGCGATTTCCGAAGTGCATATCGAGGATGGCGGATTGCGCTGTCACGTGCTGGGCAACGCCGCACCGCGCGGCATCTGTGGCAGCGGCCTTGTGGATACAGTGGCGTGTGCGCTGGAACTGGGCTGGGTCAAACCTAATGGCCGGTTGGCCAACGGCAGCGATTTCACGCTCGCCGGGCCAGTGAAAATCTCACAGACGGACATCCGCGAACTCCAACTAGCCAAAGGGGCCATTGCCGCCGGCCTGGAATTGTTGCTCCGACAATGGGGTGCGACGAAGGCTGATTTAGCCTGCGTTTATCTCGCCGGCGCATTTGGCAATTATATCAACCATGCCAGCGCGAGAAGAATTGGGCTGCTGGATTTCCCACCCGAACAAATTCAGCCGGCCGGCAACACCGCCTTGCTGGGGGCGAAGCTGGCGTTGTTTGGATTGCAGGAACACGAGGCGGATTATCCCGACCTGCGGCGCAAGATCAGCCACGTCTCATTGCATGAAGACCCGCAATTCCAGGAAACATACGTGGAGCAGATGACTTTTCCGTAGCGCCAAAGCGGTTGGAACTTGATTCGCGTCAAAGCCGATGGGGCGTGCCTGTGCAATAAATGACATCGGAATGACAAAATCAGTGTGGCCGATCTGGCGGACAACGGCGAGAGTGGCCGCAGGTAATATGAAGACAGAGCCGATGCACCACGAATCTGAAAGCGCCCTCCGGTGCGAGGTGTGCCCGCTCAGTTGCGTGAAGGCGGGCGTCGCGGTGCGCATCAAGCGGCTCTGCGCCGCGCCGGAGGTTCAGGAACGCCTGCGCGAAATCGGTCTATGCGAGGAACAAGTCATCCGGCTGCTGACCAGCCACACCAACTTTATCTGCCAGGTCTGCAATGCGCGGCTCGCCATCAGCGAGAAACTCGCACGGTTGATCATGGTTGAGTTGCTGCCCGCGCCGGCTTCAGTTCGGTGAGGTAGAGGTGAATTCCGGCTGCGGCCCGGCGGCCATCGCGCACCGCGTGGACCACCAGGCTCGGGCCGCGCACCACGTCGCCACCCGCAAACACTCCGGCCACGTTCGTCATCAGGTTCGCATCCGTCTTTGTCGCGCCCCATTCATTGACTGCAATCCGGGACAGGTCGCTCTCCGGCGGGAAGGGCACGGGATCGAAGCCGTAAGCGACCAGGATCAAATCCGCCGGCAGGGTGAGTTCCGATCCGGGCACAACCCGTGGCCTGCGCCTGCCCGACGCGTCCGGCTCGCCCAGTTCCATGCGGGCACAGCGCACCGCCTTGACTTCACCGTTGGCGTTGCCTTCGAGCGCGAGGGGATTGGTGAGAAACAGAAACCGCGCGCCTTCCTCCAAGGCGTTGTAGTATTCCTTGCGGCTGCCGGGCATGTTGGCAAGGTCGCGACGATAGACACAGAGAGTTTCCGCGGCCCCGCAACGAATCGCCGTTCGCAAACAATCCATGGCCGTGTCGCCGCCGCCCAACACGATCACGCGTTTGCCCTTCACCTCCACCGGTGGCAGATCCAATCCGATGGGTGCGTTCTTCTGCGCCAGGAAAGGCAAGCCCTGGTAAACGCCCTTCAAGTCAGCGCCCGGAACATCGAGCGCCTTGGACTTCAAGGCGCCGATCCCCAGAAACACCGCGTCAAACTCCTTGAGCAACGTATCCAGATGGGTGTCCCGGCCAACGGTGACACCCGCTTTGAACTGAACGCCCTGCCGCTTGAGGATGTTGACCCGCCGCTGCACCACGGTCTTCTCCAACTTGAACGCGGGAATGCCGTACATCAGCAGCCCACCGGGCAGCAGTTGCGATTCAAACACCGTAACGGTGTAGCCGAGTTTCGATAATTCGTCCGCGCATGCCAGCCCGCCCGGCCCGGCGCCGACGACGGCCACAGTCCGGCCATTGGGAGAAACTTGATGAATCGGCACCGCGCCGCGCGCCAGGGCGTACTCGTTGATGAACTTCTCGATGGCCCCGATGCAGATGGGCTCTTCCGGACTGTGAATCACGCACGCGCCTTCACACAACTTTTCCTGCGGACACACGCGCGGGCAAATCTCTGGCATATTGCTCGTCGCGCGGGACAGCTCGGCGGCCTCCAGGAAATGGCCTTCGGCGGCGAGGGCCAGCCATTCGGGAATCCGGTTGTTGAGCGGACACCCCTCCACACAGGCCGGCGAAGCGCACTGCACACACCGGCTCGCCTGCTCACGAATTGTAGCCTCATCGAACAACGAATAGATTTCGTGGAAGTCGCTGACGCGCTCCTCGGCGGCGCGCTTGGGCGGATCGCGGCGCTCAATTTCGCGCCAGGCGTAACGCGCCTGGCCGGTGGGCGGAAGTTTGTGGCTCATAGGCGCGCAATCTAGTTCAACTCTTCCGGTCAAGAAAGTTCTTCGCCTTGTTTTCCAGCACGGCGATCCACGCCGGATGCTCGTTCAGGCAGGGAATGCGCGTGAATTCCTTGCCACTGGCCTTCATAAAATCTTCACAGCCGCGCATGCCGATCTCTTCGATGGTTTCCAGGCAATCCGACACGAACGCCGGACAGATGACCAACATTCGTTTCTTGCCTTCCTGCGCCAAGCGCACCAGTTCGTAATCAGTATAGGGTTTGAGCCACGGGTCCTTGCCGAGGCGCGACTGGAAGGAGACGGAATACTTCGCCTTGGGCACGCCGGCCAGCTTCACAAAGGCCGCCGTAGTGGCAAAACATTGCGCGCGATAACACTTGGCGTGCGCCGGGCTGGAAACTTCGCAGCAATTCTCCACTTTCAAGCAATGACATCCCGTCGGGTCCGACTTGCGCAGATGCCGCTCCGGGATGCCGTGATAGCTGAACAGCAAATGATCGTAGTCCTGCTTCAGAAAACTTTCCGCACTCGCCACCAGTGCCGCGATGAAATCCGGCGCGTCGTAATATGGCGGTTGCACCGTCAACTTCATCTGCGGCGCAAACCTGGCCGCGACCTCCTGCACGCGCACCACAGCAGTTTCATAGCTCGACATGGCGTAGTGCGGGAACAGCGGAATCAGCAGCAAGTCCGTCGCGCCCTTGGCGGCCAGTTGTTTCACAGCAAACTCGATGGACGGATTCTGGTAACGCATTGCCAGTTCCACCGGCACGCTCAGGCGTTGTTGGAGCGCCGCTTGGACCCGCTTGCTCGTGACCACCAACGGGGAACCGTCCTTGGTCCAGATCTTCTCGTAGGCATGACCGGATTCCGCCGGGCGTTTGATCAGAATCATGCCCACCACGAAACGGCGCAACAGCCAGGGAGTGTCAATGACCCGCTCGTCCATCAGGAATTCGTTCAAGTAACGCCGCACGTCCGGCACGGACGGCGAATCCGGCGAACCCAGGTTGACCAACAGGACAGCTTTGCTCATGCGCGCACAAGTTGTCCCGGATTCAGATGCTTTTCAATCCGATCCGCCGCGTTGCAGCCGGATACGATGGAATCACTCAAGGAAACCCCGTCGCGATAATGTCCCGCGAAGAAGAAGCCCGTCGCTTGGGTTTCGAGCTGGTTCATCAAATCTTTGAAGCGGCCATAGCCGACGTTGTACTGCGGGATCGCTTTAGGGTAAGGAACACAGTGCTGAAAAGTTGGCCGGCCCCGCACCCCCAGCAGCACGCGCAAGTCTTCACACACCACCTCCACCAGTTTCTCCTCCGGCAGCGCGGCCAGTTCCGGATAACGCTCGCCACCGATGTAACTGGTCAGCGTGAGATGACCGGCGGGCGCGCGATTCGGAAACAACGACGAGGAGAAAATTGTGCCAAGGATTTTGAAACCCTCGATTTTCGGAATCAACATCCCGAAACCCTGACACGGATGCGCCACGTCCTCGCGCCGGAAGCCCAGCACCAGGCTGGCGACCGGCGGATACTTGATTTCCGCAAGCGCCGACCATTCCACCGGGAGGCCATCGCAGGCCAGGCGGATTTCCGGCACGCTGTAGGTTGGGCTGCAAAACAACACCGCGCCGTGTTCCGTTTCCACGTTCGTTCCCTTGGTGCGCCCCGTGACGATCCAGTTGCCTTGCTTTCGCTCGATGGCGCTGACCCGGCAACAGCAACGGAGATCGCCCGCCAGATGTTGACCGAGCGTGTCGGTGAGCACCTGCAGACCTTCGTCAAAAGAAAACTTTGGGGCGCGGTCTTTGGCTACCTCGCCGCGCCGCTTGCGCTCCCGTGTGCCAAATATCTGGCCTTTGATCATCGAACCATAGTGATCTTCCAATGCCTTGAGCTTCGGAAACGCGTGCGTCACGGAAAGCTGGTAAGGATCGCCCGCGTAAATCCCCGCCACGAGCGCATCAATGGCGTGGTCCAGGAACTCCTGATTGAAGCGGCGCACCACAAACTGCGCGATGCTTTCCTCGACGCCATCGCGGCGACGCGGAACAAACGGCTCACGCAGCACCGCGAATTTGGCTTTCAACGAAAACAGTTCCGTGGAAAAGAAACCCAGCGGCGAGCCGGGCATGGCAACGGGCCGCTGGTAGCGGACCACAAACCGCGCCTCGGCTTTGGGATCAGGGTCCAGACGGCGGGACGCCAGACCGGCGTCGGCAACCAACTGCCGGATCTTCGGCGAGGTTTCGAGCAGCGTGTTGGGGCCAAACTCTGCCAGATAGCCATCCTGCCGAAGCGACTGAATCACGCCGCCAACGCGCGACCCGGCCTCATACACGGTCACGGGAATCCCTTTGCGTTTGAGATAGAACGCCGCCGTCAGTCCCGTGATGCCGGCTCCGATGATGGCGACAGATTTCATTCTGGATTACGGGATTTTCGTGACGCAAGTTCCCCAGCCGAGTGGCGACGGTTTCAACGATTTGCCGCCGGTTGGATGCCAGCGATCAACGTTTCCAACCGACGCCCGTACTCGACGTAGTTCTTTCGCATGGCGTCCTCGTTGCTGGCTTTGGATTGGGCGTCGTGAAAAACCACAACCATGTGCGGCTCGATGCTGATGCCTGCGTCGTAGCCGCGCGCGAAAGCGTCCTTGAGAATGTCGCGGACGCGGCCCGCCCCTTCGCCGGGCCAGTTGTAGTCCGCGTCGTTCTTGGCCGGATTCCAGGTTGCGTCCTTGATGTGGATGTGGACGACGTGGTCGCGGACGTGCTCCCAGAATTCCCACGCGTCCTGCTTCGGCCAAGGTTTGGGCTTGCTGCGATCGGGATTGAAGATCGGATTGGCGGTGTCGAAGACCCATTTGAGGCCAGGGCATTTGTCGAGCAACTCCAACGCGTGCTGCCAACTCATGCCG
Organism: Verrucomicrobiota bacterium; assembly: GCA_014860005.1. The sequence goes on along the minus strand of JACZKP010000092.1, from coordinate 21,636 downwards.
CCGTAGTTCATGCAGTTTTCGTGGACCGGCTGCAACCCTTCATCGAGAAACATCTTCGTCACCTCACGCACCCGCTCGAAGACGACGGTTGGAATCTTGAATTCCTCGTCCCCGGGTTTGAAGCTCATCACGCGGATGTATTTCGCCCCGGTGCGTTTCATGCGCGGGATGGCGCGTTTGACCTCCGCGAGCGTCACGTCGAAAGGGGTTTCCACGGTTTTCGCCCAGTTCATAATGGTTGAACCAAAGCAGTAAGGCTGGATACCGGCGTCTTCCAGTCTTTTCACCGCCAGATCAAACGCGGCGTCCGGAATGTCGTGGAAATTCGCCTTCGCGTAACCTGGCACTTCCATGCCGCGCGGTTCGAGGTGTTTCCAGCCAAGCTCGTTTGCGGCTTGAATCTGGCCATCAATCGTGTTCGCGCCTTCGTCGCCAATGCCCATCAGTTTCATAGTGCGGAGACTCTAACCCGAGCGGGCGCAGTTGGACACGAAGAAAATCACCCGCGGTGATTACTCGGCGAGATCCGTCCGGGCAGGGATCACGAAACTTCCTGCGGCAAGTGGCTTACCGGCGCCAGCAGCGGTACACGAAGGCGGGCGGCACGTTGCGCCAGATAATGGGCGTGGTTTCCACCCGGGCGAATTTGCCATACATCAGCTTCCGGAAACGCAGCGAGGTTGGGAAGCAACGGGCATGGAGGTAGGCGAAGGCCACGAACTGGCCACGCGGCGAAAGGGATTTGAGGATGGCCTTGAGCAGCCGGTCCTGGGTGAGCGGCAGCATGTTGCCCCACGCGAGACCGCTGACAATGCAATCCACGCGCTTACGCCCCAGGTAGCGCGGCAGGAATTCCGCTGAATCATGAATGGTCCGGCAGCGGGGAAACCGCCGGCGCAACACCTCGATGTTCGTATCGCTGATTTCAAACGCCAGCAACTGTCCGCGGCTGTCCAGCCGTTCCAGCAACAACTCCGTGAACGATCCCGTACCCGGGCCGAGTTCCACCACGGTGCTCGCCGGTCCAAAGTCACAACTGTCCACCACGGCGCGCGACAACGCCGCCGAACTCGGCCAGCACGCGCCCACGGTGAATGGCTCGCGCAGGAAGGCTTGGACGAACCGCAAGGGTGAATCCGGCGTCGCGGTTTCCGTCGCGACCCGCGCTGCGTTGTTGGGCATTATATTCACTTAGGTTGAACCCCGGACAGCGGGGATGTTGGTTATTTCAGCGCCGGAACGAACTGGCGAAGTCGGTCGCCTCCACCTGAACGACTTTCTTCTGCACCTTCGACTCGGCGATGAGCTGGTTTAGTTCTTGTTCCCAGCCTGCGCCGTCCATCGGCAACTCGACCGTCTGTGCCAGCAATGATGAATATACCATGACATTGGCCAATTCCACCGAATGAATGCCTTCCGCGCCGGGTGCGATCAACGGTTCGCCATTGAGAATCGCGTTCACGAAATTCTGCACCATGATGGCGTGCGGCACGTTGGCGTTCTCGAAGGGAATCTCGATGTTCCACACGTCCGGCTTCACGAAGCCCTGCTTCGCCGTCTGGCTGAACTGAATCATGTCGGCTTCGTTGCGTGTGAAGGTGATGCGGTTGTTCTCCATGACCAACCGGCCCAGCGTCCCCACAATCTCGAACCGGTTCGTGCCCGGCGCTTCGCCGGTGGAACTGACGAACACGCCCGTCGCGCCATTCGCCCATTCCAGATAGGCTGTCACATTGTCCTCAACCTCGATCTGGTGAAAGCGACCGAGCTGACAGAAGCCGCGCACGCACTTGGGCATCCCAACAAGCCATTGCAGCGTGTCGAGATTGTGCAGACATTGGTTCAGCAACACGCCGCCGCCTTCGCCCTTCCACGTCGCCCGCCAGCCGCCGCTCGCGTAATACGCTTCCGTGCGATACCAGTCGGTGTTGATCCAGTTGAGCCGGACAATTTCACCGAGCTCGCCGTCCTGAATCAATTTCTGGACCTTCTGATAGCGAGGCTCGACGCGCATCTGAAACATGCCGGCAAATACCACCTTGGAGTGCTGTTGGTGCGCGGCGATCAAGCGCTCCGCGTCGGCTTTGTGCGAGGAAATCGGCTTCTCAACCATCGCGTGAACGCCCGTTGCCAAGGCGGCGATGCCGAGCGTCGTGTGCTGAAAATGCGGCGTGGCGATGATGACCGCGTCCACCTCGCCGGAATTGATAAGTTCCTCGCCATCACTGAAAATCTTGAGCGGCCGGTATTTCTCGAGCGGCGCGATGATAGCATCGCAGACGGCGACCAACTCGCAGCGGCTGACCTTTTTGTTCTGAAGATAGTCGGCGTGGTACTTGCCGATGTTGCCCATCCCGATGATGCCGAGCCTGACTTTGTCCATGCGCGAAAGTGTAACGGGCAAATCGCGGCTGCCTAGTTGAATTTTCGGACTCGTCCGCCATAACTCCACGCGGCCCGGCAAATCCGCCATCACGAATAGACAAACGATGAAGCTTGCCCTACGTCCGGCGCACTCTGGAATTCAGCGCTCCCTCCTTGGGCTACACCATGGCTTCGCAGTTGGCCAGCCCCCTCCATCGCGATCAATATCGTGCAGCACTGCCCCCCGGCGCAGGTTTGTCGCAACTCAAAGATTCTAACGTCCGATGGCAATCTTGCGTAATCACCAGGCGGTCCAGCCTCCTTCGACCAGCAAATTGTGTCCGGTGATGTAGGAAGCCGCGTCGGAGAGTAAGAATGCAACTGCGCCCGCGACTTCCTCCGGTTGGCCAATGCGGCCCAGGGGAGACTTCTCCGCCAGACGCCGGACGAATTCAGGATAATCCTCCTGAACGGTCGGATTGGGGAACGGGCCAGGAGAAATGCAATTGCACCGCACGTTGTCGCGCCCCCAATGCACGGCGAAATAACGCGTCATCTGAACAATCCCGGCTTTGGTGACGCCATACTCGATGGGATTGGTGTTCATCGGAGGTTCATAAATGTTTGGATCGGGCGCCACTGAACCATACATGCTGGAAAAGAAAATCATGCTTCCGCGCCGGAGTTTCGCCATTTCGCTCCCAACACCGCGGGCCAGCAGGAAGGGCGCGGTCAATCCGCCGTGGTTCACGCGATCGAAGTCTTCGCCGGTAAGCTCCGACATCGCCTTCGATGTGGAAGCGTAGGTCAGATTCACGAGGCCATGCGGAACGCCGAAGGATGTCATGGCTTGGCTGACGAACTCCTTGAGCGCGGCGTTATCACCGATGTCCACCGACGCTGCCCGCACCCTCGGAGAAAGATTCGCCGCATCCACGAACTCCTGCGCGCGGTCTTCCAGATCTACACACAGGACATTTGCTTCCAAGGCGCTCAACATCGAAACGATGGCGCGCCCCAAATAGCCGGCGCCGCCGAAGACCCAAATGCCTTTCTCGCGCAGACTGAAGATTTCGGCGGGTTGTCTGGTCATGAGCACCGGCCCTTACTTCGCGGTGTAACCTCCGTCCACGGGCAGGTTGACAGCCGTGATGTAGCGCGCGGCTTCGCTCAAGAGAAACACGACCGCTCCGCCAAGATCATTTTCGTCCGCCATCCGGCCCAGCATCGTGCGCTTGTTGTAATGGCTGAGGAACGGTTCGGGTTGGTGGTTGAAGAAGCCACCCGGCGAAACGCAGTTCACCCGCACGTTGTCCTTCCCGTAAATGCTGGCGAAGTAACGGGTCAAGTTGAGCAGACCGCCCTTGTGGAAAAAGTAATCCGGCGGCGGCAAACCCATGTCAGTGCCTTCGTAGAGTTCCGGGCTGGGACCGACCGTTCCCTGAATGGAGCCGATGTTGACGATGCTGCCGCTTTTCCGTCCGCACATGATTTCACCGAAGGCACGGGTCATAAGAAATAGGCCGGTGGCGTTCACCCGCATAGACTCCTCCCACGCGGATAATGCGTCATCAACCGTCTTCATCGGGCGGACAACCGAATTATTTACCAGTCCGTCCACACGACCGAATTTTTCCAGCACCCGCCCGCGCAAATCGAGAATGGACTTCTCATCGCCTTGATCGAAACGTTCACAGGCGATTGAAACCCCTTTCTTTTCGGCCGCAAGCTGTTCCAGCTTCTCGCGATTACGGGAGGCGATGACCAAAGTTGCGCCGGCTTCAGCCAGGGCAAACGTGAGCTGGCGTCCAAAGAGACCCGCACCGCCGGTGAGGACGACGACTTTGTTTTTCAACTCAAACTGATGGAGAATGGACATGGTTCGTTGAGGTTCGGTCCGCGTCTCGCGTTGAAATTATTGATACACGGATCTTCCGGCCAGATGTGGTATGTGATTCTTGAACTCCGCCATCCGCTCCTTGAAGTACTGGCCGACCCCGATCACGTCCGCTCCAATGTTGAACGCCCGATAGCCCTCCGCTTCCAACGTGGTTTGCGAGCCAAACACACCGGCGGACATGGCAAATTTACCGTGCGCCTTCGCCGCTGCCGCGACCCGTTTGCGCGCATCCACCACTACGGGGTCATTGATTTGCCCAGGCTTGCCCAGCAGATGACTGAAATCTCCCGGGCCAAACAGAAGTATATCGAAGCCGGGAACGGCGGCGATTTCATGCACCTGCTCCAACGCTTGCGGCGATTCAATCTGCAAAATGAGTACGCGTTCAGTGTTGCTGTGCCGGATGTAGTCGGCCAGCGGCACCTGGCAGTAAACGCCATCCACATTCCCGCCATCCAGCGCGCGCCGGCCCAGCGGATAAAAGCGGGTCATTTCCACCACGTGCCGCGCCTCCTCCGCGGTCGCCACGTGCGGCACCATTATCGCGGTGGCATCCGCCTCAAACGGCTTCACGTAATCGCTGTAACTCCCCTTGGCGACACGGACAATGGTGTCCATGTCGTAGAGTTTGGCGGCGCGAACCTGGTTCTCGATGTTGAACCAGTCGTTGCCGACGTGTTCGTTGCAGATCCAGACGGCCGACATCCCCGCCAGCCCGCACAATTCAATAATGCGCGGATCCGAAAGGTTTATTTTGGCGGTGGCACAACTGGTGCCACTGCGAAGTTCGCGTAACAGGCGACTGGGGCGCAGTTTCATAATGAATGGTTGTTATTGGAGTTCGCGGCAAATTTCATCCAGCTTCACGACGCGGCCATTTTGTTCGCGGCTGCGGATGCCGGCAATGATGACCGTCATCAATTCCACCGTTTGCGTGAAAGGAAACGGCGGGCGCTTCGTTCGCACCATGTCAATGAACGCCACCAACTGCCGGCGAAAGGCAGTGTAGGTATCTTTGTGGGTTAGCGCCAGTTGCCCTGTAGTCCCGTAAATGTGAAGGCTGCCGAAGCTGCCGTAGGCGTCGTGAATGGCGGCCAAGGTGACCTGCGCTCCGCTCTGATGCGTGAGGTGAACCATGTCCGAGCCTTCCTGATGCACGGTTTGCACACTCAGAAACCCGGGACCGAGCAAGGCACAAACGGGTTCGAGGGCGTGGATGCCATACCGTTCCCACGTCTTGCACGTGAAACTGGTGATCCAGCGATAAGCACCGATTTCAGCCTGGCGCTCCTCCACGAGCTTGAGTTCCGGCATGTAGCGCATTCCGCTCGTGGAAAGAATTTGGGCTCCGGCCTTCTCCCAGGTAATGAACTGTTTCAGATCGGGGACATTCGTCGCCAGCGGTTTGTCCACGAACACGGGCAGACCCGCTTCGATGAAAGACTTTGCGCGGCGGACGTGATCGTGGCCATCGTCCGTGGCAATGATCACCGCGTCAACTTCTCCAATGACGCTTTCGGGTGCGTCAACGACGCGCTCAATTTTGCTCGCGGCCGCCACGAGCGGTGCGTCGTCAGGCTGATCCGTCCAAATATGCGTGACGCGTGCGCCGGGAATACGCACCGATTCCAACGGCTGTTTACCCAGATACTCCGCAATGACCGGGTACGGGCACCGCTTCATAATTTCGGGATCGTAGCCATTTACGATGGCGGACCACGAATAAGGATGCCCGTTGCCTTCGATCATTCCCAGCATCGCAAGCGAAAGCTCTTTGGATGGACTGGCAAAGGTCATCGCTTCAATTGGTAGGATTGGATTTCATCGCCTTCGCTTCCCGCAGCAGGGTTCTCCAATGGATGCGATGAACGGCATCGCTGCGTTGCCGCATGGCGTGTTCGCCGCCCACCCAGTAGATGAAATTGCCGGCTACTATGAAATTCGCCATGGCCTTGGAGGGGAGCGGTTGAGTCTTCAGATATGAATCCGTTTCCGTGTCATAAAGCACGGCAAAGTCTGTGAACGTCTCGCCATACCCACCGCCGAGCAGAATGTAACGGTCCGCCAACACACAACTCGCCAGTCCGCGCACGGGCATTGGATACGACTTGACCGCTTTCCACTGTTTCTCCTCCAGCGAATAGGCGAAGGCGGAATCCGTGTTGATGGCGCGAATATCGGTGGCATCCCAGGTCGCGCCACCGAACACGTAAAAGCTCCGGCCAACCGTTGCTGCGCCGGGAACGAGAAGTCTTCCGCCAGGGTATTCAGGCAGGAGCGTCGTTTTGCCTGTCCGTAAATTCACTGCATAGAACAGATTGGTGAGGGTCTTGAGATCGTTGGGATCCGCCCCCCCGCTCACGACGAAAAGCTGTCCCTCCGCAATGGCCGAACCCGAGTAGCAGAGCGGTGGTGCAAAGTTTGCCACCGGTTGCAGTTCAAGCGCGTGATTCAAGAAGTGCAGTGTGTTGTGCATTTTCTGGCCGTCGCTGCCGCCCGCGAAATAAATGCCTTCCTGTGTCTGGCCGAAGGCGGCGTAAGCAACCGGCGACGGCAATTTCCCCGCCACCGTCCACTTTGTTGCCGTGGCATCAAACCGCCAGATGGTATCACGCCACTGTTTGATGTCGTCCCTCCAACCGATGCCGCCGAGCAGAATCAAATCGCCTTTCACGGTACCACAGACAAAGTTGCCACTGCCCTCCGGCAACGAGGGCAAGGCTTCCCATTTCGTCGCGCGCACCAGGAGTGTTGACATAAGAACAGCCATGAGCATGAGGTAGTGAGTCCGCAGATAGGATGTTTTCGGCATTGTCATTTGGAGGGCACAGCGGCGATTGGCGCGTCCGCCGGTTCATTGCGGTGATCGCTGGACCGGTTCAGGTCGTTCAACTGGCGCGCGTGCGGTGGAGGAAACAACCAACTTGAACTCCAACCCGCGAGCAGGGTCGCAATCACGCCGATCAGCGTGTACCAGAGGAAGGAAATGTCGCTGAAGAAACAAACTGGTATCAAAACGCCCACGCCCGCCAGCCAGCCGATGACTGCGCCCGGCGCATTGGCTCGCTTGAACAACATGCCGAGGAGGAACAGTCCGAGCAGCGGCCCGCCCACCATGCCCATGACTTTGTTGCTCGCCTCCAGAAGCGTTCCCAGCTTCTGCACCTGGAAAGCCAGCACCATGACCAATGCCCCATAAGCCAGCGTCAGCACCCGTGCAAGTTTGAGTTGCGCAGCTTCGGAGACGGTCTGGGCGACTTTCCGAAATCGCTGAAAAAAATCCACCACCGTCGCCGAGGTCAACGAATTAATCCCCGAAGAAATCGTGGACATGCTCGCCGCGAAAATGGCGGCGACCAGCAGGCCGGGCAAGCCGAGCGGCAACTCGTTAACCACAAAATAGGGCAGTATCTGGTCGCCCTTGGTGATCACCCCCGCGGCCAGAGGATCCGTGTGGGTCTGGTAAAACGCAAAGAGCGCCAACCCCGTAAGATAAAACACCAGCAGCATGGGCAGCAGCACAGCCAGCTTCAGCCACAAAGATCGCTTTGCTTCCTTCAAGCTCTTCGCCGAGAGATAACGCTGCACGGAAACCTGGTCCGTGGCCATTTGGACCAGATTCAAGAAAGCCCCGCCGATGATCGCGCCCCAAAAGGTGATCCGCGCCGTCAGGCTGAAACTGAAATCCACGTCGAATTTCCCATTCGCCTGACCGATATCAATAACGCCGCCAAGCCCTCCGGGAACCCGGCTCACGGCAATCCACAAAATGATCAACTGGCCACCCATCAACACGAAGAATTGCATCACGTCCGTCCAGATGACGGCCTTCATTCCACCCAAAGTCGTGTAGAGCGTGGTGAAGACTCCGGTGCAGACGATGGTAACCCAAAGCGGCAGACCCGTGACCGCTTCAAGCGCCAGCGCGGGTGCGTAGGTCGCCAGCGCGAGCCAGAGCAGCACCCGGACAATGAAAAGCGCGGAGGCCAGCACCCGCACCTGCACGGAGAAACGCTCCTCGAGATATTGATAAGCCGTGTAGAAACGCGACCGGTAAAAAAAGGGCAGGAAAATTATCGTCGCAATCGGAGTGGCGATGAAGAAACTCAGGGAAACAAAGAAGAAGGCCATCCCGTGCGTGTAAATCTCGCTGGGGGAAGCCAGGTAACTGATCCCGGAAAACAACGACGCGAGGATGGAAATTCCGATCACCACGAACCCCATGTTGCGTCCGGCCAGGAAATAATTCTTGATGTCCTTCTGTTCCTTGACGAAGAGCAATCCGATCGAGACGGACGCCAGCAGGTAAATGCCGAAGATCCCGTAATCGAGGAGACTGAAGGAGGTTTCGCTCATGGTCCCTATTCAGAACTCAAGTCCGCGAGCCTGACCGCTCTTCCCGTGCGCGCGGATTGCAGCGCGGCCAGATTGAATCTCAGCGTCTGGATTGCCTCGTCCAGCGTGCAGATCGGATTGGGCTTTCCCTCAATGCCGGCTAGAAATGCGGTTGCTTGTGCGGTGAAGAGATCGTCACGTTGTGCGACCGGCAGGATGCGATCATCCCATTTCTCGGCACCGAAAGGGAAAAAGGCCCAGCGCTGTTCGTGCGGTTCGATTCTCACACTGCCGCGTTCGCAGTGCATCTGAATTGTCGTTTCGTTCGGTGACTGGAACTGGTTCAAGCTGTAACTGACCAGCGTACGGCCATTTTTCGCCGTGACACTCACCGTGTCCTCCACAGTTACACCCTCCAGTACTTGATGCGCCGCCTCGCAAAAGAGCCTGTCGGTGGGCCCAATCAACCACTCCACGGTATTCGCCAGATGCGTCAGAGCATCTTGAATCGCGCCGCCGCCCGTATCGTGTTGGTTGTAATAAATGTCACGATAGGCCGGTCGAAACGTTGGAAAATTCTGGCCAGACACCACACTGACGTGCAACGGTTTCCCATAAGATCCGGCTCGTAAAAACTCACGAGCCGCCTGCACGACGGGAACAAAGTGGTAAACATACGCGACGCCAACGAACCTTCCCGTGTGTACCATTTCCGCCTTCAATTCATCCAATTGGGCCAAGCTCGTGCTCAATGGTTTCTCAATCAACAACGCGATATTGCGCTGCAATAGCGTCAAGGCAATGCTCACATGCGTATTGGCCGGCGTGCAGATGATGGCGCCATCAAAATGCCCGCTGGCCAGCGCCTCCTTCATTCCGGCAAAGACCGGCACCGAATAGTCTCGGGCGATTTTTTTTTGCAGCCCTGGATTTGGATCGCAAACCGTCAGGTGCGCCAATTCACCGCGCGCGAGGCAGCGCAGGTGGCGTTCACCGATGCTGCCACAGCCGACAATCAGAATTCGCTTTGCCATGACCGATTGAATTGTGCCCGCCTTTTGTATCCCAGCCGACGGTTCAGCGAAAGCGGAACGCGAACAGGTCGGCGTCTTTGAGGACAAACCGGAGGCGAACCGGCTGGCCGACCAACGGCTTCAGGTCGGATTGACCCTTCCAGGAAACCGTTTGCTCGATAGCGTCGCCATACATCGCGCTCGAATCGGCCAGCGTAAATCCGGGCAAAGGTTTTCCGGCGGCATCAAGCAACTCGCATTGGACGCTTCCCGCGGCCGAGGTGGAATAATTCAACACCAGTTCGAGATTGCCCGAAGCTTTCCGCGGCTCGCCCTCAAACAACAATGGTTTCGTGGTGAACTCACCACCGCTCAAGGGTGCCTGCATGGAAACAAAGCCATCCAACCGCCAGGTGAAGCGGCGCAGCCGGACGGCGTCGCCCGCGTAGTAACCTTCCGTGGAATAGAGCGACAGTTCCGGCGGCGTTCCGGGAATGTCAGACGCAGTTTCGACCAGGCCCCAGGCGGTCATGTTGTTGCGGTTGACCCAGCGGTCGGCCTGCAGCCCCGGACGAATAATGGCTTCGCCCCAGCGCTTGAAGGAACGTCCGTCTCGACTGCTCATGAACACGCCGTCCGAAATGCCCGGCAACGGATGCGTCGCCGCTTTCCGTTGCGGAAGAAACCGCATCGGAAAACCGAGAAAGATATGCGGCGCGCGGTGGTACGGCAGAATTTGATTCGTGTAGAGATGCTCGTCCGGCGACTCCGGGTACTCGAGCCAGACCGGCTCGGTCCATTTCAGAAAATCTGACGAGGTCGCCGTCATAATGTCCCGCACGCCCTCCCTGAAGCCGCGGTGAAAATCCACATACCGTTCCCGCGTCACGTCCCAAAAAGCGAGGTTTTGCGAATCGAACGCCCCCTTGGTGATGACCGGCTTATCGCTCATGAGCGACCAGCGGATGGCGTCCGGCGAACGAAATGCATACAGTCCCCCGCGACCGGAGGCCAGCGCCTTGTATTTTTCCTCCGGCGCCGCGTTTGGATTGAGGTCCCTGAACGGTGCAAAATTATGCACGCCGATTCCGCCCCAGATCACATTGTTACGTTTCGATCCTTTGAACTCAACGAGACCCAACTCCGGCTTGGACCAGTGGATGCCATCCTTGCTCTCCGCATAGCAGACGAGTTCATGGGTGATCTTGCGCGTCTCAATTTCGTAATGCGCCCCCCGGTAGTACATCCGGTAAAGGTCGCCGTCCTTGAAGACCGTGTGATACGCGCACACGTTCCCTTCCCACGGCGCGTCGTGAACGATCACCACTTCCCGCGGGGCCGGTTTGTGCAGCCGCAACTCGGCGTTCTTGCTGTCCTCGATCAAATAATCATCCAGCAGCAGTTCGAGCCGCGAGCCGATCTTCACCGGCTCGCCGGATTTGGACGCGTCTGCCCTGGCAGGCTTTCCGGCCAGATTTACCTCCGCCAGGTAGATCATGGATTTGCCGCCTTCATGCGACGAATAGTAACTCACCCAAAGTCGGTCCTCGTGCCAGACCAGTCCGGGATAGCTGGTATCCCCCCCGGACGGCAGCTTCAGGAATTCTGTCAACTTGCCCGAAACCGGATCCAGCCAGAACAGGACCGTCCGCGCCCCGCCGTCGTACAACCTCCCGCCCACCACGATCCGGCCATCCGGCAACTTGAGCATATCGGGGCCGCCGACGCGAATGCCCAAGTCCTGCCAAGTCCACTGGGTGTAGGGCGGTTCCGCCCGACCGAGTTGGGCCGTGGCCGTTCCCGAATCCCGCCGCAGGAGACAGAGCAGCGTGTCGCCGTCGAATATGATGCCCGTTTCATTGGCATACCCTTCGGTAGCTAACGACTCGACCACCGTGTCGAACTTGCGACCATCTTTGCTCTTGTAGAACCGGGTGAATCGTCGGTCTGCCCGGGTGCTGTAGCCGACTCCGTATGCCGTGTCGCCATGCCACTCCACGCGCCATAACCAAACATCCTTGTCACCAACCTCGACTGGGCCGTCCCACTCCCGGCCATCGTTTGAAAACCAGACCAGCGACTGATGCAAGTAAGGTCCCGGTTGGGGAAACGCTCCTGCTCCCGTGATCATCAGTCGTGAATCCGAAGTGATCGCGAGCTTCGGATCGCGCAGGTCAGCCACGGGCGACGAAATCAGCGCGGCGGATTGCCAGGTGCGACCGTCCTTTGAAGTGATCACACGGATTTTTCCGTCCTTGGCAACGCCGTGGGTCGAGGCTTCCCGGAATACACAGAACCATTGGTCCTTGAACCGAATCAGGTCGGTGAATGCGTTATGCGGAGCTTGATCCCAGATTCGCTGGACTTGAACAAGGACCGGCTGCGGCGATGAAGGTTTCGTCGCGGCTTGAGCGGACAGAGCCGCAATGGTGAGTAACAATAGTGTGGCTAACTTAGTTTTCATTGAGTTGGTGCTGATGAATTGTCGGTTACGATCTGAGGCATGCCAGAGCCGCCTGCAGGGTGAGGTGCATCAAATTCACGGCATGAGCGACGAGCGGCAGTATCACGCCGTGACATTTCTTCCAATGGGGTGGTCAGTTTCATTCCGCCTTTCCGTCACGAATGGATGGCATCTCGTCTTACCGAGGCAGATTGAAGTTGTCCTCTTCGAGCCCGAGGAAATCAATCTTGGCTTCGACATGGCCATCAGCCAGCACGGAATTGGGACCGCGGCGGAGGTTTTTGCGGTCCTTGGTGCCGGAGTGACGGAAAGTGGTTTGCAGATGGTAAGCCCAGCTTTGGGGATTCGTCTGGAACCCTTCGAGGGAAGTTTTGAGTGACTGATAACCGCCGGCGATGTTCCACGTGGGTATGTGACCATCCCAGACCAGGTAAGTGGTTGACGGACGACGAATGTTTGAAGTCGGCAACGGGCCGTGATCCGGCAGGGACCAGGGAACGCGCCGTTGCGTCATGCCGTAACCGACGGCGTTGGCCGAGTAATCAAAGGGAACCAAGGTTTCCCACTGGTTGACCTGAGTGGGAAGCAGTTGCCAGAAATTCTCCTCGGTCAACTCATATTGACGGCGGTCGGCGGGACAACGAAAGGCGGTCATGGGAATCCGTGTCTGGCTCAGGAGCAGCCCGAACATGGTGTAGCCGCGACCGCGGCCAACCGCCCCTGGTATCGGATTCGCGCTGATGGGCCGTTCCCAGAGACTCGGCATCTGGTCGTTGCGATCCAACGCGTAAATCTGAATGGAGATGCCCATTTGGCGCAGATTGGAAGAACAGGCGGCCTGATGCGATGCCTGCTTGGCGCGGGAGAGCGCGGGCAGGAGCATGCCGGCCAGAATTGCGATAATGGCGATGACCACGAGCAATTCAATGAGGGTAAACCCGGCGCTGAAATGGCGAAGTGCTTTCATGGTGTTTCTTATGGCAACGAGGGCAGCTTGCGCTTTGTTCAGTCTCGCCGAAAGCAGTTTTCACTTGCCTCTTGCGGAGACATGTTCCTTGCTTGAGCACAATCCTGGCGTAGCAACGTGGAAGGCTCAAATTATGGTCCCGATTGTTGCTCGCTTGAGAAACCAAATGAACCGCTTACCTCAAAAGGTGTCGCTGGTGGCGCAGACCGCCGCCGTACTGGTCGAGGAGATTGAATCGGGTCGCTGGGCGTCCTGGCTGCCCGGCGAACACGAATTGTGTGCGCAACTCCACGTGAGCCGGAAGACCCTGCGCGCGGCGCTGAGGCAACTGAGCCGCAAAGGGGTGATCAAGTGCCGCCAGGGGCAACGGCGCAGGATTGTCAACCGCCGCGCCGCGCCCGGGGCATCCGCAAGCAACCGGGTGTTGACGCTGCTGCCCTTGCCGCCGGAATCGCTCAATCCGCTGGCCATATATCTCATCAACCGCCTGCGCGAACACTTGACCGAGGCCGGTTATGTTTTGGAGACGCATGTGAGCCGGGCGCCTTACCGGGGTGGAGGCACCCACGGATTGGAGAGTCTGAGCAAAACGCTGCGTCCAGCGGGCTGGGTGTTGTTCGGGCCCACCCAGCCCATGCAGCAGTGGTTTGCCGCACGGGAACTGCCCTGCGTCGTGATTGGTTCGTGTTACGAGGGCATCCGCCTGCCAGCGGTGGACCGGGACTACGCGGCGGTGTGTCATCACGCTGTAAACCAATTTATTTCGCGCGGCCACCGCAGATTGGTGTTGTTAACGCCGGCGCCTGGCCCGGCCGGCGACCTGATTACCATGTCCAGCTTCCGCGAGGCGGTGGCCGAAACCAAGGTGTCCGATGTCCTCGGAAGCGTGCAGGAGCACGACGGCAGCGTGGAGAGCATTTGCGCGCGGGTGGATCATCTGCTGTCCCGGCCGCAGCCTCCCACGGCCTTTCTGATTTCAAGGGCGCGGCATGTGCTGACGGTATTGGGTCATCTGTTAAACGCCGGCGTGCGTGTGCCCCGGGACGTGGTGCTGATTTCGCGGGACGACGATTCCTTCCTGGAAGACATGGTTCCAAGTGTTGCACGTTACTCTCACAGTCACCAGGCCCTGGCCTCGAAAATCTCGCGCGTGGTGATGGGTATCGTGCAGGGCGATGCGCAAATCAAAGATTACACAATCATGCCCACTTTCATTAAGGGTCGGACGCTCGGCTGAGGGGTTGCCCTGAAACATCACGTACCCGGGAGAATCGCCGGGGACAACATGTACCCAAAAGAGGCAAGTAAAAACTGCTTTTGGGTGACGCGCTCGCAAGCGTAAGGTGGCATCGTTCACCGTGGTTATTTGGCGAATAAAAAACCCAATCTTTATGAAGCGTATGATCACTGCCCGTCACTTGTTTCTCCTTGCTGCCGCAGTTGCCGTCGGCTCCCCCTTCGGCCCCGTCTCAGCACAACCCAACCCCGACCCGGTCGTGCTTTTCCACGACGGCTTTGAAAACATTCCCGGAGGTGTGCGATCCGTGGCCGTGCCGCCCTACAGCACACTCGAAATCCCGGGTACGCTTTCGCTGGGCGCCGCCTTCACGCTTGCGATCCACGTGGACAATCGCGAAGTGCCGCTTGATTTCACCCGCATCTTTTCCAGCTACCGGGGCAACGGCAGTGTCATGGCCGATCGTCTGATTCTGGACATGGACTCGCGCGGCACTTCGATTCCCGGACTGCGCGCCATTATCAACAATGTGGTCACCGCCACGGCTTCGCCGCCGGCGGGCATGAGCGACCCCGGCTACCATCATTATGCCGTCACGTACGATAACGGCCAGGTGACCATTTACTTCAACGGAGTTTCGGTCGCTACCGGGTTCGCCGGGGGCGGCCCGGTCGAAATGACCCAAAACCTGCGCGTCGGCGAGGACCCACATGACACTGGCGGCAACGCCAACGAGCAACTCATAGGTTACGTGGATAACGTGTTGGTGCTGGGACGCGCACTCACAGAAACCGAAATCGCTTCGCTCGTAACGCAAAGCGCGGTGGGTTTGATTACGCCCGGAGCAGGTGAACTGGCGGTCTTCTATGACTTCGAAGGCGACATCGGCGAAACCATCACGGACAAGTTCGCCACGGACGGTGCTCAGAATGGCATTGTGCATCGGTTGGTTGCTGCCGTTAATGATTCGAGTCTGGCGCGGCTCGGCAGCGGTGCCTTGTGGTTGCGTCATCCCAATGCTCTGGCCGGCCCCACGCCCGGGGCGGAAACGCCAGACGTAGGTGGTTACGCTTCCAGTTCGGCATTTGTGCAGGTGCTCACGACTCCCGTGCAGGATGGTCCTGCCACAGCTCAGGCGGGGGATCAGTGTCTGATGATTGATCGCGCGGGTTCGGGTGGCACGCCCACTTTGAGCGCATTGCTTGAAGGCGGTGGCCTGCCCGCCAGCACCGCGCAATTCGACATCGAGTTCTATTTGTGGATGGCCGACAGCACCAACACCATGGCGGCGGCGGGGATTGGGAGCGGCACCGCTTTCAACGCCAACTCGCAACTGCTCTGGAACGGCTTTGGACGGGCAGATGTCTGGGCAACGGAAGGCTGGGATTCTTTGGGTTGGCGGCACTATGACGGGCAATGGCAGGGACCGGGCCTGCCGATTGTTGCCGAAGCCTGGAATCGCATCCGAATCCACTGGGATGGGCGCGTTGCGACCGGCCGGATCAATGGCGGAGATCCGGTGCCTTTGGGCCGCTGGGGTTCGCCGGCAAATCTCGTGGACCGAATCTTCTTCTCCACCGGCACGGCCGGCACAACTTATTTCCTCGACGAAGTTTCTGTGATCGCCACGCCGTTCCCGGAACCGCCGACGTTGACGGTTAGCGGGACCATTGATCCGAGCGCAAATGGATTTACGCTGGACGCTGCGGAAGCAACCACAACCGGCCCGGGTGAAGACGGGCTTCCACACTGGAAAATCGAGGCGCCAGCGGACGGTCGCGTCGCTTACGCTGCCGTGCCTGATCCGCTATACTTTGAGTTGCCGGCCGGTTGGACTGCTACAGCCACCGTTCGTCTGGTGGATGGAGCCCCGCAAGACGCCGAGATCACGGTGGTGGACGAGGATAGTGTTTGGACACTCCAATTGAGTTCGGGCGCATCCGGTCTTCCCGCGCAGGGACTGTATCTCAAAACCGCCACCGGCACCATGCGATTGGACAGCGCGGACATGCTGGTGGTTCCCAGTATTTACCAGACATACCAGATGGTCTTCGATCCTTCTGCAAACGCGGGTCAGGGTGCGGTGTCGGTCTATGTCAACGGCTTCAATCTCACACCTGTGCCGATCACACGGGCACAAGTGCCGGTCGCCGGAGCGCTCACGCCACAATTCCGATTTGGCGACAGTAGTTCTGCCACCGGCACAGCTTCTGAAACGCGCTGGGCCGAAGTCCGCCTTGAATCCGGCCCGCAGCCGATGGCGCGCGGCCCGATCACTCCCACGGTTCGTTGGCAGGTGTTTGGAGACGATTTCGAAGCGGGCACAGTGGGCATGGTGCCCGGTCCGGCACAAGTCGGTTCTTATCTCGCAACGGGCACCGCCGCCATTGTAACGGATACCAATCAGCCTCAAGCGCAAAGCGGCACTCAGCATCTGTATCTCAACCGGCCCGCTAGCGGAACGCGGGTGGATTTTGTTTACCCATTGTTCACCTCGACAGCCACGGCGGCAAACCGGGACCGAATTCACGCGGAAGCGTGGATTTACTGGGAGAGCGGCCTGCCGCAATTCATGATGCATAACGGTACGGCCACAATTTTCTATCAGGTGACATTCTGGGGTGCGACCGACAATTACCGAATCACCGTGTTTGACGGCACGTCGCACATTCCCACCGGACTGTTCCATACACCGGGCCAATGGACGAAGTTTGAAGTGGAATACGTGCTGGGTGGCGATCAGGTCGTCGTCCGCACCGCCGATGGCGTCGGCGCGGTTCGCGTTCCACCGGTGGCCACGGTTCAAGGAGTACATTCCCGGAGTGGCGGCGGCGGCACATTATACTATCTGGATAATGTTCGCGTCTGGTTGAGTTCGGTGCCGGAAGCTGCCTTTGTCGAGACGTCCGGCGACGATGATCCCACCGCAAAAGGCTTCGAGTTGGTGGCGGACGGCGTTCCTACCGTGACCGGCGGCGAGGACGAGGAGAAGCATTGGAAGATTGGGACGAGCACCAGCCAGCAGGCACACTATGCACTGCCGCTGATGCTCGATCATCTGATGGATCCACGCGGTTGGACCGCAACGGCGCGCGGCAAGGTGGTCAGTCAAAGTTCAACCGGCGATGCGCAAATCACCGTTTACGACGGTCAAAGCATCTGGTCCATCCGCCTGAGTATTGGAGGCGGCAGTCTGCCTCCCGCGGGCGTGTATATCCTGACGCCGGGCGGTGAAACCCGGTTGGATACAACGCTGCCGGTTAACCCGGCGGAGTATAACACCTACCAGATTCTGTTCGATCCGATCGCGGACGGAGGCGAAGGCGGCGTACGAGTTTATGTCAACGGCATCAACCTCACTCCGGACCCACTGCTCCGCAGCGATGTTCCAGACGGCACTGGAGCGGCGCCACGTTTCCTGTTTGGCGACGCCCTCTCAACGGGTAGCGGTCTGGCCGAGACGCGCTGGGCCGTGGCCCGGTTTGAAACCGGTCTCCTGCCGGTGCTGCCGCTCGTTCTGTTCCGTGACGGATTTGAAAACAGTCCGGTGGCCGGCCCACCCAATGCGGACGATCCGGAAGTCGGCACTTACGCCGCCACCTCATTCTTTGTGGAAGTGATGACCGGCCCGTTCGCCGGTGGTCCGGACGCAGCGTTCCAAGGAAACAATTATCTGGCCATTGATCGTCTGGCCTCGGGCGGGACTCCCACCCTGAGCGCGCTGTTCGGAAGCCGCCAGATTCGTGCGGGTGAGACTGGTCTGGATATTGAGTTCTATTTGTGGACTCCGGGTGGCGACAATAATGTTGCCGCCGTCGGCCTCGCTCGCGGCGCCACCTTCAACAACACCACGCAACTGCTCTGGAACGGTATTGGAAAACTGGCCGCGTGGGACACTGCCGGTTGGGATTTTGTGGGTTGGCGTGCTTACAACGGTGTGTGGAATGGACCAGGCCTGCAAGTGCCGCCCAACCAGTGGAACAAGTTCAATCTGGAGTGGAACGGGACAACCGCGCGGGGCCGGGTCAATGATGACGAGTGGATGGCGATCGCGCCTTTCGGCACACCGGACAACATCATTGACCGCCTGTTCTTCGGAACGGCGATTGCCAGCACGGTCTATTACATTGATGAGATCACCGTGCAAACCGTGCCGCTCCAGCCGGTGATCGAAGCGCCGCTGCTCGAATTCATGCAGGATGGCAATACGCTCGTGTTGTCTTGGACCGCTCCAGGATTCATCTTGCAGCAGAATACCGACGCGGCGAATCCTGCGGGCTGGACCGATGTGCCAAACGGCCAAACAAGTCCGGCGAGCGTGGTCATCGGTGCGGGCAACCTGTTCTTCCGGCTCGTTCAGCCTTGAGGCATTACGGTGGGTTGGGGCCGGTTTGGGCGGGCAGCTACCGCCCAAACCGGCAAACGCGAAAACCGCATGAATAAACCTTCTCTGAAAGCATGACTTGCGTGTTAGGCTTGGCCGGATGATATGACAACTGAGAACAGCGACCGCCCGTCAGGCGGTTTTACCCTGATCGAGTTGCTGGTGGTGATTGCCATCATTGCCATCCTCGCCGCGATGCTGTTGCCGGCTTTGAGCAAGGCCAAGCGCAGGGCCATGACAACGCAATGCACTTCGGCCCTGCGCCAGCTCGCCATTGCCGCCACCACCTACACCTCGGACCACAACGACTTGTTCCCCAGCTACACCACCAGTGCAAACAAGGCCAACCCCGAAAGTCTGGCTTGGAATAATCGCGCCTATATCTTCGGCAAGCGCACCAGCAACTTGTGGGGGCTGCCGGACAACAACCCGCGGATTCTCGAGTCGTATCTTGGCCAGGCCGTTGCCCAATGTCCGTTGGATCGCAAGGGCTACCGACCGGGCGCGGGTTCGGGTCTGGATAACGGAGTCAGTTTCTTTGACCGCTATGGCAGCAGCTACCTCTACAATGCGTTCCTTTACGATGCGAGCCAGCCGGCCCATCCCACCCTTGCGGTCAATGCCAGGGTCAATTTGTTCAACGCCAACCTCAGCCAGATTTATCGGCCCTCGCGGTTGGCTATGGGCGGCGATTTCACCATTGTCTTTCCCGAGTATTATACGATCGGCTCGTCGCCGGTTCACTTTCGCCATACCCAGATCCATGGCGAGCGCGATGGATATAATCTGAACCTGGGGTTTGCCGATGGCCATGTGAATAGCGCCATCATGCGTGCCCCGACGGCGCGGGCGCCCACCCAACATCTGGCGAATGAGGATTACGAATTGGTGAACGCCCGATAATTTCAAACTGGACATACAAATCAGAATTCCCGCGAACCCTTCCAAAGCTTGCTCATGCATCCCCTGCTCCCGTCTGCCCTCACGCTGCTCACCGCGCTTTCATTGACCGCCTCCGCTGGCGCGCAAAACCCCACCCTAACTAACACGCCGCCGGAAGTTCGCGAAATCGGCTCCCGACTGGAGTTGTTCGTGGATGACTGGCTGATTGACCGGCTGGAGGGCACGCAATTGAAACTTCACGAGCCGCAGCCCGCCGGTGTGGTCTTGCGACTTGATCGTCCCTGGGAAGGCGGCTTTAGCGGTTACTTCACCGTCATCAAGGATGATGACCGTTACCGGCTGTACTATCGCGGGCTGGCCACCGCCGGGCGCGACGGTTCAACCAATGAATGTACCGCTTACGCCGAAAGCAAAGACGGCATCGCGTGGACCAAGCCAGACCTGGGTTTGTTCGAACTCTTCGGCACGCGCAGCAACAACGTCGTGCTCGCCCATGCCGCGCCGTTCTCGCACAACTTCTCGCCGTTGCTCGATACACGGCCCGGCATTCCGGCTTCCAAAAAGTTCAAAGCCCTGGCCGGCACTACGCACAGTGGATTGGTGGCATTTGCTTCCGGCGACGGCTTGCGCTGGCGGAAATTGCGCGACGTGCCTGTGCTGAAGCAAGGCGCGTTCGACTCGCAAAACGTCGCGTTTTGGTCGGAGTCGGAGAATTGCTACGTGGCTTATTTCCGCACGTGGACCGGCGGAGATTTTCGCGGCTATCGCACCATCAGCCGCAGCACGTCCACCAATTTCCTCGACTGGTCGGCACCAGTGGAAATGACGTTTGGCGAGACGCCGCGCGAGCATCTCTACACCAGCCAGACGCACCCTTATTTCCGCGCACCGCATCTTTACGTCGCCACACCCATGCGCTTTCTGCCGGGGCGCAAGGCGCTCACGGACGAACAGGCGGCGCTGCTGGGCGTGAGCAAAGGCTACGCCGGCGATTGCGCGGATGCGGTGCTCATGAGCAGCCGCGGCGGGACTCGCTACACCCGCACGTTCATGGAGGCGTTCATCCGTCCCGGCCCGGATCTTGGGAACTGGGCGTCGCGGGCCGGCATGACCGCATTGGGCGTTGTGCCAACCGGCCCCGCTGAAATGTCGCTCTACAAACAGGCGCACTATGCGCAACGCGATGCTCATATCATCCGCTATACGCTGCGCACGGATGGCTTCGCTTCCGTCAACGCGCCGTATGGCGGCGGCGAGCTACTGACGAAGCCGCTGAAATTCTCCGGTCGCGAACTAATCATCAACTTCGCCACCAGCGCCGCCGGCAGCGTGAACGTGGAGTTGCAGGACGCCAACGGAAAAGCGCTGCCC
Organism: Verrucomicrobiota bacterium; assembly: GCA_014860005.1. The sequence goes on along the minus strand of JACZKP010000092.1, from coordinate 698 downwards.
GGTTTCGCCCTGGCCGACGCGCGTGAACAAATCGGTGATGACATTGCACGTGTCGTACGGTGGAAGACTGGCGCGGATGTGTCGCGATTGGCAGGTGAAGTGGTCCGCTTGCGGGTCGTGATGAAGGACGCGGACCTATATTCTCTTCAATTCCGGCCCTGAGCCATGACGTCGCCCATTTCTCAAGTCCGATGGCTGGCGCGACTTCGCCAGGCGTCTGGTGTGCAAATTATCGCCTCCGCAGAAACAGAGGAGAGCAACGCTGATCTAAATGGATCATGGCGCTTGCGCTGCATCGGCGTTTTCGCTGGCGTCAGCGTGCTCCTTGGTTCCGGAGGCCCAACCTTGCGTGCTGCTGCGGAGCCCGATGATTCCACTCGGCGACGCAATTCAGCAAGGACGGCATCAATTGGACGAAGCCGGTCACGGTAGGCGAGCCGGACTCCTGGCTTTGGTCGGCGACCTGGCACAAGGGCGTTTGCTATTCGATTGGCTACAACACTTCCGAGAATAATAAACTCCGGCTTTACCGCAGCACGGATGGCCGGAGCTTTCAGCCCTTGTCATTACCCACATCTTTTCAAACTTGTTTTAGCGCATCTGATTAGCACTCTGGTTTGCGGATCGGCGATGCTGCGGCACGCCGGGTCGGTTCCTCACCGGTGGGTTTATGAGCACGCTGCTGCTACCGCCTGGTC